>NZ_JBHTAB010000007.1:0-206903 GCF_042663345.1 Haloferax chudinovii
TTCGGCAGTGTTCGGGGCGACGCGACGAGGGGGCAGTCGCTCTTTGATTCGAATCCCGCGCGTGGCGTTCCGACACGCCTCGCTGTCGCTCGGCGGTCTCCCACAACGAAAAGAGCGCGACGGGATTGAGCAAACGCGAAGCGTTTGCGATGTCCGTCGCGCGAGCGAGGCCTCCGGCCGAGCGAGCGCGACGGGATTCGAACCCGCGACCATCGGATTAGAAGTCCGACGCTCTGTCCGACTGAGCTACGCGCCCTCGATGCCCACAAACCGGTCCTGCAAGAAAAACGAATCGGGTTCTACCCGTCGAACCGGTACAGCGACGTGACCGCCGGGAGCCGGTTGAGCATCCAGATGCCGACCGGGAGACCGACGATGGTGAGCGTGAACAGCACCGCCACGTTCGCCCAGACCCAACTCAGCCACCAGCCGACGAACACGAAGTAGACGGCGCGAACGACGAGTGACCGCTGGCCCCGCGACGAGTCGGGTTCGAGCCGCGATTTCGGTTCCTTCAACGAGAGCACCGTCGGCACGAGGTTGATGAGCGCGACGCCGAGCGGGATGCCGATGACGGTCGCGTTCAGGAACCACGCGACGTTGACGACGGCGGGCGTCGCCCACCAGCCGACGAAGACGAACCAGAGGGCGCGAACGACGAACGAGCGCTGAGACATGGGCGTAGATACGCGGGCCGAGGCGAAAAGCGACGGGGTGGTCAAGCGAGGCGGGGGACATCGGGTCGGCGGCGGGGAAGCGGCGAAACCCGCCACCCGGAGCGACGTGAAGGGAGGCTTTAACAGCGCCAACGCGGTAACACCGGCTATGAGAGTCATCGGGACGGTCGGCCTGCCGGGAAGCGGCAAGGGCGAACTCGCCGAGGTGGCCCGCAACGCGGGCGTGCCCGTCGTGACGATGGGCGACGTCATCCGCGAGGAGTGTCGCAAGCGCGGCCTCGACCCCGCGACGGACCACGGGAAGATAGCGACCGCGCTCCGCGAGGAAGAGGGCGATGACGCCATCGCCGCGCGGTCCCTGCCGATGGTCGAACGGCACCTCGAATCGAACGACGTGGTGCTCGTCGACGGGCTTCGGTCGGGCGTCGAACTCGACCGCTTCCGCGAGGCGTTCGGCGACGACTTCGTCCTCGTGAGCGTCGAAGCACCGTTCGAGACGCGCGCCGAGCGCCTGCTCGACCGCGACCGCGACGACAGCGACACCGACGTGGAGGCGCTCAAAAAGCGCGAGCGCCGCGAACTCGACTTCGGGATGGGCGACGCGATGGACCGCGCCGACGTGGTCATCCAGAACACCGGCACGCTGGCGGACTACCGCGAGACCATCACGAAGCTGTTCGAAGAGGGACCGGAGGCGGTCACGGAGGCCGACGCGTGAGCCTGATTTACAGCGTCGACGTCCGCATCGAGGTGCCCGTCCGCGACACCGAGGTCACGAACCGCGTCGGCGACGCCGTCGAGAACATCTTCCCCGGCGTCGAACTCGACCACGAACCCGGACAGCTCGTCGGCGAGACCCACGAACTGGAGCGCTTTTCCGAGCGCCTCCACGAACAGACCATCCTCGACACCGCCCGCCGCGAGTTCGCGAAGCGCCGCGACGACGACGGCTTCTCGTTCGCGCTGAAAAAGCAGGCCGCGTTCAAGGGCGTCGTCAACTTCTCCGTCGGCAACCCCGACGAACTCGGCGACATCGAGGTGCACGTGACCGTCCGCGACCCCTCCGTCGACGAGGTCATCGACTACATCGCGCCGCCGACCGAAGACGGGCGACCGGTCGACCCGAACGACCGCTAAATCGGCGTCGAAACCGGAGACGGAAGCGGAGTTCCCGTCGGCTCAGGCGACCAACAGCGCCACCGCGACTGCGATGAAGACGATTTTTAGCCCCGTGTTGACGGCGATGACCTTCGACCCGAACTCGGGGCCCCAGATGCCGTACTGGAAGGGAATCGACCGCTTGAACGTCGAGACGGCAAAGGAGATGATGCCGCCGATGAGCATCGTCGCCACGGCCTGTTTCGGCGTGAACGTCTCGCCGACGGCCGGCGCGATGGTCGCCGCGCCGGTCGTCGTGTCGAACGCGAACGCGACGACGACGGGGACGGCCGCGCCCGGTAGGCCGACGAGGTTCGTCAGCGGGCTGGCGAGCGCCGCGAACGATTCGAGGTCGGTCGTCCGCAGGAGGAGCGTGACGACCACGTAGACGACGGCCAGCCGGGGGACGATGCGCCGAAGCTTCGTCCACGTGCTCCGAGCGGCGTCTTCGACCGCCTCGCGGAGCGAGTCGTCGGTATCGTCCGCGTCGGCGGAGTCATCCGCGCTGGCGGCCGCATCGCCCACCCCGCCCGAGCCGTCGGTCTCGGCGACCGCGACGGGGGTCGTGTTACGGTCAGAGAGGAGCACCGCGCCGGCGACGACGCCGGTCGCGGTGATGGCGAGCGCGATGGCCGCTCGCGCGCCGACGTACATGAAGCCGACCTCGCGGCCGAGGATGGGGATGAGCACCGGCCAGTAGAACGTGAAGATGTGCTGGACGAAGCCGAAGAACGTGTTGATGGTGACGGCGACGAGGGTCGCCCGGTCGTCGAGGACGCCCGACTCGCGGAACTCCGCGAGCATCCCGTAGCCCGCCGTCGTCGAGGCGGCGGTGGTGACGATGGCCGTCCCCACCTCGTCTGGGAGGTTCGCGGGGCTCGTCAGATACCGCGAGAGGCCGGCGATGCGCTCGACGAGGCCGAAAGCGACGACGAGGTTCGCGGCGAAGACGCCCACGGCGATGTAGGCGGCGATGCGCGCGACTCGCGGGAGCACCTCGAACAACACCGGGAGGAGGGCCGACGACTGCACGACCGAGGGTCGGTACCGAGCGAACTAATCGGCGTCGGTCGGCGAGAGGCGGTTCGAACGGGGGGTCAGACGAGCACCTGCGCGACCCCGAACAGGACGACGACGCCCAGCACGTCGCAGAGGTTGGTGACGACGGGGATGACCACGTCGTCGGGGTCGAGGCCGAACCGATAGGCGACGTAGGTCGCCGAGAACGTCACGGCGACCGCGAGGACCGCGAGCGAAATCCCGCTCGACAGGGCGACGATGACGACCTTCTGCAGGGCCAGCGACGTGTCGCCGGAGACGAGGAGCGTGGCGACCCACGCGCCCGCGCCGATGACGGGGAACACCGTCACCGCGAGGGCGAGTGTGGCGACGGCGTTGCCCGCGAGTTCGTCGTCGCGGGGCGAAAACGAGAGCGTCCCGAGGTGGAACGACGTGGAGAGCCGCGCCGCGAGGACGCTCCCGAGGTTCCCAGCGGTCCCGATGGTGACGGGGACGAGCACGAGAAGCGACGGGTAGCGGAACAACTGCGCCTCGAAGCTTCCGAGGACGAGACCGCTTCCGAGCTCGACGAGCGTGAGCACGAGCAACACCGGGAGCATCGCCCGCGTGATGGCGCGGACGGTCCACTCGGTCGGCACTCAGAACACCCCCGCGACGGCGAGGACGGTTCTGACGGCGATGAGCAGAAAGAGGACGCCGAACACGTCGCCGGTCGTCGTCACGACCGGGCCGACGATGGTGTCGGGGTTGCGTCCGCGGCGGTAGCCCGCGAAGACGACGCTGACGACGACGACGGTCAGGACGATGCCGGACAGCAGGCCGGCGACGATGGCGACGCCGACGAGAATCGAGAGCGGCGCGACCCGGCTACCGAGGAACGTGAGGAGGAAGAACGCGACGACGGCGGCGAACGTGCTCGTGAGCACGCCGTTTGCGAGCGCGGCCGTCGCGGCCGCCCGGAGGCGTTCGTCGCCGCCGGTGACGCGGGGTTCGATCAGGCCCTGATGGAGCGCGGTGGCGATGCGAGCGCCGAGCGAGCCGTAGACGTTGCCGCGGGTCGCCAAGAGCGCGGGGACGAGCACGAGAAGCCCCGGCACGGCCCGGAGTTCGGCACGCATCCCCCCGAGGACGACGCCGGCGACGAGGCCGCCAACGAGGCTGGCCGCGAGGGCGGGCAAGGCTTCCTTGTAGGCCTCGATTGCCACGTCTCGCACGGTCATTGTGGGGTGCGACGGACCCGAGCGTTAAAAGTCGGGGGTATCGTGGCGAGGCGAGGAAATCGCGCGGGCAAGCACAGAACACGCGGCGAGGAAATCGTGGGGTGGTTCAGAACGGACCCATACCGCCGAGACCGCCCATGCCGCCGCCGCCGTCTTGATTCTGGAGCTTCTTCATCATCCGCTGCATGTCGCCGTCGCCCATGTTCTGGAACTGCTTGATGGTCTGTTCCATCATGCGGTGCTGTTCGAGCAGTTCCTGTATCGTCTCTTCGTCCTGTCCCGACCCCTGCGCGATGCGCTTGACGCGGGACGCGCCGACCTTCCGCGGGTTCTCCAGTTCCGCTTCGGTCATCGAGTCCATGATGACCTCGAACGCGCGCATCCGGTCTTTCGTCACGTCCATCGCGTCGTCCGGAAGCTGGTCTTTGATGCCGCCGCCGAAGCCCGGAATCATGTCGAGCACCTGGTCGAGCGGCCCCATCTTGTCCATCGCCTCCATCTGTTTTTGCATGTCCTTGAGGGTGAAGTTCCCCTTCATCATCTCCTCGGGGTCCCAGTCCTCGTCTTCGGCCTGGGTCTCGGACATGGCGCGTTCGACGCGCTCGGAGAGCTGTTTCAGGTCGCCCATCCCGAGCAGGCGGGAGATGAAGCCGTTCGGCTCGAAGCGCTCGATGTCCTGGACCGTCTCGCCCATGCCGAGGAAGGCGATAGACGAGTCGGTCTCGTTGACGGCGGTCAGCGCGCCGCCGCCCTTCGCCGTCCCGTCGAGTTTGGTGATGACGACGCCGCCGATGCCGATGGATTCGTCGAACTGCTGGGCCTGTTCTTTCGCCCCCTGCCCGATTGCCGCGTCGAGGACGAGCAGGTTCAGGTCGGGCTGGACGACGCCCTCGATCTCCTCGATTTCGGCGATGAGGTCGTCTTCGAGCGCGTGGCGACCGGCCGTGTCGACGATGTGCACGTCGGCGTCGTCGGTCGCTTCGAGGCCGTCGCGGGCGATTTGGACCGGGTCGTCGCAGTCGGGGTCGCCGTAGAAGTCGACCTCGGCGCGCTCGCACATCTGCTTGGCCTGGTCGTACGCGCCGGGGCGGAAGGTGTCGGTCTGGATGACCGCGGGGCGGAGTCCCTTCTTCGAGAACCACCACGCCATCTTGGCGGAGGTGGTCGTCTTCCCCGACCCCTGGAGGCCGGCGAGCATGATGGTCTGCGATTCGAGCGGAATCTCCGTCGACTCGCCGATGAGGTCGACGAGTTCCTCGTAGACGATTTTCAGGACGTGGTCGCGGGCGTTCGTGCCACCCGGCGGCTCTTCTTCCAGCGCGCGGGTCTTGATAGAGTCCGAGAGGTCCATGACGAGGCTGACGTCGACGTCGGCGGAGAGCAAGGAGCGCTGAATCTCCTTGACGATCTCCTGGACGTCGTCCTCGTCGAGGCGGGACTTCCCCCGGAGTTTATCGAGACTGCCGCGGAGGGAACTCCCGAGATTGTCGAGTACCATTGTGCCTTCCTACGCCGTCGCGCCGGTAAAGGCTTTATCCGTCGCGTTCGGGGCCAACACCTATCGCCCCGGGCCCCGACAGCGCACTCGATGACCACGATTCTCGTCCTCGACCGCCCCACGCACGGAATCCCGGCGTCGGAGTACGCCGCGGCCCTCCGCGAGCGCCTGCCCGACGCGACCGTGCGCCACCCGAAGACGACCGCGGAGACGCTCGACGCCGCGCGCGACGCGACCATTATCACCGGCACGTCGCTCCCCGACGACGTGCTCGACGCGGCCGACGAACTCAGACTGTTCGCCGGCGCGGCCGCCGGCTACGACCACCTCCCGCTGGAAGCACTCCGGGAGCGCGGCGTCGTCGTCACCAACGCCTCCGGCGTCCACGGCCCCAACATCGCCGAACACGTCATCGGCTGGCTCCTCATGATCACCCGCCGACTCGACGAGGGACTCCGCCGCCAGCGACGCCGCGAGTGGCGGCGCTTCCAGTCGTACGGCGAGTTGCGGGGGTCGACGGCCACCGTGGTCGGCCTCGGTGCCATCGGGCAGGCGGTCGTCGAGCGACTCGACGCGTTCGGCGTCGAGACTGTCGGCGTCCGCTACACGCCCGAAAAGGGCGGCCCGACCGACGAGGTAGTCGGGTTCGACGACCTCGAATCGGCGCTCGTCCGCACCGATTACCTCGTGGTCGCGTGCCCGCTGACCGACGAGACCCGCGGGCTCATCGACGGCCGGGCGCTGGAGGCGCTTCCCACGCACGCCGTCCTCGTCAACGTCGCGCGCGGCGGGGTCGTCGACACCGACGCGCTCGTGTCGAACCTTCGGGACAACCGCCTCCGCGCCGTCGCGCTCGACGTGACGGACCCCGAGCCGCTTCCCGAGGACCACCCGCTTTGGGGGTTCGAGAACGTCTACATCACCCCGCACGTCTCCGGCCACACCCCGCACTACTGGACGCGCGTCGCCGACATCCTCGCGGAGAACGTCGAGCGACTGGCGTCGGCGTCCGGGGACGGCGTGCCCACGCTCCGCAATCAGGTGGTTCCGAGTCCGAACCCCTGAGCTACTTCCCGCGACGAATCGTAGGCCCGCGCGATGACGACGCTCGCGTTCGGACTCGACGCCGGGACCTATCTCGCGTTCTGCGGGGCGGCGGTCGCGCTCATCCTCGCGCCCGGCCCCGACACGATGTACGTCCTCGCCCGCGGCCTCGACGGTCGCGGGCCGGGGGTCCGGTCGGCGTTTGGCATCGCCACAGGCGTCCTCTTTCATACGTTTCTCGCGACACTCGGCGTCGCGGCGCTCTTTCGAACCGTCCCCGAGGCCGCCGCGGCGGTCAAGTACGTCGGCGCGGCGTACCTCGTGTACCTCGGCGTCGCCGCCCTCCGAAACGACGAGTTCGACCCCGCGGTCGAGACCGAAAGCGGGGCGAGCTTTCGGCGGGGCGTCCTCGTCAACGCGCTCAACCCGAAGGTCGCGCTGTTCTTCCTCGCGTTCCTCCCCGGCTTCGCCGGACAGGGCGCGGGGACCACGGTCCGAATGGCGAGTCTGGGCGCGACCTACGCCGTCCTCACGGCGCTGTACCTGTCGGTCGTCGCGCTCGGCGCGGACCGACTCGGGTCGCGGGTCGCGGAGACGCGGCTCGCGAGCGCGCTGAACTACGTCGGCGCGGGGACGATGCTGCTGCTCGGAGTCGTGCTCGTACTGGAGTGAGGCGGCCGAGAGAAAGGGTCGACGGACCGAGTCCGATTACTCGTCTTCGCCGAGCAGGCGGTTGACCATCTGCTCTGGGTCGAACTTCTCGATGTGGTCGTAGCCCTGTCCCACGCCGAGGAACAAGATGGGCTTGCCCGTCACGTACGCGATGGAGATGGCCGCGCCGCCGTTGGAGTCGGCGTCGGCCTTCGTCAGAATCGCGCCGTCGATGGCGGCCGCGTCGTTGAACTGCCGGGCGCGTTCGACCGCGTCCTGCCCGGCGACCGCCTCGTCGACGAAGAGCGTGAGGTCGGGGCCGACGACGCGGTCTATCTTCTCCAACTGCGCCATCAGGTCGTTGGAGGTGTGGAGCCGACCGGCCGTGTCACCGAGGACGATGTCGATGTCGTGGGCTTCGGCGTACTCGACGCCGTCGTAGATGACCGCCGCCGGGTCGCCGCCCTGCTCGTGGGCGATGAGCTTCTTGCCGAGCGCCTCCGCGTGCTCGCGAATCTGCTCGTTCGCGCCGGCGCGGTAGGTGTCGCCGTTGGCGAGCACCGTCGAGTAGCCCTGCTTTTCGAAGTAGCGGGCGAGTTTGGCGATGGTCGTCGTCTTCCCGACGCCGTTGATGCCGGTGAAGATGAGCGTGACCGGCTTGTCGGCCTCGGCGATGCGCTGGTCGAAGTCGAACTGCCCGACGCTGATGACCTCGTACAGCGCGTCGTGGAGCGCCTCGGAGACGAGCTGACCGGTGCTCTGAACCTGCTTTCGCGTCTCGCCGATGAGCTTCTCGCGGATGGTTTCGAGAATCTCCTCTGCGACCTGCATCTCGACGTCGCTCTGGAGGAGCGCCATCTCCAGCTCCCAGAGGGGGTCTTCGAGGTCTTCCTCCTCGATGACGACCTTCCCCGTGGCGAACGCGGCGGCGCGGCGGAGCCGACCCGGACCGGACGAATCGTCGTCGTCCTCCTCGGTCAGCGCCGCCTTCGCGGCGTCCGACGCGAGCGACTCGTGCGGTTCGACCTCGTCGGCCGTCGACTCGCCGCTCGGCTCGTCGACCGTGTCCGCGTCAGTGTCGCCCGGTTCGCCGGCCGACGTCGCCGCCGCGGCGGCTTCGGCTTCAGTTTCGACCTCCGCGGTCGCCGCGCCCTGTTCGGACGCGGACTCCGTCTCGGTCACCGACTCGGCGTCCGCGGGAGCGTCGGTCGCGTCGACCGCGTCGACCGCGTTGACTTCGGAACCGGCGGCCGCGCCGCTGACGGCGTCGGTGTCAGCGTCGGAGTCGACATCAGCGGGCTCGGACGCCTCGGGTTCGACCGCCGCGTCTGCTGGTGCTGAGTCCGCTTCCGCGTCGGCGTCGGCTTCGGCCTCGTCGGCGGCCGCCTCGGCCTTCTCTTCGGCGGTCTCTTCAACGTCGTTACGGAAGCGGTTGAGTTTCTTCTTCAGTCCGTCGAACATCTGAATAGTAGGAGGTGGGGGTTACCTTACTCGTCGTCGCCGTCGCCGCCCTCGCCCTGCATCTGTTGCATCTGTTGCATCTGCTGTTGCTGCATCTGCTGTTGGGCCTGCATCGCCTGCTCTTCGATCTCGTCGCTCTCCTCTTCGAGCTCCTCGATCTGTCCGCGGACGCTCGCGATTTCCTCGTCGAGCGCGTCCTGCTTGCGTCGCAGGGTCTCGATAGCCGTGCTCTGTTCCTGCTCGGCGGCGTAGTTCGCGCCGAGGGAGACGACGACTTCGTCGATGTCCTGAACGTCGGCGCGGAGATACGCGCCGCCGCCGAGGGGGACCTGCACCGTCGACCCCGATTCGAGCGTCTCGATGGCGTCGACAGCCTCGTCGATCTCGTCTTTCTCGTCGTTCAGGTCGGAGACCTCGCTTTCGAGGGATTCGATCTCCTCGTCGAGGGCCTGCAGTTCCTGGGAGAGCTGTTGGAGTTGCTGCTGACCGCCACCCATCATGCCGCGGACACCTCGTTGAGGTCGACCTTCGTGCGCTTGATTCCGTGTTCGCTCCCGATGAGCGAAAAGGCGCGTTCCTGTGCGACGTTCTCGTTCGGCGCTTCGACAGTCTTCGTGAACTCGTGGACGACGCCACGGCTCGTGAAGCTGCCCGTGATAATGAACTGGCTCATGCACGTCGGTCGGGTGCCGAGCGGGAAAGGTCTTCCTACTCGGAGCGAAACTGAAGCGAAAAACGGGGGGACGGGAAGCCCTCAGTCGATGTAATCGAGGGCGTCTTCGATGCGACCCAGTTCCGGGCCGGTCGTGTCCTCGCCGACGATGTACCCGTCCTCGTTGGCGACGAGGCCGGAGCCGACGAGCGGGCCGCCGTAGTTGATGGTGCCGATGTCGGCGCGAACGTCGAGGAGCGCTTCGAGCGCTTCGAGCTCGGGTTCGCGCGACTTCGGGTGACAGAGGACGCCGCGGTTGTTGGCGACGGCCGCCATCCCGACGGTCCGAACGTCGGCGAGGTCGCCGCGTTCGACGGGGACGTCGAGGGCCTCCTCGACGGCCGCGACGGCCTCGTCGGAGAGCTCCGCGTGGACGTACGCGCCGTAGTCGTTCGCGAGAACGACGTTGCCGGCGGCGTTGATGCGACCGGGAAGCTCGTAGACCGGGAGGTCCGCGGCGTCGGTGAGGGCCTCCTTCTCGCGGGACGTCGCGCGGCTCGACACGAGCAGTCCGTTCTCGTTACCCGTCGCTAACGCGCCGACCGTTCCCGACCCGCCGACGGTCGTCTTGACCAGCGGCACGTCGAGTTCCTCGGCCATCTGCTCGGCGAGCGAGTCGTCGGCGTCCGGACGGACCAACAGCGCGTCGTCGGTCGCGCGAGCGAAGACGCCGATGTAGGACGAACCGGCGAAGGAGGCGCGAAGCACCGTTTACTCGGCCGGTTCCGCTTCGACGACCGACTCGCCGTCCTCGTCGAAACGCGCGGCACGGACGCGGAACTTGCTCGGCGGGCTCTGCCGACCGTGCGCCCAGATGTCCTCGTTGATCTGCGTGTCGAGACGCACGTTCTCGGCGTCGACCTTGAAGTGCTTGGCGAGGTGCTCGCGGATGAGCGTCATCGAGCGACCCGCGCGTTCGTGTGCCGGAACCGCCTGCACGTCTCGGAGCGGGACGGTGACGACGCGCTCCTCGAAGTCGTTTGCGCTCATTGCTTACTCGTCCGTGTTGCTCCGCCGCCAGTTGCGACGCTTGGGGTTTCGCGTGACTTCCATGTCCGTCTTGAGCATGACCCACGCGGGGACGCGACTGTTCTGGCGTTCGAGCTTCGCCAGACGCTTCTTCTTAGACTTCGACTTCTTACCCATAGTGGGCTGTACTTTCCATCCTCCGCATAAAATCTTGTTCCTTCGCGTTTCGGGCGTGTGAGGGGCGTCCGCACGCCCGAATCGGCTGAAACGCGGTGTTCTCCCGGGCCGGCGGCACGGACGGGCGGCCGAATCGACTCATTCAGTACCGTCGGCGCGAAAGCCGACGCAAATGAGTCGGGCCAAGACCGCCGTCGCCTTCCTCGCGCTCTCCGCCGTCTGGGGGAGCGCCTTCCTCGCCACCGACATCGCCCTCCGGACCGTCCCGCCGGCGTTCCTCGGGGCGGTCCGCTTCGACGTGGCGGCGCTCCTGTTGTTCGCCGTCGCCGTCGCCCGCGGCGACCGGGTCATCCCCGCCGCCCGCGGCGAGTGGCGGCCGATTCTCGCCGGCGGCGCGTTCAGTATCGGCGCGCACCACGCGCTCCTGTTCTCCGGACAGGTGTACGTCCCCGGCTCCGTGGCGTCGGTCCTCCTCGGCATCATCCCGCTTGCGACCCCGACGCTCACCCGGCTGACGGCCACCCGCGAGCGACTCTCGGCACACCGAGTCGTCGGACTCGTCCTCGGCTTTCTCGGCCTCGTCGTCATCGCCAACCCGGACCCGGGGAACCTGCTGTCGTCGAACCTCGTCGGCGCGGTTCTCGTGTTCGGCTCGGCCGTCGCCTTCGCCCTCGGCGCGGTGCTCACCCACGACAGCGAGACGGGGATGTCGCTCGTCTCCGTGCAGGCGTGGATGATGCTCGTCGGCGCGGTCACGCTCCACGTCACGAGCGCCGCCCTGCCGTGGGAGTCCGCCGCCGACGCGGCGTGGACCCAGACGACGCTCGTCGCCGCCGGCTACCTCGCAATCGTCGCCGGCGCGGGCGGCTTCCTGCTGTACTTCTGGCTCCTCGACCGGGTCGGCCCAATCGAAGTGAGCCTCCTTGAGTACGTCATCCCGGGGTTCGCCGCGCTCGCCGACTGGACCGTCCTCGGGCGCGTGCCGACGCGCGCCACCGTCGCCGGCTTCGCGCTCATCTTCGCGGGCTTCCTGCTGTTCAAGCGCGATGCGGTTCGGGCCGAACTCCGGCGGGTCGTCGACCGGCGGCGCGGGCGGCGGCCGACCGACGACTGACGCGCCTCACAACGAGAACCGCGCCACCGTCTCGTACTCGGGGCCGTCGGGACCGAGGTCGCTCTTCTTCAGGCGCACCTCGCGCACGCGAAACGACCCGACCGTCGGGGACTCGCCCTCGACGACGCGCCGGACGAGGTCCTTCCCGCGGGCGTCGTCCATGCGGGCGAGCGTGACGTGCGGCGTGAACCCGTGGTCCTCGGGGTCGAAGCCGACGGCCGTCGTCTCGCGCTCGATAGCGTCGTGTAATCGCGTCAACTCGTCCGCGCCGTCGTCGACGCCGAGCCAGACGACGCGGATGTAGTCCAGCGAGGGGAAGACGCCCAGTCCGACGACTGAGGCGTCGAAGGGGCCGACTCCGGCGGCGTCGACGGCCGATTCGACCGCGTCTTCCAACTCGTCGACGCGGTCCGGCGACACCTCGCCGAGGAACTTCAGGGTGACGTGCGCCCCCTCGGAGTCGGTGAATCGAAGCCCGTCCGCGTCCGAAAGCCGGTCCTGCACCGCGGCGACGCCCGCCGCGAGCGAGTCGGGGAGGTCGACGGCGAGAAAGCAACGCATGACATATAATTGACCCGATTCGGACGTTAACGTTCCGCCGGGTCGCCGTCGGCGTCGCCCTCGCGGGCGGCCTCCTCGGGCGTCCACGTCCGGGCGATGCTGAACGCCTCGCCGTCCACGAACGTCACCTCGTACACGTCGGGCGTCGTCAGCCCCGTCCAGAACTCGCGGCCGTAGCGCGGGTCGTAGGCGTTGAACACGAGCGCCATGAGCGTCCCGTGGGTGCCGACGACGACGTGGCGGTCGGGGTACGCCTCGACCAGTCGGTCCACGGCGGCGACGCCCCGGGCCTGCGCCTCGGCGTGGGACTCGCCGCCGGGGTGCGACGCGTTCGGGTTCGCCCAGAGGTGTTCGACGGCCTCGTCGAAATCCTCGACGTGCGATTCCGCGAGTTCGCGTTCTCTGAGGTCGTCGTCGACGATGAGCGGGGCGTCCGCCGCGTCGGCGACGCCCTCGACGGTCGCACGGGCGCGCTCGGCGGGGCCGGTGGCGACCACGTCCGCGAGGTCGGCGAGGTGCGCGGTGACGCGGGCGGCGTCGCGGCGGCCGCGACGCGAGAGGCCGCGGGCGCGCTCGGCGTTGGGAACGGACGGGACGTGGGCGTGCCGGACGAACGATACGACCGTCGTCGGGGGCGCGGACATTCGGAGACGCTCGCCCGCGGGAGGCTAAAAAGCGGTCGGTGTCGTCCCGCTGACGTAGCGTTTAACCGCCGTGACGCCCAAGCGCGGCTATATGACCGACGACGGCAAGCGACCCCACCGCTTCTCAGAGGGGCAGGGGTTCGACGAGGACTACTCCGACTTCTCGCTCGACCCGCCCGAACTCTCGGTGGACCCGACGAAGGTCGACCCGGTCGACTCGCGCGTCCTGACCGACATCCTCGACCAGCGGAACATCGACCCCGAGGACGTCGACATCGAGAAACTGCTCGACGTGGCGCTCTCGTACATGCAGATAAACCGCTTCGAGGAGGCGACCGAGGCGTTCGAGCGCGTCGCTCGGTTCGCCGGCGACGACGACGATATCGCCCAGGAGGCGTGGGTGAACAAGGGAGCGGCCCACGGCCAACTCGAAGAGTGGGACGAGGCCATCGGCTCCTACCGAGAGGCGCTCAAGCTCGACGACGACAGCGAGCACGCCGCGACGGCCCACACCAACCTCGCGTACGCGCTCTGGGAGGCCGGCCAGACGGCCGACGCGCTCGACCACGCGGAGCGCGCGGTCGAACTCGACCCACGGTTCCCCCAGGCGTGGTACAACCGCGGCTTCTTCCTCCACGAGCGCGGCCTCAACGAGGACGCAGTCAACGCCTTCGACAACGCCATCCGCCTCGGGATGCGCACCCCGGGCGTCCACGAGGAGAAGGCGCGCGCGCTCGAAGAACTGGGCCGCGACGAGGAAGCAGAGCAGGCCCAACAGCAGGCCGACGACCTCCGCGAGCAGGCCGAAGCCGAGCTCGTCGAGGAGTACTAGATGCTCCTCCGCGAGCGGGAGACCCCCGAGGGGCTCCTCGTCTCGGTCTGCGACCCCGACTGCATCGGCGAGACCTACACCGACGACGGCGTCTCGCTGGACGTGACGGAAGACTTCTACGGCGGCGACGAGGCCGAGACCGCCGACGAAGACGCCGTCGTGGATAGCCTCACCCGCGCGACCGTCGCCAACATCGTCGGCGAGGAGTCCGTCTCGGTCGCCATCGACGCCGGCCTCGTGGACGAGGAGACCGTCCTCGAAGTCGGCGGCACGCTCCACGCGCAACTGCTCTGGCTCCGCTGAGCCGCCGTCGAAACTCGGATTCTCCGCGCTTCCGCGCCGTTACGCCGGTCGCTCGACGCCCGTTATCTCGAAGCGAGCGCCGCCGCGAGCGGACTCGGTGACGGCGACGTCCCAGTCCTGAGTGTGGACGGCCTGCGCGACGATTGACAGACCGAGGCCGGTCCCCTCCTCGCCCGTGGTGTAGCCGGTCTCGAACACCTCGTCGCACGCCTCGGCGGTGATACCGACGCCGTCGTCCTCGACGTAGAAACCCTGTTCGCCGTCGAGGACGCCGACCCTCACGGTCAGGTCGTCGCGCGCGCCGTGCTCCACCGAATTCCGAAACAGGTTCTCGAAGACGTGCCCAAGCAGACTCGGGTCCGCGCGGAACTCGAATGAATCGGCGACGACGAGGTCGGCTGAGCCGGTATCGACGTGCTCCCACGCGGTCGCCGCGCGCGTTTCGAGGTCAACCGTCGACAGCTCCTCGACCGCGTCGTGGCGGGCCAACACCAGCGCGTCGGTGATGATATGTTCCATCCGGTCGAGCGCGCCGGCGACCTGTTCGAGCCCGTCGGCGTCGACCGCCTCCTCGAGGAGCGATTCGACGTAGCCCACGGCGACCGAAAGCGGGTTTCGGAGGTCGTGCGAGAGCATCCGCGCGAGGTTCCGGAGGCGCTCGGCCCGCTCTTCGGCATCCAGCTCCGCGCGCTTCCGGTCGGTGATGTCGAGGTGTGCGATTTGGACGTACGTCTCGCCGTCGTCGGTGAAGCGAGTGGCGCGCATGGTGAACCAGAGTTGCTCGTCGGGCGTTTCGCAGGGGTATTCGAACGAGAACTCCCCCCTGTCGCCGTCGATGACGGCGCGGATACCCTCGCTGGCCGTCGTCGCGCCGTCGGTGGCGCTGAGGTCGCAGACGCCGAGGTAGTTCGTGCCGACGGAATTGCTGTCACCCTGATAACCGTTTTCGTTGCCGAACTCCCGCCACGCGCGGTTGGTGTAGACGATGACGCCGTCCTCGTCCAGAATCGCGAGTTGCGTCGGGAGCGCGTCGAGGCTCGAAAACGCGAGCGAGGACGAGGTGGCGTTCGACATTACCAGAGAGACGGACGTGGGCTACTTGATTCGTTTGGGCGGGTGACCGACACGTCGCCGCCGCATCGCCGTCGCCGCCGCATCGTCGCCCCCGCGTCGCGGTCCCTGTCACCGTCGCGTCACCGTCACCGGCCACAGTTGCCGGCTGGCGAAACCGAACCCGGTTTCGAAGCCGTGGGCGGACCGAAGACGTGTTGTGCCTACGGGGGTAACTCACACCCAATGAGAGTACAGGAGTCGTACCCTGTCGACGTCGACGCCATCCGCGCGGAGTTCCCCATCCTCCAGCGGAAGGTCGGCGGCGACATCTCGACGCCGGGTGAACACGACGACGACGACACGCCGCTCGTCTACCTCGACAACGCCGCGACCAGCCACACGCCGGAGCGGGTCGTCGACGCCATCGTCGACTACTACCACGGCTACAACTCGAACGTCCACCGCGGCATCCACCACCTGAGTCAGGAAGCCTCCGTCGCCTACGAGAACGCCCACGACCGCGTCGCGGAGTTCATCGGCGCGTCCGGCGGCCGCGAGGAGGTCGTCTTCACCAAGAACACCACCGAGTCGATGAACCTCGTCGCCTACGCGTGGGGCCTCGACGAACTCGGGCCGGGCGACTCGGTCGTCATGACCGAGATGGAACACCACGCCTCGCTGGTAACGTGGCAACAGATTGCCAAGAAGACCGGCGCTGAGGTGCGCTACATCCGCGTCGACGACGACGGCCGCCTCGACATGGAGCACGCGAAGGAACTCATCGACGACTCCACGAAGATGGTCTCGGTCGTCCACATCTCGAACGCCCTCGGAACCGTCAACCCGGTCTCCGAACTCGCCGATATGGCCCACGAGGTCGGGGCCTACGCCTTCGTCGACGGCGCGCAGTCGGTCCCGACGCGTCCGGTCGACGTGGAGGCCATCGACGCCGACTTCTTCGCCTTCTCGGGCCACAAGATGTGCGGCCCGACGGGTATCGGCGCGCTCTACGGCAAACGCGACATCCTCGACGAGATGCAACCGTATCTCTACGGCGGCGAGATGATTCGGAGCGTCACCTACGAAGACTCCACGTGGGAGGACCTGCCGTGGAAGTTCGAGGCCGGCACGCCGCCCATCGCGCAGGGCGTCGGCTTCGCCGCGGCCGTGGACTACCTCGACGACATCGGCATGGAGAACGTCCAAGCCCACGAGGAACTGCTCGCGGAGTACGCCTACGACCGCCTCAGCGAGTTCGACGACATCGACATCTACGGCCCGCCGGGCGACGACCGCGGCGGCCTCGTCTCGTTCAACCTCGACAGCGTCCACGCCCACGACCTCTCCAGTATCCTCAACGAACAGGGCGTCGCCATCCGCGCCGGCGACCACTGTACCCAACCGCTCCACGACAAACTCGGGGTCGCGGCCTCGACGCGGGCGTCGTTCTACATCTACAACACGAGAGCGGAAATCGACGCGCTGGTCGACGGCATCGATACCGCCCGCGAACTGTTCGCCTGAATCAGAGAGTCGTTCCGCGAACTGTTCCCCTGAGTACGGCCGCGTTCCCGTTTTAGCGGCCGGCCCCCAATGCCTTTGTTCCGCTGACACGTCGTCGGAGCGTATGCTCCAATCGCTGACCGGCTTCCTCGTCGAGACGTTCCGGGAGACCGTCGCGGGGTTCGGGAGCGCGGTGCAGGACGCCGCGCCGAAGGTGCTCACCGCGGTCGTCTTCCTCGCGCTCGCCTACGTCGGCATCAGGGCGATACTGTTCGTCGTCCGCGGCGTGCTCGACGGACTGTACCCCGAAGAACAGGACCTCGTGGTCGAACTCGGCGTCGCCGTCGCGGGCGTGTTCCTCTGGTTCGGCGCGGCGCTCGCGCTGTTGAACATCGTCGGCATGACCGAGATCGCGGCGAGCCTCGGCACCGCGACCGGCTTCATCGCGCTGGGCGTCTCCTACGCGCTGTCGAACATGATCGCCGACACGGTGGCGGGCGTCTACCTGCTCCGGGACCCCGACTTCAACCCCGGCGACCGGGTGAAAGCCGACCCGGTGACGGGGACGGTCAGTTCCATCGAACTCCGAAAGACGCGGTTCGAGAACGAGGAGGGCGACACCGTCGTCGTGGCGAACCGCGACGTCGAAAAGAAGTGGACGAAGTACGACGCGCCGGCGGCGGACGACGCGTCGGCGTCGGGCGCGACGTAAGCGACGAATTCGGCCGAATCGCCGGCCCCGGAATCCTTTTACGGCGCTCGGGCGTAGCCCCGACGAACACCAATGGGCATTGGCTCAGACATGTATCGTCAGCAGATAATGGACCACTACAAGAACCCCCGGAACCACGGTCGGCTGGAGTCGCCGACGTTCACCCACACCGGGGAGAACCCCTCCTGCGGCGATACGATTACGATGGACGTGCAGCTCGCCGACGACGGCGAGACCATAGAGCGCGTCGCGTTCGCCGGCGATGGCTGTGCCATCAGTCAGGCGTCCGCGAGCATGCTCACTCAGCGACTGCCGGGCACGACGCTCTCGGAACTGGACGCGATGGACACCGACGACATCACCGAGATGCTCGGCGTCGACATCTCGCCGATGCGTATCAAGTGCGCCGTTCTCGCGCGACAGGTCGCACAGGACGGCGCGAAGATTCACGACGGCGAGATAGAAATCGAGCAGACGAAGACCGAAGACGGCGACGACTGAGCTGACTTCGGCCGGCGGTGACCCGGCGAACCGAGCGCGATTCGAGCTATTCTGCTTCCGTCTCCGCGCCGAGCGCCGCCGCCAGCGCGACGAGGTAGCCGAGTCCCGCCTTGACCTCGGGGTCGCGGGTGGCCCGCAGGAGGCCGACCGCGCCCACGGGCGTCGCCTCGGCCTCCTCCGCGTCGCCGACGGCGCGGAGCAGGCGCTTCATCCCGGCGACGGTGTCGGGGTCGGAAGCGTCGTCTGCGACTTCCGCGAGGGAGGTTCCGGTCCGCGCGAGCGACCGGACCATCTCGTCGTCCAGCGCGCCGACGCCGAGTTCGAGCACGTCGATGAGGTCGTTGACGAGACCCATTCGCTCGACGAGGAGCGCGACCTCTTCCGGGTTGTTCTCGATGGCCCGCACGAGTTCGTCGGGCACCTGCTGTTCGGTCGTCGTGGTTGGTTCGTGGTCCTGCATTGGTCTCACCTCAGAGCATCCCCCTGGCGGTCAGCCAGTACGATTCGTTGTACGCGTGTTTCGCCCAGTGGATGGGCTTCGACGGCTGGCGCATCGTCGCGGGCGTCTCGTAGTCGAACGAGACGAACGACGCCTCGTCGAGGCCGGTCTCGACGAAGCAGACGGTCTTGCCGTCGTACCGCTTCGTCGGCGTGCGACCCCGGACTTCCGCCGCGATGCGCTCTGCGACCGTGAACGCCTGGAAGTGCGCCGCGCTCCCGGCTTTCGGAATGGGCAGTGCCGCCGTGTCGCCGATAGCGTACACGTCCTCGGCGGCGGTCGCGCGGAGCGTCCGCTGGTCGACGTCGACCCAGCCGGCGTCGCCGAGGCCGGAGTCGATAATTAACTCGTCGCCGCGGTGCGGCGGGATGCCGACCAGCAGGTCGTAGTCCACTTCCGCGCCGCTTTTCGCCGAGACGACCCGTTCGTCCGGGTCGATTGCGTCGACGACGAAGTCGGTCTCGACGCGGACGCCGCGCTCGGCCAGAATCGGGTCGGCCCACTCGGCGACCTCGGGTTTCCCGTGGCTCCGCTCCATCGGGTAGGTGTAGACGAGGTCGGTGTCCTCGCGCAGACCGCGGCTCCGGAGCCAGTCGTCCACGATGAACGTGAATTCGAGCGGCGCGGCCGGGCACATGTGGGGCGTTCCGACGACGCTCAACACGAGGCGACCGCCATCGAACTCCGCGAGCGCGTCGCGGAGTCGTTCGGCTCCCTCGGCGCTGTAGAAGTGGTGTGCGCCCTCCCGGAAGCCGGGGACGGCGTCGGGGGCGAGCTTCGCGCCGGTCGCGAGGACGAGCGTGTCGTAGTCGAGCACCTCGTCGCCGTCCTGACAGTAGAGGCGCTTTTCGTCGGTGTCGACGCGGCGGACGCGGTTGGTGACGAGGTCCACCCGCTCGTCGACGAGATCCCGCAGGTCGCGGACGCCGTCGTCCGGCTCCGCGACTCCGAACGGAACGTACAAGAACACCGGCTTGTAGACGTGTTTCGTGTCGTCGGAGACCAGCGACACCTTCACGTCGCCGTCGTCGATTTCCGATTCGAGTTCCTCGGCGAGACGGTTCGAAACGACCGTCCCACCCGTGCCACCGCCAACGACTACGATTCGGTGCGTCATGGAGTTCACCCACCTAAACGGTGGACCGCCGAGGTGATAGTATTGCGAGCTGTTTCCAACATTGTGGGAACCGAGGGACGGCTCGGCCGCTCGGGGCGGCGAGGCGAAGGGGAGAATGTGGTGAGACGGAAGGCGTGTGGGGAACGGGGACCGTGGAGTCGTGTGAAGTCGGCCGGCCGACCGAGCGACGGCTTACTCGGGCTTGAGACCGGCGTCCTGCACGCGCATGATGCCCTCGCCGTCGGCGAGGTTCGGCGCGTCCACGAGGCGGACGATACGCTTGTCGCCCTTGGACTTGCGGAGGTAGATGCGGAACGTCGAGGTGTGGCCGAGGATGTTGCCACCGATGGGCTGGGTCGGGTCGCCGAAGTAGGAGTCGGGGTTCGACGCGACCTGATTCGTCACGAGGATGCCAGTGTTGAACAGGTCGCCGATGCGCATCAGGTCGTGGAGGTGCTTGTTGAGCTTCTGCTGGCGCTCCGCGAGCTCGCCGCGGCCGACGTACTCGGCGCGGAAGTGGGCGGTGAGAGAGTCCACACAGAGGAGTCGAACCGGCCACTCGGTGTCCTCGTGCTCGCCGGCGAGCTCCTTGGCCTTCTCGGCGAGGAGAATCTGGTGGTTGGAGTTGAACGCCTTGGCGACGTGAATCTTGTCGAGGAAGTCGTCGACGAGCGCCTTCATCGTCTCCTCGTCGTCGATGGAGCCCTCCATCTCGCGGTCTTCGAGTGTCGCTTCGAGCGCCTCGTCTTCGAGGCCGCGGACCATGTCGTCGATACGCTCGGGGCGGAACGTGTCCTCGGAGTCGATGAAGATACAGCCGCCGCCGAGGCCGCCGAGTTCCGGCGGGAGTTGGACGTTGACCGCGAGCTGGTGAGTTATCTGTGACTTCCCGGCACCGAACTCGCCGTACACCTCGGTGATGGACTGCGTTTCGAGGCCGCCGCCGAGGAGTTCGTCGACTTCGTCGATCTGCCAGCTCAGCTTGCCGATCTGCTGGCGTCGTTCGAGGACCATCGAGCCGGTCTCGAAGCCGCCCACGTCGGCCGCGTCGCGGGCCGCGTTGATGATGTCGGAAGCCGTGCTGGAGCCGATGTCGGCCTTGTTCGACAGCTCGCCGGGGCTGGCGACCGCGATGGACTGATAGCTGTCGTAGCCGGTATCGGTGAGCTTGTCGGCCGTCGCCGGGCCGACGCCGGGGAGACTTTCGAGGTCGTCTTCTGCCATACCCAGTCGTTCCGCCCATACCCTGATAAACCCTCGTTAACAGCGAGGTGAAAGTGAAAACGGGAGACTCGGCGGGGGCGACAGTCAGGCTATCGCGGAGGTTCAAGGGCGATGTCGGGGGAACGGAGACGAACGAGCGAGAGACCGGGGGCGTTCCGAAACCGGCTCGGAGCGCGGGCTGGCGCGGAAGTAGAATCGAATCGGAGGGGGATGGGTCGACGGCGGGCGCGTCGGGCGAGTCAGGCGCGTCGGGCGCGTCGGGCGCGTCGGGCGAGCGCGGTCAGTCCCACGGGTGGCCGTTCGGCGTCGAGGGCCACAGCGGGTACCAGTAGCTCTCGTCGCCCTCTATCTCCAGTTCGCCGTCGAGGACGGATTCGAGTTTGAACTCCAGACTCTGGTTCCGCGACGAGGTGCCCTGCGGGGCGAAGGGGTAGTACGCCCCGCGGCGGAACGAGTAGACCCAGTAGGCGCGGTCGCCCTCGCGCTCGAAGCCGAACAGGGCGGCGAGCAGGCGCGAGCCGTAGCCGCGCTCGATGAACTCGTCGGCGGCGAAGTGGACGCTCGTCACGAGGTCCTCGGGGTCGTCGTCGGCGAGGACGACCCAGTTGTAGCCGTGGCCGTCGGTGTGGCGGCTGAACTCGGTGCCGGTCTCCTCGCTTCCGGCGGTGAGGATGTCTTCGACGGCGTCGACGGTGTCGGCGAAGTCGGTGCTGTCGACGGAGGAGAAACACAGCGCCGCCTCGTCGGCCGAGTCGAACCGGAGGTCGGCCTCCATCGTGAGGTACGCGGTGCTCATCCCGAAGAGGTCCTCGGGGTCCGCCTTCGTGGTCGCGTCGGACTCGGCGCTAATTCCGAGCGCGGCGCGGAAGGAATCGAACAACCCCATCGGAACTCAGACGGTCTCCATCTCGCGCTCCATGTCACGGAGGCGCTCGACGCGGTTCTCGGTCGACGGGTGGGTGCTGAACAGGCGACCGATGAGGTCCGACTTGATTGGGATGATGAAGAACGCGTTCATCTCCGAGGAGTCGCGCATGTCGCGCTTCGGGACGTTGTCCATCCGGCCCGAAATCTTGAGGAGCGCGGACGCCAGCGCCGAGGGGCGGCCGGTGATGACGGCGGCCCCGCGGTCGGCGGCGTACTCGCGGTACCGCGAGAGCGCCCGAATCAGGAGGTACGAGATTATCCAGACGACGAGCGACGCGATGATGGCGACGATGACCGGCACGTTCTGGCGGTTGTCGTCGCCGCCGAAGAGCCAGCCCCAGCGGACGATGAGGAAGGCGATGCTGGAGAGGAACGACGCGATAGTCATGACCATCACGTCGCGGTTCTTCACGTGCGCGAGCTCGTGGGCGATGACGCCCTCCAGCTCGTCGTCGTCGAGGGTGTCCATCAGGCCGGTCGTGACGCAGACGGCCGAACTCTTCTGCGAGCGACCCGTCGCGAAGGCGTTCGGGACGCGCGTGTCGGCGATGGCGACCTTCGGCTTCGGGAGGTCGGCCTGCTGGGAGAGGCGACCGACTATCGCGTGGAGCTTCCGCGCCTGCGGGCCGTCGTCCTCGTCGACGACGTGCGCACCCATGCTGTACAGCGCGATTTTGTCGCTGAAGAAGAACTGCGCGAAGAGGAAGATGGCCATGAACCCGACAACGACAGACAGGTTCGTGAAGTAGAAGGCCAACACCCCCGCGAAGACGATGTAGAGGGCGAACAGGAGGAACATCGTGAGCGCCATCCGCCCGCGAAGTCCCCAGTCCGGTTTCCAGTTCATGCCTCGCTATTAGTAATCCGGCTAATAAACGCTGTTGGAGTGCGAAGCTGTCGCACGCGATGCCCGGGTCGTGAGGAATCGGGACATATCGTTTTGCCGCGGGAGCGCGTAGTTCCGGGTGACATGTTCGCCGATAGGGAAGACGCGGGCCGCCGGCTGGCGGACCTGCTCGACGGGAGAGACGAGACGGCGGACCTCGTGTTGGCCATTCCGCGCGGCGGCCTCCCCGTCGGCAGGGAGGTCGCAGACCGCCTCAGAGCGCCGCTCGACGTGGTAGTCGCCACCAAGGTCGGTGCGCCGGACAACCCCGAACTCGCCGTGGGGGCGGTCGCCGGCGACGGGAGCGCGTGGTGGAACGAGGACCTCCTTTCGTATCTCGACGTGGGCGACGACTACCTCGACCGCGAGCGCGAGCGCGAGGTCGAGGCGGTCAGAGAGAAGGTGTCGCTGTACCGCGGCGGCGACCCGCTTCCCGACGTGGTCGAAAAGCGCGTGGTCGTCGTCGACGACGGCGTCGCCACGGGCGCGACCGCCCGAGCGTGCCTGCGGCAGGTCGTCGCCGGCGGCGCAGAGCGCGTCGTCCTCGCGGTCCCGGTCGGCCCGCCGCACACCCTCTCGGAGCTCGAAGCCGAGTGCGACGCGGTCGTCGCGGTCGAGTCGCCGGAGGCGTTCGGGGCCGTCGGCGCGTTCTACCGCGACTTCGCGCAGGTGTCCGACGAGGAGGCCGCGTCGTACCTGCGTGACGGGGCGGGTGCCGAGCCGTGACGCCGAACTTAAGCGGTCGAACGGACTAGAGCCGTCAATGAGCGAATCCCGCGACTTCTGCCCTCGGTGCGGCGACCCGGTTCCGGAGCGGCCGGAACCGCTCCCCGGGATGCCGCGCGAGCGAGACGACGTGCTCTGTGACTCGTGTTACTTCGAGGACTTCGACCTCGTGGACGCGCCCGACGAGGTGCAGGTCCGCGTCTGCGCGCAGTGCGGCGCGATTCACCGGGGCAACCGGTGGGTCGACGTCGGCGCGCGCGACTACACCGACATCGCCATCGAGGAGGTGTCGAACTCCCTCGGCGTCCACCTCAACGCCGAGGAGGTCCGCTGGGGCGTCGAACCCGAGCAGGTCGACGAGAACAACATCCGGATGCACTGTCACTTCTCGGGCGTCGTCCGCGGCACGCCGCTGGAGGAGTCCGTCGTCGTCCCGGTGAGCATCGCCCGCGAGACGTGCCAGCGCTGTGGTCGCATCGCCGGCGGCTACTTCGCCAGCCTCGTGCAGGTCCGCGCCGACGACCGGACGCCGACGACCGACGAGGCCGAGACGGCAATCGAAATCGCCGAGTCCTACATCGCGGAACGCGAGGACAAAGGCGACCGCAACGCCTTCATCACGGAGGTGAACCGGACGCCCGACGGCCCGAACATCAAGATATCGACCAACCAGATGGGAAGCGGCGTCGCAAAGCAGATTCGCGAGCGCTTCGGCGGCACCATCAAGGAGCACCCGACGCTCGTCACGGAAGACGGCGACGGGAACGAGGTCTACCGCGTCACGTTCGTCGCCCGCCTGCCGCGGTACACCGCCGGCGACGTCATCGACCCCGAAGACGGCGACGGCCCGGTCCTCGTGCGGAGCAACCGCGGCCGCCTCAAGGGGACGCGCCTCACTTCCGGCGACCCCTACGAATCGGAGTTCGAGGAGGGCGAGCGGCCCGAGGCCGAGGACCTCGGCTCCGTCGAGGACGCGGAGGAGACCACCGTCGTCACCGTCGAGGACGAACACGCCGTGCAGGTGCTCGACCCCGAGACGTACGAGGCGAAGACTATCACGCGACCGGACTACTTCGACCCCGACGCCGCGATGGTTCCGGTCCTCAAGAGCCGGTCGGGGCTACACATTCTCCCGGAGGAAGTCGTCGAAGGCGAAGACGAGGAGTAGGCGGGCGACAGCAAGGGAATAGAAAGAGCACGGCGACGACAGTTTCACGACTCGCGGCCCGAACCAGCCACAGAACCCAGAGAGCGGTCGCTGGGAGACGGACGACAATCGAACGACGGAGCAGAATCAGTCGGCGCTGGCCGGCCGGTCCGCCGAGAGGGACGCGGCCGGAGCGTCGTCTTCGTGGACGGGCACGCCGTGGCGCTGGAGGGCGAGGAGCAGGTCGTCTTCGGAGTAGCCGGAGCGAGCGGCCGCCTGCGAGAGTGTGAGTGCTCCACTACGATACAGTGTCATCGCCGTGGCGAGTGCGTTGGTGTGCATGGCCGATACTCCATCATTCAGGGGCATTGGTGTTAACTATTTCGTGAGAAAGCGTGTCAAAGACAAAGTTAGGAAGAGTATAGATTTACATACGTCACCATATAGTCGTCATTCATTCGTTAAACGACCAAACTCATTAACAATCATTGAGAAAATGTATCGGAGGCGGCGACTCTCTTGGACACTGTGGCGATTTTTGCCGCTCGAACGGGACGAGATGGCATGACACCGTGACGATGGGGCACGCTCGGCGGGACGCGGTTATCACCCGTGGGAATCGGTTCAGAAGCGTTAATTACCGGCCGACCGACCCACGCCCATGGACAGACAGCAGTTCCTCGCGTTGACGCTCGTCGCGCTCATGGTCGGGTCGACGCTGTTCTCCGCGGCCAGTTTCATTCTGTAGTCACTCGCCCCACACGTCGGAAAGCGGGTGGTTGCTCCGGCCGCCGCCGTCCGAGCCACCGTCCGAGCTACCGCTCCCACGGCCGCCGGAACCACCGGTCGACGTGCCACCGGAGCCACCAGAGCCACCGGCGCGGTTCCCCGAAGAACCCGAACCACGAGTCGAATCGCGCCGCGAGCCAGAACCCGCACCCGACCCTCCGGACGACCGACCCGTCGGGCCGCCGAGATTCGCGGTCCCGCCGGGCGCGTCGCCCGCGTTGCTCCCGCGGCCGCCCGCGGCGACGGGGTCGAACTCGGGGAGGTCGGGTTTCGTCATCCGGTCGACCTGCGCCGCGAACCAGTCGGGCATGTCGGTCCGCGTCTTGTCGAACAGTTGGAGCAGACTGCTGTCGGCGACGTAGGTATCGCCGTAATCGTCGGGCGCGCGCACGACGCGACCGCAGGCCTGAATCACGGTCCTGAGGGCGGCGCGGCGGTACCACGCCCACTGGCCGTCTTCGAGGCGGCGAGCGACTCTGGAGTCGTTCGTGTTGAGATAGGGCGCTTTGCAGAGCACCTGCCAGCGACAGAGGTCGCCGTTCAGGTCCAGCGCCTCCTCCATCTTCACGGAGAGGAACACCTCCGGGCGGTCGGTCGCCTTCCACGTCTCCAGTTCCACGTTTCGGTCGTCGCGGTCGTGGCCGCGGACGCGGTTGCCGAGGCCCATCTCGGCGAGGCGGCGGCGAAGCTCAGCCTGAATCGCGTAGGAGTGGCAGTGAATCAGCCCCTTCTCGTCGGGGTGTTTCGCCAGCAGGCGAACGACGAGGCGGGCGATTTTCGGGAGCGTCTCGTCGCGGTGCTCGTAGGTCATCTTCCCCTGCGTCACGTCGTACAGCGGCCGGTTCTCGACCGGGAAGGTGTGTTCGACGTCCACGAGCGCGACCTTCGAGGGGTCGAGGCCGACAGAGCGGCAGAACGCCGCCTTGTTGAGGATGGTCGCCGACAGGAGCGCGAACTTATTCCCGCGTTCCCAGACGGTGTGCTGGAGGTACTTCGCGGGGTCGAGCGGCTTGATGGCGATAGGCGACCCCTCGCCGTCGTGCTGGTCGACGACCCACGTCGTCGGGCTCTGGGGGTCGCGGTAGTCCTCGACGAACCATTTCAGCTCGCCGATGAGTTCCTGCAGGCGGTCGCGGCGGGCGGCCTCCTCGGGCGTCAGTTCGGACTTCGTCAGCAACTCGTCTTTCTCGCGCTTGCAGACGCCGACGAGCGTCTCCGCGAAGCGCGAGGCGCGCTCGACGGGGTCGCCCGCGGCCGCCACGTCGGGGACGCCGATGTCGTCCCACACCGGCACGGTCCGGGGTTTCAGGTCGATAGTCGCGTACATCTCGGCCCACTCGGCCAGCCCGTGGGCCTCGTCGACGACGACCACGTCGCGCTTTCTGAACACGTCGGAGCCGGCGGTCTGCATGAAGTACGCGAGCGTCATCGCCGCGATTTGGCGGTTCGACGCGATGGCGCGGTCGGAGAAGTACGGACAGCGGTGCCGGACCGAGCAGTCGAAGCCGCGCTTGCGGGCGCAGGGGGCGCGGTCGACGGGCGTCTCTTCCTCCCCCCGGATGATGCAGTTGTAGTTCGACTTGCCCCGGATTATCTTGAGGTCCGAAAGCAGGTCATCCTCGGCCACGTCGTCCAGTTGCGACACCTGCGGGGTCGTGTAGTAGGCGTCGGTCGCCTGCGCGGGCGACGTCTCGTCGACGGTCGCCGCCGACCCCGCGATGGCGCGGGCGAGAAGCGACTTACCGCTCCCGGTCGGCGCGCGGACCAAGACCACGTCGTTGCCGTCGGCGAAGGCGTCGCGGATGTCGCGCAGGGCCCGTTCCTGCGCGCCGCGGAAACTGGGGGCCGGAAACGAGTCGATGATGCGCGACGGGTCCACGGTCGATGAACTCCTCGGACGGGCCTAAATCCACCGCTCCGGGGTGCGGTCGCGGCATCGCCGAGCCCGAGACGCCGGAGAAAACCGAGTCTAAAGCGCCGCCACGTCCTCGGCCGTCGGTTCGCGGTCGCCCGGGAGACGCTCCATGCAGTCGAAACAGAGGAAGTGCTCGGAGCCGTCGACGAGTTCCAGCGTCATCCCGCCGGACGAGGACGTGGGGAAGTTCCAGAGGTCGCCGATGCCGCCGGCGATGCGGACGCCCTTCCCGCAAGCGTCGCACGGTTCGGAGGTCATGAGAGAACCGAGGGTTCGAGACGGCAAAAGCGCCACGCCGCATCGGCGTGACCGTAATCGACCGACTTCGCCGACCGCCGGGAGACTCTTGTCGGCTGGCGTATAACTTTCGTGGCATGCGCGTCGACTGCGAAGGCTGTGCGGGCTGTTGTATCGACTGGCGGCCGGTCGCGCCGGTCGCGCTCGACCACGAGCGCCGCGGGCCGCGCGCGCCGCTCGACGACACCTACAACCTCGTCCCGCTGACCCGCGACGAGATTCGTGACTTCGTGGCGGCGGGACTCGGCGACGCCCTCACCCCGCGATTGTGGGAGGCGTCGCCGGGCGAGGGCGTCGAAATCGACGGCGTCGAACTCGCGGCCATCGGCGGGAAGCCCGCGTTCTTCGTCGGCATGCGGAAGCCGCCGAAACCCGTCGCGCCGTTCGGCCTGGAGCGGACGTGGCTCCGCGCCTGCGCGTTTCTCGACCCCGAGACCCTCCAGTGCCGCATCCACGACACCGAGTTCTATCCCGACGAGTGCGGCGAGTACCCCGGTCACAACCTCGTCCTCGAACAGGAGACCGAGTGCGAGCGCGTCGAGCGACACCACGGCGGCGAGCGCCTGCTCGACGACGCGGCCCCGGACGACTTTCACGGCCTGCTTCTCGGCCCCCACGCCCTCGGCGCGAAACTGTTCGTCCACCCCGAGCCCGAGCGGTTGGCGGGGACCATCGAGCATCTCAAAACCCGTGAACTGACGCCCGAGGACCGCGCGGAGTTCGTCGGCGTCGCGGTCGGGTCGCATCCGGGTTCGACCGAGGTCGACGAGGAACGCGCCTCGCGGGCGCGTTCGAAGACGCTCGAAAGCGAGTCGTGGGCGGGTGAGACCGTCGCCGCGTGGGACGCGGTCGCCGGTCGTCTCGGGAGCGCGGCCGACGAGGCACCCGACCCCGACGAGGTCGAAGTCGCCCGCGGCGCGCCGGAAACGCCGGGGTGGGATGCGGTTCGCGGCGACGGCTGACCCGCGGGTGGCGAGCGACGGGCGGCGGGTGACCGGCAGGGGTCGGCCAGTTGACGGCTGGTCTGACGGGCGATACGTTAACATCGCGAGCGGCGCTACCGTGTAGCATGAAAGTGCTCGTGACCGGGGCGACCGGATTCGTCGGCCGGCACCTCGTACCCCTCCTCCTCGACGCCGGCCACGACGTGGTCGTGTTCGTCCGCGACGCGGCGCGTTACGACGGTCCGACGGACGTGGCGGTGGTCGAAGGCGACATCTTCGAGCCGGCGACGCTCGCCCCCGCGATGGCGGGCGTCGACGCGGCGTACTACCTCATCCACTCGATGCACGCCGGCGGCGACTTCGAGGAGCGCGACCGACTCGCCGCTCGCAACTTCGTCGACGCCGCCGAGTCCGCCGGTGTCGGGCGAGTCGTCTACCTCGGCGGCCTCGGCGAGGACCGTGACCGGCTCTCGGCACATCTGCGGTCGCGCCGCGAGGTCGAACACATCCTCGCGTCGGGCGCGCCCGAGCTCACGACGCTCCGGGCGGCTATCATCGTCGGCGCGGGGAGCGCCAGCTTCGAGATGGTCCGCCAACTCGCCACGCGCCTGCCGGTCATGGTGACGCCGCAGTGGGTCGAAACGCGGTGTCAACCCATCGCCATCGCTGACGTGGTCGCCTACCTCGCGGTCGTCCTCGACCACCCCGAGACGGCGGGCGAGACCTACGATATCGGCGGCCCGGACGTGCTCACTTACCGGGAGATGCTCCAGCGCGTCGGCGCGCAGTTGGGCCACGCGCCCCGAATCATCGCCGTGCCCGTGTTGACGCCGCGGCTCTCATCGTACTGGATCGGTCTCGTGACCAACGTGGACACGGGCGTCGCCCGACCGCTCATCGAGGGGCTGAAAAACCCCGTCGTCGTCGGCGACGACCGCATCCGCGACATCGTCGAGGTGGACGAGACGCCGTTCGACGCCGCCGTCGAGCGGGCGCTCCGCGAGGAGCGCGAAACGCGGGAGAAAAACGTGGAACCGGAGCCGACGACCCCGACGTGAGCGGGACGCGAACCGCCCGCCCGAGCGCCCCGAGCGCCGCGGCGATTGATATACCGCGGGGCCGTAGGGGCGGGATATGAACGACGCCCCGGAGTACGGCGAGACGTGGGTGTACGAGAGTATCGTCGGCGCGCTCCCGGGCGTGAACATCGGCGAGGCGGGCGCTATCGCCCTTCAAATCGCCGTCTTCGAAATCGCCGTGCTCGTGTTCGCGTGGGTGTACGGCCTGTGGACCGCGGCGGTCGCGGGCACCGCGGCCATCGTCGTCGCGGCCGCGGGGAGCGTCGTGATGCTCCGCATGGGCGAGTGGACCCGCGCCGCGAGAGTGCCCGCACCCTACCGCCGCCTGCTTTTCGGGTCGAGTATCGAAGTCGTACTCGGCGTGCTCGCGTTCGTCGCGCTCGTGACGCACCTGTTCGTCTTCGACCCCCAGCAACCGGGAACGCCGCTCATGACGACGCTGTTCGGCCCCGAGCCGCCGGTCGTGGTGGTCTACCTGACACTGCTCGTCCTCTGGGACCTCTGTTACCGAATCGGCACGTCGTGGTGGGCGGCCGTCGTCGGACTCTGGGGGGCCGTCCGCTACCGGTTCGACGGTCCGACCGCCGGGACGGTCAGGCGAGTGAACCTCCTGAACGTCGGCTTCGCGGTCGCGCAGGTGCTGTTGCTTCCGTTCGTCGCGGACCAGCCGGTGCTTTTGCTCGCGGTCGGCGGCCACGTCGTCGCCGTGACCGTGGTCTCGGTGACGGCGGCGGCGCTAACGAGGACGTGAGGAACGCAGGAACAGGACGCAGGAGGACGTGAGGAACGCAGGAACAGGACGCAGGAGGACGTGAGGGACGGGTCAGTCGTCGGACTGCATCCGCTTGAACTGTTCGAGTAGCGCGTCGGTCGAGTCGCCGGAGTCGTACTCGACACTGCCGCGGTAGGTCTTCCGGTCGTCGTCGGTGCCGGGTTCGACCTGACTCGTCATCCGCTCGCGGCGTTCGTGTTCGGCTTCGTCGTATGCCCCCATTGACATGGTTCGACTTACCATGTGTGACTGTGACACATATAACTATCGGAGTAATTCATAATCGTGATATTCGTGGCCGTCCGTGCGACCTGAACCCGGACACGGGGTGGATGGAACCGGAATCCGGAGCCGCGGCGGGAAAGGGTAAAACCAATCGCCGAACTACACCGTGTGTGGCACGCCCGCTTCGCTTTCGTTACGCCCCCGGACGTTGGGACGAGTCGCGCATCACCCGCGACGTCTTCCAGCCGCTCGACGGCAACCTCGGTGCCGAGATGGGTGCGCCGTGGTACGCACCGCCCGACGGCTACGAGGCCCGACGGTTCGACATGGACAACGGCGACACCGCGCTGTTCGCGTGGACCGACGACCACGCCTACTGGATAGGCAACACCGAGACGCCGAGTTCGCTGTGGCGGACCGACAAGGAGGGCTTCGACGAGGCTCCCTTCGAGGTCTCCCGGTGGGCCCAGCGCGAACTCATCGCCGAGCTGTTCGACCAGTCGCCGTGGCTGAAGCCCTACCCGCACCTCTCGTGGTTTTTCCTCCCCGTGTTCCTCTCGAAGGACGGTCGCGAGACGACCCGCGAGTTCTTCCACGACCACGCCGCGGGCTTCCCCGACGCGACCCGCGAGGAGGCGCTTGCGTTCTACGAGTCGTTCTTCGCCACGGGCGTCCTCGACGAGTACCGCGAGGTCATGGCCGGAAAGCTCGGCACCTCGGAGTACTTCGACCCGATACGGATGGCCGCGGCGATGGGCGAGTTCGACGTGGCGTACCTCCTCGACGAGGCGGGCTACGACATCACGCCCGAAATCGCCGTGACGACCGGCCACTCCATCGACTTCCGCGCCGAGAACACTCCCGCGGGCGGCGCGCTCATCGAGGTGACACGCCCCCTCCCGCCGAACCGACGCTCCGTGAGCAACCCCATCGCCGCGATTCGCGACACGGCCCAGACCAAGACCAACGGCGAGGGCCAACTCGCCGAACACGGTGGCGGCGTGACCCTGTTCGTCGACTGCTCGTCGTTCCCCGACGACGACTGGGCCGCCATCATGGGCGAGAAACCCGACGTGCGGCACCGGCCGGCCGTCGTCTTCCGCCTCCGCCCGTCGGGGCAGGTCGAAGGCTACTCGAAGGGGTCCGTGCCGGTGGACCTGCCGTGGCTCGCTGACTGACGTTTGTTCTGACCAGTGTGTGGACCGAGCGCGACGCAGGCGCGCGGCCAAGTCGCCGAGCCCCGAGCCGACGGCTCGCGGGTCGCAGTCAGAAAGAAAAGAATCGAGACGGGGCGAGAACCGGCCTCAGAACGAGACCATCTGGGGCCCGTTCTCACCGAGCGGGGACGGGTCGCGGTCGCTGTAGTATCGACGACCGATCGCCTCGTGGCCGACGCCGGTGAAGAGGGCGTCCCGCACGTCCTGCGGGCACGTGTACGTCTCGTCGCCGAGACGGGCCAGAATCTGTGCGACAGTCTCCTGACCGTTCTGGAGCTCGATTACTTCGTCGCCGTGGCGTTGGGCGAAGTCGGTCGAGCTAATCGGGTATTCGTGGCAATCGATGGCGTCGCCGAGTCCGTTCAGGCGCATTACAGCCATGACTGTGCCGGCCACATTCTTAATGATTTTCCATGTATTTGATTAGTGGCATTGGAGTCCTTAATCGTCCTTAATGCTATATCGGGCGCAACGTTTGTCTCCCCCTCGCCCCGACCACGATGCATGGACGACAGCCCGCCGGTCGCGGACCTCCACCTCCACACGACCGCCTCGGACGGCCGGCTCACCATCGACGCGCTCCCCGACGCCGCCCGCGCTGGCGGGGTAGACGTGGTGGCCGTGACGGACCACGACCGCTACCATCCGGACCTCGACGCCCCAGTGGTCGAACGCGACGGCGTGACAGTCGTCCGCGGCATCGAACTGCGCGTCGACGCCGGCGACCGCCGGGTCGACCTCCTCGGCTACGGCCTCAGGGAGCGGCCCGCCCTCGTCGAGGTGGTCGACCGACTCCAGCGCAACCGCATCGAGCGGGCGCGGGAAATCGTCGCGGCGGTCGAAGCGGAAACCGGGGCGGACCTCGACATCGACATCCACGACGGCGTCGGCCGGCCGCACGTCGCCCGCGCCGTCGACGCCAGCGAGGCACCCTACGACTACCAAGGCGCGTTCGACGAACTCATCGGCTCGGACGGGCCCTGCTACGTCCCACGCGAACTCCCGACGTTCGACGACGGCGTGGCCGCCCTGCGAGACGCCTGCGACGTGGTCGGCCTCGCACATCCGTTTCGCTACCGCGACCCCGCCGGCGCGCTCGCCCTCTGTGCCGACCTCGACGCCGTCGAACGCTACTACCCCTACGGGTTCGAAGTCGAGACGGACCTCGTGGACGAGGCCATCGAGCGCTACGGCCTGCTCGCCACGGGCGGGAGCGACGCCCACGACGAGACCCTCGGCCGCGCCGGACCGCCGGAGACCGACTTCGCCCGGTTCGCCGCGGCGATAGACGGTCTCTAACCGTGTTAGTCCGTGAATAACCCGGAACGTGCCGTGGGGCGTAGAGTTAAATCCTATCGGAACTGAAGGGGCGGTATGCAGTGTCACTACTGCGACCGTGAGGCCGCATACGCCGCCGAGAAAGACCACATTAAGGTCGGCCTCTGCGAGCGACACTTCCGCAAGCGGGTCGAGGAACTCGCCGAATCCGAGGAACTCGCCGCCCTGAAGGAAAAGCTCGATATTAACCGAACAAAGTGACGGCCGCCCCACAGCAGTCCCTCCACTAGCGCCTCCCTACCGTCGCCGCGCCGGGTCGCCTCGCGCGGCCCCGCGTCCGCTCACGCGAGCACCTGACCACCGAACACGTACAGCGCCGCGAGCGCGCTCTCGAACACGACGGTCCCGAGCGCCGAGAGCGCGACGAACCGCTTCGGCGACATCCCGGACAGTCCGGCCGGGACGGTGAGCATCCCGCGCGTGAACAGCATCGCGTTGCTCAGCGGAACGACGACGGGACCCCAGCGGTCGAACCAGCCGTCGAACCGGTCGAGAGAGTCTTCGCTCACGCGGAACCACGGCCGCGACAGGAGGTACTCGCGGCCGCCCCGCTTGGCGACGAGGAACAGCCCGACCTGACCGACGGTCGCGCCGAGCACGGCGACGGCGAGAATCGGAAGCATCAGTCGTTCGCCGACCAACACCAGCGCCCCCGGCACGAGGAGTTCGCTCGGCGCGACGTAGAGGAGCATCGCGCCCTCCAGTACGAACACGAAAAAGAGGGCGACGAGGGCGAGGTCCGACGCGAGGAGGGACCGAAGAACGTCGGGGAGTTGCGAGGTGAACGCGCTCATAGCTACGCGTGGTTCGAGCGGAAATATGTTCATTATGGTTTGGATAACGCGGCGCGAACCGACGGGAGCGACGGCATTTTGCCGCCGCCGACCGAACCCCGCCTATGGAGTTCACCGACCGCCCCCGCAGGCTTCGAACCGACGGGATTCGCCCGCTCGTCTCGGAGACGACGCTCGACGCGACCGACCTCGTCGCGCCCGTCTTCGTCGACGCGACGACCGACGAGCGCGTCCCCATCGAGTCCATGCCGGGCCACGAGCGCGTGCCCGTCGCCGAGGCGGCCGACCGCGTCGCCGAGGTGCGCGAGGCCGGCGTCGAGGCCGTCATCGTCTTCGGCATCCCCGAGTCGAAAGACCCCGAAGGGTCTCGCGCGTACGCGCGAAACGGGGTCGTACAGGAGGCCGTCCGAGCCATCACCGCCGAGACGGACGCCTACGTCATCACGGACGTCTGTCTCTGCGAGTACACCGACCACGGCCACTGCGGCGTGCTGGAGGACCACGCCGAGGACGACCCGACGCTGACGGTCGAAAACGGGCCGACTCTCGACCTGCTCGCGGAGACCGCCGTCTCTCACGCCGAGGCGGGCGCGGACATGGTCGCCCCCTCGGCCTCGATGGACGGGATGGTCGGCGCGATTCGCACCGCGCTCGACGACGCCGGCCACGACGAGATACCAATCATGTCCTACGCCGCGAAGTACGAGAGCGCCTTCTACGGTCCCTTCCGCGACGCGGCCGACGGCGCGCCGGCGTTCGGCGACCGACGGCACTACCAGATGGACCCGGCGAACGCCCGCGAGGCACTGCGCGAGGTCGCCCTCGACGTCGAACAGGGCGCGGACGTGCTGATGGTCAAGCCGGGCCTGCCGTATCTCGACATCGTCCGCGCCATCCGCGAGGGGTACGACCACCCGGTCGCCGCCTACAACGTCTCCGGCGAGTACGCGATGCTCCACGCCGCCGCCGAGAAAGGGTGGTTAGACCTCGACGAGGTCGCCCGCGAGTCGCTGTTGTCGATGAAGCGGGCGGGTGCGGACCTCATCATCACCTACTTCGCAGAGCACGTCGCGCGGCAACTCGACTGAGGCGCGGGCGGGTGAGCCGGCCGACTACCGGACGGCCGCGAGACCCGTGGAACGGCGCGGTTCGAAGGGCGAACCACGGGACACGATACCGGGGCGCGCACGGCCAAAACACACTTGTCAGGCAACATTTTCCTGAACGTTCGTCCACAGAAGTGCGAACAATCTCAAAATCCTTGGACGATATACAACCTTATATGCGTAATATTCTATCACATTTTGTGCAGTTGTGGTATTACGCCCCACTAAATTTGACAAAACCAACCCCACACTTTATATACTGCCTCACCATGAAGCCGAACCGTGATGAAGCACCAGAATCCACACGGATACGGACCAAAAGTAACTGAACGGTCACCGGAAGCCGAATGGGGTGGGCAGTCGTGATACCGCTCCAGGTCGACCCGAGCGTTATCGCCCAGGGAGTCAACTACGTCTGGGTTCTCGTCGTCTCGTTCCTCATCTTCTTCATGCAGCCGGGGTTCGCGCTCTTAGAGGCAGGGCAGGTACGCGCGAAGAACGTGGGCAACGTGCTGATGAAGAACATGACCGACTGGGCGCTCGGCGTGCTCGTCTACTTCGTCGTCGGCGCGGGGGTCGCGACAATCGTCGGCGGCCTCACGTCGTCCGGCGGCGTCGACGTCGCCGCCGCGTTCTCGTACATCGGCGACTCCGGCGCGTGGATTGACTGGCTCTTCGGGGCCGTCTTCGCCATGACCGCCGCCACCATCGTCTCCGGCGCGGTCGCAGAACGCATGGACTTCCGCGCGTACATCGTCTTCGCGGCGACCATCACGGGGTTCATCTACCCCGTCGTGCAGGGTCTGACGTGGTCCGGCGGTCTCCTCTCGGGCGGCGGCTACATCGGTGCCGCGCTCGGTGTCGGCTACCTCGACTTCGCCGGTGCGACCGTCGTTCACATGTGCGGCGGCGTCGCCGGCCTCGTCGGCGCGAAGATGGTCGGCCCGCGTAAGGGCCGCTTCGATTCGAACGGCGACAGCCAGCCCATCCCGGGTCACTCGATGTTGCTCGCCGTCCTCGGCACGCTCATCCTCGCGTTCGGCTGGTACGGCTTCAACGTCGGCACGCAGGCGACGGTGCTCGCGACCACCGAAAGCGGCGGTCTGGAGTTCATGGGTGCCGCGCTCGGTCGCGTCGCCCTCGTGACGACCCTCGGCATGGGCGCTGGCGCGGTCGCCGCGATGATCGTCTCGACGAGCTACCAGGGCAAGCCCGACCCCCTCTGGATGGCGAACGGCCTGCTCGCCGGTCTCGTCGCAGTCACCGGCGCGGTCCCCCACGTCACGTGGTGGGGCGGCCTCATCCTCGGCGCGATCGGCGGCGCAATCGTCCTGCCGGCGTACCGCTGGACCGTCGACTCGCTCAAAATCGACGACGTGTGTGGCGTCTTCGCCGTCCACGGCGTCGCGGGCGCGGTCGGCACGGCGCTCATCCCCGTCTTCGCGGTCGGCGGCTTCTCCGGCACCCAGCTCGTGATGCAGGTCATCGGCGTGGTCGTCATCGCCGCGTGGACCATCATCGCCTCGGGTATCGTCTTCGCCATCACGGACGCCGTCTTCGGCCTCCGCGTCTCGGAAGAAGAGGAAGAAGAGGGCCTCGACGCCGGCGAGCACGGCGTCTCGGTCTACCCCGAATTCGTCGGCGACGCCGGTCCCGACGGCGCGCTCGGCTCGCCCACGGCGACCGACGGCGGGAGCGACGTGCGCACCGACGGTGGCGTCGTGGAAGACGAGACCGTCGAAGCCAACGGAGGTGACAGCCAATGAGCGACGAGGCCGACGAACAGGGCATCAAGCTCGTGATGGCCGTCATCCGCCCCGACAAGCTCTCGGACGTGAAGACCGCGCTCGCCGAGGCGGGCGCGCCGTCGCTCACCGTCACCAACGTCTCCGGTCGCGGCTCCCAGCCCGCCAAGAAGGGCCAGTGGCGCGGCGAGGAGTACACCGTCGACCTCCACCAGAAGGTCAAAGTCGAGTGCGTCGTCGCCGACATCCCGGCCGGCGACGTGGTCGATGCCATCGCCGACGCCGCCCACACGGGCGAGAAAGGCGACGGGAAGATATTCGTCCTCCCCGTCGAGAGCGCGGTCCAAGTCCGCACCGGCAAGGAGGGCGAGCCGGCGGTCTGAGCGCGCACCTACGGCCGAAACCGACTCGAAACCTCCGAACTCTCCGTTCGCCGCTCCCGCCGCGGTTCGCGTGAGTGCGCACCCGACCGAGGTTCGACCAACACCCCGCGTCGTTCTGATTACTTTTCCGACACTACGTTCGTAGGATTGCGTGGCAACATTTGTCCACAGAGTGCCGACCTTACGTCCTTATACAAGACATATCTCATCCTATATCGGACATACGTCTCTCAGAACGCCATTTTGTAGACGTTTGTCAACGCGAACCGTTATATGAGCGTCTGTAGATAGCATCTCTCATGGTTCGCGAGACATTCGGTCGCGAATCGAGCACCAATATGAACGACTGTCCAACTTCCCAGCTCGAACCGTTCGCCGGAGGCATCGTATGTTGACACCCTTGCAGACCGACCTCGCCTCGGTCGTCGAGGGCGTGAACCTCGTGTGGGTCCTCACCGTCACGTTCCTCATCTTCTTCATGCACGCCGGCTTCGCCATGCTCGAAGCCGGGCAGGTCCGCGCGAAGAACGTCGCCAACCAACTGACCAAGAACCTGCTGACGTGGAGCATCGGCGTCATCGTGTTCTTCCTGCTCGGCGCGGCCGTGTCGTCCATCGTCGCCGCCCTCACCGGCGGCCCCGCGACGACGATTTCCGGGGCGTTCATGAGCCTCTACGCGCCCGCCGCCTCGGCGACGACGGCGTGGGTCGACTGGCTGTTCGGCGCTGTCTTCGCCATGACCGCCGCCACCATCGTCTCCGGTGCCGTGGCGGGGCGCGCCCGGCTCCGCGCGTACCTCACGTACACCATCCTCATCGCGGGCGTCATCTACCCCGTCGTAGTCGGCTTCACGTGGGGCGGCGGCTTCCTCTCCGCCCTCGGCTTCCACGACTTCGCCGGCGGCATGATCGTCCACGGCATGGGCGGCATCGCCGGCCTCACCGCGGCGTGGATTATCGGCCCCCGGATGGACCGCTTCAAGCCCGACGGCACCGCGAACGTCATCCCCGGCCACTCCATCACGTTCGCCGTCCTCGGCACGCTCATCCTCGCGTTCGGCTGGTACGGCTTCAACGTCGGCACCGCCGCCGCGCCGCTGGCGTACGCCGACGGCGCGGTCACGCTCGGCTCGTTCGCCTACGTCGGCCGCGTCGCCCTCGTGACGACCCTCGGCATGGCCGCCGGCGCAATCGGCGCGGGCGGCGTCGCCATGTACAAGACCGGCAAGGTCGACACGCTCTACGTCGCTAACGGCGTCCTCGCCGGCCTCGTCGGCGTCACCGCCATCGCCAACGACATCGTCTGGCCGGGCGCGCTGGTCGTCGGCCTCCTCGCCGGCGCACAGCTCCCGGTCGTCTTCGAGTTCGTGGAAAAGCGCCTCCAAATCGACGACGTGTGTGCGGTTTTCCCCGTCCACGGCTCCGCGGGCGTCCTCGGGACGCTCCTCTACCCGGTGTTCGCCGTCCCGCTGTGGCACGACGGCGCGTCGTTCGTCTCGCTCGCCGTCCCGCAGGTCATCGGCGTCGGCGTCATCGCCATCTGGACGTTCGTCGCGACCGCGGTCGTCTTCGGCGGCTTCCGCGCCGTCGGACAGGTCCGCGTCTCCTCGGCCCACGAACGCGAGGGCCTCGACACCGCCGAGCACGGCGTCGATACCTACCCCGAGTTCGGCTCGCCCGACGCCGACACCGGCATCCGCACCGACGGCTCCGGCGTCCCGAGCGGGGATGGATTCATGACGACGGGCCGGGAGGACTAACCCATGAGTGATTCAGACGTTCCGAACGACGGCGACATCAAACTCGTCATGGCGGTCATCCGCCCCGACAAGCTCTCGGACGTGAAGACCGCACTCGCCGAAATCGGCGCGCCGTCGCTCACCGTCACCAACGTCTCCGGTCGCGGCTCTCAGCCCGCAAAAAAGAGCCAGTGGCGCGGCGAGGAGTACACCGTCGACCTCCACCAGAAGGTCAAAGTCGAGTGCGTCGTCGCCGATATCCCGGCCGGCGACGTGGTCGACGCCATCGCCGACGCCGCCCACACGGGCGAGAAAGGCGACGGGAAGGTGTTCACCTTCCCCGTCGAGAGCGCGGTCCAAGTCCGCACCGGCAAGACCGGACGCGACGCGGTCTGAACCCCGCGGCCGTTCTCTCGTCGTCGCTCACGGCCCCTCACGGGCCGAGCGCCGACCCCACGCGAAACCGTTTTTCCGCTCCGCACCGAGCGTCGTGACGATGAGCGGTGGCTCCACGTGGTGACTGTCGCGGTCCTCGGCGGGCTCGCCGTCGCGCTGTGCGGACTGGCCGCCGTCGGCCTGCTCGCCGACCGGTATCTCGCCGAACCCGCCGACCTCCGCGCCGACCTCCTCGTCAGCGACGCGAACAAGTGGGCCGTCTTCGCCCTCCTGTGCGGCTACGTCCTCGTCGTCGAGGGGCGGCCGCTGTCGTCGATGAGCGGCCGCGCGCTCGACCCCCTCGCGTTCGTCGCGGTGGTCGGCGGCGGCGTCTTCGTCCTCTTCGCCGCGAACGCGGTGACGACGCCCGTCTTCGACCGACTCGGCGTGGGCGGCCTCGACGAGGGGCTGGCGGGACTGGGCTCGCTGTCGGTCAGACACCGGCTCTTCGTGGCCGGAACCGCCGGGATTACGGAGGAAGTGCTGTTTCACGGCTACGCTATCGAGCGGCTCCTCGAACTCACCGGCAGTCCGCTCCTCGCGGGCGGCGTCTCGTTCGCCGCGTTCACCGCGAGCCACGCCGTCGGCTGGGAGCGCGGCGCGGTCGCCAGAATCGCCGTCCCCGCGCTCCTGACGACGGTTATGTACCTCCTCGTGCGCGACGTGGTCGCGCTCGTCTGCATCCACGCGCTCAACGACGCGGTCGGACTGCTGTTGGTCGGGTCGGTCGAGAACGCCGGCGACGCCGACGGCCCTGACACCGCCGCCGACGGGACAGCCCGGTAGGTCGCCGCGAACTCGGCGCGACGGTAGTTCACCGGTGGCAGGTGCGGCCGACCCAGTAAGGTCTTTCCCGCGAGCGGCCGAACCGCCGCGCATGAACCACGACGAGTCACGGTCGCTGTACGACCGCGCGCTGTCCGTGCTCGCGGGCGGCGTGAACTCCTCGGTCCGGGCGACGCAACCGTACCCGTTTTTCGTCGAGCGCGGCGACGGCGCGCACGTCATCGACGCCGACGGGAACCGCTACATCGACTACGTGATGGGCTACGGGCCGCTCCTCTACGGCCACGACGCGCCCGACCCCGTCCAGTCGGCGGTCCAGAAGCACGCCGCCGCCGGGCCGATGTACGGCGCGCCGACCGAAATCGAGGTCGAGCACGCCGAGTTCGTCGCGCGGCACGTCCCCTCCGTCGAGATGCTTCGGTTCGTCAACTCCGGCACTGAGGCGACCGTCTCGGCGGTCCGCCTCGCCCGCGGCGTCACCGACCGCGACAAAATCGTCGTCATGCAGGGCGGCTACCACGGCGCACAGGAGTCCACGCTCGTCGAGGGCGGCCCGGGCGGCGCGAAACCCTCGACGCCCGGCATCCCCTCGTCGTTCGCCGACCACACCATCCCCGTCCCGTTCAACGACGAGGAGACCGTCCGCGAGGTGTTCGAGGAACACGGCGAGGACATCGCGGCGGTGCTGACCGAGCCGATTCTGGCGAACACGGGCATCGTCCAGCCGGTCGACGGCTACCTCGAAGCCCTCCGCGACGTGACCGAGGCACACGGCGCGCTCCTCATCTTCGACGAGGTCATCACCGGCTTCCGCGTCGGCGGCCTCCAGTGCGCGCAGGGCAAGTTCGGCGTCACGCCCGACCTCACGACGTTCGGGAAGATTATCGGCGGCGGCTTCCCCGTCGGCGCGGTCGGCGGCAAGGCCGAACTCGTCGAACAGTTCACCCCCGCCGGCGACGTGTTCCAGTCGGGCACCTTCTCGGGCCACCCGGTCACGATGGCCGCGGGCCACGAGTACCTGAAGTACGCCGCCGAAAACGACGTGTACGAACACGTCGACCGCCTCGGCGAGAAGCTTCGAGCGGGCATCACCGACATCCTCGAAGAACAGGCCCCCGAGTACACCGTCGTCGGCACGGACTCGATGTTCAAGACGGTGTTCACGCGCCACGGGGTTGCCGAACGGGCCGACGCCTGCGCCGACGGCTGTTCGCAGGTCGAGTCGTGTCCCAACTACGACGCCTGTCCGAAGACCGGCGCGGACGTGTCGAAGGCGGAGACCGACCGCTGGGAGCGCGTCTTCTGGCAGGAGATGAAAGACCGGGGCGTCTTCCTCACGGCGAATCAGTTCGAGTCGCAGTTCGTCTCCTACGCCCACACCGACGAGGACATCGAGGAGACGCTGGAAGCGTACAAAGCGGCGCTGTAGACCCGAATTGACGATTCACCGGACGGCCGCGCGCTTTCGTTTCACGACTCCGACCCGGTCGCCCGAGCGAACCCGAGGTACGCCGGGAGCCCGATGACGGCGGCCAGTCCGGCGGTGAGGAAAAACGGGACGACGCCGGTCGGGTCCGGCGCGAAGATGAAGCCGAGCGGGAGGGCGACGACGAACGCGACGCCGAAGACGAGGGCGAGACGAGCGGACCTGTGCACGTCGGAGTCGTCGCCGCGGCGGCCGATAACTGTTCGGCACGGCGAGACGGGCGCGAGCCGGTCGACGCGAGCGGCGTTCGCCCGCGTAAATGCAAGCCCGACGCGAACCCGACGCGAGTCCGACGCGACCCCGAGGCGAACCCGGCTCACTCGGTCCGCAGTCGCGCCTCGGCCGCCCGCCACAGCGGCGGGTAGGTCAGGGCGACGCCGACGCCGAGACAGACCGCCCACGAGACGAGGATGCCGGCCGGGTTCCCGTGGAGTTCGAGGAGGACCAACAGCGGAATCCAGAGGGCGGTCACGACGAGGCCGGTGCCCCAGACGCGGGCGACGAGGCGGAGGCGGAGGGGGCGCGCGAGGAGGAGCGCGAGCGCGACGAGCGCGGCCGCGACGAGGCCGGCGAACCACGGGGCTTCGACGCCGACCGAGGAGAGAAACACGTCGAGGGGCGCGACGACCGAGGTCAGGCCGAACAGGAGGAGCGCGACGACGACGAGGTCGCCGACCTGCCGGACGGCCGAATCGAGGGCGGGCATCGTCCGGGTCGTCGCGCGGGGACTGTATCGGTCTTCCGTTCGGGGTCGGACCGGCGTGCGGGAGCGAACTGGTGGGCTTTTCAACGCGGGGGCCGGACTGACGCGTATGAGTACAACACTTCGCTTGGCGACGCGAGGGTCGGCGCTCGCTCGCGCGCAGGCCGCGAGCGTGCAGGGGGCGCTCGCGGGCCGCCGACTCGACGTCGAACTCGTCGAAGTCGAGACCACGGGCGACCGGATTCAGGACGAACTCATCCACCGACTGGGCAAGACCGGCGCGTTCGTCCGCGCGCTCGACGAGCGCGTCCTCGACGGCGAGGTCGACGCCGCGGTCCACTCGATGAAGGACATGCCGACCGAGAAGCCCGCCGACCTCGTCGTCGCCGGCGTGCCCGAGCGCGCGCCGGCCGGCGACGTGCTCGTGACGGCCGAGGGCCACGACATCGACGACCTCCCGGAGGGAGCCGTCGTCGGCACGTCGTCGCTCCGCCGGCAGGCCCAACTGCTGAACTACCGCGACGACCTCGACGTCGAACCGCTCCGCGGCAACGTCGACACCCGCATCGAGAAACTGCTGGCGACGCACCTCCAGCGCGAACACGAGGCCCGCGTCGAAAACGACAAAGAGCGGCAAGAAAAGAAGGGCAGGACCGACCACGACGAGGCGTTCGACGAGACCGCAGACGAGTGGTTCGAGGGACTCACCGAACTCGAACGACAGGCGCTCGCCCGGAAGGTCGAAACCGAGTACGACGCCATCGTCCTCGCCGAGGCGGGGCTCAAGCGAAGCGGGCTCACCGAGAAGGTGAACTACGAGCGCCTGCCGCGGACGACGTTCGTCCCCGCGCCCGGACAGGGAGCCATCGCCGTAACCGCCGCGGACTCGGAGGTCATCGACCTCCTGCGCGACAAACTCGACCATCCGCGGACCCGCGTCGAGACGACCGTCGAGCGGACCATCCTCGCCGAACTCGGCGGCGGCTGTATCGCCCCGGTCGGCGTCCACGCCCTCCTGCAGGGCGAACACGTCCACGTCGACGTGCAGGTGCTCGCGACCGACGGCTCGGAGTCCATCAAGACCTCGCGGGACCTCCCCGTCGGCAACCACGCCAACGCCGCTCGCGAGTTCGCGGCGGCCCTGCGCGACCGCGGTGCCGGGGAGTTAGTCGACGCCGCCCGCGAGGAGGCCGAGGAGTGAGATGACGGCCGACGACCAGCGAGCGACGACCGACGAGCACTCGGACGGAGACGCGACTGACGGCGACGGCGTCGGCACGGTCCACCTCGTCGGGAGCGGTCCGGGCGACCCGGAACTGCTGACGATGAAGGCCGCCCGCCTCATCGACGAGGCGGACGTGGTGCTCCACGACAAGCTCCCCGGCCCGGAGATTCTTGGGATGATTCCGGCCGAGAAGCGCGAGGACGTGGGCAAGCGCGCCGGCGGGGAGTGGACGCCGCAGGAGTACACGAACACCCGACTGGTCGAACTCGCCCGCGAGGGTAAGGACGTGGTGCGCCTGAAGGGCGGCGACCCGTTCGTCTTCGGCCGGGGCGGCGAGGAGATAGAACACCTCGCCGACAACGGGATTCCCTTCGAGGTCGTCCCGGGAATCACCTCGGCGGTCGCCGGCCCCGGGTCGGCGGGCATCCCCGTCACCCACCGCGACCACGTCTCGTCGGTGTCGTTCGTCACCGGCCACGAGGACCCGACGAAAGACGAGTCCGCGGTCGACTGGGACGCGCTCGCCGCGACCGGCGGGACGCTCGTCGTGCTCATGGGCGTCGGCAAACTCCCGCTGTACACCGCCGAACTCCGCGAGGCGGGGATGGACGGCGACACGCCCGTCGCCCTCATCGAGCGGGCGACGTGGCCCGACATGCGCGTCGCCACCGGCACGCTCGACACCATCGTCGACGCGCGCGACGAGGCCGACATCGAACCGCCCGCAATCACCGTCATCGGCGAGGTTGCGGCGACCCGCGACCGCGTCAAGCGGTTCCTGCAGGGCGGCGGCGCGGACGCCCTCGCTGAGGCCGACGCGACCGCGGGAGGTACCGGAGGAGACGAATGAGCCAGCAGGTCCGCACGGCCGTCTTCCGCCCCGACGACGACCGCATCGAGCGCGCCGTCGAACTCCTCGACTCGCTCGGCGCGACGCCCGTACCCGACCCGATGCTCGCAATCGAGCCGACCGGCGCGACGCCCGAACCCGGCGCGTTCGTCGTCCTGACGAGCAAGACCGGCGTCGAGCTCCTCGACGAGGCCGGCTGGAACCCCGGCGACTCGGTGCTGTGCTGTATCGGCCCCGCGACCGCCGACGCCGCCCGCGAGGCGGGGTGGACGGTCGACCGCGTCCCCGACGAGTACACCTCGGCCGGGCTGGTCGAACACCTCGCGCCCGACGTGGACGGCGCGACGGTCGAAGTCGCCCGGAGCGACCACGGCAGTCCGGTCCTCACGGACGGCCTGCGCGACGCGGGCGCGGACGTTCACGAGACGGTGCTCTACCGACTTGTCCGCCCCGAGGGAGCCGGGAAGTCGGCTGAGATGGCCGCCGCCGGCGACCTCGAAGCCGCCCTCTTCACCTCGTCACTCACGGTCGAACACTTCCTCGACGCCGCCGCGGAGCGGGGTGTCCGCGACGAGGCAGTCGCCGGCCTGAACGACGCGGTCGTCGGCGCAATCGGGCCACCGACCCGCGACACCGCGGCGTCCCACGGCATCGACGTGACCGTCGTCCCCGACGAGGCGACGTTCGAAGCGCTCGCGGTCGCCGCGGTCGAGACTGCCGCGCCGACGTACCACGAGTGACGTGACGGGGAGCGAGGCGGGAGACGAGACGGGAGACGGCTCGTGGCGCGCGGTCGGCTCGGTCGCCGGCTGGCAGACCGCCGCGAGCCTCTGTTACTACGCCATCTTCGCGGCGACCGGCTTCGTCCGCGACGCGTTTTCGGTCTCCGAGTCGCTGGTCGGGCTGTTCCTGACCGCCGGTCTGCTCGGCTACACGGTGTTTCTCTTTCCGAGCGGCGCGGCCGTCGACGGCTACGGCGAAAAGCCCGTGATGGTCGTCGGCCTGCTGGCGCTGTCGGTCGCGCTCGTCGGCGTCACGTTCGCGCCGCCGTCGTACGCGCTGTTGTTGGTGACGGTGGCGCTCCTCGGTGCGGCCTACTCGACCGCGATGCCGGCGTCGAACCGCGGCATCGTCGCGGCCGCGCCCGCCGGGAGCAAGAACCTCGCCATGGGGCTGAAACAGGTCGGCGTCACCCTCGGGAGCGGAGCGTCGTCGCTCGTCGTCACCGGTGTCGCCGTCGTCGCGGCGTGGCAGGTCGGCTTCTGGGCCATCGCCGTCTTCGCCGCCGGCTACGCGCTCGTCTTCGCGACGCGCTACCGCGGGAATCCGGGAACCGGCCGGCTCGAACGACCCCGGCTCGCCGGCCTCGGCGACAACCGCGCCTACGTCGCGCTCGTCGCCGCCGCGCTGTTCATCGGCGCGTCCATCTTCTCGATGCTCGGCTACACCGTCCTCTACGTGCAGGACGTGGTCGGGACCGGCCCCGCCCTCGCCGGGGGCGTCCTCGCGGCGACGCAGGTGACCGGAAGCGTCGGCCGCATCGGTGCGGGGAGCCTCGCCGACCGTCTCGGCGGGCCCCGCGGCGCGGCCACCGTCGCGCTCGTCCAGCTGGCCGGGGCGGTCGTCCTCTTTTCGCTCCTCGTCGGCGCGGGCGGCTCGTTCGCGCTCACCATCGCCGTCTTCGTCGCGCTCGGCCTCACCATCCACGGCTCGACCGGCGTCTTCTACTCCTGTCTGAGCGGCGTCGTCGACGACGGCGACATCGGCGCGGCGACCGCCGGCGGCCAGACCGCGCTCAACGTCGGCGGCCTCGTCGCCCCGCCGCTTTTCGGCTTCGTCGTGGAGTCGACGGGCTACGGAGCCGGCTGGGCGCTCGTCGCCGGCTCGACGGTGCTCGCGGCCGTCCTCCTGTTCGTCGTCCGGCGGCGAATCTGACCGGCGGTCGCGGCCGACCAGTCCCGCGTCCCGCGAGCGAACCTTCTTATACCGAACCGCGGCACCGACGGCCGTGTTCGCCGTCGAACTGGAGTGGAAACGAAGGGGTCGGGTGGCCGGACTACCAGCGTTTATGCCCGAGAGGGCGTGAGTACCACACCAATGGACGGACCCGTCCCCGAACTCACCGAGCACGCGGCGGCCTGCGCGGCCCGCCTCCGTGACGCCGACCGGGTGCTTCTCGCCTCGCACATCGACGCCGACGGGTTGACGAGCGCCGGCATCGCCTCGACCGCGCTCGAACGCGCCGGCATCGCCTTCGAAACGGTGTTCTGCCGCCAACTCGACGAGGCCGCCGTGGCCGACATCGCGGCGACCGACTACGACACCGTGCTGTTCACGGACTTCGGAAGCGGCCAGCTCGACATCGTCGCCGAATACGAGGCGGCGGGCGACTTCCACCCTGTCATCGCCGACCACCACCAGCCCGCCGAGGGCGTCGAGACCGACCACCACCTCAACCCGCTCCGATTCGGCCTCAACGGCGCGAGCGAACTCTCCGGCGCGGGCGCGAGCTACGTCCTCGCGCGGGCGCTCGAACCCGAGGACGCTGACGGGCACAGCCCGTCCGCTCGTGAGACGGGCTCTCACACTGGCGACAACCGCGACCTCGCCGCCCTCGCGGTCGTCGGCGCAGTCGGCGATATGCAGGACACGAACGGCGAACTCCGCGGGGCAAACGCGGGCATCGTCGACGAGGGCGTCGCGGCCGGCGTCGTCGAGGAGAGCACCGACCTCCGCATCTACGGCCGCCAGACCCGCGCGCTCCCGAAACTGCTCCAGTACGCGACCGACGTGCGCATCCCCGGCATCTCGAACAACGAGGCCGGAGCCATCGAGTTCCTCACCAAACTCGACGTGGCCTGCCGCGACGACGACGGCGAGTGGAAGCGCTGGGTCGACCTCACCGGCGACGAGCGCCAGACGCTCGCCAGCGCCCTGATTCGCCGCGCCATCGCCAGCGGCGTGCCCGCCTCTCGCATCGACGACCTCGTGGGGACGACCTACGTGCTCTCTCGGGAACAGGAGGGGACCGAACTCCGCGACGTGAGCGAGTTCTCGACGCTCCTGAACGCGACCGCGCGCTACGACCGCGCCGACGTGGGCCTCGCGGTCTGTCTCGGCGAGCGCGACGCGGCGCTCGACAGAGCGCGCAGGCTCCTGCGAAACCACCGCAAGAACCTCTCGAACGGCCTCCAGTGGGTGAAGGAACACGGCGTCCGCGTCGAGGATAACCTCCAGTGGTTCGACGCGGGCAGTGAGATACGCGAGACCATCGTCGGCATCGTCGCCGGGATGGCCGTCGGCACCGACGCGACCCGAAGCGGGATTCCCGTCCTCGCGTTCGCCGACACCGAGGAGGGCGAGGTGAAAGTCTCCTCGCGCGGGTCGTACGTGATGGTCCGAGACGGACTGGACCTCTCGGCGGTCATGCGCGAGGCGTCTCGGGCGGTCGGCGGCGACGGCGGCGGCCACGACGTCGCCGCGGGCGCGACGATTCCGAAAGGGAAAGTCGAGGCGTTCATCGCCGAGGCGGACCGCATCGTCGGCGAGCAGTTGGCTGAGAACGCGGACTAATCGTCGACCGGGTTCGACCCGAACCGCGCGGGCACCCAGTTTTGACTGTCGATTGGCGGACGTTCGTATCCGGTGTCGTCCTGTCGAGACGGGAGTTCGATTGGGTCGGGTGTCAGGTCCTCGTAGTCGATTTGGTCCAGCAGGTGCGAGATGCAGTTGAGTCGCGCGTGGCGCTTCACGTCGGCGTTGACGACGTGCCACGGGGCCTCGTCGACGTCGGTGTGTTCGAACATCCGGTCTTTGGCCTCCGAGTAGTCGGCCCACCGCGAGCGCGCTTCGAGGTCCATCGGACTGAGCTTCCAGCGGCGCTTCGGGTCCTCGTTTCGCTTCTGGAACCGCCGTTCCTGTTCTTCGTCGCTGATGGAGAACCAGTACTTGACGAGGACGATACCCGAGCGGACGAGCATCCGCTCGAACTCGGGGCAGGTCCGCAGGAACTCCTCGTACTCCTCGTCGGTGCAGAAGCCCATCACCCGCTCGACGCCCGCGCGGTTGTACCAACTCCGGTCGAAAAGCACCATCTCGCCCTCAGTCGGAAGCTGTTCGACGTACCGCTGGAAGTACCACTGGCCGCGCTCTCGCTCCGTGGGCGTGCCGAGCGCGACGACCCGCGCCACCCGCGGATTGAGCCGGCGAGTGATGCGCTTGATGACGCCGCCTTTCCCCGCGGCGTCGCGGCCCTCGAAGACGACGCAGACCCGGAGGTCGTGTTCCTTTATCCAGTACTGGAGTTTCACCAGCTCCTCCTGGAGACGGTTCAGCTCGCGTTTGTAGTGTTTCTTCTTGAGGACGCCCTCGTCGTCGTAGCGGGGCTCGTCGGCGGACATACGAGAACTGCGTGCGCTGTAAACAAATAGCAGGTGGAGAAGATGGGTCGGCGCGGCGGCTCAGAGCTCCGAACAGACCTGCTCGCCGCTCACGAGTTCCGGGACGACCACGTCGCGGCCCAGTTCGCGGAACCGCGCCGACACCGTGTTGCCGAAGGTTCCGTAGCCGCAGACGATTACTTGTGTTCGAGCGTGTATTCTCTTAGATAGCCAATATTCAACGACGTTCCGAGCATAACTCCGGTTGTCTTTAACCACCACGACGTTCTGGCTACGACTCCCCGTTTCGAGTTCGAGCACCGTAGTTGAGGCCGGCACGCTCAATGCATACCAGAGCGAGCGTACTTCTTCCCACACCGCATATTCGATATCCTGGAGGTTTAGCAAAATATTTAAATATTAGAATGTGTTTCTCCATTATGGAGAATAATCCGTAATTTCCATAGAGGTCAATCATCCGAGCGCTCGGAGTCGAATACAGTACTATGCCACCTCACCGCGACCCACACGACGAACCCGGACACGAACACCCACATGACGACCCACCGGATTCTCCGGGCCCTCCTCACGAAGAGCCACACACACAGGAACCACCACATCCAGAGGACTCCACCGAACACTCAAGAGACGCCGACGGCTTTCTGTTCGTCGTTTCATACGAGGACGATGCAGAACGGAAACGCGCGGAGTACCTGTTCAACACCTGGGAAGGCGGAAATCTATACAAACCAGAAGGAATAGTCCGCGTTGCGGAGGAGGTCGATCAGGAGGAGTTGTACGAGGACCTACTCGTCAGATTTCGGCCCGAACAGATCGATGCGTACGCGCTCTCGTCGATCAAGGCCCCACGTACGCCCGAACAACGCTCTATAGAACGATCAATCACTGCAGACCCAGACACGGTCCGTTCGATGGTCCAGTACCTAATTTCGAGAAAGAAAGGAGAAGAAACGGGCGACAGCGCGTACGAAGTGTACACGAACAAGGGACGTGCAGACGTGGAGGTATCGCTCTCGACAGAGGGTGAAGAGACAGCGGTTGTCATCCAGGTCAAGGGACACCCACCCGTCATCGATCAGCTAACGACCTATCTGGAAGCGGAACTCGACGAGTTCGAGGCGAGTCGCTGATGCCCTCACAGGTCCTGGCTGTCGGGATTACTGGTGGGACGTTCGCACTGCTCGCGCGGCCACGGATCGGTGATATCCCACTGAGTCGTGCGATCACGAGTGCTGTCGGGGCTGTCTTGATTGTCTCGCTCGGGTATCTCTCCCCGGAACAAGCCTTGGCAAGCCTCGACACGACGACGCTACTACTATTGTTTGGGATGTTGTGTCATGTCGAGGGGCTCCGACGGAGTGGCTGTTACGAGTGGGCGGCCGCTATCCTCGTCGACCGGTCGGCCAGCGCTCGCCAGTTGACGCTGGGCACGCTCGGACTAAGTGCCCTTCTGAGTGCTGTTGCCCTGAACGATGCGACGGTACTTCTACTGACACCGATCCTCGTTACGGCAACCAGGGTCGGTGATATCGATCCGGTACTGCCGCTGTTGGCCGTCATACTCGGTGCGAATATCGGAAGTTTGGCCACACCGCTCGGCAATCCCCAGAACGCGTTCATACTCGCAGAGAGCGGCATCACCACCGCGAAGTTTGTCACGACCCTCGTGCCGGTGACGGTCGGCGTACTTACCTTCACGGCAGTCGTCTTGTGGGCGGTTGCTGAGACGACACCAGTGCAAGCGGGTGTCGACCGTCCACCGCTCGATATCGGCTGGGGTCTCACTAGCGGTGCGTTCGTTGTGGCGACGCTCGGAGTGCTCGTTATCTTCCCCTCAGGACAACCGGGAGTACTGGCGACGACGATGGGGATCGTGCACATTGCGTGGCTACAGTTCTACCGTCGAGTGCCAGGGGCCGACATCGTTCAGGACCTCGACTGGGGAATCCTCGTCATGTTCGCAGGGATCTTCGTTCTCGTCGGTGCGCTGGAACAGGCAGGTGTCGCACACCTATTGACGACGGCCACCCGGCAGTTCTCGCTCGCTACGCTCACGTTTGGACTCTCGAATCTCGTAAGCAACGTTCCCGCAGTCGTCCTTCTCGCGCATACAGTCGAGTCGACTGGCGAGTGGTTCGTTCTCGCGGCTGTGAGTACACTTGCGGGGGTGGCGACACCGATCGGAAGTGCGGCAACACTCATCGTGCTCGACCAAGCACGTCGCGAGAACGTCGAAATTTCGCTCTGGAAACTCCTCAAAACCGGGTTCCCACTCGCTGTTGCCACCTCAATAGCTGCCGTTGGCGTACTCAAAGTAGTTTGATTGTACAGTTGTGGTATCCGGAGTGAAGTACCGCGAGGATAAACCCCGGGCTCCACCGTTTTGACCGCACGTCCCAAAATGGTCCGTGCCGTCGCAAGCGAATTTAATTCCCCTCGACCTTCCCGGGATGGGTCGGCTGGAATGAACACCTGAACGCCCGATACGTCGTGAGGGTTGGCGGCTCCACTCCGCCCGACAACACCCATCTCACCTGCCGTAGCAGGGTTTTGAGAGGTGCCGCAGTTCTTCGCAACTGCCGGGAGTTGCTTCGGATTACGGTATTTAATACACACCAGAATTTGTCGTATTAATACTGTTGAAGAAGCAGACTGGAATCAGGTAATCAGAGGTCCTAGGCGACACAGACCCACCTGACCCGAGTCTGAAGCACGGCAAGTTCGTTGATTCGGCTGAAATTCTATCCTTGTGGTGCGATAGCCCGGAGAGCCGCAACTTCACTCGGTCACAATTCGATATCGCGGTATATAGTTTATTTTGTGGAGGTCGAAAAGCGATGAGCCGAGAGCAGACCGAGCTCGCGTTCCGTCTGCGGCTCGAAATCCGCGAAATCCTCATATCGGATGGTTGTGTATGTCATGGCACCGGCACGCATGCCGGAGTGGGGTGAACGATGGCGACTGCCAACTCGAACGAGGCCGAATACGACTACCCGGTCGGCTACGAACCGGAGGTACAAACAGAGACGGTCGAACTGGACCGTCGAACCGTCGAGCGACTCGACGCACTGCGCGAGGACGACGAGTCGTACGACGAACTGATAACCGAGCTCGCGTCCATCTTCGTGGCGAGCGAACTCTCCGCCGCGCGCGTGGACAGCCCGCTCATCGAGTGACGCTCCCCGTCGCTCGATTTTCCGTATTTGAGACGCGCTAAGAGTTGAATCGCCGTTCGGGTGACGAGCAGTCGATAAACGCTACGTTGCTATACAAAATCCGTAGTCCCGGCGAACCAACCGTCCGATTTTTTGCCGGGAGCGCGAAAGCTCCGGGTATGACCGACTTCGACCCCGACAAGTTCGAGGACAAGTACGCCAACTACTTCCCCGAACTCCAGCGCGCGTACAAGAACGCCTTCGAGACGATGAACGACGAGTTCGACTCGTCGCTCATCCACGGGGTCGACCAGCAGATTCTCAACGAGTCGGAGCCGTTCTACGAGGACGGCGACTTCTCCGTTCGGCTCCCCGAGAATCCCGCCGAGCGGCTGACGGCGGTCGAAATCGACGACGGCGAGCTGGAAGCCGTCCTCGACCGCTACGTCGACGAGATAGAAGGCGAGCTCCGGCGGGTCTTCGGCGTCGAGGAGTAACCCCGAACCAAAGGCCTAAGCACGTTCACCTCGAAGCCGCGTACATGAGCACGGAGACGCAGGACGGCGAGGACGACCTCAAAGAGCGTGTCGTGAACTTCCTCCGTCGGAACTTCCCGCAGATCCAGATGCACGGCGGTAGCGCGGCCATCCGCGACCTCAACCGCGAGACCGGCGAGGTTACCGTTCTCCTCGGCGGCGCTTGCTCCGGGTGCGGTATCTCCCCGATGACCATCCAGGCCATCAAGACCCGCATGGTCAAGGAGATTCCCGAGATCAACGAGGTCCACGCCGACACCGGCATGGGCGGCGACGGCGGTATGGGCGGCGACAGCCGCGGCGGCAGTCCGTCGTTCCCCGGCGACACCAGCGACGACACGACCGATATCGAAGACGACCAAGGCCCACAGGCTCCGTTCTAACTCGACGATTCGGACGTTTTCGTCCCGTCGGCGGCCGAGAACAGGAGTTTTATCGGCGACTACTCCCCACCCACGGGTATGACTGCCGAGTCGCCCGAGAACGTCCTCTTCGTCGTCATGGACACGGTCCGAAAGGACCACCTCACGACGTACGGCTACGACCGCCCGACGACGCCGGGCCTCGACCGGTTCGCCGACGAGGCGACCGTCTTCGAGCAGGCCGTCGCGCCCGCGCCGTGGACCCTACCGGTCCACGCCTCACTTTTCACCGGGATGTACCCCAGCCAGCACGGGGCCGACCAAGAGAACCCCTATCTGGAAGGCGCGACGACCCTCGCCGAGACGCTCTCGGCGGCCGGCTACGACACCGCCTGTTACTCCTCGAACGCGTGGATAACACCGTACACGCACCTGACCGACGGGTTCGCCGAGCAGGACAACTTCTTCGAGGTCATGCCCGGCGAGTTCCTGTCGGGGCCGCTGGCGAAGGCGTGGAAGACGATGAACGACAGCGACGCGCTCCGGACGCTCGCGGACAAGCTCGTCAGCCTCGGCAACACCGCCCACGAGTACCTCGCCGGCGGCGAGGGCGCGGACTCGAAGACGCCCGCGGTCATCGACCAGACCATCGACTTCGTCGACGATTCCGAGGAGTTCTTCGCGTTCGTCAATCTCATGGACGCGCATCTGCCGTACCACCCGCCCGAAGAGTACAAAGAGCGCTTCGCGCCCGGCGTCGATTCGACCGAGGTCTGCCAGAACTCCAAGGAGTACAACGCCGGTGCCGACGAGATTGACGACGACGAGTGGGAGGACATCAGCGGGCTCTACGACGCCGAAATCGCCCACATCGACGACCAGCTCACCCGACTGTTCGACCATCTGAAAGAGACCGACCGCTGGGACGACACCATGGTCGTCGTCTGCGCCGACCACGGCGAGCTCCACGGCGAACACGGCCTCTACGGCCACGAGTTCTGCCTGTACGACCCGCTCGTCAACGTCCCGCTCATGGTCAAACACCCCGACCTCGACGCGGAGCGACGCGACGACCAAGTCGAACTGGTCGACCTCTACCACACGGTGCTCGACTCGCTCGGCGTCGAGGGCGGCGAGCCCGCGAACCCCGGCGACGACGCGGTCGGCCTCGACCGCACGCGTTCGCTCCTGTCGACCGACTACCGGGAGTTCTCGCGCGCGACGAACGGCGACCCCGGCCAGCGCCGAGACGGCGAGTACGCCTTCGTCGAGTACTCCCGACCCGTGGTCGAGCTCAAGCAGTTAGAGGAGAAGGCGTCGAGCGCGGGCATCACGCTCCCCGAGGACTCGCGGTTCTACTCCCGAATGCGGGCGGCGCGGCGGACCGACGCCAAGTACGTCCGAATCGACCGCATCCCCGACGAGGCCTACCGCATCGACGCCGACCCCGAGGAGACCGAGAACGTCGCCGACGCCGACGACGAGGCAATCGCGGAGACGGAGGCCGCCCTCGCGGAGTTCGAAGACGCCATCGGCGGCGCGTGGACCGACGCGCTCGACACCGACGTGTCGGACGACTCGGTCGACCGGATGGACGACGAGACACAGGACCGACTGCGCGACCTCGGCTACCTCGAATAGCGACCGGCCCGCTCCGACCGGGAGCCCGCTTTATCCCACTACCGAAGCCCCGCTCCCCGTTCCCACGCCCGGAGGAGCGCCGCGAGCGTCCGGTTCGTCGGCACTTCGAAGCCGTGTTCGGCGGCGATGTCGACCACCGCGCCGTTGATGGCGTCGACCTCGGTGCGCTTTTCGGCCGCGACGTCCTGTAGCATCGACGAGCGGTTCGCGGCGGTTTTCTCGACCACGCGGTCGACCGCCTCGCGGGCGACGCGGTTCGAGAGCGAGACCCGTTCTAATCGGGCGACGCGGGCCGTCTCGCGGGCGGCTCGGTGTGCGAGGTCGTTGGCATCGCTCGACCGGAGCGCGCCGTTTTCGACCCGCGAGAGCGCGGTGACGGCGTTGATGCCGGCGTTAACGGCGAGTTTCTCCCAGCGCCGCCGCGGCATGTCGGTCGCGACGAGCGCGTTGACCCCCGCGTCGCGGAACGCCTTGCCGACCCGCTCGGCGAGGGGGTCGGGCCCGCCGTCGAGCGCGCCCAAGACGACCCTGCCGACGCCGGTACACTCGACGCGACCCGGTTCGACGAGCCGCGCCCCGTAAGTCGCCGTCCCCGCGAGGGCGGGCGCGTCGAGGCGAGAGGCGAGCGTCGCCTCGGTGAGTCCGTTCTGGAGTGACAGCACAGCATCCACGTCGCAGTCGGCGAGCGCGTCGGCGGCCCGAGCGGTGTCGAACGACTTGACCGTGACGAGCGCGAGGTCCGCGTCGTGGCCCGTCTCGGCCGTCGTCGCGGTCGGTGAGACGTGCGTCGACTCCGCACCGACGATATCGAGACCGGCCGACGAGACCCGCGCGGCGTGCGGGTCGCGGGCGACGAGCGTCACGTCGTGGACCGACGCGAGGAGGCCGCCGACGAGCGTGCCCAGACTGCCCGCACCGAAGACGAGAATACGCATGGCTCCCCGTACTCGGCAGACGACAAAAATGGCGAGTTTCGCGGCGCGGCGGTCAAATCGGGACCGAGACCTCAGTCCTCGGTCCAGTAGTAGAGGTTCTCCCGTTCGGCACCGCAGTTCGGACAGGTGTCGGGCAGTTCGTCGAGGTCACCCATCTCGCCGCAGTCGCTACACCGCCACATCAACTCGGCCTCGCCGAACTCGTGGCCAGCGCGCTCGTGTTCGATGGACATCCCCGCGAAACCCCCGCGAATCGTGACGTAGAACCCGTCCTCGTCGAATCCGCGGATGCTCCCGAGTTCGCTTCCGTCCTCCGCGTACACCGTCATTCCCACCGTCGGCTCTGTCTCGTCAGCCATATGTGACTACTCGTCGCGCGAGCGAATAAAATGGAACGGCCGAATCGAGGCGAACATCCGCAGGAAGTTCGACTGGTCGCGAACCGGACATAAATAATAAACTGAATAACGCGATATAGAATTAGAGCGTCGTCGATTCCTTCGACTGCTCAGAGCGCGAGACGGTCTCGCTCGCGCGTCCCCCGTGTCACGCGCGCGAGAAGGAATAGTAGTCACCGATGAGCAAAACCGGTTAGTAGCGTACGACTCCGAGAAAGAACGGCAACTGTCGGCGCATCACACCCCGAGTGCAGGTCGAAGACGAGATGTGACAGAACGTCGCCGGCGCGGTCCCGCTCGACTCGCAACACCTGGAGGAAAAGCCGACCGTACTACATGAAGTCCGCGATGCCAGACTGCTCGTTCTCCACTTTTTCCGAGTCTCGCTTCGCTCGACTCGCAAAACCTGGAGGAAAAACCGACCGTACTACATGAAGTCCGCGATGCCAGACTGCTCGTTCTCCACTTTTTCCGAGTCTCGCTTCGCTCGACTCGCAAAACCTGGAGGAAAAACCGACCGTACTACATGAAGTCCGCGATGCCAGACTGTTTGTTTTTGTCGTTCTCGAAGACCGATTCGAGGCTCTTTTCGAGCACTTCGAGCCGCTGTTTCGTGTAGTCGCGGCAGTCGAACTCCTCCGCCACCTGAATCGCGGTGTCCATGTACTTGTTCACCGAGCCTTGGTGGACCGTCAGGTTCACCCGGCCGCCGCACTCCCGGCAGTCGCCCGAAAGCGGCATCCGCCGGTACTTCTCGCCGCAGTCGAGACACCGCGTCTCCTGCCGCGAGAAGGCGCGGAGGTTCCCGATGAGGTCCGGTAGGAAGTGATACTCGATGACGCGCTCGGCCACGTCGGTCTCGTCGACCGCCCGGAGCTTCCGCGCGAGGAACAGTTGGGCGTCCATCTTGTCCATCATCGACCCGAGGGTCTTGTACGCCGAGAGGTCCGGGCCGGCGGCGATGTCCGTCGTGTCGTGGGTGTGGTCGAACCCGGTGTACTCCCGGTCCGTCCCGAGGTACTCCTCGGCGATGGTGACCTCGTCTTCCCAGTCGTCGGGGTCTTCCATCCGCAGGGTCGCCTCGTAGAACTCGCGGGGGTACTGCCGCACGATGTCCATGTTGTGCGCCTCGTCGTCGATTTCCGAGGGGTCGATGCGCGAGGACATGACGAGCGGCGCGTCCATCTGCCCGCCGCGCTTATCGGGGAGATATTCTTTCGAGAAGTTGAGAAGACCGTCCATAAGGAGCATGACACAGTCTTCGTCCCCGTCGCACTGCGCGACGTGGAGGTCGTTGGCGACCAGCGAGTTGGTGTCTTCGACGGTCAGCGAGTAAGTGTGGTCGATGTCGCTTTCGAGGTATTCGACCGAGACGACTTCGTCGAGCCACGTGTCCCCACCGTCCGAGAAGAGACGCTGACTTCGGATGTCCGTGTCGTCGAGAGCGCTCGCCAGCGCCTCGCGCTTTCGAGGGAGGTGGAAACCGACCTCCTCGGCGAATCGAACCGCGTTCTCCGACGTGACTTTGAGGACCCACGAGTCGAACGTCGGGACCTCGTCTCCGTCGTAGAACTCCGCCACCGCACCCGTCTGTGGTGTTCGGCGCTCAGCGTAGGTCTTCGAGGCGATGCCGAAGCGTTTGAGCGCGGCAACGAGGTCGCGTTTGAGGTCGTCGCTCACGGTGTGTGCGCGAACCTCCACACGGTCCGAAGACGCGCTCCCGTCGCCGGAGAAGTACGCCGACAGGAAGGACCGAAGGACCGACTCGGGACCGGTGAGTACCGAGTCCGGGACGCGTTTGTCCTCGGCGCGCGACCCGCATCCGATGACGTCCGCGAACAGCGACTGCACGAGTCGGCTCGAAACCGTGACCTTCCACTCGTTTTCCTCGAACGCGTCGACGCCGAGGGCTTCGCTAACGGTATCGAGGATGCGTTCGCGGGCGAGTTCGTCCGGGATACAGATCGTCGTCTGGTAGAAGTTTCCGGGCGACGCTCTCGTGAATCCCTCTGCGGCGTAGTACCCCAGAACAGTTCCGAACGCCTCGTCGATATCGAGCACTCTCGAAACGGTCGCGGTATCGCGACGAACGCCGAGAGATATCTCACGCGGAAGCACGTCGACGACCGTTTCGGCGTCTCCGAGAATCTCCACGAACACCGATGCCGGAACGCTGTCACGAGAGACCCAGTTGTGAACCGTCGAATCGCTCCGTCCGAGCCGCTCGGCGACCGGTTTCAGGTAGCCGTTCGCGTCGGTATGCTCGTCGAAGAGCGACCGGATTCGGTCCGCGCCGAGCCCCCGAATCATCAGGTCATCGGCCGGTATCGACTCGCCGTTCAGGAACTCATCGAGCAAGTCGAACTGGGCCGGGTTCGCGTCGATATCGACGCGCTTGGGCGACGGAAGCGCGTCGCCTTCGTCGAGTTCGTGCGCGGGAATCCGCGTGAATCCGCCGTCGTCGGCTCGAATCACCGTGTGGTCCGGGGTGACCGTTAGTTCTCTCCCGCCGCGGGTCTCGATGCGGACGAGGTGGTCCTGTGCGACGTGCTTAGAGACGGCTTCGACCGGTTTAACGGTCTCCCGGCCGTCTCTGGTCAGAGACGGAACGTACACGTCCCCATCTAGTTCCTGAACGAGCGTCCCGAAGTCGTCGGTCTCCGGGTCGTCGAGTCGTTCCTCGACGAGCGTTCGAACCTCGTCGTATCGCCACCGGTCGGTCTCGTCTCGGTACCAGACCTTCGTCTCCGGGTGGAAGCAGTTCCGGCGTTTCGCGGCGTGAAAGTACGGATGCGCGTATCCGACAGCCGCTGTCGTGAATCCGACGACTCTGCCGACGACCGCGGCGGAGGTGTGGGGGGCCATCCCGAAGACGAGTTCGCCGATGAGGTCGTCGCGCTCTTCGATTTCGTAGAATCGGTCGAGGCCGTAGAACTGTTCGAGGAGGTCGTCGACGAAGTCGGCGGTCTGCATCATGTGTTGCGCCGCGCCGTTCGAGAGGACGATGTCCTGGACTTTGAGTTCGACCAGTTGGTCGTCGAACCGGAGGGGTTCGCCGTCGATGTCCGTCTCGTAGCCGAGCTCGCGGAAGTGGTCGGCGGTCACGTCGAGCTCCTCGGGGCGGACCGCGGTGACGGGCAGGTCGGTCATGTCGTAGCGGACGGTGCCGTCCTTGAACGACGACACGTCGTGTTTCGCCCGCAGGACGCCCTTCTCGATTGGTTCGGGCGTCTTGTTCGCAGAGGTAAGCCCCTTCACGCCCTTGAGAATCTGGAACGACGACTCGCGCTCGCCGACGCGTTCGAGGGCGTCGCGGTACTCGGAGTTCAGGTCGATGTCCCGCCATTCGGCGCTCTCGACGTCCCAGTCACAGCGCTCGCAGTAGACGCGGCCGGACTCGTCGGGTTCGAGGACGGTCCCGCAGTCGTCGCACTCGTAGTGGGGTTCGGTGTGACCGCCGCAGTCTGGACATTTCGACTTGAAGCCGAACGCGCCGCAGTCGGGGCACTTGCGCCGGCCGAGGCGAACCGAAATCTGGCCGCGCTTGCCGGACTCGCCGCGGTGTCTGGCGGCGTCGCCCACGTCCCGCTGGCTCCCGCCGGCCTCGCCGATGGGAAACAGCGTGTGGACCGCGGGGGAGAGGTCGCGGCGCTCGGACTTCTCCGGGCGGCCCATGCGGTTGCCGATACGGGTGGGTGCGCGCTCGCGGACGGTGAAGGGCGCGACCTCGTTGACGGCCTCGACGGCGTTGTCGCCGTCGTCCCACTCGCGGGCGCGCTCGGAGAGGTCGGCGAGTTCCCACGTCCGCTCGCGGTCGTCGGTGAGGCCGAGGCTCCGGGCGAGCGGTCGCCAGACGGGGACGCGAAGCGTCTCGTCGGTCTGTCGGTGGGCGACGAGCAGGTGTTCGAGCGCCTCTCGAATCTCGGGCGTGTTGTCGAGGACGAGCGTCCCCTCCAGTCCGCGCTCGGGTTCGTTGTCGTGTTCGAGCGCGCCGACCGTGCCGCCGTCGGCTTCGGCGGCGACGACCTCGCCGGCCGCGACGGCGTCGGCGAGCGCGTCGAACCGCTCGACTGAGACATCGTGCCAGAGGTAGGTGTAGGCGGGATGGAGCGGGGCGTCGAACTCCGTCGCCCACGAGAGGGCGTCCTCGACCGACGGCGCTTCGAGGTCGACGGCGGGGTCGTCGCGGAGCGCCTGCACGTTGGCCTCGGTCGCCTCGAAGTCCTGAATCCACCACTCGAAGACGTAGGAGGCGGGCGCGAGTGGGTGGTTGTTCTCGACGAACTCGCCGAAGTTGACGAGGTACTCGCCGAGGTCGAGAATCTTCTCGACGCCGTTCTGTAGCTCCTCGGCCTCCTCGGGGTCGTCGATGCGGCGCACGTCGCCGTTGGCGAGTCTGACCGTCGGCCCCTCGATGGAGTCGACGGGGACGACGCCGCCGGCCTTGCCGGGGCGTTCGGTCTTGATTTGGGTGCCGGTGGCGATGAAGTCGTCCACGATGTGCATCGTCGCGGGGTGGACGCCCGCGGTCGCGAAGCCGTGGTTGCGGGCGCGGCCGTAGCGCAGGCGGAAGCCGCCGGGCGCGGAGGGGTGGCCGAACACCGGGCGGCCCGCGATGAGGTCGCGGAGGAACTTGGTTGCGGGTTCGACGCGGGTCGGCCCGTCGGGTGCGTCGGGTTCCGCGTCACCGTCGTCGGCCGGGTCGGTGCCCGCCTCGTCGGCCTCGTCGCCGTCGTCTCCCGCCTCGTCGGCCGTCGCGGCTGTGCCGTCGTCCTTGCCGATGGTGCCGTCGATGAGGTCCTGGAGCCACGGCCAGTCGACCTCATCGAGCTGGCGGGTGTAGCGCTGAATCTTCGGGGCCTTGAGGGCGATACCCTCAGCCGCGACGAGACACATACCGCCGCGGGCGGAGTTGGTATCGACGCGTTCGAGGTCGCGGTAGCCCGAGACCTCCTCGTCGCCCGTGGCCTCGCCGTCGAGCATGATGGGCATGTTCTCGGCGATAAAACGCGACTCCTTGTCCTTCGGCGAGTACTGGAGGCCGGTCTCCTTGTCGTAGAGGTTAATCTCCTCGACGTAGCGCTCGACCTCGTCGGTTCGAGCCTTGTACTCGTCGATGTCGAGGAGCGAGCGGGCGTAGTCGGCGACGAGCACGGACAGCGCCTGTGCGGTGCCGCCCGCCGAGCGAATCGGGCCGGCGTAGTAGACGTTGACGAACTCCGTGCCGTCGTCGTTTTCGAGGATTTCGACGCGGTCGATGCCCTCGATGGGCGCGGCGACGACCCCCTCGGTGAGGAGGGCGACGGCGGTGCGGACCGCGCCCTCGACTTTGCCCTCGCGGGAGTCGTAGTCGCCGACGTTGCCGTCGACGAAGTCGGTCACGAGTTCGAGCGCCGCCTCCTCGCGGGACATCTGGCCTTCGAGCTCGCGGACGCGCTCTGCGACGCCGTCGATGCCGAGGATGTTCTCGACGCGGTCGGCCATGTCCTTGGCGACCGGAATCTCGACTTCGGTCTTCGGGTCGTACCCCGTCGCCTTCGCGGCCTCCGCGACGTCGAACGCCTCGTCGAGGCGGGCTTCGATGCGACGGAAGTACCGGGTTTCCTCCTCGCGCACGGTTACAGCCAGAGGTCGAGGTCGGTCACCGCGTCGTGGTCGCGTTCGAGCGGTTCCTCGAAGGCGCGGAGGTTCAGTTCGCCCGCGAAGACGGTCGCCGAGTCGAGGTGCCCCGCGAGCGCCTGTCCGCTCCGTCGGGAGAGAATCGCGTGCGTGTGTGCGAAGGGTTCGCCGTCGAGGAGCGCGACGTTGCCCACGCAGGCGGCGACTTCGAGCGGCTCGTCGAACGTCACGGACTGGTACTCCTGGTCCGTCTGGTCGTAGAACCAGAGTTCGGCGTCCTGGACGGCACCCATGGCGTTGAACCACGCGGACTCGATGCCCTTGCGCGCGCAGAACTCCTCGATCTCCTCGCGCCAGTCCGCGCCGTGTTCGAGACGGGCGAGGTACTCCTCGCTCACCGTCACCGCTCGAGCGTTCATGTAGCGTACCACGAGCGAGTCGGACTAAAATGTGAATGGTCTGGTCGCCGGGGAGGCGAACGGTGCCGGATCGATTATCGCCACTCGTCGAGCGCGAGCGCGTCGGCTACGTCAGAAGCGAGCCACGCGTCATCGCGGGAGATGTCCGCGATAATAAGACGCTGGCCCGTCTGAGAGCGATCCACCGAGGCCATGATCTCGGCGCCCGAGTCGTCGACGGAAGCCGTCGCATCCGGCGTCATGTATGATACATTGTGACAACCCTATATAAGTGGACCGAAACGACGGGGCGAGAAGCGCCCCGTTGACTGGTTCTGTCGCCTCGAAAGCGGTTTAAAATGTAAAACGAGTTTTGTAGGGAGTCTCGTGGCAGTTTTCGCCGCTTGGGTATGGAACTACGTCTTTCCACGCTACACTATATCAAACAAATCGAATACGGTAAGTTTATCCACGCGCCGCGAAAATTTCGTTCTGAATGCCAGACACTAACAAACTCTCGCGTCGCCGTTTTCTGAAGGCAACAGGCGGGGCCGCCACGGCCGCCGCCCTCGCCGGGTGTACCGGCGGTAACGGTGAAGAAACGACGACCGAATCCGGTGGCGAGGAGACCACCACCGAGACGACGACCGAAGAGGACACGGGCACGGAGCTGTCCGGTTCGGTGTTCAACCGTATCCTCGATGGGACCATCACGACGATGGACCCCGTCGCCGCGACTGACACGTCGTCGGGCATCCTCATCCAGCAGGTCTTCGACTGCTTGATGTCTTATCAGAACGCCCTGCCGACGGTCGAAAACGAGCTCGCCGCGGACTACACGGTCTCCGACGACTTCACGACCTACACGTTCCAGCTCGCTGACGCGACCTACCACAACGGCGAGACGGTCACCGCGTCCGACTTCATCTACGCGTGGGAGCGCCTCGCGGTCTCCTCGAACAGCCGCCGCGCCTACTTCATCCTCGACTCCGTCGGCGTGGAGCACGAGACGGACGACGAAGGAAACTACGTTCCCGGTTCGCTCGGCCTCGAGGTCGGCGAGAGCGAGACCGAACTCGTCGTCAACCTCTCCGAGCCGTTCCACGACACCCTCGAGATGTTCGCCTACACCTCCTTTGCCGCCCTCCCCGAGGGCGTCCTCGGCGACATCGAAGGCTACGACGGCGAAATGGAGTACACCGAGTTCGCGTCGAACAACCCCATCGGCGCGGGTCCGTTCGAGTTCGCGTTCTGGGAGCAGGGTACCGCCGCGGCCGTCTCCAAGTACGACGACTACTACGGACAGGTCGCGCAGGTCGACAACGTCCGCTGGCAGGTCATCGAGGACGACACGGCCCGCTACAACTACGCCATGAACGAGAACGCGGACTACTTCGGACTGCCCACCGCGCAGTACGACCCCGGACTCGTTCAGGTGGAGTCAACCGACGAGTACGGTCGTGAAGTCGGTAAGTACGGTCCCGTCCGCAACGGGAAGACGCTCAACTACGTCGGCGTCCCGACCCTGTCCATCTACTACGTCGGCTTCAACATGGAGAAGGTCCCGAAGCCGGTCCGCCAAGCCTTCGCCTACGTCCTGAACCAAGACCAGATAGTTTCGGAGGTGTTCAAGGGCCGCGGCTCCGCGGCGGAACTGTTCACGCCGCCGACTATCTTCCCCGGTGGCGCGCAGGCCGCAAGCGACCTCGTCAGCTCCGACTACCCGTACAGCGCGGGTGAGACGGACATCGAGGCCGCCCGCCAGGTCATGGAGGAAGCCGGCTACGGGCCGGACAACCAGTTCGAGGTCCAGTGGACCCAGTACAACTCCAACACGTGGGAGGAGATGGCGAGCATCCTCCGCGACCAGCTCGCGTCCGCCCACATCAACATGCAGATTCAGAAGGCCGACTTCTCGACGCTCCTCGAACGCGGCCGCAACGGTCAGCTCGAAGCGTACACCCTCGGCTGGATCGCCGACTGGCCGGCCCCGGACAACTTCCTGCAGCTGCTGAACCCGCCGCAGACGGACACGTCCGAGCAGGGCCCCATCTCGTACGTCAACTGGACGGCCGAGAACGGCGACGCCTACCAGCAGGCGACCGACGCCTACCAGCAGGTCGTCAACAACCCGGCGCCGACCGACGAGGCCCAGCAGGTCCGCGACGAGGCCTACGTCGACATCGAGACGGCCAACTGGGAAGACGTTGCGATGCTGCCGGTCTACAACCAGAAGGAGGAGACGTTCTGGTACGACACCGTCGAAATCGAGCCGTTCGGTGGTATGGGTCCGAGCCGCCAGAAGCTCAACAACGTGACCCTCAACCGATAACGCCGGGGAACACGGGAACGCACTCACACCCCGTCTAAATCGAACTCCCAGAAATTTTTGACAAGCGTATAGTTAGTCGCTACTATGTGGCATAATCTGGCGATATAGTTGCTGAAACTGCAATATTGGGGATTCAAAGCGCAAGACATAACCATACCACTCAGTAAACCCTTACAATAATGTCCGCTCGAACGGTCTGCGAGGTGATGCCATGAGTCGATGGCAGTACTTCCTCCGCAGGGTACTGATGTCGATTCCTGTCGTCATCTTCGGGACGACGATTACGTTTGCCCTCATCCGCCTGGGGCCGCTCGACCCCGTGTCGGCGATTCTGGGGACGCAATACAACCCGCAGGCGGCAGAACAGATTCGAACGAACCTCGGATTGAACCAGCCGCTTTGGAGTCAGTACCTCGACTTCATGTACGAGCTGTTCACCTTCCAACTCGGCCAGTCGTGGGTCATCGCGCCCGGGACGACCGCGTACGAACTCATCGAAATCTACGCGCCCCGGACGATTTGGCTCGGCTTCTGGTCGGTTGTCATCGCGCTGTTCGTCGGGATTCCGCTCGGCTTCTACGCCGGTCTGAACCCGAACACGCCCTCCGACTACGTCGCCTCCTTCGGCGGAATCGTCTGGCGCGCGATGCCGAACTTCTGGCTGGCAATCATGCTCGTCACGGCCCTCTCACAGCTCGGGACGTGGACGAACGGCCTGTTCACGTGGCAGACGTGGATCGTCAGGACGAACGTCGTGACGCCGCCGGCGCTCGGCTTCTTCCAGTCGCCGGTCGAGCAGTTCCTTGCCGACCCCGGCGGGTGGACCGAGTCGTTCATCCGGGCGACGAAGCAGATCGCTCCCGCGGCGCTCGTCCTCGGGTCGGCGTCGATGGGCAACGAGATGCGCATCGGCCGCACCGCCGTCCTCGAAACCATCAACTCGAACTACGTCGAGACCGCCCGCGCGAAGGGCGTCTCCGGGCGCTCGCTCGTCTGGAAGCACATCTTCCGGAACGCGCTCATCCCGCTCGTGCCCATCATCACGGGCGAGGCGTTCCTGCTTCTCGGCGGGTCGGTGTTCGTCGAGACGGTCTTCGCCATCAACGGCCTCGGGTGGCTGTTCTTCAACGCCGCCATCAACGGGGACCTGCCGCTCATCGGGACGCTGATGTTCATCTTCATCCTCATCCTGGTCGGCACGAACATCCTGCAGGACTTCCTGTACACGATTATCGACCCGCGCGTCGGGTACGACGGGTGAATCACAGTGAGCACGACAACCGAAACCGAGATTCCGCTCCGACAACGAGTCGCTGAGAACCCCCAGCCAGCGCTGATTTGGGCCGCCGTCGGTGCCGTCCTTATCGGCGTCGAGCTGGGCGCTATCCTCCAAGTCGTCGGCGCCGTCGCCGGCGTGGTCGTCAACCTCCTTCCCGGCGACCCCGGCGCGTCCGCCGTCCAGTCGCTTCAGGCGGCGTTCGACGCGATTCCGACGCTCATCTCCCGCGACGTGATTCCGAACCAGGGCTACTGGAACGGAACCGGCTACGAGAACACGTTCCTCGGGCTCTCGCCCGCGGTCGCGTGGGCCATCCGCGTCGCCTTCGTCTACGCGTACGCCTTCGCGGTGCTGGCGTGGGCGTGGAACGGCTACAACCGGTTCCGCCGCCACTACCGCCGCGTCGACTGGACGCCGCGGGACGACGTGGTCAACCGCTTCCGGGGCCACGCCTGGGGCAAGTTCGGGCTCATTATCGTCATCACGTTTGTGGTCATGGCGGTATTCGCGCCCGCGCTCGGCCCGACCACGATGGAGCGGAACATCCTCCAGCCGTACGACTACGAGGTCACCCACTGGAGCGAAGACACCCAGAGCACCGAGACAGTGCTCGTCGGCGAGGCCAACCTCGGCTCGGGGTCGCAGGGCGCGGGTGACGAGAACGTCGCCCCGCTGACGTACGACGACTACGGCAGGTTCCATCCGTTCGGCACGGCGACAAACGGGAAGGACTTGTTCACACAGGTGGTGTTCGGGGCGAGGATATCCCTGACCATCGCCACCGTCGCCATGGGTATCGCCGGCCTCATCGGGCTCGGCTTGGCCATGATAACGGCGTACTACAAGGGACTGGCGGACTTGGCGACGGTGTTGGTCTCCGACTCGATACAGGCGTTGCCGGTCATCATGGTCCTCATCTTGATGCTCGTCATCTTCCAGAACACCTGGGTCAGGGAGTTGTACGACGGCGCGGTGCTCATCATCCTCATCTTCAGTATCGTCTACTGGCCGTTCATCTGGCGGTCGATACGTGGCCCAGCGCTCCAGGTGTCCGAGGAGGACTGGATCGACGCCGCGAAGTCGTTCGGACAGACGCCGACGCAGGTCATGCGCAAGCACATGGCCCCCTACGTGTTCAGCTACATGCTCATCTACGCCTCGCTCAGTCTCGGTGGTATCATCATCAGCGTCGCCGGGCTCTCGTATCTCGGCCTCGGCATCACCGCGCCGACCCCCGAATGGGGCCGGCTCATCGCCAACGGCCAGCAGTACGTCGCCAGCCCCTCGTGGCACATCTCGCTGGTCCCCGGCCTCCTCATCACGCTGGTCGTGACCGGGCTGAACGCCTTCGGCGACGGCATCCGCGACGCCATCGACCCGCAGGCGGACACCGGTGACGAAGCCGCCGCCACGGGAGGTGGCGCATGAGCACCGAACAGGCGCGCTCCGCCCGCACCAAGGGCGAGCCCCTGCTCTCCGTCGAGAACCTCCGAACGTCGTTCTACACCGACAAGGAGGTCATCCGCGCGGTCGACGGCATCTCGTTCGACATCTTCCGCGGCGAGACCGTGGGCATCGTCGGCGAGTCCGGCTCCGGCAAGTCCGTCACGGCCCGCTCTATCATGCGACTGGTCGAGAACCCCGGCCGCATCGAGAACGGCCGCATCATGTACGACGGCGAGGACCTCCTCGACAAGTCGCCGAAGCAGATGCGCTCCATCCGCGGCGGCAGTATCGCCATGGTGTTCCAGGACCCGCTGACGAGCCTGAACCCCGTTTACACCGTCGGCAACCAAATCAAGGAGGCGCTTCGCCTCCACCGCGGGCTGAGCGGGTCGAAAGCGACGAAAGAGGCAATCGAACTGCTCGAAGCGGTCGGGATTCCTGACGCCCACCGTCGCGTCCGCGAGTACCCCCACCAGTTCTCCGGCGGGATGCGCCAGCGCGCCGTCATCGCGATGGCGCTCGCGTGCGACCCCGAACTGCTCATCTGCGACGAGCCGACCACCGCGCTCGACGTGACCATCCAGGCGCAGATTCTGGAGCTCCTCGAAGAGCTTCAAGAAGAGCGCGACCTCGGCATCATGTTCATCACCCACGACATGGGCGTCATCGCCGAAATCGCCGACCGCGTCAACGTGATGTACGCGGGCGAAATCATCGAGAGCGCACCCGTCGTCGAACTGTTCGAATCGCCGAAACACCCCTACACGCAGGGGCTTCTCAACTCCATCCCCGGACAGGGACTCGACGAGAACGAGCGCCTCGCGACCATCGAAGGCGACGTGCCGACGCCGAACGAGGACCCGACCTACTGCCGGTTCGCCCCCCGGTGTCCGAAGGCGTTCGCCGAGTGCGACACGGTCCACCCGGAGCCCGTCGAGGTCGGCGACGACGCGGGTCAGCACCACGTGTCGTGTCTGCTGTACCCCGAAGACCTCCCCACGGAGGAGGCGGTCGCCGTCCACCGAGAGGGCGGACAGCGCGGAGGTGACACGCGATGAGTACGACATCCACGGAAGAAGAGCGAACCACGACGGCGCGCGGAGAGACCATTCTCGAGGTCAACGACCTCAAGACCTACTACGAGGACGGCGGCCTCCTCGGGAGCAACCCCGTGAAGGCGGTCGACGGCGTCTCGTTCGACATCCAACGCGGCGAGACGCTCGGGCTCGTCGGCGAGTCGGGCTGTGGGAAGTCCACGCTCGGCCGCACGCTGATGCGCCTCGAAGAGGCCACCGCGGGCGAGGTCAAACTCAACGGCACGGACATCACCACGCTGTCCGGCTCCGACCTCAAGCAGTTCCGCAAGGACGTACAGATGGTGTTCCAGGACCCCGATTCGAGCCTCAACGAGCGGATGACCGTCGGCGAAATCGTCCGCGAGCCGCTCGACGTCCACGACTGGAAGACGCCGTCGGAGCGCCGCGAGCGCGTCCGCGAACTGCTCGAAACCGTCGGACTGCAGGAACAGCACTACTACCGCTACCCCCACCAGTTCTCCGGCGGCCAGCGCCAGCGCATCGGCATCGCCCGCGCGCTCGCGCTCGAACCGGAGTTCATCATCCTCGACGAGCCGGTGTCGGCGCTCGACGTGTCCGTGCAGGCGAAGATTCTCAACCTGCTCGAAGACCTGCAAAGCGAGTTCGGACTGACGTACCTGTTTATCGCCCACGACCTCGCGGTCGTCCGCCACATCTGCGACCGCGTCGCCGTGATGTACCTCGGCAACATGATGGAAATCGGCCCGGCCGACGAGCTGTTCGACGAGCCGGCGAATCCGTACACCCACGCGCTGTTGTCGTCGATTCCGGAGCCGGACCCGACGGTCGAGCGCGACCGCATCACCCTTCGCGGGACGCCGCCGAGCCCGCGGGACCCGCCGGCGGGCTGTCCGTTCTCGACCCGCTGTCCGGTGAAGATTCGTCCGGCGGCGTACAGGGACATAGACCCCGACGTCTGGGAGCGCATCGAAATCTTCCGCGAGGTGCTTCGGGAGCGCTCGCGCGCGGACCCCTCGCTGAGCGATCGCGTCCGGAAACTACTCGGCCGGGAGAGCCACCGCGCCGGGATGGACGAAATCATCCCCGAACTGTTCGGCGACCTCGACGTGCCGTCGGACGTGATGACCCACGTCCGCGAGGCCGCCGACTACGCCGAAAACGACGACGAGGACGCCGCGCGGACCTACCTCCGCGAGGAGTTCGGAAGCGTCTGTGACCACGAGCGGCCCGAACAGCTCGCGGTCGGCGACCGGGGGCGGCTGAGCCTCTGTCACCGCCACGACGCCGAGTACGAGGAGCCGGCGACCGTCTTCGAGACGCTCGTCCGATAGCCATGGAGTTCGACCCACGCCGCGTCGGCGTCAAGACCATCGACGCCGTGGTCTACGCCGTCTCGCTCACCGGCGTGGTGTTCGTCGTGAGCGCCCTCGTGAGCACGCTCGCCGGCAACGGACTGCCCGGCGCGAAGTGGCTCATGTTCTTTCTCGGGTTCGCTATGTTCGGCTACTCGTCGCTGAAGGTTCGCCCGAAGGCGGCGTGGAAACGCGGGGACGGAAACGGCGGCAACAGCGGCACCGGCGGCACCGACGGCGGCCTGTTCTCGGGGAGCGACGAACCCGTCGGCGTCGAGAAGCTCGTCGGGGACGCCCTCGACGCGGTACTGCCGCCGCGACTGCGACCGGCGACCAGCGACGAGCGGCCGTCGAGCGGGGTGAAACTGCTTCTCGCGTCGGTCTGTATCCTCGCGGCCTCCTACGCGATGGAGGTCGTCTTCGAGATCAACTACTGACCGGTCGGGGCCGCCCGCGACCTTCGATGCCTTTTACCATATACGTCGTCCAGAACGGGTATGGCCGAACTCGGAGACGACGAGACGCCCGAGGTCGAACGCATCGCCGGTGAGGCGGACCGTCGCCGCGAGGCGTGGGGCGCGACGCTCGACGACATGGCCGCGATGGCCGACGACTTCGAGGACGAGGGGTGGACGACAGTCCGCATCGCCGCGGGCGATAGCGGCCCGTTCGGTCCCTCCAGCGGGAAGGGCGACGAGGGTGCGTTCGGCCTCGCGTACGTCATCCCCGGCGACAAGGCCGACACGGTCGCCGAGCTGTTCGAGGCGACCTCGTTCCCCGAGTACGAGGTGTACCGCGCGGAGAACGACGGCCGCGTCTACATCGTGACGGCGCTGTTCTCGCCGGAGACCGAGACCGCGGTCTTCATCGCGGGCGCGTGGGACCTCCGGGAGGCGCTGGAGTGTGCGACCGTCGCCGTCGAGGAGGGACGGATGTACAGCTACCTGCAGAAGCTCGACGGCACCGTCGTTGGCGTCGTCGAACACGACGACCCAGAGAAGTTCTTCCCCAACCTCGACGCGATTCGGCGGGACGCGCCGAACGGCGACGACGACGCGACCGACGCCGGGTCGAACGACGGGAACTGAACCGAGAGCCGGTCTACTTTTGCGCCGCGCGCGCATCGCCTGTCCTCCGGCCCCCGCGAGCCGCGGTGGACGCCTGTCAGCGAGGCGAAAGCGTTCGCAGAGTACATTAGGCGGGGGGAAGAAAGCGGGTGTATGAAAGTAGCCGACGCGATGACCCGCGGTGAGGAGGTCGTGACGGTGTCCCTGCCGGGCACCCGCGACGACGTTCTGGAATACCTCCAAGAGCGTGGGTTCTCTTCTGTTCCTGTGGTGAAAGAGACCGACGAGGGGACGAAGTACCGGGGGCTCATCTCTCGGGAGGACCTCATCGAACACCCCGACGAGGACCAGCTGGCGGTGCTCGTCCGCGAGGTGCCGACCGCGAGCGCCGCCGACGACCTCGAAGCCGTGGCCGCGACGATGGTCGCTGAGGGCGCGCGCCGAATCCCCGTCGTCGACGGCGACGCCATCGAGGGCATCCTCACCGTCACCGACGTGGTCCGGGCCATCGCTCGCGGCGACATCGACGGCGAGACCGAGGTCGGTGACGTCGCCGCCCGCGACGTGAACACGACGTACGTCGACGTTCCCCTGCACATCGTCGAACGCGAGATATTCTACGCGAACGTCCCCTACGCGGTCGTCCTCGACGACGAGGCCTCGCTGGCCGGCATCGTGACCGAAGTCGACATCATCGAGGTCGCCCGCGTCGTCGAAGGCGAGGCCGGCACCGGCGACTCCGTCGCCAATCAGGACGACGAGTGGATGTGGGAGGGCATCAAGGCGGTCGGCAACCGCTACATCCCGACCCGGAACGTCGAGATTCCGGCCGAGCCGGTCTCGAAGTTCATGACCGACGACCTCGTGAGCGTCGCGACGCGCGTCACCGCCAAGGACGCCGCCCAGACGATGATTCGCGAGGACATCGAGCAGATTCCGCTCGTCTCCGGCGACGAGCTCATCGGCGTCGTCCGCGACATCAATCTGCTGGAGGCGCTGTATGAGTGAGGGCGACGAGTCCGCCGCGCTCACCGAACTCGCCAAGCGCCGCGGGTTCTTTTTCGGTTCCTCGGAGGCCTACGGCGGTGTCGGCGGGTTCTACACCTACGGCCCGCAGGGCGCGGCGCTGAAGTCCAACGTCGAGGAGGCGTGGCGCGAGCGCTTCGCCGTCCAGGAGGGCAACCTCGAAATCGAAGCGCCGACCATCATGCCCGAACCCGTCTTCGAGGCGTCGGGTCACCTCGACGGCTTCGACGACATGCTCGTCGAGTGCGCCGAGTGCGGCGAGTCCCACCGCGCTGACCACCTCATCGAGGACAACTCCGAACTGGAGGACGCCGAGACGCTGTCGCCCGAGGAGGCGGCCGAGAAAATCGCCGACCTCGGCCTCGTCTGTCCGACCTGCGGCGCGGACCTCGCCGGCCGGTCGGTCGAGGACTTCAACCTCATGTTCGAGACGAACATCGGCCCCGGCTCGTCGACGCCGGGCTACCTCCGGCCCGAGACGGCGCAGGGCATCTTCGTGGAGTTCCCGCGCATCAAGGAGTACGCGCGCAACAGCCTCCCGTTCGGTGTGACGCAGGTCGGCCGCGCCTACCGCAACGAGATTTCGCCGCGGAAGAGCATCGTCCGCACCCGCGAGTTCACGCAGGCCGAACTGGAGCACTTTATCGACCCCGAGCGCGACGAGGCCGACCTCTCCGCGGTCGAGGACGTGTCGGTGCTTCTGTACCCCGCGACCGAACAGGAGGCCGACGACGGCGACTACGTCGAGACGACTATCGGCGAGGCCGTCGAGGACGGCATCATCGGCAACGCGTGGCTCGGCTACTTCCTCGGCATCGCCCAAGAGTGGTACGAGACGGTCGGCGTCGACATGGACCGCTTCCGCTTCCGCCAGCACCTCGCGGGCGAGCGCGCCCACTACTCCTCGGACTGCTGGGACGCCGAAAGCGAGGTCGACGGCGACTGGATAGAGATTGCGGGCTTCTCCTACCGGAGCGACTACGACCTCTCGAAGCACGGCGAGTACGGCGACGACGACTTCACCGTCTTCCAGCAGTACGACGAGCCGAAGACGGTCGAGCGCGCCGTCGTCGACCCCGACATGGCGACGCTCGGCCCCGAGTTCGGCGCGCAGGCCGCCGACGTGGCCGAGGCGCTTGAGACGCTCGCCGAGCGCGACCCCGACGCCTTCGACGCCGACGAGGTGAACCTCGACGTCGACGGCGAGCAAATCACCGTCGACGCCGACGTGGCCAACTTCTCGGTCGAGACGCAGACCGAGGCGGGCGAGCACATCACGCCGCACGTGGTCGAGCCCTCGTTCGGTATCGACCGCACGGTGTATACGCTTCTCGCGCACGCGTACGAGACCGACGAGGTCGACGGCGAGGCGCGGAGCTACCTCTCGCTTTCGCCGGCGGTCGCGCCGACGAACGTCGGCGTCTTCCCGCTCGTGAGCAACGTCGACGAGCTGGTCGACCTCGCAGACGACGTGGCCGCCGAACTCCGCGCGGCCGGCTTCGCGGTCGTCTACGACGACTCCGGTAGCATCGGTCGGCGCTACCGCCGGCAGGACGAGGTCGGCACGCCGTTCTGCATCACCATCGACCGCGACGGCCTCGAAGGCGACGGCGCGGACACCGTCACCATCCGCGAGCGCGACAGCGGCAAGCAGGTTCGACTGTCCGTCGACGACCTCGTCGGAACGCTCGTCGGCCTGCGCGCCGGCACCGCCTCGTTCGACGACGTGCTCGACGACAACGAGGTCGTCGAGGCGTAACCCGCCGTGGGGCGACCGAGCACCGCCGAGGTGAAGCGGCGACTGGTCCACGCGAGCGGCTCGGGGATGCCGCTTTTGTACCTCCTCGGGCTGGTCGAGTGGCGTACCCTCGGGTATCTGTTCGTCGTCCTCGCGGCGGTCGTCAGCGTCCTCGAACTGCTCCGGCTGTTCGGCGGCCTCGAATGGGTCGTCTACGACGAGCTCACCCGCGAGTACGAACAGGACAACGTCGCCGGCTACGCGCTGTACGTCTACAGCCAGACGGCCGTCGCGCTGGTGTACGGCCCCCACGTCGCGGTGCCGGGGATGCTCATGCTCACCATCGGCGACCCGATAAGCGGGCTTCTCGGCTCCGCGCCGGTGGGCGAGCTGAAGTCGGCGCGGACGCTCGCGGCGATGTTCGCGGTCTGTTTCGCCCTCGCCGCGCCGTTCGTGATTCCCGTCTCGGGAGTCGTCGCCGGCGGGCTCGCCGCGGCCGCCGGGGCCGCCGGCGCGACGCTGGCCGATGGCGCGAAACCGGTCGTCGTCGGCTACGTCATCGACGACAACCTCTCGATTCCGCCGGTCGCCTGTACCGCCATCGCGGGGACGCTCTGGCTGGTCGCCTGACCGGAAGGCGGCTTTATTTCGTCCGCTCGCCAATCGTCGAGACATGACTGTCTACGAGAGCGACCTTCCGGGCGTCGGGAAGAAACACGAGGTTGACCTCGGCGACGGCTCCCGGCTCGTCATCGTGACGCACAACACCGGCAAACGGGAGGTGTTCCGGCGCGCGAGCGCCGACAGCGACTCGGAGAAGCTGTTCGAACTCTCCGACAAGCTCGCCCGGCAGGTGGGGACGCTCCTCGAAGGCGCGTACTTCCAGCCGGTCCAGACGGAGACCATCGAGACGCTTCTGGGCGACAACACGCTCATCGAGTGGGTCGAAGTCGGGGGGGACTCAGCCCTCGCGGGCAAGACGCTCGGCGAGTCTGACCTCCGGCAGGCGACCGGCGCGTCCGTCATCGCCATCGAGCGCGGCGACGAGCTCGTCACCTCGCCCGGCGGCGACGCGATGGTCGAAGCCGGCGACACGCTCGTCGTCATCGGCCCCCGGGCGGCCTGCCGCGAGTTCACGGCGCTCGTCAAAGGGACCTGATGGCGGCGGCGCTACTCGAGTTCGGCTATCTGTTCGCCGTCCTCGCGGTCGTCGGAGCGGTCGCGCTCCGCCTCGGCCTGTCGGTGATTCCCCTCTACGTCGTCGGCGGCGTCGTCGCCGGGCCGCACGTCGCCGGGCGGTTCGGCCTCCCGTACGTCCCGAACGGCGAGGTCGTGACGATTCTGGCGGAGTTCGGTATCGTCCTCCTCCTGTTTTTCCTCGGCTTGGAGTTCAGCCTCGACCGACTCCGGGCGTCCGGGGCGAAAATCGGCCGCGCGGGCGTCATCGACCTCGCGGTGAACCTCCCCATCGGTATCGCTATCGGCCTCGTCCTCGGGTGGTCGCCGGTCGAGGCGCTCCTGCTCGGCGGCATCGTCTACATCTCGTCGTCGGCCATCGTGACGAAGACGCTCATCGACCTCGGGTGGATTGCCGACCCCGAGTCGGAGCCGATTTTGGGCACGCTCGTCTTCGAGGACCTCGCTATCGCGGTCTACCTCGCGGTCGTCACCTCGCTCGTGCTCGGCGGCGACGGCGGCGTCGCGGCCATCGGCCGGTCGCTCGCCATCGCCTTCGGCTTCCTCGGTCTGCTGTTCGTGGCCGTCCAGTACGGGACGGCGTTGTTCGCCCGCCTCCTCGACGTGGAGAACCAAGAGGCGTTCGTCCTGCGGGCGCTCGCGGTCGTCGTCCCCATCTCGGGCGCGGCGCTCGCGCTCGGGGTGAGCGAGGCCGTCGCGGCGTTCTTCGTCGGCATGGGCTTTTCGACGAGCGGCCACCGAGAGCGACTCGAACACCTGCTCGTCTCGGTCCGCGACGTGTTCGCCGCGGTGTTCTTCTTCTGGATCGGGCTCGGAACCGACCCGACGCTGTTGGCGGCGGCCGCCGTCCCGCTCGTCGTCGCGGTCGTCGTGTCGACGCCGTCGAAGGTCGTCTCGGGCTACCTCGGCGGCCGCGCGTACGACCTCTCGGCGCACCGGTCGCTCCGGGTCGGCGTCGGCATGGTCCCCCGAGGCGAGTTCTCGCTCGTCATCGCGGCGCTGGCCGCCGCGGGCACGACGCCGGTGATGCGCGAAATCATCCCGGCGTTCGCGGTCGGCTACGTCTTCGTGATGAGCGCGCTCGGAACGGTGTTGATGCAACGGTCGGACCTCGTGGAGCGACTCGTCTTCCGCGGCGGCGCGGCGGACGGCGAAGCCTCGACGGAGAGCGCCTGAGTCGCTCCCGCGGGACGCAACACTCACCCGAGGAGCCGTCACGTTGCGGGTGCTACAACGAACTGCTGGTCGAACTCGCAGGGGAGTTGCTCGACTGAGGAAACGTTTGCGTCGCCGGAAGCGTTTAATAGGGACGATATCGTATCGTCTCACAATAATGGCGACTCGCGGCACTCTCGCCACTTTTGCCCCGCTGCGAGCCGCGGCTGTCCGACCCCGACGACGGGCCCTTTAGGGCCACAATCATCATCTCCTTCGGGACACGTCGAAATCGCTAATCTTCCATTTTCGTGCCTATAGGCATCTCTACCACTTAATTTCACAGATAGAATGCAAAGAACTTATCTGTATGTCCCCGCCACAGACGAGTACATGAAGAAAGTCGCACTCGCGTTCTCGGGCGGACTCGACACGACAGTCTGCGTCCCGATTCTCGAAGAGGAGTACGGATACGACGAGGTCGTCGGCGTCACCGTCGACGTCGGCCAGCCCGAAGAGGAGTTCGAGGAGGCCTACGAGACGGCCGAGGCCCTCGGACTGGAGCACCACGTCGTCGACGCGAAACAGGAGTTCGCACAGCTCTGTCTCGACTCGGTCTGCGCCAACGCGGACTATCAGGGCTATCCGCTCGGCACCGCGCTCGCGCGCCCGGTCATCGCCAAAGCCATCCTCGAACTCGCCGAAGAGCAGGGCTGTGACGGCATCGCCCACGGCTGTACGGGCAAGGGTAACGACCAGCTCCGCTTCGAGGCGGTCTGGCGCGCCTCCGACCTCGAAGTCATCGCGCCCGTCCGCGAGATGGGCATGACCCGCGAGTGGGAAATCGAGTACGCCGCCGAGAAGGACCTCCCGGTGCAGGGCGGCAACGAGGGCGTCTGGTCCATCGACACGAACCTCTGGAGCCGGTCCATCGAGGGCGGCAACCTCGAAGATCCCGGCTACGTCCCGCCGGAGGACATCTACGAGTGGACCGACCAGCCCTCGGACGAGACGGAGCTCATCGAAATCACGTTCGAAGACGGCTACCCGGTCGCCGTCGACGACGAGGAGCTCGAACCCCTCGAACTCATCTCGCTTCTCAACGAGAAGGCCGGCAAGCACGGCGTCGGCCGCACGGACATGATGGAAGACCGCATGCTCGGCCTCAAGGTGCGCGAGAACTACGAGCACCCGGCCGCGACGACGCTCCTGAACGCCCACGAGGCGCTCGAAGGGCTCGTCCTCACGAAGGAGGAACGCGACTTCAAGGCCACCGTGGACAACGAGTGGTCCCAGAAGGCCTACGAGGGCCTCATCGACGCCCCGCTCGTGGGCGCGCTGAACGCCTTCGTCGAGAAGACCCAACAGCGCGTCACGGGCACCGTGACCATCAAGTTCGAGGGCGGACAGGCCCGCCCGGTCGGCCGCGAGTCCGAGTACGCCGCCTACTCCGAGTCGGCCGCCTCCTTCAACACGGAGACGGTCGACGGCATCGAGCAGGCCGACGCGACGGGCGTCGCCAAGTACCACGGCTTCCAGGCGCGTCTCGCCAACCAGAGCGTCGAAAAGCAGAAGCCCGAACTCGCCGCCGACGGCGGTAGCGACTGAGATGGCAGGCGAGGACGGCGACTCCGAGGGCATCATCCGCCGGGACCGCTTCAGCGGCGGCCCCGCCCGCGGGTTCATGTCGAGCCTCGCGGCCGACGAGCGCATCTTCGAGGCCGACCTCGCCGTCGACCGGGCACACGTCGTGATGCTCGCGTCGCAGGACATCATCGAGTCCGAGGTCGCGAGCGAGATTCTCGCCGCGCTGGACGAGGTCGAGGCCGCGGGCCACGACGCGCTTTCGGGCGGCGAAGACGTCCACGAGGCCATCGAAGCCGCCGTCATCGACATCGTCGGCCCCGACGGCGGGAAGATGCACACCGCCCGCTCGCGCAACGACGAGGTGGCGACCTGCATCCGCTACCGCCTGCGCGAAGACGTGCTTTCGGCCCTCGACGCGGCGCTCGCCCTGCGCGAGTCGCTCGTCGAGACGGCCGCCGAACACACCGAGACGGTGATGCCCGGCTACACGCATCTCCAGCCCGCGCAACCGACGACGGTCGCGCACTTTCTCCTCTCGTACGAGCGGGCGGTCGCCCGCGACTGCGCCCGCCTGCTTTCGGCGTACGAGCGCATCAACCAGTCGCCGCTCGGGTCGGCGGCGTTCGCGGGCACGCCCTTTGACGTGAACCGCGAGCTCGTTTCCGACCTGCTCGGCTTCGACCGCGTGATGGAGAACTCGATGGACGCCGCGGCGACCCGCGACTTCCTCGCGGAGACGCTGTCGGCGCTCACGACCCACGCGGTCACGCTCTCCGGGCTCGCCGAGGACCTCGTAATATTCTCGAACAAGGGCCTCGTCGAGCTGTCGGACGACTACTCGTCGACCTCGTCCATCATGCCGCAGAAGAAGAACCCCGACACGATGGAGCTCGTCCGCGCCGTCGCGGGCGACGCGGTCGGGGAGCTCACCGGCCTCCTGACGACGCTGAAGGGACTGCCGCGCGCGTACAACCGCGACCTCCAGCGCGCCCACAAACACGCGTTCCGCACCGTCGACGACGTGGCCGAGGCGGCCGCGGTCGCCGCCGGCGCGGTCGCGTCGGCGACGTGGCCCGAAGACGAACTCGTCGCGGCCGCGGGCGACGGCTTTTCGACCGCGACCGGCGTGGCGGACCTGCTGGCGATGGCGGGCCTCCCGTTCCGCACGGCCCACGAGGTCGTCGCGGAGGCGGCCGCCCGCTCCGAGGGAACGCCTGACGTGGCAACACTTGACGCCGTCGCTACGGACGTATTAGGTGAGTCACTCTTTACGCACGTGACAGCCGAGGCCGTCGAAGCCGCGCTTGACCCGACCGAGAGCGTGGCGAGTCGCGATTCGGTCGGCGGGCCCGCGCCCGCCGCCGTGGAAGCGACGCTCTCGACGGCCCGCGACGAGCTCTCGGACGACACCGCCGCCGTCGCCGACGCCCGCGACTCGCTCGCGGCGGCCGCCGAGGGGCTCGACGAGGAGGTTTCGAGCTATGTCTGAGTCCGAACACGCGACGCCCGCGGGACTGCTCCGACGACCGCGAGCGACCGCGCCGCGACGACGACCACGCCCGACGCGGGGGACGGGTCGACCGGTCCGACGACCGGTCCCGTCTCCGGCGTCGAGTGAGCGTGGCACCCAAGCTCGACGCGTCGTTCGGCCGACAGGCACTCTCGGCCGATTCGACAGACAACACCCGTTAGAGACTTCTTTGCGTTATTTTTTGCTACGTAATTTTCGACGGATTTAATACCGTCCGTCGACCAGCCACGGATGTAATGAGCGACACCATCACCGCGGAAGACCCGCTGAGCGGAGAAGAAATAGAACTGCCGTCCGACGTCGAAGTCGGTGAAATCATCGACAGCCCCGCCACGGGCGCAGAGCTGGAAGTCGTCTCCCTCGACCCCGTGACACTCGAAGAAGCGCCCGAACTCGAAGAGGACTGGGGAGAATAAATTGCACGTTGGACTGCTCTATTCCCGGATTCGCCGCGACGAGAAGCTGCTTCTCAACGAGCTTCGCGACCGCGGCCACGAGGTGACGAAGATAGACGTTCGGAACGAGCAGTTCGACCTCACGGAGCCGCCGGAATCGTTCGCCGGAGTCGACGTGGTGGTCGACCGCTGTCTGGCGACGAGCAGGAGCATCTACATCACGCGCTTCCTGCAGTCGTACGGAATCCCGGTCGTCAACTCCCACGAGACCGCCGATATCTGCGCCGACAAGGCGAAAAACAGCCTCGCGCTCGCGGACGCGGGCGTCCCTACGCCGAACACGAAAGTGGCGTTCACGGTCGACTCGGCGATGGAAATCGTCGAGGAGTTCGGCTACCCCTGCGTCCTCAAGCCGGTCGTCGGCTCGTGGGGTCGCCTGATGGCGAAAATCGACTCCGAGTCGGCCGCCGAGGCCATCCTCGAACACAAGTCGACGCTCGGCAACTACGAGCACAAGGTGTTCTACATCCAGGAGTTCGTCGAGAAGCCGGGCCGCGACATCCGCGTGCTCGCCACCGACGGCGAGCCCGTGGCCGCGATGGTCCGCTCGTCGGACCACTGGCTCACGAACGCCGCGAAGGGCGCGAGCGTCGAGGAGTTCGAACTCGACGACCGCGCGAAGGAACTCGTCAAGCAGGCGTCCGACGCGGTCGGCGGCGGCCTGCTCGGCGTCGACCTCATGGAAGCAGGTGACGAGTACACCGTCCACGAGGTCAACCACACCGTCGAGTTCAAGGCGCTCAACGACGCCGTCGAGACGGACGTTCCCGCGACGGTCGTCGACTGGCTCGAAGCCAAGGTCGACGGCGAGCAGTCGCTGGCGGAGGTCTCGGCGTGAGCGACCAACTCACCGCGGGCGTCGTCGGCGGCTCCGGCTTCACCGGCGGCGAACTGCTCCGCCTGCTCGACGGCCACCCGAACTTCGACGTCGAACAGGCGACGAGTCGCTCCTACGAGCGCAAGACCGTCGGCCACGTCCACCCGAACCTTCGTCACCTCGACCTCCGTTTCACCTCGCCGGAGGACCTCGAATCGGTCGACGTGCTGTTCACGGCGACGCCCCACGGCGTCTCGATGGAGCACATCGACGCCTTTCAGGACGCGGCGGACACCGTCGTCGACCTCTCTGCGGACTTCCGCCTCTCGGAGGCGGCGCAGTACGACGAGTGGTACGACGGCCACGTCTGCCCCGAATACCTCGAACAGTCGGAGTACGCGCTCCCCGAACTGAACCGCGAGAACCTCCCCGGCGCGGACCTCATCGCCGCGGGCGGCTGTAACGCGACCGCGACGATTCTCGGCCTCAAGCCGCTTTTCGACGCCGGCATCCTCGCCGGCGACGAGCAGGTCGTCGTGGACGTGAAAGTCGGCTCGTCGGAGGGCGGCGCGGGCGCGAGCAAGGCGTCGTCGCACGCCGAGCGCTCGGGCATCGTCCGCCCCTACGCGCCGACCGGCCACCGCCACGAGGCCGAAATCGAGGAGTACCTCGGCCTGTCGGTCTCGTTTACCGTCCACGCGGTCGACATGGTCCGCGGCGCGGCGGCGACCTGTCACGTCTTCCCCGACGGCCCCGTCTCGAAGGGCGACATGTGGAAAGCGTTCCGCGGCTCCTACGGCGACGAGCCGTTCATGCGCACCGTCGCCGGCGGCGGCGGCGTCTACCGCTACCCGGAACCGAAGTCGGTCGCCGGGACGAACTTCGGCGAGGTCGGCTTCGAAGTCGACCCCGGAAACCGACGACTCGTCGTCTTCTCGGCCATCGACAACATGATGAAAGGCTCCGCGGGGCAGGCGGTCCACGCCGCCAACATCGCGCTCGGGCTGGACGAGACCGCCGGACTCGACTTCACCGGCTTCCACCCCGTCGGCTCGCCCTGACCGCACCGCCCCCGAACGCTCGCTCCGACCCACGATGTACGCACCATTTCGACTATGACAGGATACACACGCGAGGAACTGCTCGCGGCACACGAACAGCTCGTCGACAACGAAGCGAACCTACTCACCGACGGCGGTATCGGAATCGGAGATTCCGGTACCTCGTCAGCGCTCCGCGCTGACGGCGGTTCCGAGCCGCCGGTCGTCGTCAAAATCGGCGGCGCGAAGGCCGTCGACCCGAAGGGAGCCGTCTCCGACGTGGCCCACCTCGTCGCCAACGGCACCGACGTGGTCGTCGTCCACGGCGGCTCGACCGCCGTCGACGAGACGCTCGAAGAACTCGGCGAGGAGCCGACGTACGTCGAGTCGCCTTCGGGCGTCTCCGGCCGCTTCACCGACGAGCGCACCATGGAGGTCTTCTCGATGGTGATGCCCGGCAAGCTCAACACGGACCTGACCGCGCTGTTCCGCGAGGCGGGCGTCGACGCGCTCGGTCTCTCAGGGGTCGACGGCGGCCTCCTGACCGGCCCGCGCAAGTCGGCCGTCCGCGTCGTCGAAGACGGCAAGAAGAAAATTAAGCGCGGCGACCACTCCGGGAAGATTACCGCGGTGAACGCGACGCTCCTCGAAACGCTCCTCGACGGCGGTTACACGCCCATCGTGACCGTTCCGATGCTCGCCGACGACGGCGTGGCGGTCAACGCGGACGCCGACCGCGCCGCCGCCGCGGTCGCGGGCGCGCTCGGCGCGAAACTCGTCGTCCTCACCGACGTGAAGGGCGTCTACGCCGACCCCGACGACGAGTCCACGCTCATCGAGACGGCCGACACGCCCGAGGAGTTCTCGGCGCTCGAATCGGCCGCTGAAGGGTTCATGACGAAGAAGGTCATGGCCGCGGAGGAGGCGCTCGACGGCGGGGCCGCCGAGGTCGTCGTCTCCGACGCGAACCTGAACAACCCCATCGTGACGGCGCTCAACGGCGGCGGCACGCACGTGACGCCCGGCGCGCTGGTCGAAACGGAGGAGGCCGGACAATGAGCGGCTTCGTCTTCAACGAGAAACCCATCGCCATCGAGTCCGGCGAGGGGCCGTACCTCTACGCCGACGACGGCACCGAATACCTCGACTTCGGCGCGAGCTACGCCGTCGCCGCGCTCGGCCACTCCCACCCCGCGGTCACCGCCGCGATTCAGGAACAGGCCGCGAAGCTGACCTACGTGCAGGCGTCGTACCCCGTCGAGGTCCGCACGGAACTGTACGAGAAGCTGGCGACGCTCGCGCCCGGCGACATCTCGAACGTCTGGCTCTGTAACTCCGGCACCGAGGCCAACGAGGCGGCGATGAAGTTCGCTCGCTCCGCGACCGGCCGCCAGAAAATCGTCGCCACGAAGCGCGCGTTCCACGGTCGCACCCTCGGGAGCCTCGCGCTGACGTGGAAACAGAAGTACAAAAAGCCCTACGAGCCGGTGGCCGGCGGCGTCGAGTTCGTCAGCTACGGCGACGAAGAAGAACTCGCCGAGGCCGTCGACGACGAGACGGCCGCCGTGTTCTTAGAGCCCATTCAGGGCGAAGGCGGCATCAACCCCGCGACGGCCGAATATCTCCAGACCGCCCGCGACCTGACCGACGACGCGGGTGCCGCGCTCGTCTTCGACGAGATTCAGACCGGCATCGGTCGCACCGGGTCGCTGTGGGCCTGCGAGAACGCCGGCGTCGTCCCCGACATCCTCACGAGCGCGAAGGGCATCGCCAACGGCCTGCCGCTCGGCGCGACGCTCTGTGCCGACTGGATTGCGGACGGCGCGGCCTCGCACGGCTCGACGTTCTCCGGCGGTCCCGTGGTCTGTGCGGCGGCGAACGCCACCCTCGACACCGTCGTCGAGCAGGACCTGCCCGGCCACGCGGCCGCGGTGGGCGACTACCTCACGACGGAACTCGAAGCCGCCGTCGAGGAACACGACCTGCCGGTCCGCGAGGTCCGCGGCGACGGCCTCATGGTCGGCGTCGAAGTCAAACGCGGCGCGAACCGCACGCTGAAGCACCTCGCGCTGTCCGAGCAGTTGCTCGCGCTCCCCGCGGGTCGGACGGTCGTCCGGTTCCTGCCGCCGCTGGTCATCGAGGAGGAGCACGCCGACCGCGCGGTCGATGCCATGACGAACGTGTTATCATGAACGCCGAAATCGACCGCGAAGACGACGAAACAGACGTGGAGACGGAGGGAGCGGCCGACGCCGAGGCCGACGCGAGCGCCGTCTCCGACGACGGGACCGACGCCCTCGACGAGGGCGAGTGGGCCGACGCGCGCCGCCTCCTCTACGACATGGTCTCGACGCCCTCGGTGTCGGGCGACGAGGAGGCGGCCGCCGAGGTCCTGCGGGCGTTCTTCGAGGCGCACGACCGCGAGGTGTGGATAGACGAGATCGGTAACGTCCGCGCGCCGGCCGACGACGCGGTGCTTCTCACCTCCCACATCGACACCGTCCCCGGCGACGTGCCGGTGAAGATAGAAGACGGCGTCCTCTGGGGTCGCGGCAGTGTCGACGCGACGGGACCGCTCTGTTCGATGGCCGCGGCGGCCGTCGAGACGGGCGTCTCGTTCGTCGGCGTCGTCGGCGAGGAGACCTCCTCGCGCGGCGCGTGGCATCTCGTGGAAAACCGCGAGGAGCCCGGCGCGGTCGTCAACGGCGAGCCCTCGGGTTGGGACGGCGTCACCCTCGGTTACCGCGGGTTCCTCTCCGGGACGTACATCTCGACGAGCGAACTGGGCCACTCCTCGCGCCCCGAGGAGAACGCCATCCAGTCCGCGGTCGCGTGGTGGTCCCGCGTGGCCGACTTCTTCGACGAGGAGCGCGACGGCGTCTTCGACACGGTGACGACCAAGCCCGTGACGTTCGACGGCGGCCCGACCGACGACGGCCTCGCGGTCGAGGCGACGGTGGACGTGCAGTTCCGCGTCCCGCCGCGGCTCACCATCGACGACGTGCGCGAGGTCGCGGAGGGCGAACTCACCCGCGGCGGCGTCCACTGGAACAAACCTATCCCGCCGGTCATGATGAGCCCCCGCACCGACGTGGCGCGGGCGTTCCGCGTCGCCATCCGCAACGTCGGCGGCGTGAAGCCCCGACTCCTCCGCAAGACCGGGACCAGCGACATGAACATCTTCGCCGGCACGTGGGACTGCCCGATGGCGACCTACGGCCCCGGCGACTCCGACCTCGACCACGCCCCGAACGAACACCTCGACCTCGCCGAGTTCGACAGCGCCATCGACGTGCTCGTCGACGTGTGCGAGCGGCTGGCCGACGACTGAGCCGAGCCGAGCGGCGGCGACGGCCGAAGACCGAGACGACGAACCGACACGGAGACACGACACACGACACAATGCTCGAAACCACCCATTTCACCGACATCGACGACATCAGCGCATCGGAGTTAGACCGCGTCCTCACCCGCGCCGCCGACATCAAGTCCGGCGACGACGAGACGCAACTCACCCGAGCGACGCTGGCGATGCTCTTCGAGAAGCCGAGTACCCGGACGCGTGTCTCCTTCGAGACGGGGATGACCGAACTGGGCGGCCACGCGCTGTTCCTCGGCCCCGAGGACATCCAACTCGGCCACGGCGAGCCGCTTTCTGACACCGCGCGCGTGCTGGGTCGGTACGGCGACGCCATCATGGTCCGCCTGTTCGACCACGAGGACCTGCTCGAAATCGCGGAGCACTCCGACGCGCCGGTCATCAACGGCCTGACGGACGACGCCCACCCCTGCCAGACGCTCGCCGACCTGCTCACCATCCGCGAGCACGTCGGCGACTTCGACGAGGTGTCCGCGGCGTGGGTCGGCGACGGCAACAACGTCGGCCAGTCGTTCGTCCTCGGCTGTGCGATGGCCGGCATCGACCTCACCGTGGCGACGCCGCCTGAGTACGGCGTCGACGACGACGTGCTCGAGAAGGCCGCCGAACTCGGCTCGACGCCGACGATTACGACCGACCCCGAGGAGGCCGTCGCGGACGCGGACGTGGTCTACACCGACGTGTGGATTTCGATGGGTCAGGAGGACCAGCGCCACGAGAAACTACAGGCGTTCGAGGGGTTCCAGCTCAACGAGGACCTGCTTTCGGGCACCGACGCGAAGGTCATGCACTGCCTGCCGGCCCACCGCGGCGAGGAGATTACCGGCGACGTGCTCGAAGGCGAGCGCTCGCTCGTCTGGGACCAGGCGGAGAACCGCCTGCACGCCCAGAAGGGACTCATCGTCGAACTGCTCGAATAGAGTCGGGTCTGCGGCGGTCGCCGCGCTTTTCAGCTTCTCAGAGGACGCCGTCGAGCATGGGGTACGACGCCCCGAGGACGGCTCCGTAGACGACGTGGCCGACGAGGCTCGTCACGTTCACGTTCGGGAGCGGCGGGTTCGCTGGCGAGCCGACCGCGCCGAGCCACACGGGCATGGCGACGACGGCGAGGACGGCCCAGAGGACGACGCCGTAGCCGACGCCCGCCCCGAGCGACCTGAGCGAGCGGTCGAGGTCGAAGTGGAGGGCGCTCGCGAGGCCGGCGAACGCGACGCCGAGAATCGCACCGTGGGCGACGTGGATGGTGAAGCCGGCGGTCCCACCCGTCAAGCCGTACATCGAGGGAATGGCGACTTCGAGGACCGGCCGCATCTGGACGACCATCATCGCACCCATGACGACGGCGGCGAGCGAGCCGGCGGCGACGCCGGCGCGCCAGGAGGCGGTCGTCGTCGATTCGAGTCGTGTCGTGGCTGTTTCAGAGGCCATGGTTAACGTGCCAACACGTATCATGATAACGCTCTCTCGGACGGGCGGCACCGCCGCACCGCGGGGGTACCGTTATACCGGACCTGTCGAGTCCGGCGGTATCGGGGGCTCCGAGCCTTTTAATCGGATGGCGGCCGAGATTCTCCCGTGGCCCACGCCAACGGCGCACCCGACGACGGCGACGCGGACGGAGCGTGGCGGTTCTTCCCGTACGACGAGCCGTACCCCAATCAGGAGGCGGCGATGTCCGGCATCGCCGACGCGCTCGACGACGAGCGGAACGTCCTCCTCGAAGGGGCGACCGGGACCGGGAAGACCATCTCCGCGCTCGTGCCCGCGCTCTCGTACGCCCGCGAGCACGACAAGACGGTCGTCATCACGACGAACGTCCACCAGCAGATGCGCCAGTTCGTCGAGGACGCCCGCGCCATCACCAGAGAGGAGGCCATCCGCGCGGTGGTGTTCCGCGGGAAGTCCTCGATGTGCCACATCGACGTGGGCTTTCAGGAGTGTCAGACCCTCCGCGATACGACCCGGAGCATCGTCGAAAAAGAGTCCGACAAGGCCGAACTCTCCGAGCAGGCGCAGGCGCTCCTCGACGGGATGCGCGAAGGCGAGTCCGGCGCGGCCGACGCGCGGAGCGCCGTCACGGACGAACTCGACGCCCTCGACGACGAACTGGCGGAGTTGAAAGAGGGCAACTACTGCGAGCACTACTACAACAACCTCGCGCGGAACACAGACGAGTTCTTCGAGTGGCTGTTCGACGACGTGCGAACGCCCGACGAGATTTTCGAGTACGCGGGGAGACAGAACCTCTGCGGCTACGAACTGCTCAAGGAGGGCATGGAGGGCATCGACCTCGTCGTCTGCAACTACCACCACCTGCTCGACCCGATGATACGCGAGCAGTTCTTCCGGTGGTTGGACCGCGACCCCGACGACGTGATTACGGTGTTCGACGAGGCGCACAACATCGAGAGCGCGGCCCGCGACCACGCGAGTCGGGCGCTCACCGAGAACACGCTCGAAAGCGCGATGAACGAGCTGGAAGACGCAGACGACTCGCGGGCCGAGAGCGCCCGCAACGTCATCGGGACGTTCCTCGACGCGCTTCGCGACAGCTACGAGGAGGCGTTCGGCTTCGGCGAGCGCGAGCAGGTCGGCGAGAACTGGTACGACCTCTCAATCGCCAATCAGGGCCGCCGGGACGACCTGACGATGGAGTTCCTGCAGTCCTACGAGGGTCGCGGCATCGACGTGGAGGTCGAACTCGCCCTCCAGTTGGGCAAGCAGTTGGACGAGCAGTACGAAGACGCGTACAAGAACGGCGAGGCGACGACGCGCAAGGAGTGCCAGACGCTCCAGGCGGCGAACTTCATCGCCGACTGGACGGAGATGGGCGGCGAACTCGGCCGCCGCCCGATGCTGTCGGTCCGCCGCGACGGCGGCACCGACGAGATTTACGGCCGCGCCGAGCTGTACACCTGCATCCCGCGAGAGGTCACCAAAGAGCTGTTCGAGGAGGTCCACGCGAGCATCCTGATGTCGGCGACGCTCCGCCCGTTCGACGTGATGGAGGGTGCACTCGGGCTCAAAAACCCGGTGACGATGGCCTACGGCCTCGAATACCCCGAGGAGAACCGCCGGACGTTCTCGGTCTCACTGCCCGCGCTGTTCTCCTCGGAGCGCGACGACCCCGGGACGCAGGAGACCATCGAGGGGATGCTCGCGGACGCGGCCGCCTTCACGCCGGGCAACACGCTCGTGTTCTTCCCGTCGTACGCCGAGGCGGAGCGCCACCACGAGCGCCTGCGGGCGAACCCGGACGTCGATGCGGAGCTGTTCTTGGACGAGCCGGGCGTCCGCGCCGAGGAGATGCGCCGCGAGTTCGTCGGCAAGGACGGCGCGGTGCTTCTCACCTCGCTGTGGGGGACGCTCGCCGAGGGCGTGAGCTTCGATGGCGACGACGCCCGAACGGTCGTGGTCGTCGGCGTGCCCTACCCGCATCTCTCCGAGCGGCTGGAGGCGGTACAGGACGCCTACGACCGCGCCTACCGCGGCAAGAAGGACGCCGGCTGGCGCTACGCCGTCGAGATTCCGACGATTCGGAAGACCAGGCAGGCGCTCGGCCGGGTCATCCGCGCGCCCGACGACTTCGGCGTCCGCGTACTGGCCGACAAGCGCTACACCCGCGAGAGTTCGTCCATGGGGAAGTACGGCGTCCGCGGGTCGTTCCCGGTCGAAGAGCGCGCCGAGATGGTCGACATCGCGCCGAACAAACTCAAGTTCGCGATGCTGAACTTCTACAGCGACCGCGACGCCTACGACGGCGGCCCGCCGCGACCCTGAGCGGGTCGGGCTCGTAGTCGGCGCAACGGCGACGGCGACCGCCGTGTGGTTCTTCCCTGTTCGAACCAACACAACCCTGATGAGTGCGACTCCTCCCGGACCGAAGGGCCTCCCGTTGTTCGGCGCGAGCAGACAGTACGCCCGCGACCCGTTTACGTTCCTGACGGCCGTCGCGGACGCCTACGGCGACGTGGTTCACTTCGACCTCGGCCCGCTCGACACGTACATGCTCACGAACCCGGCGGACGTCGAGACCGTGCTCGTGAGCGAGGCGTCGAAGTTCAGAAAGCCGCAGTTCCAAGACAGGGCCATCGGCGACCTGCTGGGCGACGGCCTGCTCATGAGCGAGGGCGCGACGTGGAAGAGACAGCGCCAACTCGCTCAGCCGGCGTTCGACGTGCGGCGCATCTCGACGATGGCCGGCATGATGACAGACCGGACGGAGTCGATGCTGTCGTCGTGGGGCGACGGCGACGTGGTCGACGTGCAGTTGGAGATGGCGCGGTTGACCGTCGAGATAATCGTCGACGCCATGTTCGGCACCGACCTCGACGACGAGCGCATCCGGCGGGTACAGGAGAACCTCGAACCGCTCGGCGCGCGGTTCGAACCCGACCCGCTTCGGTTCCTGACGCCCGACTGGGCACCGACCCGGGAGAACCGCGAGTACAAAGAGGCGCTGTCGGAACTCGAATCGCTCGTCTGGGACATCGTCGAGGAGCGCCGCGGGACCGAGTACGGCGAGACGCCGGCGTCGTCGGTGCCGGCCGGCGCGACGGACGACGACCGGCCGATGGACCTGCTTTCGATTCTGCTCCGCGCCTACGACGAGGGCGAGCAGACCGAACAGAACCTCCGCGACGAGCTGATGACGATGCTCCTCGCGGGCCACGACACGACGGCGCTGACGCTGACGTACGCGTGGTACCTGCTCTCGCAACACCCCGAGGCGGAGGCGAAGCTCCACCGCGAACTGGACGAGGTGCTCGGCGGGCGGACGCCGACGTTCGAGGACGTGCGAAAACTGGAGTACACCGAGCGCGTGCTGAACGAGGCGATGCGGCTGTACCCGCCGGTGTACGTCATGTTCCGCGAGCCGAAGGTGGACGTTCGCCTCGGCGGCTACCGCGTCCCCGCGGGGTCGGCCATCATGCTCCCGCAGTGGGTCGTCCACCGGTCGGAGCGCTGGTGGGACGACCCGTTGGAGTTCGACCCGGACCGCTGGGCACCCTCCCGGACCGGCGAGCGCCCGCGCTTCGCGTACTTCCCGTTCGGCGGGGGACCGCGCCACTGCATCGGCAAACACCTCTCGCTCCTCGAAGGGCGGCTCATCCTCGGCACCGTCGCCCAGCGGTACGAACTCGACTACGTCCGCGACGAGCCGTTCTCGCTCCGCGGGTCGCTGACGATGCACCCCGAAGAGCCGATGGGGATGCGACTCCGGGCGCGAGAGTGACGGACGGGCGGACGGTGGTCTGCGCGCCGCCGGCGGCGACGACGACAGTCGAATCTCCAACGACCGTCAGGGCCTCGCGGTCAGGCCGGGAGCGAAATCGAGCCGGCGGTCTCGCGGAACGACGAGTCGTAGACGTCGAGCTGTGAGACGGTCCACTCGACGGGGTCGAGCGGCTGGCTCGCGACCGCGCGGGCGTCGGCGACGCTCCCGCCGCGGGCGAGCGTGACGTGCGGGACGTAGTCGTCGCCCTCGATACCCTCGATAGCGCCGAACTCGTCGGCGAGCGCGCGGTGCAGGTCGAGGAGGCCGGGGCTCTCGACCGCGAGGTAGACGACCGGCGCGGCCCCGCGAGGCGGTTCCTCGAAGAACCGGATGTCGGTCACGCGGGCCTCGAACGCCGGTTGACCGGCGAGCGCGCGCCGCAACTGTTCGCGCAGGCGGTCGAGGTCGGCGTCTTCGAACCGCTTGCAGACGAGCGTGTGCCGGTCGCGAACCCGGTCGAACGGCGCGAGGTACGGAAACAGGTCGGACGCGAGGCGGGCGACCCGCCCCGGAACCGGGACGTTCAGACTGTACACGCCCGTGTCTCACGGGAGAGACACAAAGGCGTATCGTCGTCGCCGCGGAGGGCGGTTAGATTCGGTCGAGGAGCCAGAGGACGATGAGCACCGCGACGACGAGGCCCAAAAGCGGCTGGAGCGGGCCGAGCAACGCGCCGAACAGCCCGAGCACCTCGCCGATGATTTCGAGGACGAGCCAGACGAGGACGAGCAGGAGGATGATTTTCAGCAGGTCCTCCACGTCGATTCGGCCGCGGTTCGTTCGCATACGGGGGCGTGGGGCGTTCGCGGACAAATAGCTGGTGGCCGGGTGGGGGGATGGCCGGGTAGCTTTATTCCGCCTCGGTGTCACTCTCCACCATGGACAGCCTGTTCTACCAACTCGGGCGGCTCTCCGCGTCGGGGTCGTCGGCCTCGTCGTCGGGCGCGGAGCGAGTCGACAGCGAGCCCGGTCGAATCCCGCGGTGGCTCGGTCCCCTCGCGGTCGCGGTGGTCGTCTTCGGCCTCGCGGTCGTCGTCTTCCCCGTCACGCCGCTGACGCTCGCGGGCTACGTCGCCCTCGCGCTCGCGGTCGCCGCGGTGTACGACGCGGTCGAAGTCGTGCAGGCGTACGAAAAGCGGACGCTCACGGTGTTCGGCGACTATAAGGGGATTCTCGAACCGGGGCTGAACGTCGTCCCGCCGTTCGTCTCGAAGACCTACCGCTTCGACATGCGGACCCAGACGCTGGACGTGCCCTCCCAAGAGGCCATCACGGAGGACAACTCGCCGGTCACGGCCGACGCCGTCGTCTACATCCGCGTGATGGACCCCGAACGCGCCTTCCTGCAGGTCGACAACTACCGCCGGGCCGTCTCGTTGCTCGCACAGACGACGCTCCGGGCCGCCCTCGGCGACATGGAACTCGACGACACGCTGGCGCGACGCGACCACATCAACGCGCGCATCCGCCGGGAACTCGACGAGCCGACCGACGAGTGGGGCGTCCGCGTGGAGTCCGTCGAGGTCCGCGAGGTGAAGCCCTCGAAGGACGTCCAGCAGGCGATGGAACAGCAGACCTCCGCCGAGCGCCGCCGCCGCGCCATGATTCTCGAAGCGCAGGGCGAGCGCCGCTCCGCCGTCGAGAAAGCGGAGGGGGACAAGCAGTCGAACATCATCCGCGCGCAGGGCGAAAAGCAGTCGCAGATTCTCGAAGCGCAGGGCGACGCCATCTCGACGGTGCTTCGGGCCCGCGCGGCGGAGTCGATGGGCGAACGCGCCATCATCGACAAGGGCATGGAGACGCTGGGGAACATCGGCACCTCGCCGTCGACGACGTACGTGCTACCGCAGGAGCTCACGTCGCTTCTCGGTCGCTACGGGAAGGGACTGAGCGGTTCCGACGTACAGCAGGCCGCGGGACTCGAAAGCAAGGCGTTCGACGAGGAGACCCGCGAACTCCTCGGCCTCGACGACATCGCCGAGATACTCGGTGAGTTAGACGGCATCGAGACGGCGGACATCTCCGCGGACGCCGTCGACATCGAAATCGAAGACGGCGGCGTCGAGACTGAACGCGTCGAGTGAGCGAAAAGTCTGATACGCGAATCGGCCGTGAACCCGGCAGACGCGCCGGAGGTCTGGTACAGCGTCGTGGTCGGTCTGCGGGGGCGACCGACGTGAGTCCCGTCGTCCGGCCGTCGCGGTTCGGCGAGGCGCGAGGCGGACGTGAGACGGGAGACCACTCGGTGCGTCGACTCCGGGTCGCGGCTGATTTTCCGTCTTCGTCCGGTCGAACGAGCGTCCGAACAGTCGCGAACGGTCCCCCGAACACGGGCGAGAGACGGGCGTCGGCGTCCCACCACCGGTCTGCGGTTCGCGCAGACATCGTAGTGAACGAGATAGTCACTATTAATGATTTAGGTCGTTGAAACGCCGAGCGACCCGCCAAACCAGCCAATCCGAGCGATTAATCGCCTTTATTTCTATTTTTCACGACGTAGAATAATTTAACCCTACTCGTCACGGACCGTGTGGTATGCAACAGCAGTCGTCGGTCGGGACGCGGTCGCTGTCGGCGTCTCGGGCCGAGATGAGCGAGATTCTGATGCCCAACGACACGAACAACCTCGGGCGCGCCCTCGGGGGGCGGATTCTGGAGTGGATGGACGTCTGCGGGGCCATCGCCGGTCGGCGCTTCGCCGAGCGGCAGGTGGTCACGGCGTCGATGGACCACGTGGACTTCCTCGCGCCCATCGACGTGGGCGACGTGGTGACCGTCGAGGCGTACGTCTTCGATACCGGTCGCACCAGCATGGACATCAAGGTGGACGTGACGGCCGAGCGGCCCAGCGAGGGCGACCGTCGCGAGACCATCACCTCCTTTTTCACCTTCGTCGCGCTCGGCGACGACGAGAAGCCGATTCCCGTGCCTGACCTCGTCTGCGACTCCCGAGAGGAGCGCGAACTGCGCGACTCGGCGCTCCAGAAGCGCCGCGAGCACCGCGCCGCGCTGGCAGAAGAGTCCGAGTAGAGCCGCCCGCTCGCGGGCAGGTTATGCTTCGTCCACCGCGCGGACGGTCAACACCGGCGCGTCGGACTGCCGGACGACGCGCTCGGTGACGGAGCCGACGAGGTAGTGGTCGAGACCGGTGCGGCCGTGGGTCGCCATCACGACGAGGTCGATGTCGCCGTCGGCGGCGTAGTCGACGATAGTCGAGTGCGGGACGCCCTCCACGACGGTTCGTTCGGTCTCGACGGCGTCGGGAAGCGCCTCGATTGCGGCGTCGGCCGCGGACTCGGCGCGTTCGAGTTCGGACTTCTCCCACACGTCCGGCGCGATGCCGGCCGAGGGCGATTCGAAGCGGTTGCGCGAGTCGGCCACCGACAGCACGTGGACCGTCGCGCCGTAGGTCTCCGCGAGAGTCGCCGCGTGCTCGATGGTCGCGTCGGTCGCGTCACTGCCGTCGGTCGGAAGCAGGATGTGGTCGTACATGGGTGAGAGTTCAGAGCCGAGGACTGTGAAAGTGGTGCCAGTGGGGTGGTTCGGGTGGTCGTGAGCCGTTAGATACCCAGTGCCATCAGGAACAGCGCCAGCGAGATGACGGCGAAGAGGACGCCGACGAAGTTCTTGATGACGCTGGTCTCCAGCGCGTTCGATACGTAGGGAGCGATTTGGCCGCCGAGGACCGTCGCGGGGACGGTGAACACGACCATGTTCCACGGCGTCGTCGCGAGGCTCAGCGAGTGGCCGCCGACGAGGCCGCCGCCGAAGACGTGGACCAGCGACGCCAAGACGGCGGTCAGCGCGACGACGATGTGGTTCGTACCGATGGCGACGCGGACGGGGACTTTCGTGCCGAGCATCGAGATGATGCCGAGTTCGCCGATACCGAAGCCGGCGAGGCCCTGGAACATCCCGCCGACGCTGTAGTTGGCGAAGCGACGCAGGTAGCCGCCGCGGGTGTAGGTGTAGTCGTCGCCGTCGCGGTCGACGCGGGTGACGGTGCCGTCGTCGGCCGTGTCGACGCCCGCGGGGCCGAGCTTACCGGGGTCGTTGGGGAGGCTCGCGGAGACGGTACCGCCGTCGGTGGCCGCGGCGTGGTCGGAGTCCGACGAGCCGTGGTCCTCGTGACCGAGGTCGGCGGTGAAAAGCAGGTACGACGCGGCGAGCAGTGCGATGCCGAGCAGTGCGTGGAAGACCACGTCGGGGATGACGAACGACAGGAGCGCGCCGCCGACGACGAACGGAATCGACCCGCCGACGAGCGTCAGCGCCAGTCGACGGTCGACGAGACCGTACTGGATGAAGGCGACGGCCGAACTGGAGAGGCCGAACGCCTCGCTGATGAGGCCCACCTTCACCAGCGTCGACGAGTCGAGCGGGTGTGCGAAGATGGGGAAGATGAAGATGAGAAACGGGACGAAGAGCGCCGACCCGCTGATTCCGACCGTGTTCACGATGGTCGCGCCGGTGAGGAACACCGGGAACAGCCACCAGTACTGGAGCCAGTACTCCATGCCTGCACCCGACGGCGTCGGTGCCATGGTAAGCACCGAAACGAGGAACAGCAGGGGAGCGATGAACACGAGGATATGTTGGTACTTCAGGAACGACTTCTGGACGTGACTGAGAGACTGAGAGCTCATGGTTCTCGTTGTTGTCAGTACGCAGTAGCGTTCGCGTGCACTCGCGTCGAGTAGCACGTCGAAAACAGCCCGTTCGCCGAGTCATCAGCGGCACCGACCCGCGCGCGTTCACCGTCTCCCGGGGATGCGACCGTGTCGCACGCCGGGAGGACCGGCGTGCGGTGGTCGCCCGAACTGTCGAGCACGGAGTGTTCGAATCCGCGGACCATTCAGGTAATGCCTCCGTTGGGGTAGGCGTGGTGAACGGTGTGGGTTGCAGGCTCGTCCGCCGAGGTGCGGATCACGGTGGAACGGGCATAGCGAGGACGGTCTAATAAATCTTGATGTCACCCGGTGATTTTGGGTACGTTCCACACACCGACGCGCGTCGAAAAACCAGTAACATGTGTTTCTATCCAAAATCTGTGTTCACTCGTTGAGTTCGAATGCCCGGCTGACCAGCGCCCGTTCGGTCTCGTAGGTGAGCCGTTCGAGGGCTTCGACCGGGGTGAGCCACCGGCGCGCGTCCACCTCGTCGTCCGGTTCGAACGGGCGCTCGTCGGCGACGCGCATATGCCAGACGAACACGCCTTTCGGCCCGCCCGGCGTCCCCGCGTCGTCGGGGACGCGGTACTCGTAGCGCCCGGCGAACCGACCGCAGTCGACGTCACAGCGCGTCTCCTCGCGGACTTCCCTGACGGCGGTCTCGACCAGCGTCTCGCCGGGTTCGAGTTTCCCCTTCGGGAGCGACCAGTCGTCGTAGCGCGGCCGGTGGACGAGACAGAGTCGGCCGTCGTCGCGGCGGAGAAGCCCGCCGGCCGCGAACGTCAGGGTTGGCGGTTGAGACACGGCCGGTCAGAACTCGTCCGGCGGCGTCAGGCCGTCGTCGCCCGCGCCGTCGTGCTCGTCGGGGTACTCGGGGGCGACGCCGTCTTCGAGCGCGTCCACGTCGAACTCGCGGCGGAGCGACTGAATGCGGTCGCGGATGTCGGCGGCGAGTTCGAATTCGAGGTTGTCGGCGGCCTCCTGCATCCGGTCTTCGAGGAAGGCGATCTGTTCGACCGCCTCGTCGGCGTCGGCGGGGGCGTCGTCGGAGACGCCGCGGGTGTCGGTCTTGCTCCCCGGCAGGTTCGTCTCGCCGACCTCTTTTTCGATGGTCGTCGGCGTGTGGCCGTGTTCCTCGTTGAACTCCTGTTGGATGCGGCGGCGGCGCTGGGTCTCGGAGATGGCGGCCTCCATCGCGTCGGTCATCTCGTCGGCGTAGAGCACGACCTCGCCGTTGACGTTGCGGGCGGCGCGGCCCATCGTCTGGACGAGCGTGGTCTCCGAGCGCAGGAAGCCCTGCTGGTCGGCGTCGAGGATAGCGACCAGCGAGACCTCGGGGATGTCGAGGCCCTCCCGGAGGAGGTTGATGCCGACGAGCACGTCGATGTCGCCGAGGCGGAGCGACCGGATGAGTTCGTGGCGTTCGAGCGTGTCGGTCTCGTCGTGCATGTAGGCCACGTCGACGCCGGCCTCCTCCAAGTACTCGGTGAGGTCCTCGGCCATCCGCTTCGTAAGCGTCGTGACGAGCACGCGCTCGTCGCGGTCGATGCGCTCGTCGATGCGGGCCATCAGGTCGTCGACCTGCCCGGTCGCCTCCGTCACCTCGACTCTCGGGTCCACGAGGTGGGTCGGCCGGACGATTTGCTCGACGGTCTGGTCGGAGTGCTCGCGCTCGTAGTCGCCGGGCGTCGCCGAGACGAAAAGCGCCTGCCCGACGGTCTCTTCGAACTCCTCGAAGGTGAGCGGGCGGTTGTCGTAGGCCGTCGGCAGGCGGAAACCGTTTTCGACAAGCGAGTCCTTTCGGGACTTGTCGCCGGCGTACTGGCCCTTGATCTGCGGGAGCGTGACGTGCGACTCGTCGATGACCGTGAGGAAGTCATCGGGGAAGTAGTCGAGGAGCGTGTAGGGCGCGTCGCCGGGTTCGCGGTCCGAGAAGTGGACCGAGTAGTTCTCGATGCCCGAGCAGTGGCCCGTCTCGCGGAGCATCTCGATGTCGAACGTGGTCCGTTCTTCGATGCGCTGGGCGGCAACGAGGTCGCCCTGTCGCTGGAACTGCTTCACCCGCTGTTCCATCAGCTCCTCGATTTCCGAGATGGCTCCTTCGAGCTGTTCTTCGGGGATGGAGTAGTGTTCCGCCGGGTGGACGAGCACCGCCGGCTCCGACGACTTCACCTCGCCCGCCAGCGGGTCGAGCTTCAGCATCCGGTCGATTTCGTCGCCCCAGAACTCGATGCGGACGGCGTAGCGGCCGTACATCGGGAACACCTCGACGGTGTCGCCGCGGACGCGGAACGTGCCCTGCCGGAAGTCCACGTCGTTGCGCTCGTAGTTGAGGCCGACGAGCGCGCCGAGCAGTTCGTCGCGGTCCATCTGCTGGCCGACCTCCAGTCGGAGGGACAGGTCGGTGTAGTTCTTCGGGTCGCCGAGGCCGTAGATGGCCGACACCGAGGCGACGACGATGACGTCGTCGCGGGTGAGAAGCGACCGGGTCGCGGAGTGCCGGAGCCGGTCGATTTCCTCGTTTATCGACATGTCCTTGTCGATGTAGGTGTCGGTCTGTTCGATGTACGCCTCGGGCTGGTAGTAGTCGTAGTAGGAGACGAAGTACTCGACGGCGTTGTCGGGAAACAGCCCCTTGAACTCCTCGTACAACTGGGCGGCGAGCGTCTTGTTGTGCGCGAGGACGAGCGTCGGCTTCTGAATCTCCTCGACCACCCACGAGACCGTGTTGGTCTTGCCGGAGCCGGTGACACCGAGCAGAGTCTGTACGTCAGCACCCTCGCGGAAGCCGCGGGCCAGCGCCTCGATGGCCTCGGGCTGGTCGCCCGCGGGGTCGAAGGGGGCGTCGACGCGGAATTCGCGGTCTGCGTCGGGTCTGTCGGCGGACAGGGGACCGGACTCGCTCATTGCCGGTCCTTGGGTCGCGGCGTACTTGAGCGAGGCGGTGCTTGTCGCCGGAGGAACGGTTTTGGGGCGGGCTGTCGAACGTTCCTGTATGGCCCGAGCCGAACTCGAACGCGCGAGCAACCTGCTCAAGGAGGCCGCCGAGGCGGCCGACGGCGACGTACAGGAGCGACTCTACGAACAGTCCGACCAGCTGGCGAAGCTGGCGACGCGCGAGCAGGGACCGGACCACGGGCGACTCGCCCGTCACATGACGGTCCTCCACGACCTCGCCGAAGCCCTCGACGGCGACGTCGCCGAGACGGTCCGCGAGGCCCGAAGCGAGGTCCTCGAATACCGCAAGGGCGTCCCCGGCGTCTGACGACCGGCTGACAGACCCCTTCGTTTCTACTGGAACTCACCCGTTACACTCCGAGTCGACGCCGTCGGTACGTGGTGAACGAAGAGGGATTTCGCGCCGAGTGGGTCGCTCCGCGACCCCGAATATGAAAACGTGGGTTAGCAGACGTTCTTCGGCTTGACGCCCATGCTTTCGAGCGTCTCGACGTACTCGTCGTAGGCGGCTTCGACCACCGCGTCGGCGGCCTCGCGGGCGACGGCGTCATCTTCGACGAGGTCGGAAACGGCGTCGTCGAGCGCGTCGAGTTGGTCGTTGAGGTCGGACTTGAGCGTGCGGAAGTCGTTGGCGGCCATGGGATCCGCGTCGCCGACGAAGAAGCCGACCATCTGCTCGACGGTCTTCAGCGACACGAGCGCGCGGGCGAGCGCGCCGCCGAGGCGGCCGTCGGTCGTCTCGAACTCGGCGAGTACGTCGTAAACGTTCGGCTTCGACCCGTCCGACTCCGCACCGACGGTCTCGGCGTGCTCGCGGGCGGTGTCGGCGAGGTCGGAAAAGAGCGCGGCGGCCTCGTCGTTCGGTTCGTCGTCGGCCCACCAGTCGAACAGGTCGGCGGCGGCGGCGGCCTCGGCGGCGGCGGCCGCGCGGACCGCGTCGCCGTCCATCTCGCCGCCGGTGACGGCGTACAGCGCCTTCGAGGAGCCGAGTCGGGAAAGCGGCGTCTCGTGGTCGTCGCGGAGGGTGTCGAGGAGTTCGGTCATACGGCTCCGTATGTCCGTCTCGGGTTTGTACCCATCGGCGGCGGCGAGTCCGGCGCGAGTCTGCGACGGCCGCGGAGACAGCCGACGAGTCGGCCGCCGGGACGACCGGTTCGTGACATTTTCCCGAGTCGAACTCTCTCGAATATTAAACATTATATATCGTATTATCATGAACTAACTCGGGCTATGACAAATGCTATCAGGCAGGCGGCGGAGCGCAGTTCGAAACTGGTCGAGCAGTACCTCCCCGACGCGTTCCTGTTCGCTATCATTCTGACGGGCGTGGCGTTCGTGCTGGCGCTGGTATCGGTCGCGCCGGGCGAGGGGACCGGCGTCGTCGGACACGCCGGGAACCTGCTTCTCGACGGCTGGTACGGCGGCTTCTGGAACCTGCTTTCGTTCGGGATGCAGATGACGCTCATCCTGATGACGGGCTACGCGCTCGCGCAGACGAAGCCGGTAGACCGGCTCCTGACGCGGCTCGCACGCGTCCCGAACACGGAGCGCGGCGCGGCCGCGATGGTGCCGGTCGTCGCCGCCGCGGCGTCGTTCGTCCACTGGGGGCTGGGCCTCGTCGTCGGGGCGCTTTTCGCCCGGAAGATAGCGACCGAGATGCGCGGCATCGACTTCCCCATCGTCGTCGCCGGCGCGTACTCCGGGTTCGTCGTCTGGCACGGCGGCCTCGCGGGGTCGATTCCGCTGTTGTTGAACACCGGGGATAACTTCCTCATCGAGGCGGGCATCCTCGACGCGACGTTCGGCACCGGCGGGACCATCTTCACGGTCGCCAACCTCGTGTTGGTCGTCGCGGTCGGCTTCCTCTTCCTGCCGGCGCTGTTCGCGCTCATGTACCCGACCGACGAGACGAAGAAGACGCCCATCGACCCCGCGGAGTTCGAGGCGGCGACCGACGGCGGCGAGCAGGCGAGCGGCGGGTGGGCCTCCACGGCCGTCCCCGACGACGCCTCGCTCGCGACGCGCATCGAGCACTCGCTCGGCATCGGCGTGGCAATCGGCGTCGTCGGCCTGCTCGCGGTCGCCCTGTACTTCTGGGAGGGCATTCAGAGCGGGACGATGCCGTGGAACAACCTCAACCTGAACATCGTCAACTTCGGCTTCCTCTTTCTCGGCCTGCTGTTCCACGGGACGCCCAAGGCGTACATCGAGGCCATCGTCGAGGCCGTCGAGAACGTCTGGGGCATCATCCTCCAGTTCCCCTTCTACGCGGGCATCATGGGCATCATGGCCTACGCGCCGGAGGGCTCGGTCAGCCTCGCCACGCAGATCGCACAGGGCATGGTCGCCGTCGCGCCCGACGGGACGCTCCCGGCGTTTGCCTTCTTCACCGCCGGACTCGTGAACTTCTTCGTCCCCTCCGGTGGGGGCGAGTGGGCCGTCATCGGCGAGACGCTCGTCACGGCCGCGAAGGCGTCCGGCGAGTCCATCCCGCGGGTCGCCGTCGCCGCCTCGTGGGGCGACGCGTGGACCAACATGATTCAGCCCTTCTGGGCCATCCCGCTTCTCTCCATCAGCGGCCTGTCGGTCCGCGATATCATGGGCTACTGCGTGATGGTGCTTCTCGGCGCGGGCGTGCTCGTCGCCGTCGGCATCAGCGTCCTCCCGATGTAAACCGCAAAAAGAACCGTACAGTCGGGTTCGACTCGAACCGAGGCGAGGCGGCTCAGTTACCCTTTTCGACGGGCGCGCCGACGAGGTTGCCCCACTCCGTCCACGAGCCGTCGTAGTTGGTGACGTTCTCGTAGCCGAGGAGTTCGTGAAGGGCGAACCACGCGATGGACGACCGCTCGCCGATGCGGCAGTAGGCGATGGTGGACTCGTCGCCTTCGATGCCCTGGTCCGCGTAGAGCTCGCGGAGTTCGTCGGCGGACTTGAACGTGCCGTCGTCGTTGACGGTCGCGGCCCACGAGATGTTGCTCGCGCCGGGGATGTGGCCGCCGCGCTGGGCGGTCTCCTGCAGTCCCGGGGGCGCGAGAATCTCGCCGGAGAACTCTTCGGGCGAGCGAACGTCGACGAGGGGAAGGCCCTTGTCGACCGCCTTCTCGACGTCGTCGCGGTACGCGCGGATGTCCTCGAAGGGGCCCTTGGCGCTGTAGTCTTGCTCCGGGAAGGACGGGACGTCGTCGGACGTCGGATAGTCGTTGTCGACCCAGTAGTCGCGGCCGCCGTTCATGAGGTGAACGTCCTCGTGGCCGTAGTACTTGAACTGCCAGTAGGTGTAGGCGGCGAACCAGTTGGAGTTGTCGCCGTAGAGGACGACCGTGGAGTCCTCGGAGATGCCGTGCGAGCCGAGGAGCTCCTCGAAGTCCTCCTTGGTCAACACGTCGCGGGTCGTCTGGTCCTGCAGTTGGGACTCCCAGTTGAACCCGATGGCACCGGGGGCGTGACTCTCGTCGTACGCCTCGGTGTCCACGTCCACTTCGACGAGTCGGTACGCCGCGTCGTCGCTCTGGAACTCGTCGAGGTGGTCTTCCACCCAGTCCGCAGAGACGAGTACGTCCTTCGCGTAATCGGAGTTTGACATCGCGTTTCCCCATACAACAGGGAGGCCCATAACTCTCACAGCGACGGCATGTACGGCCTGACCTCGGGTGATGCGGCAATATTATCCTTAGCATGCCCCGAGAGACGGCGAAAGCGGCTCGGAGAACGGACATCACGCGCTGTCTGAGTCCGGTATCCGACTGAACCAGCAATAACATCCGCTACCCCGGACACGTGGCGAGGGGTGCGAGGAGGGGCGGACCTAAATCCGCGGCCCGGAAACGTGGGGACATGGTAGATGTGGTCTCTTCGGATTGGCTCGCGGACCGACTCGGCGACGTGCGCGTCGTGGACGTGCGCGACGGCTGGGAGTTCGACGGCATCGGGCACCTCCCCGGCGCGGTCTCGATACCGTTCGACAGATTCCGGAGCGCCGACGGCGACGTGGGGATGCTCCCCGGCCGCGACGCGTGGGCCGACCTCCTGTCTGGCGCGGGCGTCGCCGCCGACGACGACGTGGTCGCCTACGACGACACCCACGGCGTGTTCGCCGCCCGCTTTCTCGTGACCGCGCTCCTCTACGGGCACGACTCCGACAGGCTCCACCTCCTCGACGGCGACTTCAGCGCGTGGAACCGCGAGCGCGAGACGACGACGGAGGCGACCGAGGTCGCGGGGGCGGTCTACGAGATAACCGACCCGGCCGAGACGCCGCTCGTGGACTTCGAGGCGGTCGAGGCCGCGCTCGACGACCCCGAGACCGTCATCGTGGACACCCGGGACCCCGCGGAGTACGAGGAGGGCCACCTCCCCGGCGCGGTCAATCTCGACTGGCGCGAACTCGTCGACGACGAGACGCGCGGGCTGAAACCGCGGGACGAACTCGACTCGATTCTGGACGCCGCGGGCGTCACCGCGGACCGGCGGGTCGTCCTCTACTGCAACACCGCCCGGCGCATCAGCCACACCTACGTCGTGCTCTCGCACCTCGGCTACGACGACGTGGCGTTCTACGAGGGCAGTCTCACCGAGTGGGAGGCCCGCGACGGCGCGGTCGTCGAGGGCTGACGAGCGCGCGGTCAGGGAGTCTCGACCGGGTCGTCGCCTGCGGCCTCCTCGCCCCCGCCGCCATCGACGCGTAACTCCGCGCCGAGCAGGTCCACGGACTCCGCGAGGAGCGCGACGACGAGCGGGCCGGCGATGATGCCGACCGGACCGAGGCTGAGCAGGCCGCCGACGAAGCCGACGAAGTAGAGGCTCCCCGGCAGGTCGGCGGTCTCCTTGGCGAGTCGCGGGCGAATCAGGATGTCCGGGAGCCACGCGACCGCGAACCCGCCGACGGCGACGACGAGCGCGGCGGCGACGAGGTCGCCGACGGCGACGTGGTAGGCCGCCATCGCCGCGAGCAGGACGCTCGGGCCGACGATGGGGATGAACTGGAGGACGGCCGCGACCGTCGCGAGCGTGACGACGTAGTCGTAGCCGAGCGCCCAGAAGACGACGAGCCCGATGGCGAACGTGCCGACGGCGGTCGCCGCCTGCAGGACGTAGATGGCGAACAGCGTCTCGCGGGCCCGCTCGTTGAGCGCCGTCGCCGCGTCCCGGTAGTCGGTCGGGACCAACGCGAGGAGCGTCCGCCCGACGGCGTCGCCGCTGAGGAGGAGCGCGAACACGAGGAAGCCGAACAGGGTGAGTTTGATGAGCACCACGGGCGCGGCGGTGGCGGCGGCGCGGCCGACCGACTGGAGCAAGCCGAGGCCGACCGCGACCACCTCGTCCAGCGTCACCATCTCGACCATCCCGAGGAACTCCACGGTCACCGCGTCGGGGAGGAGCGCCGCGAGGTCGAGGATGTCGCTCAGCCGGAGAAAGAGGATGACGACGAGCGGCGCGAGCACGACGACGACGCCGACCGCCGCGACGACGGTGGCGGCGAGGCTGGCGACCCAGCGGGAGGCCCTACGCGCCTCGAGGCCTCGCCTGAGCGGGACGAGCAGGTAGGCGACGGTGATGGCGAAAAACACCGTCCCCAGCACGTCCGCGAGCATGACCGCCGCGAGGAGCGCAAAAAGGGCGAGCACACCGCCGAAGACGTACGGACGAGAAGCAGTCATCTCCTATGATACTCCCGCAAAGTGTAAAGTCGTTCTCCCGCGACGAGCCTCGAAATCGGCGGGTTCGGCCGCGTACCGCCTTCGGGAACATCACGCTCGTTAAGTACCACAGAGTACAACAACCGAGTAATGAGACGACGTAGCTTCCTGAAGGCCGCGGGGGCGGGAGGCGTCTCCGCGCTCCTCGCCGGCTGTGCCGGGACCGGCGGCGAAGAGACGACGACCGAGGCCTCGGGCGACGCGACCGAGACGACAGCGACGACCCACGGGACGACCGCGGGCGGCGAGTCGCCGACGCTCACCGTCGGCACCTACGGCTCGTTCGTCGACGCGCCGAGTTCGAGTCCCGGGCCGTGGCTGAAAGAGGCGTTCGAGTCCGAGTTCGACGCGACCCTTGCGTGGCAGACGCCCGACTCGGGCGTGAACTACTACATCGAGCGCGCCCTCCGCGGCGTCGAGTCCGGCGCGGACCTCTACGTCGGACTCGACGCGCAGATGCTCGTCCGCATCGACGAGAACCTCGACGGCGCGCTGTTCTCGCCCGCCGCGGGGCTGTCCCGACTCGGTGACGTGAACGAGCAACTGAACTTCGACCCGCAGGGCCGCGCGGTCCCCTACGACACGGGCTACATCTCGCTCGTCTACGACGAGACCTACGGCGACGGCGACAGCGAGTTCGTCGCCCCCGAGACGTTCGACGGCCTGCTGGAGTCCGAGTACGCGGGCGCGCTCCTCGCGCAGAACCCCACGTCGTCGGCGACGGGGCAGGCGTTCCTGCTCCACACCATCGACGCCAAGGGCGAAGACGGCTACCTCGACTACTGGGCGAGCCTGAAGGAAAACGACGTGCGCGTCCTCGGCAACTGGGAGGACTCCTACAACGCCTACTCGAACGGGGAGGCCCCGATGGTCGTCTCGTACTCGACCGACCAGGTGTACGCCGCCGAGTCCGGCGAGGACATGGTGAGACACCAGATTCGCTTCCTGAACGACCAAGGCTACGCCAACCCCGAGGGGATGGCCCCCTTCGCCGACGCGTCGAACCCCGACCTCGCCGCCGAGTTCATGGACTTCATGCTCCGGCCCGAGGTGCAGGCCGAAATCGCCGTCCGCAACGTCCAGTTCCCGGCGACGACCACCGCCGAACTGCCCGAGGAGTTCGCGCAGTACGCCCGGGAGCCGCCGGAAGCCGTCACGTTCTCCTACGACCGGCTTCAGAACAACCTGAGTGACTGGACCGACGCGTGGGCCCGCGAGTTCGCCAGCAAGTGAGGTGAGCCGGTGAGTCGCGCCTCGGTTCGCCGGGCCGCCCGCGCCCTCGAACAGCGACTGCTCACCCTCGTCGCGGCGCTCACCGCCGTCGTCCTCCTCGTCCTGTTTTACTACCCCGTCGCCACCGTCTTCGCCGACGCCGTCCTCGCCGACGGCCGACTCACTATCGAGCCCATCGCGGCGGTGCTGACGAGCGAGTTCTATCTCGTCGATATCATCTGGTTCACGGCGAAACAGGCGTTCTACTCGACGCTCGCCAGCCTCGCGCTCGGCCTCCCCGCCGCGTGGCTGTTCGCCCGCTTCGAGTTCCGCGGCCGCGAGACGCTCCGCTCGCTCACCATCCTCCCGTTCGTCATGCCCTCCATCATGGTCGCCATCGGCTTCGTGGCGACGTTCGGCCGCAACGGGACGCTGAACCGCGCGCTCTCTGCTGTCGGCCTCCCGCCGGTCGAACTGCTGTTCACGCTCGAAGCCATCGTCGTCGCCCACGCGTTCTACAACGCCCCGCTCGTCGCCCGCGTCGTCACCGCCGCGTGGGAGAGCGTGGACGCCCGAACCGTCGAGACCGCCCGCTCGCTCGGCGCGAGTCCGCGGCGGGCCTTCCGCGACGTGGTCCTCCCGCAACTCCTGCCGTCTATCGGCGTCGGCGCGACGCTGACGTTCATCTTCACCTTCGCGTCGTTCCCCATCGTCCTCGCGCTCGGCGGCTTCCAACTGGCGACCATCGAGGTGTTCGTCTACTCGCGGGTGCGAGACCTCGCGTACGCCGAGGCCGCCAGCCTCGCGGTCGTCGAGACGGCCGTCTCAATCACGCTGACCGCCGTCTACCTCCGGTACGAGGCCAGCCAGCGGTCCGCCGGCGGCGCGGCGAACCCGCTTCCTCGTCGGGCCGTCCTCCCGTCCGACTGGACGCCGAAATCGGCGCTCCGAACGGTCGGCATCGCCGGCTACGCCCTCGTCGTCGGACTGGTGTTCGTCGTCCCCATCGCCAGCATGATTATCGCGAGCGTCACCGGCGGCGACGGCGGCTTCACCCTCGCCAACTACGCCTTCCTCGCCGAGCGGCAGGCGACCGGGGCGAGCTTTCAGGTCAAGCCCCTCCCGGCCATCCTGAACTCGCTGGCCTTCGCCGCGGGAACGCTCGTCATTGCCGTCCCGATGGGCGTGACGATGGCCGTCCTCACGACTCGCCGGTACCGCGGCCGCGGCCTCATCGACGTGCTCTCGATGGCCCCCTTCGCCGTCTCGGGCATCGTCGTCGGCCTCGGCCTGCTCCGCGGGCTGGTGTTCGGCGTCGACGTGCTGGGGACGCGAATCCGCGTCACCGGCGCGCTCGCCATCGTCGCGGCCCACGCCGTCGGCGCGTACCCCTTCGTCACCCGGAACGTCGCGCCGCTTTTCGCCCGACTCGACGGCCGACTCGTGGAGTCCGCGCGGTCGCTCGGCGCGACCAGAACCCGCGCGCTCGTCGATATCGAACTGCCGCTCGTCTGGACCGGCGTCGTCGCGGGCGCGGCGTTCGCTGTCGCCATCAGCATCGGCGAGTTCGACTCGACCATCATCCTCGCGGAGGGGGCGGGAAGCTACACGATGCCCGTCGCCGTCGAGCGGTTCCTCGGGCGACGGCTCGGTCCGGCGACGGCGATGGGCTGTCTCCTGCTTCTCGTCACGTCCGCCAGCTTCCTCGTCGTGGACCGCTTCGGCGGCCGGTGGGGCGAACTGTGAGGGGCGAACTGTGAGGGGAACGGAGGGCGAAAGGGGGCGGACGCAGAACGCGAAACGCGGGGGAGCGCGGGAAGTGAGAATTATCACCGTCCGCCGGCGAGGGGAGCACGTGACTTCGGAGGCGAACCCGTGAGACTCGAACTCGACGCGGTGTCCAAACGCTACGGGTCGGCGACGGCGCTCGATTCCGTCTCGCTGTCGGTCGACGACGGCGAGTTCTTCACGCTCGTCGGGCCGTCCGGCTGTGGGAAGACGACCACGCTCCGCTGTATCGCGGGCTTCGAGGCCCCGACCGAGGGGACCGTCCGCTTCGACGGCGAGTCGATGGCCGGCGTCGCGCCCGAGTCGCGGGGCGTCGGCGTCGTGTTCCAGAACTACGCGCTGTTCCCGCACCTCAGCGTCGGCGAGAACGTCGCCTACGGCCTCCGCTTTACCGACCCGCCGGGCGGCGGCACCCGCGACGACCGCGTCGCGGAACTGCTTTCGCTCGTCGACCTCGCGGGGTTCGAAGACCGCGACCCCGACTCGCTTTCGGGCGGGCAACAACAGCGCGTCGCGCTCGCCCGCGCGCTCGCTCCCGGCCCGGACCTGCTCCTCCTCGACGAGCCGATGTCGGCGCTCGACGCCCGACTCAGGGACCGCCTCCGCCGACAGGTGAAGCGCATCCAGTCAGAACTCGGCGTGACGACCGTCTACGTCACCCACGACCAGTCGGAGGCGCTGGCGGTCTCAGACCGGGTGGCCGTCCTCGACCGCGGCCGCGTCGAGCAGGTCGGCGACCCCCGCGAACTCTACCACCGCCCGCGGACGCGGTTCGTCGCGGAGTTCCTCGGCGAGAACAACGTCCTCGACGCGGTCGTCGAGTCTCGACCGGAAACGGGGGGGATTCGCGTCGGCGTCGGCGACGCGGCGTTCACGCTGGCCGAGGAGCGACGGGTCCTCGGGCGGGCGGGGGCGGTCTCCGGCGAACGCGCTGAAAACGATGCGAAAGACGGGGGCCGACCCGCCCGACCCGAACCCGGCGACGAACTCGTCTTCTGCGTCCGACCCGAACGGCTCCGGGTCGGCGCGGAGACGAACCGAATTCGCGGGACCGTCGTCGACACCGAGTTTCAGGGGGCGACGACGCGGGTGAGACTCGACTGGGCCGGGACGGAACTCGTCGTTGCGGTCGACGACGGCGGCGAACAGTCGGACTCGGGGTTCGAGGAGGGGACGACGATGGCGGTCGGATTCGACCCGACGGCGGCTCACATCGTCGAGTAGCGCGGGGCGGTCGTTTTTCCCGACGTCTCAGGGCGCGACGCCGACGGTCAGGAGCGTTCCGAACGTCCGATAGCGCTCGACCATCGCCTCGCGGGTCTCCCAGTCGTCCGTCGGGAACTCGGCGGCCGCCGGGATGTCGATGTCGAGGTCGGCGATGGAGTCCTGTTCGGCGACGTGGAGGCCGGCGTCGCGGAACGCCTCGCGGTACTCCGCGTGGGACCAGCGGGTCATGTCGACGGAGATGAGGTCTTGCCACTCGTGGGAGTGGACGTTCTCCTCGTAGTAGTTCACCGCGCAGTAGAACGTGCCGCCCGGCCTGAGGATGCGCGCGACCTCTTCGAGGGTGTGGTGCGGGTCGGCGGCGTAGTAGAACGCCTCCATCGACCAGACGTGGTCGACGCTGTCGTCGTCGAACGGGAGGTCGTCGAAGTCGCCGACGAGAAACGAGAGGTCGTCGGTATCGGTGTACCCGCGGGCGTTCTGGACCATCTCGGGCGAGCCGTCGAGGCCGAACCCGCGGCCGATGCCCTTCGTGTCGCGGAGCGCGCGCAGTGCGTAGCCGCTTCCGGTTCCGAGGTCGACGACGGTGTCGCCTTCCTCGACGGGCATCCGCGCGAGCGCGTGCTTCGCGGTGTGCCAGTGTCGGTCCTCCATGCCCCTGTCGCGGCCGTCGGCCGCCCAGGCGTCGAACTCGTCGCGGACGCTCATACCGGAGCCTCGCGCGCCGGGGTGAAAATGCGTTCGAACTGGCCCCGAGGCGACGGCGAATCCGACGGCGAATCGGTCGCGTCTCCCGTCGCGCCTTTTAATTACCGCCGTCACGACGACCGGTGTATGGTCGGAGTCCGCCGCCGGTTCGCGCTCGCCGACACCGCCCAGCAGGTCGTCGGCGGCTTCCTCCTCGCGGGGCCGTTCGTCGTCACCGAGGAGGTGTGGGTGCTCGCGCGGAGCATGTCGTTCGCGCAGGCGCTCCTCACGCTCTGTATCGTCCTCGCGGTCGGCTACGGCGCGCTCTACAAGGCCGACGACCGCGACCCCGACCGGGAGAGCGAGGTCGGCGGGATTCCCGTCCGGTTCATCTCGCTCATCTCCGTCTCGTATCTCTCCGTGTTCATCCTCGCGCTCGCGTTCGACGCGCCGGGGACCTTCCTCTCGGACGTGTCGGGGGAGGCTCTCGTCTCCGCGCTGGGGTACGAACTCGACCTCGCGGTGCTCCGCATCACGCTCAAGGCGACGAGCGTCGGCGCGGTGTTCAGCGTCATCGGCGCGGCCACCGCCGACTCGCTGTTCTGAACCCGGCGAGCGAGGTGTCAACACGCACCACGACTCGGGGACGCCGCGGCCCAAGCGGCATGAAGGATTAAGTCGGCAGGGTAACTGCTTGAGGTATGGATTACGAGCTCGCCATCGAAGACGCGCCCGAGACGATTCCGGGCGGCACAGGTATCTTGCTCCTTCATCCGAGCATCGGCGAGACCGACCGCATCGACACGGACTTCTTCAAGGTCGACACCGACCACTTCCTCGTCGTCTCGACGCGGACCACCGCGCGCGAGGTCGAACAGAAGCTGGAACACTACGAGGTCGACGAATCCAGCGCCACCATCCTCGACACGCTGTCCATCGAGCGCGGCTACTCCCGACGGAGTTCGGATAACATCCACTACGTCGCGGCCCCCGACGACCTCGACGCCATCGTCGAAAAGACCCGGCAGTTCCTCGAACGCCACGACGGGAAGCTCCGGCTCAGCGTCGATTCCGTCACGGAGATGGCCTACTACGCCGACGAGGACCGCGCCTTCGAGGCGACAAAGCGGATTCTCGAACTCCTCGACGAGTTCGACGCGGTAGGGCTGTTCCACCTCTCGAAGGAGGTCCACGACCAAGAGACGCTCGACCGCTTCAGCGAACTGTTCGACGGCGTCGTCGACCTCGACGAGGACGGCACCGTCACGACCGAGTTCTGAGGCGGACCGCGAGGCGACCGGCTACGCCGAGTCGACGGCGTCGTCGGCGGTCGGGTCGGCCTCGCCGCCCGAGGCCGCGTCGTCGTCGTCCGCCGCGAGTTGCTCGAACGTCTTTTCGGCCCACTTGACCGCGTAGCTCGGGCCGTGGTCGCGGTACGCCGCGGTGTCCAGCGCGGAAAACGGCGCGGGGAGGTCGCGGCCGTGTTTGATAGCCGAACACGCGAACTCGGTCGCCTCGGCGAACGAGACCCTGCCGAGCGCGACGAGCCGCGGGAGATTTTCGAGTCGGTCGTCGAGGCGGCCGCCGGCGTCGACCCACGCGTCGTGGAGGCGGTCGTGTCTGCCCTCCCACGACGCGAACGCCTCGCGGGTGTGGAGGCCGACCCACCCCTCGTAGAGGGCGGCGGCGACCTGATACGTCTCGCTCGGGCCGAGCGGCGTCGCCGCGGCGAGGTCGGGGAACCGCTCGCCGAAGAAAGGCAGGAAGTGTTCGGGAATCTCGTCGGTCCCGGCCTGCACGAACGCCTCGGCGATGAGGAAGTCCAGAAAGTCGTCGGGCGTCCCCTTCGCGCGGTACTTCACCAGCACGACCGGCGGCGCGGTCTGTCGGGACCACGTCACCGTGCCGTCGCCGGGCATCCCGATGGTGAAATCGGACGACGCGTAGCGCCGGAGCTGTTGGGGCGCGTCGTCCGGTAGCCACTCCGCGGGGTACGCCGCCGGGGAGAGCGACTCGACCACCAGCCCGAGGTTCTCCGCGGCCTCCGGGGGGATGGTGTCGAAGTCACCGGCCACGTCCAAGACGAGCGCGCCGGGGGCGTACTCGTCGCGGACCGATTCGAGGTCCGACGGCAGGGTGCGCGTCTCGAACATCCGCTCAGGCGATGCTCATCCCGATGAACACGACGGCCAGCAGGGCCGACACGCCGACGGTACCGAGCACGATTTTCGTCGCTTGGCTCATAGTGGCACGATGAGGGGCCCGCCGCTTAACTGTTACACTCTGTCGTCGGTCGAATCTCCAGTCGAAACGAAGGGGTTCGGGGACGCGCCCCACGGTCGACGGTCACACGGTCCGGTCGCGTCGGAGAACCGAGAGCAATCGGTGGCGTCGCCGTCGTCGCCGGCGTCGCAATCAGGGGACGAGCTGTTCGCCGTCGTCGCCGGCGTCGCAATCAGGGGACGAGCTGTTCGCCGTCGTCGTCGAGGACGCGGATGGCCTCGACGGGGCAGACGCGGGCGGCGAACTTCGCGTCGAACTCGGCGTCCTCGGGAATCTCGCGGACGAAGACGCCGTCGTCGGTCTCCTCGGCGTCGACGAGGTCGGCCTTGCCGTCGTCGACGTTCTTCTCGAAGCCCTCCCACTCGTCGACACACTGGAACATGCCGATGCAGGTGTCACGGTCGTACTCGACTCTCATGGGCAATCGTACCGCCGGGCCGTACAAAGCCCTGCCGACGCGGGACCGATGCGCCCGCACCCGTCCCGACCCGATGGCTTAAACCGGGGGACGGTCCAAGGGGGATGCAATGCGAACTGCGGACCTGACGGGCCTGCCGACGGGGATTCCCGAGGCCCTCCGCGACGAGGGCATCGAGGAGCTGTACCCGCCGCAGGCCGAGGCCGTCGAGGCCGGGCTGACGGACGGCGAGAGCCTCGTGGCCGCCGTCCCGACCGCGAGCGGGAAGACGCTCGTCGCCGAGCTGGCGATGCTGTCGAGCGTCGCGCGCGGCGGGAAGGCGCTGTACATCGTCCCGCTCCGGGCGCTCGCCGCCGAGAAGAAAGCCGAGTTCGAACGCTGGGAGGAGTACGGCATCGACGTGGGCGTCTCGACCGGCAACTACGAGTCCGACGGCGAGTGGCTCTCCTCGCGCGATATCATCGTCGCCACCTCCGAGAAGGTCGACTCGCTCGTCCGGAACAACGCGGCGTGGATGGACCAACTCACCTGCGTCGTCGCCGACGAGGTCCACCTCGTCGACGACCGCCACCGGGGACCGACGCTGGAGGTCACGCTGGCGAAGCTCCGTCGGCTCAACCCGAACCTGCAGGTCGTCGCGCTGTCGGCGACCGTCGGCAACGCGGGCGTCGTCGCCGACTGGCTCGACGCGACGCTCGTCAAGTCCGACTGGCGACCCATCGACCTCAAGATGGGCGTCCACTACGGCAACGCCGTCTCCTTCGCCGACGGGAGCCAACGCGAGGTGCCGGTCGGCCGCGGGGAGCGACAGACGCCCGCGCTCGTCGCCGACGCGCTGGAGGGCGACGACGACGGCGACCAAGGCTCCTCGCTCGTCTTCGTGAACTCGCGGCGCAACGCGGAGTCCGCGGCCCGCCGCATGGCCGACGTGACGGAGCGGTACCTCACCGGCGACGAGCGGAGCGACCTCGCGGAACTCGCCGCCGAGATACGCGACGTGTCCGACACCGAGACCTCCGAAGACCTCGCCACGGCGGTCGCCAAGGGCGCGGCGTTCCACCACGCGGGGCTCGCCGCGGAGCACCGCACCCTCGTGGAAGACGCCTTCCGCGACCGACTTATCAAGTGCATCTGCGCGACGCCGACGCTCGCCGCCGGCGTCAACACTCCGAGCCGTCGGGTCGTCGTCCGCGACTGGCAACGGTACGACGGCGACTACGGCGGGATGAAGCCGCTGGACGTGCTCGAAGTCCACCAGATGATGGGCCGGGCCGGTCGGCCCGGCCTCGACCCCTACGGCGAGGCGGTCCTGTTGGCGAAGAACGCGGACGCCCGCGACGAACTGTTCGAGCGGTACATCTGGGCCGACGCCGAGGACGTGCGGTCGAAGCTCGCGGCCGAGCCCGCCCTGCGGACGCACCTGCTCGCCACGGTCGCCTCCGGCTTCGCTCACACCCGCGAGGGACTGCTCGAATTCCTCGACCAGACGCTGTATGCGACCCAGACCGACGACCCCGAGCGACTCGGACAGGTGACAGACCGCGTGCTCGACTACCTCGAAGTGAACGGGTTCGTCGAGTTCGAGGGAGAGACCATACAGGCGACGCCCGTCGGCCACACCGTCTCGCGGCTCTACCTCGACCCGATGAGCGCCGCCGAAATCATCGACGGCCTCGAATGGGCGGCGGACCACCGGAACGAGAAGCTCCGGGCGCTCGCGGGCGAGACGCCCGAGAAGCCGAAGCGAGACCGGAGCGACTCGGACGACGAACCCGACGGCTTCCAGCGGGCCAGCGAGATGGTCGCCGACGACGGCGGCAGTGGGGATGACGAAGATGGGGACGGCGCGGACGGCGGCGACGACAAAGAGACCAACGAGTTCGAGACGGACCGGACGTATCCGACGCCGCTCGGCCTCTATCACCTCGTCTGCCGGACGCCGGACATGTATCAGCTCTATCTGAAGTCCGGCGACCGCGAGACGTACACCGAACTGTGCTACGAGCACGAACCGGAGTTCCTCGGGCGCGTCCCCTCCGAATACGAGGACGTGGCGTTCGAAGACTGGCTGTCGGCGCTGAAGACCGCGAAGCTCCTCGAAGACTGGGTCGGCGAGGTCGACGAGGACCGCATCACCGAGCGCTACGGCGTCGGCCCCGGCGACATCCGCGGAAAGGTCGAGACGGCCGAGTGGCTCCTCGGCGCGGCCGAGCGGCTCGCTTCCGAACTCGACCTCGATTCGGTGTACGCGGTCCGCGAGGCGAAAAAGCGCGTCGAGTACGGCGTTCGCGAGGAACTGCTCGATCTCGCCGGCGTCCGCGGCGTCGGCCGGAAGCGCGCCCGGCGGCTGTTCGAAGCCGGCGTCGAGAGTCGGGCCGACCTCCGCGAGGCCGAGAAGTCGCGCATCCTCGCCGCGCTCCGCGGTCGCAGGAAGACCGCGGAGAACATCCTCGAAGCCGCGGGGCGAACGGACCCGTCGATGGACGCGGTGGACGAGGACGACGCGCCGGACGACGCCGTCCCCGACGACGCCGGCTTCGAGACGGCAAAAGAACGCGCCGACCAGCAGGCCAGTCTGGGTGATTTCGAATGAGGCTCGTCGAAGCCGAGGCGACCGTCTCCGACCTCGACTCGTTCATCGCGGCCGTCGGCGAGGTGGCCGACGAGACGGGCGCGACGGTGCAGGCGTTCGACGCCCGCTACGTCGTGGACCGCGAGCACCTCGAACGGGCGACCGAACTCGCCGACCGGGCCATCGCCCGCGGCAACGAAATCGCCCGCGACCGCACCGTCGAAATCCTCCTCTACGCCAGCGGCCGCCGGCAGATCAACCGCGCGTTCGAAATCGGCGTCTCGGAGGGGACGCTTCCCGTCGTGATTCTCGTCGACGGCGGCGACGAGGCCGACGCCGAGGCCGCGCTGTTCGACCGACTCGACCTCGAACCCGCAGAAACCCTCGGCGACTACGACGAAGCGCTCGTCCGCGAGGTGTTCGACGTGGGCGAGACGGAGTTGAACGTCGCCGACGGCGACCTCCCCGCGCTGGTCAGAGAGCGAGTGGCGCTCCTCGCGGTCGAACGTTAAGCGGTTTTTCGCGGTCCATATCGTCCGTATTCGAGGGGTTGAGAATCCGTACCGAAAAACTCCACTCGAAACGTATCCCTTTGGTTTCTGAAATGTACCCCTTCGTTTCAACTGGAGAACAGGGAGACGGCGTAGCCTCGTCGAGAGTAGAACGCTGAGAAGTAGTCCCACCAGGATTCGAACCTGGGTCGTTGCCCCCAGAAGGCAACAGGATTGGCCACTACCCCATGGGACTTCGCATCAGTTCGTACTTCGCGGGTATTTGTAAACGTTGCGTGTCGATTCCGCCGTGGGATTTCGTCGCACGGACACGGACAGACGTGCATAAACCGCCAGCTATTTGCCCCTATTCTATCCACTGTCGTGTATGTACGTCGGACGTTTCGTCGTCGTTGGCCCTGGAATCGGTGCGTATCGCGTCTCCTCTCGGTCCTTCCCGAACCGACAGGTCGTCGACCGAGACGGCGCGCTGACCGTCGGGCCGACGCCCGACGCCCCCGAGACGGACAACCCCTACATCGCCTACAACTGCGTCCGCGAGGGCGGCGACTACGTCGTCGTCGGCAACGGCTCGCAGGTCGACCCCATCGCGGAGAAACTCGACCTCGGCTACCCGCCTCGCGACGCCCTCGCGGAGATTCTGCTCGCGCTCGACTACGAGAAAGACGACTACGACACGCCCCGCATCGCTGGCGTCGTCGGCGACGACGAGGCCTTCATCGGCATCGTCCGCAAGGACGCGCTCGTCGTCGAAGCCGTCGCCGAGCCCACGCTCGTGGCGACCTACGAGGAAGACGACCCGCGCGCGTTCGACCTCGACGCTGAGACCGCCGCCGACGCGGCCCGCGAACTGTACGACCACGAGTTCGAACACGCCGTCTGCGCCGCCGCCGCGACCGTCGGCGACGCGGTCGAGACCGCCTTCTACAACGGCGAATAACGTCGCCTCGGCCCGAGATTTTTCAGCCGCGACACCGTACACCGAGCCATGCATCTGGGCGTCATCTCGGACGTGCACGGGAATCTCCCGGCACTCGACGCGGTGCTCGAATCGATGCCCCCGGTCGACCGACTGGTCTGCGCCGGCGACGTGGTCGGCTACAACCCGTGGCCCGAGGAGTGCGTGTCCGAACTCGCCGAGCGGGACGTGCCGACGGTCTCGGGGAACCACGACCGCGCGGTCACGTCGGGGACCGGCTTCCGCTTCAACAGCATGGCGGCCGCGGGCGTCGACTACGCCCGCGACGCGCTGTCACCGGCGTCGATGGAGTGGCTCTCCGCGCTCCCGAACACGCGGCACGTCGCCGACGGGCGGGTCAAACTCGCCCACGGCCACCCGAACGACCCCGACCGCTACACCTACCCCGACGACTTCTCGCCGTCGCTCCTCGACGGCGAGGACCTGCTGGTGTTGGGCCACACCCACGTCCAGGGTCACCGAATCTACGACGACGGAATCGTGCTGAATCCCGGAAGCGTCGGCCAACCCCGTGACGGCGACCCGCGGGCGGCCTACGCGGTCGCCGACCTCGACGCGATGGAAATCGAAGCCGAGCGCGTCGCCTACGACATCGACCGCGTCGCGGAGCGCGTGCGCGAGGTCGGCCTGCCGGAGCGGCTGGCGAGTCGGCTGTACGAGGGGCAGTAGGGGAAAAAGCGAGTCGCTATCCTGAAGCCGTCAGTTCGACACCGGTTCGAGCCGCGCCGAGAAGTGCCGAAGCTCCTTCATCGGCGGCTCCTCGACGATTTCGAGACCGCCGTACTCGCCGGCGGAGTCCATCACCATCGCGGCCGTCTCGGCGACGTGTTCGAGGTGTTCGCGGCTGTAGGTGCGCCGCGGGAGCGCGAGGCGCACGAGGTCCGGCCGGTCCGTGCCGGGGAACGCGAAGCCGCCGAGTTCGACGCCGCGGACGCCGCCTTCGAGGTAGAGCGCGCAGACGAGTTGCTGTCCGGGGTACTCGTCTTTCGGGACGTGCGGGAACACCTCGCCGGCGTCGAGGTAGACCGCGTGCCCGCCGGTCGGCTGGTAGACGGGGACGCCCGCCTCGACGAGGCGGTCGCCCAGTTCGGCCACCTGCTCGACGCGGTCGGTCACGTACGGCGGCGTGACGGCCTCGCGGAGGCCGACGGCCATCGCCTCGATGTCGCGGCCCGAGAGGCCGCCGTAGGTGGGAAAGCCCTCGTAGAGGATGGCGCGCTGTTTCGCGTGTTCGAACACCGTCTCGTCGCGCATCGCGGCGAAGCCGCCGATGTTGACGAGCGCGTCCTTCTTGCCGGACATGGTGATGGCGTCGGCGTGTTCGAACTGCGCGCGGGCGATTTCGGCGACCGAGCGGTTCTCGTAGCCCGCCTCGTGGGTCTTGATGAAGTGGGCGTTCTCGGCGAACCGACAGGCGTCGATGACGAACATGGCGTCGATGTCGCGGGCGAACTCGGCGGTGGCGCGGATGTTCGCCATCGAGACGGGCTGGCCGGCGACGGAGTTGTTCGTGATGGTGAGGACGACGACGGGAATCGCATCGGCGCCGACCTCCTCGACAAGCGCGTCGCCCGCGTCGATGTCGAAGTTCCCCTTGAACCTCTCCGTCGAGTTGGGGTCGCGGGCGGCGGGCGACGGGCAATCGACCGGTTCCGCGCCCTGATTGACGACGTGGGCCCGGGTCGTATCGAAATGGGAGTTGTTCGGCACCACGTCGCCGTCCTCCAAGAGGACGCCGTAGAGGACGTTCTCCGCGCCGCGGCCCTGGTGGGTCGGCACGACGTGCTCGAAGCCCATCACGTCGCGGACCGACTCCGCGAGCCGGGCGAACGACTCGCTTCCGGCGTAGGCCTCATCGCCGCGAATCATCGCCGCCCACTGCTCGGCGGACATGGTGCCCGTCCCCGAGTCGGTCAAGAGGTCGATGTACACGTCGCGGGCGTCGAGGTTGAACGCGTTGTAGCCGGCCCGTTCGAGGGCCGCCTCGCGCTCCTCGCGCGAGGGGAGTTCGATGGGCTCGACCATCTTCGCCTTGTACGATTTCATGCCCGCAATAGGCCCGCGAGCGTGAAGTAATCGGCAGGCGGAAAATCGAGCGACGACGCCCGGGTTTCGGCGCTCGTGGACGGGAGTGTGCATCGGTGTCACCGGCTGTTCCGCTATCGCCACGAACCGACCTCGTGGGGCGTCGTGGCTCACCGGCCGTGCGGCGTCGCGAGCGGGGACGCAACCGCGCGAAAACGGATTCGAAAGCGGCGACGAAAGCCGGCTCAGAACTCGTCTTGGATGATGCCGAGGGTTTCCTCGCGGTCGTCCCACGCCACGAAGATGGCGACGGAGGTCGCGGAGGTGATGGCGTCGTGGATGTTGATGCCGGCGTCGGACAGCGGCTGGACGATGTCGAGGATGACGCCGGGGCGGTTCGGGAGTTCGCCGCCGGTGACGCGGACGACGGCGATGTCGTCTTCGACGGTGACCGACGAGAGCGCGTCGTCGGCGACGACGCGGTCGTGGAGGACGGCCTCGGCCCGGTCGGAGTCGTCTTCGAGGACGTAGAACGTGATGGAGTCCATCCCGGAGGCGACCGAGTCGACGTTGATGTCCTCGTCGCGGAGCGCCGCCGAGAGGTCCGCGAGGATGCCCGGTCGGTTGCGAATCGCCCGCCCGGCGACGGTGAGACACGCGAGGGGCTCTTCCTGCATGTCGATGAGGTTGTGGAACTCGCCTTCGATGAGCGTCCCGCCGGTGAGCAGGTCGCCGTGCTGGTAGTGGACGACCCGAACGTCGAGCGCCGCGTCCTTGTACGACAGCGCCGACGGCGCGACGACCTCGGCCCCGCGGAACGAGAGGTTTCGGAGTTCGTCGACGGTGATGCGGCCGACGTTTCGCGCGCCTTCGACCACGCGCGGGTCGCCGGTCATGACGCCCTCCACGTCGGTCACGATAACGACCTCGTCGGCGTCCATGTAGTTGCCGAGCATCACGGCGGAGGTGTCGGAGCCGCCGCGGCCGAGCGTCGTGATTTCCCCGTCGTGGTTCTGCGCGAGGAAGCCGGTGATGACCGGGACGACGCCGTCGAGTTCGGCCGCGAGCTTCGCGGCCCGCTCTCTGGTCGCCTCGACGTCGACCTCGCCGAGGTCGTTCGTGATGACCGGCCACTCGTCCGTGCCGGGTTCGACGAACAGGGCGTTGACGCCGCGGGCGGCCAACGCCGCCTTGAGCATCCGCACGCTGGTCCGCTCGCCCATCGAGACGATTTCGGCGCGGTCGCGGTCGTCGGCCTCGAACTTGATATCGTCGAGGAGGTCGTCGGTCGTCGAGCCCATCGCGGAGGCGACGACGGCGATTTCGTGACCGTGTTCGACGGCCGCGGCGATGGAGTCCGCGGCGCGGTTGATTCGGTCGCCGCTCCCGAGCGAGGTGCCGCCGAACTTCGCGACTACGCGCATCGTCCCTCCGGTGCGTCGCGTCGCTTCGGGGCTTCGTTGGTAAACATGCGAGGGGCTAACGCGGGGGGACGTATAACTATGTCCTCCGATTCAACCGTTGCCGTCACCCGCGAATCCGGCGCGGAGACGGCCCGTACCGACGCCTCGCGGGCGGAGATTTATCACCGAAGCCGCGGAACGTTCGGGCATGGATATCAGAGACGCCGTGGACACCGACGCCGAGGCGCTCGCCGCCGTCGCCGACGCGCCGATACGGGCGATGCGGCGGCTGATACGCGACCGGACGGTCCGCCTCGCCACCGCCGAGACGGGTTCGGACCCCTACGCCGACGCGCCGGCGGACGACGAACCGGTGCTCGGGTTCGTCGGCTTCGACGTCCGCGACGGCGTCCTCCACGTCACCCGACTCGGCGGGACCGAGACGGCGGTGCGACGACTGCTCGAAGAGCCGCTCCGCTTCGCCAGCGCCGAGAGCCTGCCGGTCGAGGTGCTCGTCCTCGAATCCGAGACGCCGCTTTGCGACGCGGTCGAGCACGCCGGCTTCGACCGGGTTGGCCACGGCCCCCGGTTCGACGGCGCACCCACGGTCCGGTACGTCCTCGACGAGACAGAGTAGCGAGCGAGCCGCTCGGCTTCGTCGTTCCCCGCCGCCACCGTCGTCGCCGCGGGCGGCGAGAACCGACCGAGGGAATACATACCTCCCGCCCGTCAGGTGGCCCATGACCGAACGACGCGAGAGACGGCCGCCGGAAGTGAGACACCCGTGACCGCGGTCGAAGAGCTGTTCGTCTCGATCGCCGGCTCGGACCCGGTGATGCAGGGCCTCCTCGGGGGCGTCGTCATCGCCGGCATGAACATGCTGGGCGCGCTCCTCATTCTCGTCTGGCGCGACCCCTCGAAGCGCTCGCTCGACACGCTCCTCGGCTTCGCGGCCGGCGTCATGCTCGCCGCGAGCTTCACGAGCCTCATCCTCCCCGGCATCGAGGCGGCGGGCGGGGACCCAATTCCGGTTCTCGCCGGCTTCGTCATCGGCGTCGTCGTCCTCGACCAGGCTGACCTGTGGATTCCGCACGTCCACATCCTCGTGACCGGAAAGACACGGACGGACGCCCCCGAGACGGACGAGAAGATGGCCTCGGTCATCCTGTTTATCGTCGCCATCACCATCCACAACATGCCCGAGGGCCTCGCCGTCGGGGTCGGCTTCGGCTCCGGCGACCTCGGGACCGCCATCCCGCTGATGCTCGCCATCGGCATCCAGAACATCCCCGAGGGGCTTGCCGTCTCCATCGCCGCCGTCAACGCCGGGCTTCGGAACACGACCTACGCGACGTTCGCGGGCATCCGCGCCGGCCTCGTGGAGATTCCGCTCGCCGTCTTCGGCGCGTGGGCCATCCAGTACGCCGCGGCGTTGCTCCCCTACGCGATGGGCTTCGCCGCCGGCGCGATGCTGTTCGTCATCTCCGACGAAATCGTCCCCGAGACGCACTCGAACGGTCACGAGCGCGTGGCGACGTTCGGGACGATGCTCGGCGTCGTCGTGATGCTCTACCTCGACGTGACGCTCGGGTAGTCGAATCGAGTCAGCGCGTCCGCATACGGCGACCGTCGAGGAGCCGTGAAACGAGCGTTCGAGTGGAAGCGAAGGGGTTCGGAGTCGATTCCCCCGCGGCGAAGCCAGTGGTAAACCCGCGTCAGTCGTCCGCGAGCGGCGGCTCCGACGGCACCTCGTGGTCCGAGAGGCCGGCGGTCGGCGCGAGGTAGTTCGCCGGGTCGAACGCGTCGAGGTCGTCGCCGGCGACCACGCGCGCCGGCCAGTCCGGGTTGGCGAGCGCGCTCGTCCCCAGCGTGAACAGGTCCGCGCCGGCGTCGACGGCGGCCTGCGCCGTGTCGGGGTCGCCGAGACCGCCGTTGGCGATGACGACCGTGTCGTCCGCGACGTACTCGGCGGCGGCCGCCGCGAGCGACGGGCCGTCCGCGCCGAAAGTCGGAGTCGTCGCGTCGGTCTCAGTCGTGTGGACGTAGTCGGCTCCGGCCGCCGACAGCGCCTCGAAGAAGACCGCGGCCGCGTCCTCGCCCTCGGGCCACTCGTAGTCGCCGTCGGTCACTCTCTCCTGCGAGACGCGGACGCCGACGACGAACTCCTCGGGGACCGCGTCGGCAACCGCCGAAAGGACCTCGGCGGGGAACTGGACCCGAGACTCGGGACCGCCGCCGTACTCGTCGTCCCGTCGGTTCGCGTCCGCCGCGAGGAACTCGTTGAGGAGGTAGCCGTTCGCGCCGTGGAGTTCCACGCCGTCGAAGCCGGCTTCGACCGCGTTCCGCGCCGCCCGCACGAATCCTTCGCGGACGGTTTCGAGGTCGGTCTCGTCCGCCGCCTTCGGAACGGCGAACTCGCCGCTCCCGCCGTAGGCTTCGGCCTTCTGGCCGTCGGGCTGGACCGCGGAGGGCGCGAGCGTCCGGTCGCCGTCGAGGTGGGGGTTCCCCTGCGACTGCGCCCCGGCGTGCATCAACTGCGCGAAAATCGGCGTGTCGACCTCGTGGACGGCGTCCGTGACGTTCGTCCACGCCTCGACGTGGTCGTCGGTGACGAGTCCGGGCTGGTTCAGGTAGCCCTGACTGTACGCGTCGTCCGTGTAGACGCCCTCGGTGACGAGAAAGCCGAAGCCACCGTCGGCGAACTTCCGGTAGTAGTGTGCCATCTCGTTGGTCGCCAGCCCCTCGTCGGTGGCGCTGATGCGCGTCATCGGTGCCAGCCCGACTCGATTGGCGAGCGACAGGTCGTTCAGGCTCGTCGCGTCGAACAGCGCGTCGTCGGTCATCACCGATTCTGTGCGCGTCGTCCATAAAAAGCGACGGCGGAATGGTCCCAATCGCCGCACATCCGGCGTGCTATCAGGGCGCATTCGAGTCTGAGGCGAGTCGCCGACTCAGGAGAACTTCCGGACCGTCATGTTCAGCGTGTCGAGGTCGACGATGGGCGCGTAGCCGGCGTCGGGGTCGATGTTGACGGACTTCTGGAAGTCGGTCTGCGCCTGCCAACAGCCGGAGTTGACCGCGAGAACGTTGTGGTACTTGCCCCAGCCGAGCTTGTGGACGTGGCCGGTGTGGAAGATGTCGGGTACGTCCTCCATGACGAGATAGTCGAGTTCCTCCGGCGCGAGGCGGGTGTGACCCCCGAACTGCGGCGCGACGTGGCGCTTCTTCAGGAGCTGGTACATCGCCTTGTGTGGCTCGTCGTAGCTCGCCTTGTCCGCCGGCAGTTCGGCGATAACCTCGTCGAGCGAGACGCCGTGGTACATGAGCACGTTGACGCCTTCGAGCGTGACCATCGAGGGGTTGCTCGTGATGCGGGCGTCGTGGGCCGACATGATGTCGCGGAGTTCGTCGTCGAAGCCGGGTTGGGGCTCCGCGAGTCGGACCGCGTCGTGGTTGCCCGGAATCATCACGATATCGAGGTCGCCGGGCACCGATTTGAGGTGCTCCGAGAACGCCTCGTACTGCTCGTAGATGTCGATGACGTCGAGTTCCTCGTCCTGATTCGGGTAGACGCCGACGCCCTCGACCATGTCGCCGGCGATGAGGAGGTACTCGATGCGCTCTGCCTCCTCGGTGTGGAGCCAGTCGGCGAAGCGATTCCACGCGTCGGCCATGAACTCCTGACTGCCGACGTGCACGTCCGAGATGAGCGCCGCCTGCACGTCCCTATCGGCGGTGTTGGGGCGGTGGCTCCGCGGCACGTCGGGGAAGTGCATCGAGTCGACGAAGAGGATGCCCGCGTCGCCCGACAGCGTCCCCTGCACCGCGATGCACTCGTCCATGAGGAGTTCGTCGACGGAGCCCGCGATGTCCTTGTCCTTCATCACGAGACAGGGGAACGTCCCCGTCGTGTCTTCGAGGTCGATAATCCAGTGACCGCTCTTGGTGGACCGAACGTCGTCGACGAGGCCGATGAGTTCCGCGTCCTCGCCGCCGGACATGTCCGAGATGGCCGTCGCAGGACGGTGGTTGACGCGCCCGCGGAGCATCTTCGAGAGCTTCTCGTAGCGGTCGCGGAACACCTTCACGAAGTCGTCGTACTCGCCGGTCCCGGTCGACTGCCCGGTCATGTCGTTTGCGATTTCGAGGGAGCGAAGCGCCGGGTCGACGTTCCGACCGCCCGAGCTCACCCCCGCTTCGGCTGGAGTCGATTGAGAGGTGTGAGCCGCGTTGTCGTGCGATGTTGCATCAGAAACGGAGGGGTCTGACGCGGCGGTGTCGGATGCGGCGGCGGCGTCCGCGGCGGCCGGCCCCGTCGGTGCGGTTCCCGCCGGGTCCGCGGCGGGGGTAGAGGCGAGCACCTCGCGGACGTGATCGGCGGTGATGCGAAGCGCGTCGTCCGGGGTGGCTTCGACGACGCGGGCGAGGGTGCGGCCGGGGTCGTCGGAGCCGGCGATGAGTGTCACGGCCTCGCGTTCGGCGTTGTAGCCGCGACCGACGAGCGCTCGGACGATGCGCGCCGGCGTCTCCAGTGGCACACCCGGAGTGTGCGACACGCGGCAAAAAGGATGCCGAAACCCAGAACGTTGAAACCCGGCCCGGGTAAACTGGAAGTGATGAGTGACGACGACGGCCGCCCCTCCTCCCCCGACCCGCGGCGCGGTCCCGCCTCCGACGAAGGCGTGCTAACTCGGCTTCGGACGGCAGATGAGGGACCGCTTCTGTTCGTCCGCGAAGTCCTGACGAGCGCGCTCGCCGTGTTGGCCGTCGGGTTGCTCCTGTTCGCGGTGAGCGGCGTGTGGCCGCCGATGGTCGCCGTCGAAAGCGGGAGCATGGAACCGCACATGTACAAAGGCGACCTCGTGTTCATCACGGGGCCGGAGCGATACGCTCCCGACTCGGCGGTCGAGAGGACCGCCGTCGTCACGGCCGAGACAGGTGCCGAAGTCGACTACCGGAAGTTCGGCGGGCCCGGAAGCGTCATCGTCTACGACGACCCCGGCGCTGGCGGCCCCCCGATTATCCACCGGGCGATGCTCTGGGTCGAGGAAGGCGAAAACTGGTACGACAGGGCGAACCCCGAGTACATGGCCGCCGGCAACTGCCGGGAACTCGCCAACTGCCCCGCCGAGTACAGCGGCTTCATCACGAAAGGCGACAACAACCCGCGGTACGACCAGGTGAGCGGTATCGCCGACCCGGTCCGCCCCGAGTGGGTCCAAGGCGTCGCGCGAATCCGCATCCCGCTTCTCGGGTGGGTTCGACTGACGCTCGCCAACTCGATGGCGACGACGACGCCGGTCGCGCCCGCCCCTGTCGAGTTCGTCGACGTGACGACGATGGAGACGGCGGCTCCCGACGTGTCGACGACGAACGCGGCGGGAGGCGACGCCCCGGCGACGACGGCACCGCTTCAGGTCGAGCCATCGGAACCATCGGAGACACCGGCGCGAGCCGACGCGCTCGCGGCGTGACGCGGGTGGGGTAAAAGAGTCGGACGCTTCAGTTGTCGGACTTCAGTTGTCGAACCGCGCCTGCACGAACGGCTGTGCGCTCTCGATGTCGCTGAGTCGGGAGTCCGTCAGCAGGACGGCTTCGGTCTCGTCGATAGGGACAGACAGGCTGATCTCCTTGGTTCGGCCGTAGCGACCCTTCGAGACGACGACGGCGTTGACGATGCCGAGCATGTCGAGCTCCGAGATGAGGTCGGTGACGCGGCGCTGGGTCAGCACGTCGGCGTCGATCTCCTCGCAGAGGCGCTTGTAGATGTTGAACACCTCGCCGGTGTTGATGTTGCGGACGCCGTTTTTCTCCAAGAGGATGATGGCGAAGAGGACGATTTTCGACTGCGTGGGCAGGGTGCGGACGACCTCGACCACCCGGTCGAGTTCGATTTTGTCCTGCGCCTGTCGGACGTGGGCCTCCTCGACGGTGTCGGCCTGCCCGCGCTCTGCGAGTTCGCCGGCCGTGCGGAGCAGGTCGAGCGCGCGCCGGGCGTCGCCGTGTTCTTGGGCGGCGAACGCGGCGCACAACGGAATCACGTCGTCGGTGAGCGCGCCGGGCTTGAACGCCACGTCGGCGCGGTGCTGGAGGATGTCGCGGAGTTGGTTGGCGTCGTACGGCGGGAAGACGATTTCCTCCTCGCCGAGGCTCGACTTGACCCGAGGGTCGAGGAAGTCGGTGAACTTCAGGTCGTTCGAGATACCCATGATGGAGATACGGGAGTTGTCGAGTTCGGAGTTCATCCGCGAGAGGTTGTAGAGCGTATCGTCGCCCGACTTCTCGACGAGTTTGTCGATTTCGTCGAGCATGATGACGACCACCCGCTCCTTGTAGTCGACGGCGTCGAAAAACGTCGTGTAGACGCGGTCGGTCGGCCACCCGGTCATCGGCACCGTCTCCATCTCGTCGGCGTCGTCGTCGAGTTCCGCCGCGCGCTCGTCTATCTCGGCGATGGAGTCGTACGGCGTGTCGGCGAGGGCGTTGGGGTCTTCCGTCGCCCGCGTTCGCATCTCGTCGAGGCGCTCCTGTTCGGCCTCGATGCGCTCGACGTTCTTCTCGATGAACTTGTTCGCGAGCTGGGCGAGCACGCGGTACTGCGTGTCGGTCACCTCGCAGTTGATGTACTCGACCTCACAGGGCACGTCGTACTTCTGGGAGGTGGATTCGAGCTCCTGGCTGACGAACTTCGCGCTCGCGGTCTTTCCGGTCCCGGTCTTCCCGTAGATGAGGATGTTCGACGGCGTCTCCCCGCGCAGGGCGGAGACGAGAATCGTCGCCATCTGGTTTATCTGGTCGGTCCGGTGGGGGAGTTCGTGCGGCGTGTACGACGGGCGGAGGACCTCCTTGTTCTCGAAAATCGGCTCGCCGGCGAGGAGGTCGTCGAACAGCCCCTTCGACCCCTCGTCGTCGTTGAGCACGACCTTGTCGAGCCCGACATCGGGGTCTTTGTGCTGGTCGAGGTCCCCATCGGGCGCGTCGGCGTCGGGGCCGATGCTCGCCTGAATGTCGATGTCTTCGGGGGACACGTCGTCCTCGTCGTCCGCGGTGGAAGCGCCGTCAGCAGGCGTGTCGCCGTCGGACGCGTCGGTACTCGGTGCGCCGGGGTCGGCGTCCGCGACGATATCGTCCGACGTGCTGTTCCCGGCTTCCTCTCGTGTGCCGCCTCGCGGATTCTCTTCCTCGTCCATCGTGAATACCCCTTTGTTTCAAGTGGAATCGCCACCCCAAACCGGCGCATAGGGTGTGTGAGGCCGGAGACAGTCGGCATTTTCACACCACGCCGAAGAAGGCGATTCCAGATGATGCAAAGGAACCAAACGAACAGTTGGTACAAAAATCTTACTTCTCCGACTCGTCTGCCGTCGTTCGACCGGAACTCGGGGGGCCGGGACCGTTTCAACACGAACAGTCACGATATCGTCAGACCCGACGGTTGTAGTGGGTGGGTGTCCGTAGGTTGACCGGGAAGCGAGCAGGTCGGGCCGTCCGAGTTGCACTCGGCTCTGACGACCGGCGGTTCCGAGTCGGGTCTGCGGTCCACGCGAACCGGCAATCGGAGACAGTTAGAGTGGAACTCAGGGTGAGGGTGGTGTCCGACGAGAAGAATCGCTGGTTCGAACCCCTCCGTTTCGTGTGGAGACAGCGAAAACACGCTTTTCGAAAAACCGAGAGATAGAACGGTTCTCGTCTTTGTCTACTCCTCGGTTCTTCTATGCAATTAAGTGGTGGTTCTCCAGTTCGACGGGAAACCCCTCGGTGTCGATTGCCCCACACCCCTTTGTTTCGGGTGGAGATGAGAATCGAAGGGGAGGGGGGTCTCGGTGGTTCTTGGAAAAGAGTGGTTTTATTACAAATGTATTCGTACCATATCCGTACTGGGGAGAAATACCATATTATCATCCGAGCCTAGAATTCAATTAACGACTCACCGCCGTCTAGGGGTCTCCCCCCACCCACCCGTTCGAGCGGTTCCACCCGAAACGAAGGGGTGGGGGTGTCACCGGGTGGGTGCTTCGGCCCCGTCGGAACTCCCAAATCCGTGTCTCGTCTGCGACTGTTGGTATGCGGCCATTCCGGATCAAACTGATTCACCGGCGAACGTTCGGGGTTCTGGAGACGGTTCGGGATACGCACGTGTACGCCCGAAGTAACAATTACGACAAAACTACGACTCTGAGCCCGACGTCGCCCGTTCTCACGTCGCCCGTTCTCACGTCGCCCGTTCTCACGTCGCCCGTTCGATGCGCCGCAACCGGACGTCAGCGGGCCGAATCTCCTCCGCTCGACGCCGACTTGCCGAGTCGGCCGCCGTCTTCGCCGTTCCTTTCTGTCGTCTTGTCTCCCACGTGACTGGTGTCTGACGTAGTGCTTAAGTGAGTCCGGTTGGGTGATACCTCCATACGCCCTCCACGACGCGTTCGGGAGGTGCGGGAGGCCCAGGATGGGACTGCTCACAGATTTAAGAGACAGCATCTCACGAGTCGTCGACCGGCTCTTTTCGGAGAGCGAGCCGAAGCGGATCGGTATATATGGCCCGCCCAACGCCGGGAAGACGACTCTCGCAAACCGTATCGCCCGTGACTGGACCGGTGACGCCATCGGTCCCGAGAGCCACATCCCTCACGAGACTCGCCGCGCCAGGCGGAAAGAGAACGTCGAAATCGAGCGGAACGGCAAGAAAGTCACCATCGACATCGTCGACACGCCGGGGGTCACGACAAAGGTCGATTACAAGGAATTCCTCGAACACGACATGGAGAAAGACGACGCCGTCCGCCGGTCCCGCGAGGCGACCGAGGGCGTCGCCGAGGCCATGCACTGGCTCCGCGAGGACGTCGACGGCGTCGTCTACGTGCTCGACAGCACGAAAGACCCGATATCACAGGTCAACACGATGCTCATCGGCATCATCGAGAGCCAGGACCTGCCCGTGCTCATCTTCGGGAACAAGATCGACCTCGAAGAGGCGAACGTCGAGCGCATCGCGAACGCGTACCCACAGCACGAAACAGTCGAGTTGTCGGCGCTCGAAGGTGAGAACATGGACGAAGTGTACGCCAAAATCGCGGAGTACTTCGGGTGATTCACCATGCCTGAAGCAACCGCCTCCGACAACGGCACCGACGGGGTCCAGATAGACCTCTTCAGCGGGAATCGGCTGGCGAATCTCACGAGCATGGAGAAGATTCGGCTCATCCTCGACGGCGTCCGCGACGGCAACATCGTCATCCTCGAAGAGGGCCTCTCGCCCGACGAGGAGTCGAAGCTCATCGAGGTCACGATGGCGGAGATAAGCCCCGACGAGTTCAACGGTATCGAAATCGAGACGTATCCGCGCTCGCAGACCGCAGAACAGAGCTTCCTCGACCGGCTCATGGGCCGACAGTCGACCCAGAAGCTCACGGTTATCGGACCCGCGAACCAGATTCAGACGCTCCACAAGGACGAGAACCTCATCAGCGCGCTCGTCTCCCGAAAATAGGAGGTCCCACGAACGCCCTCACGCGCCATCCGGCGCTACCATCCATCAATGCCACATCAATGCACCACGTGCGGTGAGGTGTTCCCCGACGGCTCGAAGGAGATGCTTTCGGGGTGCCCGAGCTGCGGCGGCAACAAGTTTCAGTTCAAGCCCGCGTCGAGCGGGAGCGCTCCCGCGAGCGCAAGCGATGACACGCCGTCGACGGGCGGCGCCGGAACGCGGGACCTGACCTCCTCGGCGGCCGACGCCGTCCGAGACCGCGCACAGCGGCAGTCCCATCCCGACTCGACCGACGAGGAGTCGATAACCGTCAGCGACTGGGCGAACGCAAACGCCGACACCCCAAAGCGAGCCGAGACCGGCGACGCCGCGGGTTCGACCCGAAACGAGCCGTCGCCGACCGATGCGACCGAGTCGAGCGACGCGGTTGACGCGGCCGACACGGGTAGCGAACCCGACCCCGGCCCCCGCGGTTGGGGTGAGTGGCCGTCAGCGCCCGGCGAGTCTCCGGGGGTGGACCCCCAGGAGCCACCAGCGTCGCGGAACGAATCCCGAGGAGAGCCCGCGACGGGTCAGCCCGATAGCTCCCCGAGTTCGGCCTCACCCTCGAATCGAGAGCCCGGTAAAATCAACGCGCGCGAGACGGACGAGGACAACTCTCAAAAGAGCGCCCGGAGCGACGTCGTCACGCCGGAAGAACTCGCCGCGGCCGATGCGAACCGACCCGGTTCGGCGGCCGAGGCGCCGTCGGAAGCGCCTTCCAACCCCGACGTGTCCTCTGCCCCCGACGCGGCGGCCGGCCGGCCCGCGGATGCCGCCCCCACGGACGCCGACGGCACGGTCATCGAGCCGTCGTCCGACGAGCGACCCGACCTTGACAAGCTCCGTGAGGAGCTCAACGACCAGTTCGAGAGCATCAAAATCGTCAATCCCGGTCAGTACGAACTCAACCTCATGGAGTTGTACGACCGAAGTGAGTACATCATCTCGCTTCGCGAGGACGGCCGGTACGTCATCGAAGTCCCGGACTCGTGGGGTCCCGGCAACCGCGAGGACTGAGCGCGTTTCTCGCGGTGGACCGACCTTCGACCCCACTGGTTCCGGTGGAGCGACGGTTTCTCGGTCTCGTTCGTACGAGTCCATCCGTCGAATCGGCACAACCGTTATATACGATAGTTGAGAGTATATCTCCTTGGGGAAGCGCTATGTCCAATCCACACAACGAAAAGGTCGCCGAGTGGGCGTCGCTCCTCGGAGCGTCGCTCCCGTCCGCGCGACCAGACGACCCCGACCTCGACACCGCCGACAGCGCGGGTTGACGACCGCCGCGGCGTCTCTCGGCGGACTCCTTTAGTTTCACCCTGCTCTGCGAACGCTTATCGGCGAGGACGAGCAATCGTCACCGATGTCGGCCTCTGAGGACGTTGCGTACGTGGACCACCCGCTACTCGCGCCGTCGTTCATCGAGCGGCGGCTCTATCAGATTCGCCTCGCCGGTACCGCGCGCAACGGCCACACGTTGGTCTGTCTCCCCACCGGACTCGGGAAGACGACCGTCAGCCTGCTCGTCACGGCCCAGCGGCTCTACGACGTGGGCGGGAAGTCGCTGTTTCTCGCGCCGACGAAGCCGCTCGTCCAACAGCACGCCGACTTCTATCGCGAGGCGCTGAACGTCCCGGACGACGAAATCGTCGTCTTCACCGGCGACGTTCGGCCCGACGACCGGGCCGCGCTCTGGCAGGATGCCCAGATCGTCATCGCCACGCCGCAAGTCATCGAAAACGACCTCATCGGCAACCGCATCTCGCTTCGGGACGTGACGCACCTCACCTTCGACGAGTGCCACCGCGCGAGCGGCGACTACGCCTACGTCTACATCGCCGAGCGCTACCACGCCGACGCCGAAGACCCGCTCGTCACGGGGATGAGCGCCTCGCCCGGCGGCGACGAGGAGGCCATCCTCGACGTCTGTGAGAACCTCGGCATCGTCGACGTGGAGGTGATGACCGAGGAGGACGCCGACGTATCGGAGTACACCCACGACACGGACGTGGAGTGGAACCGCATCCAGCTCCCTGACGAGATTCTGGAGATACGCGACGCGCTCAACGATGTCATCACCGACCGGCTGGAGAAGCTCAAGCAGTTGGGCGTCACCAAATCGACGAAGCCGGATATCTCCCAGAAGAAGCTCAACCGGATGCGCGCGGAGCTACAGCGGCTGATGAACGCCGACAAGTCTGAGGGCTACAAGGGGATGTCGACGCACGCGGAGGTGATGAAACTCCGTCGGGCGGTCGAACTCGTCGAGACCCAGTCGGTCGAGTCGGTCCGGCGGTACTTCGAGCGCCAGCGCAACGCCGCCCGCTCGTCGGGCGCGTCGAAGGCGAGCCAGCGACTCGTCGCCGAACCGAAGGTCCGCGAGGCGATGCGGAAAGCCGAGTCGTTCGACGGGCTCCACCCGAAGTTCAGGAAGACGCGCATCCTCCTCGCGGAGACGCTCGGCATCCAGAACGGCGAGCGCGTCATCGTCTTCACCGAATCGCGCGACACGGCCGAGGCGCTCACGGAGTTCCTCTCGGAGAGCTTCTCAGTCCGGCGGTTCGTCGGGCAGGGCGACCGCGAGGGTTCCGACGGGATGACCCAGAACGAACAGCAGGAGACCCTCGACAAGTTCCGAAACGGCGAGTTCGAGGTACTGGTGTCGACCTCGGTCGCGGAGGAGGGCCTCGACGTGCCCGAGGTCGACCTCGTGCTCTTTTTCGAACCCGTGCCGACGGCCATCCGGTCCATCCAGCGGAAGGGCCGGACCGGCCGTCAAGCCGACGGCCGCGTGGTCGTCCTCCTCGCCGAGGATACCCGCGACGAGGCGTACTTCTGGATATCGCGCCGCCGCGAGAAGACGATGCAAAACGAGCTTCGCGACCTCAAGGGCGCGGCCGAGGACCTCGAAGCCGAACTCGACCCCTCCCAGCGCGACCTCTCGGCGTTCGCGGGAGACGACGGAGCTTCCGCCGGCGAGACGGGAAGTTCCACCGGAAACGAGGGGGTTGACGCCGCGAGCGAGGGCGGTGCGAACGAGGCGTCGGCCGCCGCGTCGTCCGCCTCGAACGGCGGGACCGCGACCGCCGCGGCGACCGACTCCGAGGGACAGTCCGGCCTCGCCGACTTCGGCCCCTCGGACGAGGAGTTAGCGCGGGCGGACGACGGCGACGACAGCCTCGGCACGGACGCCGAATCGGCCGACGAGGCGGGCGACTCGGATGCCGACCCGTCATCGGAACCCGGAGCCGACGAGGGCGACGAGGTGGACGACTCGGCCACCGTCGCCGCGGCTGGCACCGACGACGCGGAGACCGTCGAAATCGTCGTCGACCAGCGCGAACTCGACTCCAACATCGCCCGCACCCTCTCGAAGCGCGAGGACCTGACGACCCGACTGGAGACGCTCGCGGTCGGCGACTACGTCCTCTCGGACCGCGTCGCGGTCGAGCGAAAGAGCGTCTCGGACTTCCTCGACACGCTCACGGGCGGCGACCGGTCGATATTCGAGCAGATTGCGGACCTCACGCGCCACTACGCGCGGCCGCTTCTCGTCATCGAGGGGCGCGGCCTCTACGAGGAGCGCAACATCCATCCCGGCGCGATTCGCGGGGCGCTGTCGTCGGTCGCGGTCGACTTCAACGTGAGCGTGCTGTTCACCGAGGGCGAAGACGACACCGCGGAGATGCTGGCGACCATCGCCACTCGCGAGCAGACGGACCGCGAACGGACCGTGAGCGTCCACGGCGGCAAGAGCGCGAAGACGCTCGACGAGCAACAGGAGTACGTCGTCTCCGCCATCGCCGACATCGGCCCGGTCACGGCGCGGACCCTGCTCGAAGTGTTCGGGAGCGTCGAGGCGGTCATGACCGCCAACGAGGACGACCTCAAAGAGGTCCGCGGTGTCGGCCAGGTCACCGCCGAGCGAATCCGCGAGGTCGTCGGCTCGGAGTACCGCTGAGCCGCGTTCACCGCCCGTCGCGCGTCAGGGAACGATAGTCACCGGAACGGCCTCGGCCCGAAGCACCGTCTCGGCGGCGCTCCCGAAGACGGTTCGCTCGACGATGCCGTCCTCGTGGTGGCCCATGACGACGTGGTCGAAGCCGCCGCGTTCGACGGTGTCGAGAATCTCCTCGCCGACGCGGTCGGCGGTCCACACGTCGACCGTGATGGTCGAGAGCTCCGGCTCGCCGCTGATATTGCCCGCTTCGAGTCTGCCGCGCGCGTCGTCGAGAATCGCCGCCGTCGCGTCGGTCTGGTTGTTCGTGTAGTGGACCACGTGGAGGCGTCCGCCCATCCCGACGACCATCTCGATGGCGAAGTCGAGCGCGCGCTTGCTGGCGTCGGTGCCGTCGATGGGGATGAGTACGTCCATACGAGACAGAGGGCCCGCGGGGCGGTAAGTTCTACCGCCGGAGCGGGCGCTGAGGCGACGACGTGTCGGTCGTTATCGGTCGAGCGCCGAGATGGCCTCGGCGGCCTCGCGCGCGGCGGTCAGGAACTCCGTCGCCCGCCGCGGGTCGTCGGTCGACTCGGCTCGCTCGGCGGCCCACGTCAGCGTCCGCACGAGCGACTCGCGCGCGGCGGTCACGTCGCCGGCGACTTCGCGCGTCGCGCGTCCCTCGGTCGTCCCCCGCCCACCCGTGGTTCGGGACCGTGTCGCCGACGCGGCCCGCCCGTTCGAGCCGGCAGTGTCGCGGCGCGCCTCGTCGGCGACGCGGTTCCGCCCGGCCCGCTCGGGCTGTTGCGTTCCGATCTGTGGCCGCTCAGTTTCCGTCGCCTCGGCACCGACGCTCTCCGCATCGGCCGCATCGACGCTCTCTGCGGACGCGGTCGCCCCGCCGGACGCGGCCTCGCCCTCGCCCTCGTTGGCGTCGGCCTCGACGGCCGCCTCGTCGGCCCGCTCCGCGTCTTGGTCGGCGTTCGCCGCGGCCTGCCCCTCGGCCTGACAGGTCGGACAGAACACCTGCCCCTCGTAGCGGAACAGCGGGTCGCCGCAGTTGTCGCAGTGTTTGTCCGTCATCGTCGCGCCCTTGAGGAGCAACTCGCTCATCCGTTGGGTCGACCGGCGCTTCGTTTCGTCTCGCTCGTACTTCTCCCGAAGTCGCTGGCGCTCTGCTTCCTTGTCGAAGTCGCTCATGTGGGTGTGGACGCGACGTGCGTCGAAAAACCCCACGGCGTCGCTCGACCGGTTCCGGGACCGGCGGTCTCACCGGCTCTCGCGACCGACGTCACCCCGCCGCAGTCGCCCGAAATTCGACGACTGACGTAGACAGAATCGACAGACTGCGGTTCGGTGCCCGTTCCGAAACGTTTACTCGGAATCCACAGCGTCGTTAATGTGGCATGACGAAAGTTAGCGTGATTGGTGCGGCCGGCACGGTCGGTGCCGCGGCTGGGTACAACCTCGCGCTTCGCGATGTCTGCGACGAACTCGTGTTCGTTGACATCCCGAAGATGGAAGACAAGACGGTCGGACAGGCGGCGGACACGAACCACGGCATCGCCTACGACTCCAACACGGTCGTGACGCAGGGCGGCTACGAGGACACCGCCGGCTCCGACGTGGTCGTCATCACGGCGGGCATCCCGCGCCAGCCGGGGCAGACCCGTATCGACCTCGCGGGCGACAACGCTCCCATCATGGACGACATCGGCTCCTCGCTCGCGGAGCACAACGACGACTTCGTCTCCATCACCACGTCGAACCCCGTCGACCTGCTCAACCGCCACCTCTACGAGACGGGCGACCGCGACCGCCACAAGGTCATCGGCTTCGGCGGCCGCCTCGACTCCGCCCGCTTCCGCTACGTCCTGAGCCAGCGCTTCGACGTGCCGGTCAAGAACGTCGACGCGACCATCCTCGGCGAGCACGGCGACGCGCAGGTTCCGGCCTTCTCGAAGGTCCGCGTCGACGGCAACGACCCCGCCTTCTCCGCCGACGAGAAAGAGGAGATTCTCGGCGACCTCCAGGAGTCCGCCATGGACGTCATCGAGCGCAAGGGCGCGACCCAGTGGGGCCCGGCGACCGGCGTCGCCCACATGGTCGAGGCCGTCCTGCACGACACCGGCGAAGTGCTCCCCGGCTCGCTCGTCCTCGACGGCGAGTTCGGCTACGAGGACACCGCTTTCGGCGTCCCCGTCAAGCTCGGCTCGAACGGCATCGAGGAGGTCGTCGAGTGGGACCTCGACGACTACGAGGCCGACCTCATGGACGACGCGGCCGAGAAGCTCCGCGACCAGTACGACAAAATCGCGTAACTCGGCTCGGTTGTCGACATCCCGACTTTTTGCGGTTCGGCGTCTCCTCCCGCTGACACGCGTGTCTCCGCGGCGTCAACCGTTATCTCGTCGCCGGCCGATAGGTCTCGTATGTCTACAGTTGGAGACGGTCGGACGGACCCGAACGCGCGCGCCGAATCGTTCGAGTCCCGCCGCGTCTTCGTCTTCCTTCTCGTCGCCTTCGGGCTCGCGGGCGCGACCGCGCTGGTCGTGTCTCTCACCGGCGGCCTGACGAACTCGCCGCCGGTCGCAGTCGGGCTCCCGCTGTGGCTCGTGCTCGTCAGCACGTGCTACATGTTCTCGCCGTCGGTCGCGAACGTCGTCACCCGGCTCGTCACCGGCGAGGGATGGACGAGCCTGCGGATTCGCCCCGCGCTCCGGTCGAACGTCGGCACCTACCTCCTCGCGTGGCTCGCGCCCGGTCTCGTCATCGCCATCGGTTCGGCGCTGTTCTTCGCGCTCTTTCCGGCGTATTTCGACCCCGACGCGACGGCGCTCCGCGGGGTGCTCCCGCCGGGCACGTCGCTCGAACTCGTCGTGGTCGCACAGGTCGCACAGGGGCTCGTCCTCGGTGCGACGGTGAACACCGCCTTCGCCTTCGGGGAGGAGTTCGGCTGGCGAGCGTACCTCCTGCAGAAGCTCCTCCCGCTCGGTCCCCGCCGGGCGGTCCTCCTCTCGGGCGTCGTCTGGGGCGCGTGGCACTGGCCGCTCATCGCGCTCGGCTACAACTACGGCTTCGGCTACCCCGGCGCGCCGTGGACCGGCTTTCTGGCGATGGTCTGGATGACGACGGCGGTCGGGGTCTTTCTCGCGTGGGTCGCGCTCCGCGCCGACTCGGTGTGGCCCGCGGCGCTCGGCCACGGGATGTTCAACGCCTTCGCGGGCCTCGGGAGCGTCTTCGCGACGACCGGCGCGCCGTCGTTACTTGGCCCGACCGCCGTCGGCGCAGTCGCCGTCGTTCCGTGGGTGGTCGTCGCCGCGGCACTCGTGGTTCGCTCGCCGGCGTTCGAGGCGTAGTCCCTTCCTCAGAGCCGCCGTTTCAGTTCGTCGGCCGTCTTCTCGCCGACGCCGGGCACGTCGGTCAGGTCCTCGACCGACGCCTCGCGCACCCCCTCGACGCTCCCGAACCGCGTGAGGAGCGCCCGGCGGGTCTTCTCGCCGACGCCGGGCACGTCGTCGAGGACGGTCTTCACCTCGTCGCGGAGCGTCTGGTGGTACTGGACGGCGAAGCGGTGGGCCTCGTCGCGGACGCGCTGGAGGACGTGCAGGTGCGGGGCGTCGTCCGGCCAGTCGAACGTCCGGTCGGGCGTGACGACCAGTTCCCGGTCCTTGGCGATGCCGACGGCGGGCACGTCCCAGCCGGTCTCGTCGAGGGCGTCGAGCGCGGCGTTCAACTGTCCCTTGCCGCCGTCGATGAGGAGTACGTCGGGGTCCGGGCGGTCGTCGCGGCCCTCCAGCGCGCGGGTCGCCCGCCAGCGGACGAGTTCGCGCATGTTCGCGTAGTCGTCGTTGCGCTCGGGGAGTCGCCGCCGGCGGTAGTCCGCGGTCTCGGCGCTCCCCTCGACGAAGCACACGTCGCTCCCGACGACGGCCTTGCCCTGCGCGTGGCTCACGTCGAAGCCCTCGATGCGAGAGACGCGGCGCACGTCGAGGTCGAGTTCGCGGGCGAGCGTGGCGAGGCCGTCGTCGCGGCCGGCGCGCCGGCGGGCGTTCTTCAGCGCGAGTTCGACCAGTTTCGCCTCGCGGCCCGCGCCGGGGACGCGCACGCCCACGCCTTCGGCTTCGAGCCACGCCACCACGTCCTCGTCGTCGGGGCGTTCCGAGAGGACGACCGCGTCGGGGAGGTCGCGCTCGGCGTAGAACTGCGCGAGGAACGCCGAGAGGACGGCGGCCGTGCGGTCTTCGCCCTCGGGCGCGTCGAGGTGGTGGCGGGTCCGGTCGACCAACTGGCCGCGCTCGGCGTGGAGTCGGGCGACCGTCGCCGAGTCGCCGCGGAGCGAGACGCCGAGCACGTCGATGGCGCGCTCGTCGGACTGCGACGAGACGGCGTCCTCGCCCGCACCGTGAAACGACTCGACGGCCTCCAACCGGTCGCGGAGGTTGGCGGCGCGCTCGAACTCCGCGTCCTGCGCGGCCGCGTCCATCTCCCGGCGGAGCGGGTCGGCGAGGACGCCCGTCTCGCCCTCGAAGAAGCGGACCGCCGACTCCACGTCCTCGCGGTAGTCGCGCTCTTCGATTTCGCCGGTACAGGGGGCCGTACACAGGCCCATCTCGTAGTCGAGACACGGCCGCGAGCGGTTCGCGTACTTGTGGTCCGAACAGCCGCGGAGGCCGTAGGTCTCTCGAATCGCCTTCACGACCGTCTCGACGCGGCCCTTGTCGGTGTACGGCCCGAAGACGGTCGCCGAGTCCTCGGGGTCGCGGGTGACCTCGACCCGCGGGACCGCGTGGGCCGTCAGTTGGACCAGCGGGTAGGACTTGTCGTCTTTCAGGCGGACGTTGTAGCGCGGTTGGTGGCGCTTGATGAGGTTGGCTTCGAGGAGGAGCGCCTGCGTCTCAGTGTCGGTAACGGCGAAGTCGATGTGCTCCGCGCGGGCGACCATCCGGGAGATGCGCTCCGACCGGGGGTCCGCGTACGACCGAACCCGTGAGCGGATGTCGACCGCCTTCCCGACGTAGAACACCGCGTCGCCGGCGACGAACTGGTACACGCCCGGGTCCGCCGGAAGCGCGCTGGCTCGTTCGCTGACCGCGACAGGGTCCATCTGGGGTGGCTTACCGCGCGAGAGGCTTGAGGCTGACGCGTCGGGCGCGTCGCCGCCTCGCAGTCCTCGAATTATCTTTTTTGATAATATACTCGAAAGATACTCGTGTGATGCTCTGAAACGTGGCCTCTAATGTCACTTGGTATACTCTCTCGCGTCCGCTCGTGGTTCGGTGGACAGGCTCCGGTACCGGACGGCGGAATCGTCGCCGACTCCGCCGCCGACGCGCCCGACCTGAACGTCGCCGACGACGTGCTCCTCGACGGCGTCGGGCTTCCGGCGTTCGTCCTCGACGAACAGGGTCGCATCGCGGCGTGGAACTCTGGCGTCGAGTCGCTGACCGGCACGTCCGCCGACGCCGCGCTCGGCCGCCGGGACCTCGGTGAGACCTTCTACGGCGACGCCGCGGCCCGCGTACTCGCGGGGCAGGTCCTCGACACCCCCCGCGACGCCGCGTCGCTCGACGGCGTGGAACTCGACGACCCAGACCGCCTGCTCTACGCCGCAGAAGAGACGTTCACGGACGCGAACGGCGACGACTGCCACGCCCGGCACACGGCGATGCCGCTCTACGAGGGCGACGAGCTCGTCGGCGTCCTCCAGACCGTCCGCAACCGGACGACGGAAGTCGAGCGCCACCGCGAGGTCGCCGCGCTCGTCTCCGAGGTCGAGTCGACGCTGACCCAACTGAGCCGGGGCAACCTCGACGCGCGGGCGACGATAGCGGAGCGCGGCACCGTCGACGACCAACTCTATCTCGTCGTCGACGCGGTCAACGAGACGGCGCGGAACCTCTCGACGCTGGCGTCGAACGTCGAAGACGAGACGGAGACAGCGACCGCGGCGGTCACGCGGGCCGCGTCGGCGGCGGACGCAATCGTCGAGACCGTCGACGAACAGCGCGACCTCCTCGACGAGGGCGCGACCCAGATGCAACAGTTCAGCGCGACGATGGAGGAGGTCGCCGCGACCGCAGACGAGGTCGACACGGCGGCCACGGAGGCGCGCGAGGCGACCGCCGAGGGCCGCGAGGCCAACAGCGAGGCGCGCGAGGCCACCGAGAGCGTCGTCACGATGGGCGACGAACTCGTCGAGCGCGTGACCGAACTCGGCGGCCGCATGGACGACATCGAGGCGGTCGTGGAGGTCATCTCCGAGGTGGCCGAACAGACGAACCTGCTCGCGCTCAACGCGAACATCGAGGCCGCCCGCGCCGGCGAGGACGGCGACGGCTTCGCCGTCGTCGCAGAGGAGGTCAAGTCGCTCGCCGACGAGACGCGCCAGCACACCGAGGACATCACCACGCAGATAGAGGACATCCAGTCGCAGACCGACGAGGCGGTCCACGCGGCGACGGAGTCCAACGACCGCATCGAGCACGCCGACGAGCGCATCTCAGAGATGCTGTCGGCGTTCGAGGAAATCGCCTCCTCAATCGACACCGCCGCCGACGGCGTCGCCGAGGTCTCCCGCGCGACCGACGAGCAGGCCGAGGCGGTCGAGGAACTGACCGCGACCATCGAGGACGTGCGCGACCGGACCGTCGAGACCGAGGGCGCGGTCGACAGCATCGTCGCGGCGACCGACGAGAGCACGCGGGCGCTGTCGTCGCTCGCCACCGAGGTCGAGGAACTGTCCGGGAGCCGGTCTGCCTGACGTGACTCGGACGCGCGTCCGCGTCAGGCGACGCCGGCGAGGAGGTTCCCGACCGCGTAGGCGACCGTGGCGGCCGCCATTCCGACGACGAACATCTCGACGCCGTTAGCGAGCCACGAGCGGTTCGTCACGAGGCTCCGACTCGCGCCGACGGCGAAGAACGCCGCGGCGGTGACGGCGATGGAGACGGGAAACAGCGGTTCGACCCCGAGCACGGACGGAAACAGCGGTGCCCACCCGGCGACGATGAAGGCGGCGAACGTCGTGACGATGCCGTCGTTCGCCCCGTAGATGAGTTCGGGGAGGTACCGACCAGACGACCCCACGTCGTCGCCGAGCAACGTCTCCAAGATGCCGGAATCGTACGCTCGCGGGGCGAATATACGGTAGGGGAGACCCGCGGCGCGCCGCGCGGCGTCGATGCCGGCACGCGTAAGGGAACCCCGGCCGAACCACGGCCCATGAGCGACGACGACACGACGCGGCTCTGGTTGGTCGAGCGGTCCTACGACGACCGGGACCTCATCATCCTCATCTACGCGACGCCCGACGGCGAGTACGAACTCCGCAAGGAGCTCGCCGCGGCCGTGATGCACCAGCGCCGGATGACCGTGACCGCCGCCATCGACGCGCCGACGGAGAATCTCGAACCCGTGGCCGACGACGACCTGCGCGAGCGGTACGCGGCGGAGGCGACGAAGATGGCCGACTCCCACGACGCCGAAGACGAGGTCTGAGCCGACGAGGGGTCCGACCCGCCCGACGGCGGCGAGGTGAGCGTCGATTTCGACCCGGAATGTTATCGCCCGTGATTTTCGCACCTAAAACACTTTAAGGCAGTGCGACGCAGGCCTGCCCATGGCCGCCATCGAACTGAACGGGGTGACAAAACGGTTCGAAGACGACGAGGGACTGTTCGATTCCCTCCTCCCGTCGTCCGAACCCGACACCGTCACCGCCGTCGACGACCTCTCGTTTTCCGTCGCTGAGGGGGAGGTCTTCGGGTTCCTCGGTCCCAACGGTGCCGGAAAATCGACGACGATTAACATGCTTCTCGACTTCGTCCGCCCGACGAGCGGGTCCATCCGCGTGCTCGGACACGACGCGCAGGCCGAGAGCGTGGCCGTCCGGCGTCGGACCGGGGTGCTCCCCGAGGGCTACGACGTGTACGACCGACTCACCGGGCGCGAACACGTCGAGTTCGCCATCGAGTCCAAGGAAGCCGACGACGACCCCGACGAACTGCTCTCCCGCGTCGGCTTAGCCCCCGACGAGGCGGACCGCCGCGCCGGCGGCTACTCCAAGGGGATGTCCCAGCGCCTCGCGCTCGCGATGGCGCTCGCCGGGAGTCCCGACCTCCTCGTCCTCGACGAGCCCTCTTCCGGTCTCGACCCCGCCGGCGCGCGCGAGATGCGCGACATCGTCCGCACCGAGGCCGACCGTGGTGCGACGGTGTTCTTCTCCAGCCACGTGCTCGGACAGGTCGAAGCGGTCTGCGACCGCGTCGGCATCATGCGCGACGGCGAACTCATCGCCGAGGACACCATCGAGGGCCTCCGCGACCGCGTCGACGCCGAGGCGATTCTCCGCATCGACGTCGACGGCGACGCTGACCTCGACGCGGTCCGCGCGCTCGACGGCGTCTCGTCGGTCGAGACCGACGGCGACCGCCTCGTCGTCGGCTGTACCGACGACGCCAAGACCCGCGTCATCGAGGCCGTCGAGGCCGGCGGCGCGACCGTCGCCGACTTCGAGACAGACTCCGCGTCGCTCGAGGACATCTTCCTCGCGTACACCGAGGGCGACGACCCGGCCGACGAATCGGAGGTGGCGGCGTGACGCTCGAATCGGTCGCGCGCAAGGACTTCCGCGACGCCCTCCGGTCGCGGTGGCTCCTCGGTCTGACGCTGTTTTTCGCCCTCCTCATCGGCGGGTCGACGGCGCTGTTCTACGGCGTCTTGCTCTCGGGCGCGGGCGCGAACTCCGAGACGCTGTTCGGCCTCAGCACCGCGCCGGGCGGGCTGTTCAACTTCTCGTATGCGGGCATGCTCGGGTTCGTCCTCGCGCTCATCGCGCTCGTGACGGCCCACGGCTCGCTCATCGACGAGCGCGAATCGGGAACTATCAAGCTCCTGTTGTCGCTTCCGAACTCCCGGCGCGACGTGGTGTTCGGAAAGCTCGTCGGCCGCACGCTCGTCGTCATCATCTCGATGCTCGTCGGCTTCGTCGTCGCCCTCTTCGCGATGCTGTTCACCGGCGGGCAGGTCATGTTCGCCTCCTACGCGGGGCAGGTGGCCCTCTCGGGACTCCTCGCCACGGCGTTCGTCTCCATCGGCGTCTGGCTCTCGGCGACCTCGGCCTCCCAGCGACAGGCGCTGTTCGGCACCATCGGGCTGTACTTCATCTTCGCCGTGCTCTGGTCGACGGTCGCCACGGGCGTCCCGCGGCTCGTCAACTGGGTCGTCGAACAGCTCGGCCTCACCGCGCTGACCGCGCCGCAAATCGTCCAGATGCGACTGTTCATCAAGTACCTGAACCCGCTTCGGGCCTACGAGACGCTGGTCGCGGAACTGTACGGCCCCGCGGTCGCCGCCCGCCTGTTCAAAGCCGGTCTCGCCGAGCGGCTCACCATTCAGTCGGCGTTCCAGGAGTCGTTGCCGTTCTACTTCTCCGGGCCGTTCATCCTCGCTATCCTCCTCGCGTGGGTCGTCGTCCCGCCGCTACTCGGCTACTGGGCGTTCGAGAAGGCTGACCTCTGAGGCCGATACTGGCCCTGCGGCAGTCGCGACAGCCCCGTCTCGGCGAACCGACTTCCGACTGTTCTATTCCGGCGGATACGCCACGCCGCGCTCCGCGAGCAGTTCCTCGAACTCGGACTCCGCGAGCGTCGGCACGCCGTTCGCCTCGGCGTCGTCGCGCTTCGACCGGCCGGGGTTCTCGCCGACGACGAGGTAGTCGGTGTTCCCCGAGACCGACCCGGTGACGTTACCGCCGCGAGATTCGACGAGGTCTTTCACGTCACCTCTGCCGGCGGCGAGCGCCCCGGTCACGACGAACGTCAGGCCGTCGAGTTCGTCGCCGCCCGATTCGACGGGTTCGGGGTCGACCCCGCGGTCGAGGAGCGCGCGAAGCACGGCGCGGTTGTCCTCGTTCTCGAAGAAGTCGCGGACGCGACGCGCCACCGTCTCGCCCACGTCGGGGACCGCCGTCAGGCGCTCTTCGAACGCGTCGAACTCGCCTTCCTCGGCGTCGGCCTCGATGGGGAACGCCTCGATTGCGCCGAACTCGCGGGCGAGGCCGCGGGCGGTCGCCTCGCCGACTTCGGGGATGCTCAGGCCGACGAGAAACGAGTCGAGCGACGGGTGCTTGGCGTTCTCGACGGCGGTCACGAGGTTCTCGGCGCTCGTCTCGCCCCACCCCTCCAACTCGGCGAGGTCGTCGGCCGTCAGGTCGTAGAGGTCGGCGACCGTCTCGACGAGGCCGGCGTCGACGAGCTGGGCGACGCGCTCTTCGCCGAGGCCGTCGATGTCCATCGCGCCCTTGACGGCGAAGTGGCCGATGGAGGCCTCCCGCTGGGCCGGACAGGACAGCCCGCCCGAGCAGAACGCCAGCGGGCCGTCGCGGTTGACCACGCTCTCGCAGACCGGACACTCGTCGGGGAACTCGTAGCTCCCGCCGCCGTCTTCCGTGACCTCGACCACCTGCGGAATCACGTCGCCGGCGCGCTTGACGCGGACGCGGTCGCCGACCGCGACGCCGAGGTCGGCTATCTCGTCGGGGTTGTGGAGCGTCGCCCGCGAGACGGTGACGCCGCCCACGTCCACGGGGTCGAGGATGGCGACCGGCGTGAGCCGACCCGTCCGCCCGACCTGCACGACGATGTCGCGGACGGTCGTCACCTCGTGGCGCGCGGGGAACTTGTAGGCGAACGCCCAGCGGACCGAGCGGCTCTTTTCGCCCAACCGCTCGCGGGCGTCGCGCGAGTCCACCTTGATGACCGTCCCGTCGATTTCGTAGTCGAGGTCGTCGCGGGCCGCCTGCATCCGGTTCCGGTAGTCGATGGCCCCCGACACGTCCGCGGCGCGCTCGATTCGGTCGGCGACGCGGAGGCCCCACTCGCGCAGGCGGTCGAGCGCCGCCCACTGGCTGTCGGGCCGCGCGCTCGCGTCGAGGATGTCGTAGAAGAACACCGCGAGCGGGCGGTCGGCGACGACCGAGGGGTCGAGGTTGCGGAGCGTCCCGGCGGCCGCGTTCCGGGGGTTGGCGAAGGCGTCCTCGCCGGCCTCGACGCGCCGAGCGTTGAGGTCGCTGAAGTCGGATTTCGGCATGTACACCTCGCCGCGGACGGCGAGTCGCTCCGGGTGGTCGCCGCGGAGCGACAGCGGGACGGTCGGAATCGTCTTCACCTGCGCGCTCACGTCGTCGCCGCGCCGGCCGTCGCCGCGGGTGGCCGCGCGGACGAACTCGCCGCCCTCGTAGACGACTTCGACCGAGAGGCCGTCGAACTTGGGCTCGCAGACGTAGTCGACCGCGCCGACCTCGCGGCGGACGCGCTCGTCGAACTCCCGGAGGTCGTCGGCCTCGGTGCTCTGGTCGATAGAGAGCATGGGCGCGACGTGCTCGACCGTCTCCAGCGCGTCGATGGGCTCGCCGCCGACGCGGTTCGTCGGGCTGTTGGTCGTATCGAGGTCGAACGCGCCTTCGAGCGCGACGAGCCGGGAGAACAGCGCGTCGTAGGCCGCGTCGGAGACGAGGGGGTCGGCCGCGACGTAGTAGCGGTGGTCGTGTTCGCGGACGGCCTCGCGGAGGAGGGCGGCCTGCTCCTCGGCGGCCTCGCGCGAGAGCGACTCGGCGGGCTCGAACTCGGTCGGCGGGTCGCGGAGATAGGGGTTCGACTCGGTGTCGACGTCGGCGTCGCTCATTGGTTCGGGTGTCGGCCGGCCGGCGGGTAAACGCTCCGGGGTGACGGTAGGACGAGGGCGACTGACGAGTGCGCGCCGGCCGAACCGCCGCGTTCCCGTCGTCCCCGCTCTCCGTGGTCGCTCCCGCCGCCAACCACGGGCAACGCTTGCCGTAACTGACGGTTATTCGTCCGTCGAAGATTATGCACCTGATACATGAACCGAGGCTTCCGCACGCTCGGCCTCCACGCCGGACAGGACCCGGACCCGGCGACAGGGGCCCGCGCCCCGCCGCTCTATCAGACCACGTCGTACGTCTTCGACGACGCGGACCACGCCGCGGACCTGTACGCCCTCGAAGCCGACGGCGACGTCTACTCCCGCATCTCCAATCCGACGACCCGCATCCTCGAACGCCGCCTCGCCGCCCTCGAAGCGGGCGTCGACGCGGTCGCCACCGCCTCGGGGATGGGTGCCCTCGACGCGCTCACGACCGTCCTCGCGTCCGTCGGCGACAACGTCGTCCTCTCGGAGGACATGTACGGCGGCACGGCCTCGTACTTCTCGAAGACCGCCGTCAGACGCGGCATCGAACCCCGGACCGTCGACACCCTCGACGTGGACGCCTACGAGGAAGCCATCGACGACGACACCGCCTTCGTTCACGTCGAGACGGTGGCGAACCCCTCGCTGAAGACGCCGGACTTCGCGGCCGTCGCCGAGGTCGCCCACGAGCACCGCGTCCCGCTCGTCGTCGACAACACGTTCGCCACGCCCGCGCTCTGCCGGCCCATCGAACACGGCGCTGACATCGTCTGGGAGTCCACGACGAAGTGGCTCCACGGCTCCGGCACGACCGTCGGCGGTGTCGTCGTCGACGGCGGAACCTTCCCGTGGGACGCGGCCGACTACGACGAACTCTCCGGGGAGAACCCCGCGTTCGGCGTCGACTTCGTCGAGCGGTTCGGCGAGCGCGCCTTCGCCGAGGCCGTCCGCCAGCGCGCCGTCAGGAGCACCGGCAGTTGCCAGTCGCCGTTCGACGCGTGGCAGACCTTGCAGGGCGTCGAGACGCTCGCGCTCCGGATGCGCGCCCACTGCGACAACGCCCGCCAAGTCGCCGAGTTCCTCCGCGACCGCGACGGCGTCGCGTGGGTCACCTACCCCGGCTTCGAGGACCACGAGACCCACGACCTCGCCTCGGAGTACCTGCAGGGCGGCTACGCCGGCATGGTCACCTTCGGCCTCGACGGCGAGGACGACGAGGCGGCCTACGGGGCCGCAAAAACCGTCTGCGAGTCGGTCGACCTCGTGAGCTTCCTCGCCAACATCGGCGACGCGAAGTCGCTTCTCATCCACCCCGCGTCGACCACGCACGCCCAGCTCTCGATGGACGAACAGTGCGCGGCGGGCGTCGAACCCGATATGCTCCGGCTGTCTGTCGGCATCGAGGACGCCGACGACATCATCGCCGACCTCGATCAGGCAATCGAACACGCCTTGGGTCAGCAGGCCGACGGGGACTCGAAGAGACAATGAGCCGCACGCGAACCACGCCCGGTCGCCGGGTCGAATCCGACGTCGTCGACATCGGGGAACACGAGTTCGAGTCGGGCGAGATACTGCCCGACCTGAAAGTCGCCTACGAGGCCTACGGCGAGTTCGACGGGCAGAACGCCGTCCTCGTCTGTCACGGGCTCACCGGGAGCCAGCACGTCGCCGGCCACGGCACCGACTCGGGCGTCTCCGGGCAGGCCCGCGCGTGGTGGGGCGACATCGTCGGGCCGGGGAAGGCGCTCGACACGAACGACTACTACGTCATCTGCGTGAACGTTCCGGGGTCGTGTTACGGCACCAGCGGCCCGGCCAGCGAGGGGCCGGACGGCGAGCCGTGGGGGACCGACTTCCCGCCGGTCACCGTCCACGACTGGACCCGCGCCCAGCGCCGCCTGCTCGACCACCTCGGCGTCGGCCGCTTACACGCCGTCGTCGGCGGCTCCGTCGGCGGCATGAACGCCCTCGACTGGGCCGTGCAGTTCCCCGACGACGTGGAGCGCCTCGCGGTCGTCGCCTCCGCGGCCCGCCTCGACTCGCAGTGTCTCGGTATCGACGCCGTCGCCCGCCGCGCCATCACCTCGGACCCGAACTGGAACGGCGGCGACTACTACGGCGAGGACCGTCCCTCGCCCGACGCGGGCCTCGGCCTCGCCCGCCAACTCGGCCACCTGATGTACCTCTCGAAGGACTCGATGGAGCGCAAGTTCGGCCGGCGCTCCGCCGGCCGCGGCGACCGCGGCGACGCCTTCCCGTCGGACCCCGCGGCCGCCTTTTTCCCGTACCGCGAGGTCGAGTCCTACCTCGACTATCAGGCCGAGAAGTTCGCCGAGCGCTTCGACGCCAACGCGTATCTGTACCTCACGCGCGCCATGGACGACTTCGACCTCTCGGAGGGCTACGAGTCCGACGCGGCCGCCCTCGCCGCCTTCGAGGGCGAGTCGCTCCTCGTCTCTTTCACCGGCGACTGGCATTTCACGACCGAGCAGTCCGAGTCGCTGGCGGGCGCGTTCCGCCGCGTCGACGTGCCGGTCGCCCACCACGTCGTCGAGTCCGACCACGGCCACGACGCGTTCCTCGTCGAACCCGAGAAGGTCGGGCCGCCGCTCGGCGACTTCGTCGACGAGGGCGTCGCGGGTCGCGCCGTAACCGACACCGCGACCGACGGCGGCGACCCCGACGAGGAAGAGGACTTCGCGCCCGTTCACTCCTCGCTGTTCTCGCGCTGAGACGCGGGCGGTCGTCGCGGCGTTTCGCCCCCGGTTCTCAGGGGTTTCCCGTCGACTGCTACCGCGTCGCAGAACCCGGCGGGAATTGCGACCGCCACCGCGCTTTACCCTCGTCCGCTTCGACGGTCGAGGTATGAGCGACGACGACAGCCCGGGCTTCCACACGCGGAGCCTCCACGCCGGACAGAGCCCCGACTCAGCGACGGGCGCGCGCGCGCCGCCGCTGTACCAAACTACCTCGTACGTCTTCGAAGACGCCGCCGACGCCGCCGCGCAGTTCGCCCTCGAAAAGCCGGGCCACATCTACTCGCGGCTGATGAACCCGACCGTCGGGATGTTGCAGGAGCGCCTCGCGTCGCTCGAAGGCGGCGTGGGCGCGGTCGCCACGTCGTCCGGGATGGCCGCGTTCGACCTCGCCACCTTCCTGCTCGCCTCGGCCGGCGACAACATCGTCTCCGCGTCGTCGCTGTACGGCGGGACCTACACCTACCTCACCCACACCGTCGAGCGCCGCGGCGTCACGACCCGGTTCGTCGACACCCTCGACGTCGACGCCTACGAGGAGGCCATCGACGACGATACCGCCTTCGTCCACCTCGAAACCATCGGCAACCCGGCGCTCGTGACGCCCGACATCGAGGCCATCGCCGAGGTCGCCCACGACCACGGGACGCCGCTTTTCGTGGACAACACGTTCGCGACGCCCTACCTCTGCAACCCCATCGAACACGGCGCGGACCTCGTCTGGCAGTCCACGACGAAGTGGATTCACGGGGCCGGCACGACCATCGGCGGCATCCTCGTCGACGGCGGCACCTTCCCGTGGGACGAGTACGCCGACGACTACCCCGAAATCGCGAAGCCGAACCCGGCGTACCACGGCGTCAACTTCGACGAGACGTTCGGCCCCGCCGGCTTCACCTACGCCGGCATCGCCCGCGGCCTGCGCGACCTCGGCAACGCCCAGTCGCCGTTCGACGCGTGGCAGACCCTCGAAAAGCTCGAATCGCTCCCGCTTCGGATGCGCGCCCACTGCGAGAACGCGCAGGCCGTCGCGGAGTTCCTCGACGACCACGAGAAGGTGTCGTGGGTGAACTACCCCGGCCTCGAATCCCACGAGACCCACGAGGAGGCGTCGAAGTACCTCGACGGCGGCTACGGCGGCATGATAACGTTCGGCCTCACCGACGGCTACGAGGCCGCCAAGGGCACCGTCAACAACGTCGAACTCGCGTCGCTCCTCGCCAACGTCGGCGACGCGAAGACGCTCGTCATCCACCCGGCGTCCACGACGCACCAACAGCTCACCGAAGACGAGCAGGCCGCCGCGGGCGTCACGCCAGACATGGTCCGGCTGTCGGTCGGCATCGAGGACGTCGACGACATCATCGACGACCTCGATCAGGCGATTCGCGCCGCGTCGAACTGAGCGCGCTCGCCTCGGACGAGTCGCTCCCGGTCGCCCCGTCGTCGGTGTCGGTGTCGGTGTCGGTGTCGGTGTCGGTGTCGGTGTCGGTGTCGGTGTCGGCGTCATCGTTGGCGTCAGCGTCGGCGGCGTCGTCGTCGTCGGACTGACTGGACACCGACCGCTGTCCCTTTTGTGCCTGCGCCAGTAGGTAACTTCGTGGTAGAAGCACTCCTCTTCGTCGGTCTCTTGGTGGCAGTGTTCGTCGGATTCAACATCGGCGGCTCGTCCACGGGGGTCGCCTTCGGCCCCGCGGTCGGGAGCGACGTGCTCGGGAAACTCGCCGCCGCGGCGCTGATGACCGGGTTCGCGCTCCTCGGTGGGTGGACCCTCGGGAGGGAGGTCGTCGCCAAGATGGGCGGCGAAATCGTCCCGCAAAACGAGTTCACTCTCGCGGCGAGCGTCGCCGTCCTCTTTTTCGTCGGCCTCGCGCTGTTGGTCTCCAACACCTTCGGCGTCCCCGCCTCCACGTCGATGACGGCGGTCGGGGCCATCGCGGGGCTCGGCCTCGCCCACGGGTCGCTCGACGCCGGCGTGATGCTCGAAATCATCTCGTGGTGGATCGTCGCGCCGGTCATCGCCTTCTGGGTCTGTGCGGTCATCGGGCGGTACGTCTATCCCTACCTCGACGCGTGGCTCAAACTCGACCGGAGTCCCGGCGCGCTCGTCGCGCTCGACCGCGACGGCGGCGTCCCGCGGCCGCGACTCGGACCGAACACGACCTACCGCGAGTTCGGAAGCACCGTCCTCGTCGTCGTCGTCGCCTGTTACATGGCGTTCTCCGCGGGCGCGTCGAACGTCGCCAACGCGGTCGCCCCGCTCGTCGGCAACGGCGCGCTCGAGATGAACACGGGCATTCTCGTCGCCGGCGGCGCTATCGGCGTCGGCGCGTTCACCATCGCCCGCCGGACGCTCGACACGGTCGGCAACGACCTCACGCAACTGCCCATCCTCGCGGCGCTCATCGTCGAGGCGGTGAGCGCGTCGCTCATCTCCTTCCTGTCGGCCATCGGCATCCCCGCCAGTCTCGCCGTGAGCGCGACGATGTGTATCGTCGGACTCGGCTGGGGCCGGGCGACCCGCACCGTCACCATCGGCGAGGCACTGAGCGGCGGCGAGGCCCCGAAGGTGTCGGTCAACGCGCTCGCCGCCGAGCGAGAGGACGAGGTGCCGAAGATGGGCGAGGAAGCGCCGGACGAACTCTCCGCACAGGACCTGTTCGACCCCGGCACGACCGGGCGCGTCATCTTCTTTTGGATGCTCACGCCCTCGCTTTCGGCGCTCGCGTCGTACGCGTTATTCTCGGCTAACATTATCTGACGCGGTCACCCGTCGCGGCCGCCGTTCCGGGACTATCACGGTCAACAATGAAACAAACGGAGCCATCGCCGCGGTGCGAATCGAATTCGGCGCACGGAACAGCAAAGTCTAATGGGGTGGCCTTCGAATCCTCTGTCGATGCCCACGGTAACCTACCTCAACTACGAAGTTCTCGACGACAACGGCTGGGACCTCGACGACGACGACCTCTTTGAAGAGGCGGCTGACGCCGGTCTCGACGCGGAAGACTACGGTGAGATGGAAGTCAACCAGGGCGAGTACATCCTGGAAGCCGCCGAGGCTCAGGGCTACGACTGGCCCTTCAGCTGTCGCGCAGGTGCCTGTGCGAACTGCGCGGCCATTCTGAAAGAGGGCGAAATCGACATGGACATGCAGCAGATTCTCTCGGACGAAGAAGTCAACGAGAAGGACGTCCGTCTCACCTGCATCGGTTCGCCTATCGAGGACGAGGTCAAGATCGTCTACAACGCGAAGCACCTCGACTACCTGCAGAACCGCGTCATCTGAGGCGTTCACCCGCACATTTCTTTCGACGCACCGACCCGTGACCCGCGGGTACGCCGTTTGTCCGCCCCGCGAATCGCGAGGCCGACAGCGATTTGTCCCGCGACGCAGTCGCTTTTCCCGTGTCGAGGCTCACGACCGCCGTCCGCGAGCTCCGTGCCGACCTGCCCTTCCCGACCGAAGCGACCGAACTCGGTCGAATCGGACTGTTTCTCGCCTGTCTCACGGTGGCGAGCGCGGTCAGCTACTGGGTGGCGCTCAGAGTTCTCGGCGTCCCGGTGGTCGGCGCGCTCGCGTCGCCGAACGTCGCCGGACTCGCGGTTCCGACGCTCGCCTACGCGCGCTCCCGCGGCGTCTCGCTTCCGTTCGGACTCCCCGAGCGCTCCCGCATCGCCGACGCGCTGGCGGCGGTCCTCGCGCCGGGTCTCGCCGTCGTCGCGGCGAGCGCCCTCCTCGCGGTCGGCTTCGACGCCTCGTTCGCCGCGCTCGTCGGGTGGACGTACCACCCCGAGGCGTCGGTCGTAACGGCGGCAGTTCAGGTCGCCGAAGACGTGGCGCTCGCGGGGCTCGGGTTCGGACTCCTCGTCGCGGTCGTGTTCGACCTCGTCTCGTCGCGGGTCGGCCTCTCGCCCGCTCGCGCGGTCGCCGCGACGGCCGCGCTCGCGACGCTCTTTCGCTCGGTGCTTCGCGACGCCGCCTTCACGCTCGTCGTCTTTCCGAAACCGTGGCGGGTCACCATCGTTTCCCTCCTCCTCGTCGCCGCCGTCTGCGGTTGCGTCGCCGCCGGCGTGACGTACCGAAGCGCGGTCGAACGGTCGCTTCGCCCGCTCTCGCGGCCGGTGCTCGCTCCCGTCTTCGCCTTCGGACTGCTCGGCGTGGTCGCGCTCGGAACCGCCTTCGCCGACGTTCCCGGCGGTATTGAGCACGCCCTGCGGGCGCTCGCGTTCGGGGTCGCCGCCTTCGGCTACCACCGCTCGGCGTCGGTGTGGGTTCCCGCGGCCGCGATGGCGCTGTTCTCGCTTTCGATTCGACTCGTCGGCTTCGTCGAACTCGCGGCGTTCTGACCTCCCAGCGGGGTCGGTTTCAGGATTGATACCCGTCCCGAACACCTAACTCCCCTGCCCCCAGTCTGCGGGTATGTTCGGTATCGGCACGCTCCCCGACCTCCTGCGGTTGGCGGTGCTCCCCGTTCTCGCGTGGACCGCGGTACGCGACGTTCGCACGCGCCGCGTCCCCAACGTCGTCTGGTATCCGCTGGCGGCGCTGGGCGTCGTCCTGCTCGCGTGGGAACTGGTCGGCCACCTCCCGCCCGAGACCGTCTTCGACCGACTCTACCTGATTCGCGTCGGCGTGAGCGTCTGTCTCGTCGTCCCGCTTTCGTATCTGTTCTGGCGGCTCGGCGGCTTCGGCGGCGCGGACGCGAAGGCGCTCATGGTGTTCGCCGTCCTGCTCCCGACGTTTCCCAGCTACACCCTCGCCGGGACGGAGTTCCCGCTCGCCGCCACCCGCCTCGGCGTCTTCTCGATGACGGTTCTCACGAACACGGTCATCGCCGGCCTCGCCTACCCGCTTTTCCTCGCCGCCCGAAACCTCGCCGACGGCGAGTTCGAGCTCCCCATCTCGTTCGTCGGCCGCCGCGTCTCCGTGTCGTCGCTCTCGACGGCCCACGGCCGCCTGTTCGAGTCGCCCGAGGGCGTCACGCGGAACGGCCTCGACCTCGACGCGCTCCGGATGTACCTGCGCTGGCGCGGCCTGACGCTCGCGGACCTGCGTTCGAACCCGGACGCGCTCCGCGACCCCGACAGCATCGACGAGACGTTCGACCCGACGGACGGCGCGGTCCACCGCGCGGCCACCGACGGCGGCACGTCGGCCGATTTCGACGGCGACGGCGAGACCGCGGACGCCGCCGGAGGAGACGCCGCCGGAGACGACGGCCGCGAAGCCGACTCGGACGCGTCGTCCGACGACCCGTGGGGTGCGGCCCGGTTCCTCGACAGCATCGAGGGGAGCGCCTACGGCACGTCGCCCGAGAAACTCCGCGGCGGACTGGACCTCGTGGCGTCCCGCGAGTCGGTGTGGATCTCCCCGGGCATTCCGTTTCTCGTCCCCATGTTCGTCGGCCTCGTCGTCGCGTTCGTCTACGGCGACGTCCTCTTCGGCATTCTCGGCGCGCTCGGTATCGTCTGAGTCGCCGCGGAGAACCGGCCGGGCGCGCCTTTCGCGCGGCGACGCACAAGAGATAACCCCCACGACCGCGTGCCCCGAATCATGACCGTCGATGTCGACTTCGGCGAGGACGGGCTCGTCCCCGCCGTGGCGCAGGACGCCGACTCCGGAGAGGTGCTCATGCTGGCGTACGTCTCGCCGGAGGCGCTCGACCGGACCATCGAGACGGGCCGGGCGCACTACTACTCGCGGAGCCGCGACGAACTCTGGGAGAAGGGGGCTTCGAGCGGCCACACACAGGAGATTCGGGAGGTCCGCGTCGACTGCGACGCCGACACCCTGCTGTACCTCGTCGACCAGAACGTCGGCGCGTGCCACACCGGCCACCGGTCGTGTTTCTACCGCACCGTCGAGGGCGAGCACGTCGGCGAGCGCGTCTTCGACCCCGACGCGGTCTACGGCGACGAGTGACCGATGCGAGCCGACCGATGACGGGCGCGACCGGCGCGACGACCACGGCGACCCCCGTGGCGACCGACCGATGACCGCGGCCGCGGGCCGATGCTGAGCGTCAATCCGATTTCGCTGGTCGCCGTCGTCGTGGGACTGAGCTGTTTCGCCCTCGGCGGCCGACTGCTCAAGAGCGCCGCGGCCGCCCGCCGGGTCGCCCGCTCGGACGACCCGGAGTTCGTCCTCGACCCGACCCGCGAGGACCCGCCGGACGACGAACTCGACGGCGACGACCTCGAACGCGGCTTCATGCTGTTGGTGTTCGGCGCGCTGGCGCTCCTGTTCGCGGCGATTAGCCTGTGAGGAACGGAAAACGTCAGCGTGGAACCGCTCCGAGTCGAGCGTCCGCGCCATGATACGGTCGATGAGTTTTATCTCGGCTGTCAGCCCGCTCTTCCAAGAGGGAGTGATGAACCTCGACGTGATCGACGAAATCAACGTTATACTGGACGATACTGTGTGGGACGCCCCCGCAGACGTCGTCGGTGGATGCTTTGATTCTCACGAGGAGATCGGTGTACCTACTACATTCACAACCCAAGATAGCAGGTCGGTACCGGGGCTACAAATCGCCGACTTAGCGGCCTACTCGTGGCATCGAAACCAGCGGAAAGGCGACTGTGCCGTCGCTAGTAACGTAGTTCGAGACCACCGACTCTAAGGTAAAATCCACCCCGAAAGAGAACTCAGCCCCTGCAGAGAGGGATCATCGCTTCCCTTTCGACGGTAAGCGGACGCCGGGAGGGCTCAGCCCCTACAGAGAGGGCTCATTGTTCCTCCAGCGTCACTTCTCGATTAAATCGTTAACCGACAAAATTCTTAAACTTTAGTAAATACCCTTAGACATCTACAAACGGGTCTTTTGGGGCTCTAAAGCCGAATTTGGTTCTGGGTCCGGAAGTCTTAACGAAGCATCTGAAGGGGGTTTGATGTGTTGCGGGTTGTCCCGATGAGCATCTCCCGTTCAAAAAAGCGTTGTTCGGACCGATTACAGCGTCGCGACCGCGCGTCGGAGCGCGTCGGCGGCGTCCTCGGCGAGTTCGGTCGCGCGCTCCTCGGAGCGACCTTCGGCGTAGACGCGGACCTTCGGCTCGGTCCCCGAGGGTCGGACGAGCACCCACGCGTCGCCGTAGTCGAGGCGGTAGCCGTCTGTCGTGTTCGGCGTCGCGTCGGCCGATTCGGCGTAGTCGGCGGCGGCGTTGAGCATCGCCGTCAACTCGGCTTCCTCGTCGTATTCGAGGTTGATGCGGACGTTGTCGTAGCCCTCGTAGGGCGCGACGAGTTCGCTCGGCGGGCGCTCGGCGACGAGTTCGAGGAACTTCGCCGCGATGTACGCGCCGTCGCGGACGAGGCGGTAGTTGGGGTAGAACACGCCCCCGTTGCCCTCGCCCGCGACGGGGACGTTCCGGCCCTCGCGCCAGAGTTCGCGGACGCGGGTGATGAGGTTCGTCGCGCCGATGGGCGTGAGTTCGAGGTCGGCACCGACCTCCTCGCAGACGTCGACGAGGCGCTGGGAGACGTTCACCGCGGAGACGGTCGCGTCGCCCGGTTCGAGGGCGGCGGCCGCGAGGGCGGCCAGCGACGCCTCGCCGGAGATGCACTCGCCGCGTTCGTTCACGAAGACGGCCCGGTCGGCGTCGCCGTCGTGAGCGATTCCCACGTCGGCGTCGGTCGCGCGGACGAGGCGTTCGAGGTCGCGGAGGTTCTCGGGGACCGGCTCGGACTGACGACCGGGGAAGTGACCGTCGGGCTGGGCGTTGACGGTGCGGACCTCACAGCCGAGTTCGCGGAGGAAGTCGGGCGTGACGAGCGACCCGGCACCGTGGCCGGGGTCGACCGCGACCGTGAGGTTCGCGTCGGCGATCTGCTCGCGGTCGACGTTGGCGAGGAGGTCCTCGCGGTAGTCGTCGTTCGCGGTCTCGACCGACCGGACGCTCCCGACGGCGTCCCACTCGGCCACGTCGAACTCCTCGGCGAGGATGTGGTCTTCGATGCGCTCTAGCTCCTCGACGGCGAGTTCGACGCCGTCGTCGCCGACGAGCTTGACGCCGTTGAACTCCGGGGGGTTGTGCGAGGCCGTGATGACGACGCCGGGAACGGACTGATTCTCGCAGTAGCGGACCGCCGCGGGGGTGGGGACGACGCCGAGGTCGTCCACGTCGACGCCGACGCTCGCCAGTCCGGACTCGGCGGCGTTGACGAACATCTCGCCCGTGGTTCGGGTGTCGCGTGCGATGGCGACCCGGTCCGCGTTCCAGACCGTGCCGGCGGCCTTCGCGACGCGGAGGACGAACTCCGGGGTGAGGCTCTCACCCACCACGCCGCGGGTACCGCTGGAACCGAAGAGTTTCATTGAGTGTGTGTGAACTCCGGCGCGACAAAGCCGTTCCGACCTGTTGGTTATCTTGTTACGTTCGTCGCCCGATTGGAGTCGCCCACTCCGGGGTGTCGCATCCGAGTCGCCGTATCCGGTGCGTTTACGCACGCCGCTCGCCCACGGTGACGTATGTTCCCGGAGTTCGAAGTCGTCCCCGCGGTCGACATGCAAGACGGCGAGGTCGTCCAGCTCGTACAGGGCGAACGCGGCACCGAGAAGACGTACGGCGACCCGGTCGAGGCCGCCCGCCGCTGGGTCGACGCCGGCGCGGAGACGCTCCACCTCGTCGACCTCGACGGCGCGTTCGAGGGCCAGCGGAAGAACGCCCCGGCGGTCGACGCCGTCCTCGACGCGGTCGACGTGCCGCTCCAACTCGGCGGCGGCATCCGCACCGCCGCCGACGCCCGCGACCTCTTGGACCGCGGCGTCGACCGCGTCATCCTCGGTACCGCGGCCGTCGAGAGCCCCGACATCGTCGCCGAACTCGCCGCCGACTACCCCGACGGCGTGATGGTCAGCCTCGACGCGAAAGACGGCGAGGTCGTCGTCTCCGGGTGGACCGAGGGCACCGGCCTCAACCCCGCAGAGGCGGCCGCTCGCTACGAGGACCTCGGCGCGGCGGCCATCCTCTTTACCGACGTTGACGTGGAGGGGCGACTCGAAGGCGTCCACCTCGATACGACCTCGGCGGTCGTCGACGCGGTCGACATCCCGGTCGTCGCTTCCGGCGGCGTCGCCTCGCTCGACGACGTCCGTGCGCTCCGCGAGGCGGGCGCGGCGGCGACCGTCGTCGGGACCGCGCTCTACGAGGGGCGGTTCACGCTCGAAGAAGCCATGGAGGCGTAGCCGAGTCACCGGCGCACCGAGACGCGCCCGAGACGCCGCGCGGCGCTACGCGTCGAGGTACGGGCCGACGGCCGCGACGAGGCTCTCGACCGTCCCGTACACGCCGACGGCGACGAACAGCGCGCCGATACTCACGGTCACGGGGCGCGAGGTCGCGAGGAAGGGACCGGCGAGGACGAGCATACTGACCGTCACGACGTCCCGTTTCGGACTGCCGGTCGCTCCGTGCCGCATCAGTCGCTCGCCCCCGGACGACTCGGCTCCCGCCGCGTCGATTCGGTCTCTCCCATTTCAGACGCCCCCGCCGAGCACCGCCGCCGCGACCGCGAGCGTCACCAGCGCGACGCCGAGCGCGACAGCGACCCCGGACCCCGCGGTGAGCAGGAGTCCCCCGACGCAGATGGTGTACCCCACCACCACCGCTCCCTTTCGCTGCATACCCCACCCTACGCGTCCGAAACCATGAACGTCCGTCAGACGGGCGTCTGACGCGGACGGCCTCGCAGTCGACCTCGTTCGACGACGAGAATCCCTATATGCGCGGCCCGCCTCGAACGCGACATGAGCGACGCCGACCGACGCGCGGCCGTCTCCCGCGAGACGTCCGAGACGACCATCGACGTGACGCTGTCCATCGACGGCGACGGCGACGCGGTCGTCGACACCGGTATCGGATTCTTCGACCACATGCTGGAGGCCTTCGCCAAACACGGCCTGTTCGACCTGACCGTCCAGTGCGACGGCGACCTCCACATCGACGACCACCACACCGTCGAGGACGTGGCTATCGTCCTCGGCGAGGCGTTCACCGAAGCGCTCGGCGACAAGCGCGGCATCGTCCGCTACGCCGACCGGAAAGTCCCGCTCGACGAGGCCGTCGCCTCGGTCGTCGTGGACGTGTCGGGTCGCCCCTTCTTCGAGTTCTCGGGCGAGTTTTCCCAGCCTTCCGTCGGCGAGTTCACCAGCCACATGGCCGAGCACTTCGCCATGTCGCTCGCCATGAACGCCGGCCTCACGCTCCACGCGGGCGTCGAGGGCGACAACGCCCACCACGAGGTCGAGGCGCTGTTCAAGGCGCTGGCGCGGTCGCTCGACGACGCGACCCGCGTGGACCCGCGGCGCTCGGACACGCCGAGCACGAAAGGAAAACTGTAGTCGCCGTCTTCTCTCCGTTGATTCCGCGCGTTCGACCGCTCAGGGCCGCCGGAGCGTCCCCGAGTCGTCAACGAGCAGACCGCGTTCGATAGCGTAGTCGAAGATGTCGGCGACCTCGTCGTCGTCGAGGTCGTACGCGCCGGACGCCAGCGCCTCGACCTCCGCCCGCTCGACGGGGAACTCCCGGTTCTGGAGGATGCGGATGACCTTCCGGAACTTCGGCGGCTCCTCCCCCCGGCCGGATGACTCGGGGCTAGCCTGTGTCTCCTCGGCGGCGGCCGACTCGGGTTCGTCGTCGGTCTGTTCTGCGTCGTCGGCCGGTCGGGTTTCGTCGGTCTGTTCTGTTTTGTCGGTCTGTTCTGTTTCGTCGGAGTCGTCGGCCTCGCCCGGCGAGTCGTGGTTCGCTGGCTCCGGCGGCGTCGGCGCGGGGTCGACCGCGTTCACGTCGACCGAGGCGGCCTCGCCGACCGACCCGCTCGCGGTCCGTTCCGGTGCCGCGGACGCGCCCGTCTCGGCCCGCGCGTCGTCGGCCACGTCTACGTCGGCATCGACGCCGAGCCGGGAGAGAAGCGGTGCGATGACCTCGCTCAGGGTCTCCTCGCAGTGCTCGCAGAGGACGACGCGGCGCTGGTCGTCGGCCGGCGTCAACGCCGGTGGCAGTACCTCGAACACGCCGACGGCGTCGGCCCCACAGAAGTCGCAGGTGCGTAGTTCGCGCATAGACGACGGGTCTCCGCGCCGACGGTTAAACCCATTCCCCGGCCGCGGCGGCGATGGCCTGCTCGCGGGGTCGCCCCCGGACCCCTCGGCCGTGGCGTCGTCGGTGACGGACCACTTAATGTACCCGCCCGCAAATCCCCCGACCAACGAATGTTCGACGAGATTATGGAGAAGTTCGAGGGCAGTCCGAGCCAGCAGGCTGTCATTCGGCTCCTCTTGGAACGGGGCTTTTCCGTCAACGACCAGGGACGGGTCGTCTCGGGCGGCATCGAGATACCGAACACCGGCATCGCCCGCGAGGCCGACGTCGACCGGCGGGTCGTCGACTCGACGACCGACGCCATCCTCGACGACGAGGAGCTTCGACGAATCTTCCAGAACATCTCGTCGATTCCGAGCCTGATGGACCTCGCGCCGGTGCTCGATCTCTCCGTGCTCACCGTGGAGGTCGCCGACGCCGACGAGCCCGGCATCGTCGCCACCGTCACCTCGAAACTCGCCGACGCGAGCATCTCGATTCGCCAGACGATAAGCGAGGACCCCGAGTTCACCGACGACCCGAAGCTCTACATCATCACCGACGAGCCGATTCCCGGCGACCTGCTCAACGACCTGTCGAACCTCGATTTCGTCCGTCGCATCACTATCGCCTGAGCCGGCCCGTCGGCCCCGCGAATATTCTGTCAACGGCGCAATAAGATTCTTGTGACCTCACGCGGTAGGTGTTCACATGGGTACCATGCGAAGTTGCATGTGCTGTGGTGAGCCGATTTCCGAGACGCGCCACCTCTGCGGCGTCTGCATCCAAAACGGGTGTACATCGTACGCGGACGCCTGCGGTCAGTAGCGCGTCGCTGTTTGGTCCCCGTCCCCGTCTTTTCGCCATCCCTGTCCCTTCGCCGTCCGCCGCCTTCCCCGGCGAGTCCACACCGCCTGTCCCTTCGTCGGTGCGCCGCGACGCGGTGCGAACGCTTTTCCACGCCGCGCCGCCAACTCGGGAGCATGCCCGACGCCTATCGAACCGTCGCCGGCCGGGCCGACGCCCGCTTCGAGGTGAACGGCTCGGAGTTCATCGGCTACGTCTCCCCCGCGGAGACGGTCGAGGAGGCGGAGGCGTTCGTCGCCGAAATCGAGGAGCGCCACCCCGACGCCACCCACAACGTCCCCGCCTACCGGGTGCCCGCGGGGTCGGCCTCGTCGTCGGTCCCCGGCGGGGGGAGCGTCATGCTCCGCGAGTACCAGAGCGACGACGGCGAGCCGAGCGGCTCGTCGGGCAAACCGGCGCTCAACGTCCTCGTCCAGCAGGACGTGCGCAACGTCGCCGTCGTTGTGACGCGCTACTACGGCGGCACCAACCTCGGCGTCGGCGGCCTCGCCCGCGCGTACTCCCGGGCCGTGAAGGAGGCGCTTGACGCCGCGGGCGTCGTCGAGGAGATACCCCACGAGCGGTTCACCGCGACCGTCGAGTACGACGACTCGGGGAGCGTTCGCGGGCTCTTAGAGAGCGCGGGCGTCGAGTTCGACGCCGCCTACGAGGCCGAGGTGTCTTTCGAGGTCCGCGTCCCGGTCGAGGACGGCCCGGACCTCCGCGACCGAATCCGGAGCGCGACCAGCGGCCGCGCGGATATCGAGTAACCCGGGCGCGAAGTTCTGTTTTCGGCGGTCAGTCGGTCGGTTCGGCCTGCTCCGCGACGGTCGGCGCGGCCTTGTCGCCCGCCTCGCGGCGGTTCTTCACGGCCAGCGCGCCGAACAGCGCCCCGCCGACTGCGCGCATGGCGAGGTCGACGGGGACCGTGTTGGGAACCTCCCCGACGAGTCCGAGGAAGCCGCCGAGGTCGAACGCGGCGTTCAACAGGAGCATCGGCGCCATGAGGAGGAACGCCGAGAGGGCGAACAGGGCGCGTTCGGTCTGCGACACGCGGCTGTAGAGGTAGCCGATGACGGTCGCGCCGAGTCCGATAACGCCGACGAAGACGCCCGCGACCGGGATGACCACCTCGGGAACGAAGTAGCCGACGTCGGCCACGTCGGCGAACGTGATGACCGCCGCGGCCTCGCCCCGTCCGCGGAGGAGCAGGATGCCCGGCGTGAGGGCGAACGCGAACGGCACGATTGCCTTGTTGAGCGACAGCGAGAACGCCTTCGTCCCGGTCCGGAACGGATTGGACCGGGCGATGCCGGAGGCGGCGTACGCCGCGACCGCCACCGGCGGTGTGATGTCCGCTATCACCCCGAAGTAGAGGATGAACAGGTGGGCCGCGAGCAGTGGAATATCCGAGGACTGCGCGATGGCGGGCCCGAGCAGTGAGACGAGGATGATGTACGTCACCGTCGTCGGCATCCCCATCCCGAGGATGATTGAGGCGATGGCGGTGAAAAGCAGTAAGAGGACGATAGAGCCGCCTGCGACCGCTTTGATGAGTGCGGTCAGGTTCGGGCCGAGGCCGGTCGCGCTGACGACGCCGGGGATGATACCCGCGGCGGCGACGGCGACGACCACCTCGGTCGACGTTCGCGCGCCGGAGTCCATCGACTTCCCGATGAACGTCACGTAGCGGAAGACGTTCAGGTCCGACAGCGACGGCCGCGAGACCGCGGTCGCGACGTTGTCGGCCGCCTCGTCGACCGCGTCGTCGAACTCTAACAGCGGCGAGTCGAGCGCCGGTCGGACGAGCATCACGACGAGACTGACGACGATGGCGATGATGCCGAGGTCGCCGGCCGTGGCGAAGAGCGCGGCGGTCGCGCCGAGCGGTTCGCCGGTCCCGCCCGTGACCGCGTCGACGACGCCGACGCCGGTGGCGACGTACGAGCCGAGTTGCGCGACGAACGCCGCCGCGATAGCGCCCAAGAGGGGGACGCGGGTCCGCTTGCTGTACGCCGCGACGACGGACAGAAGCGCCATGATGGCGATGAGCGTGAACCACGCCGAGCGCGCGACCGTCAGGCGCTCGACAAGCAGGTAGTACATGAGCAACACGAGCGGGATGAGGTAGAACCACCCGCGGGCGAGGTGTTTGCCGAGGTCGACGACCTCGGAGCGGTCGAGGCCGCCGATGCCCGTCCGGGTCGCTTCGAGGTGGACCATCACCCACACGCCGAAGAAGAACACCACCGCGGGGATGGCCGCCGCGATGATGATGTCGGAGAAGGGGACGCCGATGAACTCTATCATGAGGAACGCCGCCGCGCCCATCACCGGCGGGAGAATCTGGCCGCCGGAGGAGGCGGAGGCCTCGACGGCCCCGGCGAACTCCGGGCGGTAGCCGGAGCGCTTCATCAGCGGGATAGTGAACGCGCCGGTCGTTACCGTGTTCGCGATGGAGGAGCCCGAAATAGTCCCCATGAAGCCGGACGCGAGGATGGACGCCTTCGCCGGGCCGCCCTTGCGGGTCCCGGTCGCGGCGTACGCGAGGTCGATGAACCACTGGCCGGCCCCGGACATCTCCAGGAACGCTCCGAACAGGATGAAGATGTAGATGAACTGCACGGAGACGGTGACCGGGATGCCGAAGACGCCGTTTTCGGTGTTGTACCAGAGGTTCTGGACGATGTTCGCCCACGTCCCCTCGGGGATGGACAGCACGCCGACCAGCGGCGTCGACGGCGAGATGAGGTAGCCGAACTTCGCGTAGACGATGAACGAGGCGACGATAACCATCAGGTAGAACCCGAGCGAGCGGCGGGTCGCCTCCAAGACGAGGAGGACGCCGACCGCGCCGAGGAAGAACGGGTAGGACACGTCCGCGAAGGGGAGCACGCCGATGACTGCGACGACCGCGTCGGCGAGGAAGCCGAGCGGCCCGAGCGCGTCGCCCAACGAGACGAACGGTGCGCCGAGGTACTCGGCGACCGTCCGACCGGCTTCGAGGCCGAACACGCGAAGTTGCTGTATCTCGGACCACTCGAACACCATGTAGGCCGCCGTGGCGACGGCGAGCACGATGCAGAACACGTCGAGCGGCGTCACGCGCTCGCGGTCGGGGTCGACCGCGAGCCATCGGACGAACCGGCGGAGCGCCGCGGCACCGCGGGTGAGCGGGTGGTCCTCGCCGAGGTTCGACGCGAGGCTCGGGACCACGCGACCGAGTGCCGTGGCGAACCTGCCGTGGCCGGTCGTCGCCGGGAAGAGAGTGAACGCCAACACGAGCGCGAAGGCGACGTGAATCGAGTTCACTTGCAGGAGTTGGAGCGCGCCGAGCGACACCTCGCCGACGAGCGGCAGTGTGGCGGCGAACTCGAAGCCGCGGGCGGCCAACCACGACTGGAAGACGGAAAACGAGATGGCGACGAGCGACGTGAGAATCGCCGCCCAGCCCGAGAGCGTCCGCTTTCGGTCGATGCCCTCCAGCATCTCCTGTGCCTCCTCTTCGGATAGTTCTTCGTCGGTACTCGCGGCCTCGCGGTCGTCGTCCGCGGGCGGTTCGCCGCCGTCGGTTCGAACCGGCGGGTCGCCCGGTGCCGCGCCGGACTCCGGTCCGGACCGTGAGGCGTCTTCGTCGTCGGGGCCGTCGGGTCGGCCCTCGTCGTGTGTTCGGTTCATCGTTGGTCAGTGGAGGGCGGCGTCGAGGACGGAGCGGTGCGTGACGTACAGGCGGACCGAGCGCGCGTCGGAGAGCGCCACGAGGTCGTAGGTCTGGTCACCGACGTGTAGCTTGTGGCCGGCGATGCGGCCGGGTTTGACGTACAGGTCCTCGTAGCTCCCCTCGGGGTCGAAGACGAACGAGCCGTTCTCGGTCGTCACGTTCGCCCGCGCGGGGAGGCCCGCACCGTAGGACTTGAACTCCATTCTGGTCATGACGAGCTCGCCCCCTTGGACGGCGTAGGCGTCGAGGACGCGCGTCTTCTCGACGCTGTGGGTGTATTCGAGCGCGACGGTCGTGTTCTCTTCGACCGGAATCGTCTGTAGTCGCTCGCCGGTCTCGGCGTCTTCGACGACGAGCGCCTGTCCGGCCGGGACGGCGGCGCTCCCGCCGACGGCGACTGCCAGCACCGCGACTACGACGAGGAGGCGTGTGGGTGTCGAATCAAGCATCGAAAGTGGGTAGGAAACCGCTGTTCGAAAGTGAAGCGAAGCGTCCCGCGTTAGCCGAAGTAGGCCTGCGCGCCGGGGTGGAGCTCGATGGACATGCCGTCCTGTGCGCTCTCCTTGGAGATGAACTCAGTCTTGATGGTGAGTTCGTCGACGTTCTCGAAGATGGCGCTCGTGACCGACTCGACGGTCGATTCGGGCTGTTCGGCGTTCGTCGCGATCATGGCCTGAACCGAGACGGTCGGCGCGGGGTTCTCCAGACCGTAGGTGCCCGACGGGACCTCGTCGTCGGCGTAGAACGGTGCGGCGTCCTTGACGGCCTGCCGGTTGTCGCCCTCGATGGGGACGATGCGGACGTCCTCGGTCGCGGCGAGTTCCTCGATAGCGCCGACCGGCCAGCCGCCGACGACGAACGCGGCGTCGATGTCGCCGTTCTTCAGCTGGTCGGAGGCCTGCGAGAAGCCGGTGTTCTGCTCGCTGTAGTCGGAGATGCCGAGGGCCTCGAGAATCTGGGTCGCGTTGACCTGCGTGCCGGAGCCGAGGTCACCGGTGTTGATGGTCGCACCGGAGAGGTCCGACGGCGTCTCGATGCCGGTGTCGGCGAGCGTGACGAGGTGAATCGTCTCGGGGTAGAGCGTGGCGACGCCGCGGAGGTTCTCGACGGCGTTGCCCTGAAACGCCTCGATGCCCTCGCCGTTGCGGGCGAAGTAGGCCACGTCGTTCTGAATCAGCGCGAAGTCCGCGTCGCCGCGGGCGAGGCTCCCGACGTTCTCGACGGACGCGCCGGTGGACTGCACCTGAAGCGTGAAGTCGGTCTGCGCCTCGACGACCGACTTGAACTCGTTCGAGAGGGGGTAGTACGTGCCGCCCGTGCCGCCGGCGTGCCACGAGAGTCGGGTCTCTTCGCCGCCCGTGCCGCCGGATTCGGTCGTCGTCTCCTCGGCGGCGGTAGTGGTCTCTTCGCCACCGGATTCGGTCGTCGTCGTCTCTTCGCCGCCGCCGCCGGAACAGCCGGCGAGGCCGGCGAGGCCAACGGCACCTGTCGCGGCGATAAACTGTCGGCGGTCAAGCTTCCGAGTCATATAGTGTCATTCGGCACGATACGTATTTATGGCTGTTCATGTCAACGGCCAGCTAATCCCGATGTTCCCCATTGACACTGCCAGATAGCTACCGATTTTTGAATTGTACTTCGATAACGGTGCATATCCCTGAACTGGTCGGTCGAAAGAGAACCGCAGTCTCGGGGTGTCGATTCGATTCGGTCGGGTCCCGGCGTGCCGGTCTCTCCGCGTTCGCCTTCGAATTTTTCCCGTGCGTTCTCGGGCGGTTCGACCCGAAACGAAGGGGTTCGGCGAGTCGGGTCCCGACCCCGGCACACCCCGTGCAAATACCTCTCACAGTAGTCTACTGGGGTACGGTTCGGGACGTTCGACTCGAACGAAAAACCGGCCGCCGGAAGCCTGTTTTCGACCCGAAGTGAGGGGGTTCGGACGGCGGTTCGCCGGACCCCGGCTGTCAGGCATCGGGGGACGCGACTCCGCATCGGTGCCGTCAGTCGACGATTATCTCGGAGTCCGTCGAGTCGTCCGACGACTGCGTGGGCGACATCTGTTCTTCGTATCGGGTTATCCAGTCGGCGAAGCAGGTCGGACAGAGCCGCTGGTTGTCCACGGTCGAGCCGTCGACCTGCAACTGGACCGCGCGGGCGAGGGCGTCTTCGACCGCCCGCCCACAGCCGTCGCACGGGTCGCTCATCGTCGGTACCCTCCGGTGGCGCGAGGTTCGTCCATGCGTCGGAGGTGCGCGGGCGGTAACTTAGTCGTTACCCGAATCCGGGTCGGTGGCCGAGGCGGCCGTCGACGACTCCCGCGCGTCGATGCGAGGCGCGCTGAGACCGAGTTACGTCGTGCGGAACGCGCGGTCGCCGGCGTCGCCCAGCCCGGGGACGATGTAGCCGTCGTCGTCGAGGTAGTCGTCGATGGCGACCGTCAACAGGTCGACCTCGGGGAACTCGTTGTCGACGCGGAGCAGGCCGTCGGGGGCGGAGACGGCCGAGAGGACGAACAGCTTCTCGGGGTCGACGCCCGCGTTTTCGAGGATGTGGTCGAGGACCGAGCACATCGTCGAGCCGGTGGCGAGCATCGGGTCGGCCACGATGACGGTGTCCTTCTCCGTGATTTCGGGGAGCTTCACGTAGTCGATGGTGATGGGGAAGCCGCCGTCGTCGTCCATCCCCGCCTCCTCGTCGCGGCCGGCGGAGATGACGCCCTGCTTCGCCCGTGGGAACGCCTTGAGCAGTCCCTCCACGAACGGCGTCGCGGCGCGGAGCACGTTGATGATGACGACGTTGTCGAGCCCTTTCACGCGCTCGCCGGTCGTCTCAGCCAGCGGGGTCTGGATGGTGACGTACTCGGTCTCCATCGCGCCGTCGATTATCTCGTAGCCACAGATGCGGCCGAGTTTGACGAGGCCTTTCCGGAAGGCGACCTGCGTCGTCTCCACGTCCCGGAGGCGCGAGAGCGTGTCCTTCGCCAGCGCGTGCGTGATGAGGTACGCGTCGTCTCGGTCTTCGATGGGCATCTTACTGAGAAGGCGGTTCCCCGAAGGACATAAATGCGGCTATCGGCCGCAAGCGGTTCCCTGCGGGTAGTTCACGCGTAGAGTGGGTCGGTGACTCATCCCGTGGTTTCAGTTCGTCACGAGGTACGTGACCGCCGTGAGCACGAGGGCCGCCGACGCGACGTTGACGACCGAGAAGGCCGCGAGGTCGAGGTACGACAGCCCGTAGACGACTACCGCCGCGAACGCCGTCGAGAGGACGAGGTTCATGACGAACAGTACCCGCGGGTCGCCCTCGCCCCACGCTATCTCGTCGGCTCCGCGGTCCTCGTCGTCGCGTCCGGCTCGCTCAGACTCGCCGCTCATCGTCCGCCCTCCGGGGCCGTGCCCGCGGTCGGGACCGACTCGCGCTCCCGGGTCGGCTCCGCGAGCGCGACCTCCGCGCCGGGGTCGGTCGGGTAGTCGCCGGCGTCCGCGGACGCGCCGGGGTCGAGCAAGTGGGCGTCGAGCGCGGCCGCGAGTGCGCCTTCGTCCATCCCGCGGCCGATGAACACCAGTTCGGTCCGCCTGTCGCCGTGGTCGTCGTGCCAGTCGAGTTCGGGGTGGTTGCGGCGGTAGGTGTCCTGTTCGAACTCGGGGCGCGAGGCGACCCACGGGCCGGCGGCGGCGACGTACGCCGACGGGCCGGCCTGACTGTAGGTGTAGTGGACGTCCTCGGCCCCGGCGATCCACAGCGAGCCCTTGGCGCGGACGACCGACCCGGGGAGGTCTCCGAGGACCGCGGCCGCGCCGTCGGGGTCGAGCGGTGCCCGGCGACGGTAGACGAACGAGGTGACGCCGTAGGTCGCCTCGGCGTGCGGGGTCTCGTCGTGGTCGCTGTAGTCGTGTTCGTGTTCGTGGTCGTCGCGGTCGTGTTCGTGGTCGCTGTGGTTGTCGTGGTCGTCGCGGCCGTCGCGGTCTGCGTCCGCGTGCTCGGCGTGGTCGTGGCCGCCCTCGCCGTCGTCTCCGCCCGTCCCGTCCTCCAACGCGGCCCGCCAGCCGACGGGCGCGTCGGGGTCGTGAAGGTCCGACAGGAGCAGGTCCACGTCCACGTCGCCGTGGGCCGTCTCCACCACGGTCGCGCCGGGGCGAAGCGCCTCGACCGCGTCGCGGACCGCCGCGAGCTCGGCGTCGGAGACGAGGTCGCGCTTGTTGAGGACGACGAGGTCGGCGCTCTCGACCTGCTCGACGAGGAGGTCCGACAGCGGGCGCACCGAGCCGTCTCCCTCCTCGGCGACGGTTCGGTCGGGGTCGCCGCCGCCGAAGGTGTCCGCGAACAGTCGCGAGTCGACGACCGTCGCGAGGCCGGCCACGTCGTAGCGGGCGGCCGCCCGCGAGGTGACGAACAGCCGGGCGACCGGCCCGGGCTCCGAGACGCCCGAGGCCTCGACGACGAGGTGGTCGAACGACCGCTCGCGCGCGAGGCGGACGACCGCGGTTTCGAGGTCGTCCTGTAGCTCACAGCAGATACAGCCGTTCGAGAGCTCGGTCACGCCGTCGCCGACCGCGAGGTCGGACTCCTCGGCGACCAGTTCGGCGTCGACGTTCACCGAGCCCATGTCGTTGACGAGCACGGCGATGTCGCGGTCGCCGGCGTTCGTCAACAGGTGGTTGAGAAGCGTCGTCTTGCCCGCCCCGAGACTCCCGCCGAGCACCGTCACCGGAATCGTCTCCCCCGCGTTCATGAGCGGGCCTACCGGGTCCGCACATATGAAATCGCAGGTAACCAGCGCGGACGTTCGTGAACGATACCCTTTTGTCCGAAAACGGGTGAGTGTGTAAACTGATGACGCTCGCCGTGCGCATCGAATCCTTCCGCGAACTCGTCGAAGAGTGGCTCCGCGGCCTCTACCACGGGATGATTTCGCATCCCGCCTACGAGAAGATCGAACAGCAGGCCGAGGACGACGAGGACGCGTTCATGCTCGCGTGCTTCCCCGACGCGTTCGGCATCCCCTCGCCCATCTCCTACTACACCGCCGAACTGCTCCCCTATCTCGAAGACGAGTTCGAGGCGTGGGAGCGGCGGATGTGGGACCGCGGGTCGCTCCTCGAACGCAAGGGCCACCAATATCACTTCTAACATGCGCAAATTCGTCTTCTTCGGCGGCAAGGGCGGCGTGGGCAAGACGACGATGTCCAGCGCCTACGCGGTCAAGTGCGCCCGCGACGGCGTCCGGACGCTCCTCGTCTCGACCGACCCGGCCCACAGCACGAGCGACGTGTTCGACCAGTCGTTCACCGACGAACCCGCGGCCGTCGCGGACGAGTCGAACCTCGACGCGATGGAAATCGACCCCGAGACCGAGGTGCGCGAGCACCTCATGGAGACAAAGCGGGCGATGGGCGACCAGGTCAGCCCGGCGATGGTCAACGAGATTGACCGGCAGATAGAGATGGCCCACCAGACGCCCGGCGCGTACGAGTCGGCGCTGTTCGACCGTTTCATCGACGTGATGCGCTCGGCGGACGACTACGACCGGGTCGTCTTCGACACCTCGCCGACCGGCGGGACGCTCCGACTGCTCTCCCTGCCGGAGTACCTCGACGGCTGGATTCAGCGGCTCCTCCACAAGCGTAAGGAGTCGGTCAAACTGTTCGAACGCGCCGCCATCGGTAACAACGAACCCCGGCGGATGATGGACGGCGACCCTATCATCGCCCGCCTCGAACAGCGCCGCGACGACTTCTCGTTCGCAAAGGAGACGCTACAGGACGCCGCCGCCTTCTTCCTCGTCGTGAACCCCGACGAACTGTCGCTCCGCGAGACGGAGCGCGCCATCGACCAACTCGACTCCTTCGGCCTCGACGTGCGCGGCCTCGCGGTCAACCGCCTCACGCCCGAACCCGACCCCGACGAGTCGGGGCGGGGCGCGACGTTCTTGCGCGAGCGGGTCAAGACAGAGCGCGAGCGACTCGCCGACCTCCGCGAGAATTTTTCACCGCCGCTCGTCGCCGCCGTCGAGACGCGGGTCGCCGAGGTCAAAGGCGACTTCCTCGGCGAGGTGGCGGCCGAACTCGCCGTCGACACCGCGCTGGATACTCAGTAAGCTGTCACGACGGGCCGAATAGCGAGAGTTTTCGGCGTCCCTCGCCGATTGAACCTGTCGTTCGAACACGATACATTCCTATCTATCGTTAATGTTAAGGTGGGCATTTTCGTGTCACCGAATGGGGCAGCGTACCATGGTACAAGTCATTTGGATGGTCGTCACGGTACTCGCGTTGTTTACCGTCGGGTATCTCGGTTACTCCCGATATCTCGCGCAGTTCGTCGAACTCGACGACAGTCGTGAGACGCCAGCGCACAAGTACGAAGACGGTCAAGAATACGTTCCGGCGAAAAAGCCGGTGTTACTGGGGCATCACTATTCGAGCATCGCGGGCGGCGCGCCGATTGTCGGGCCGATTACGGCGGGCGTGGTGTGGGGTTGGGCCCCCGCGCTCGCGTGGATCGCAATCGGGAATCCGCTTCTCGGGAGCGTCCACGACTTCGTGTCGCTGTCGAGCAGTCTGCGACACGACGGGAAGTCCATCGGCTACATCATCGGCGAGTACGTCGGCGAGCGCGGCAAGAACATGCTGTTGTGGTTCGCGTTTCTCACCATCGTCCTCGTCGTCGCGGTGTTCGCCCTCGTGGTGGCCATCGTGTTCAACGCCTATCCGGAGGCGGCCACGGCGAGTCTGGTGTACATCGTCCTCGCGGTGCTGTTCGGCATCTACCTCTACCAGCTGAACCTCCCGTTCCTGCTGGGGACCGTCGCGTTCGTCATCGCGATGTTCGCCGGCGTCTACGCGGGGATTCAGTTCCCGGTTGCACTGTTCGAACCTGCGGCCCGCGCGCCCGCCGAGACGTTCGTTCTGTTCTCCGGCTCCGGCGCGTGGCTCCCCGGTGCGAGCTCGTTCAACGGGAACACCGCGGCGTGGGTGCCGATTATCCTCGTCTACGGGGCGGTCGCCAGCGCCCTTCCGGTGTGGGTGCTTCTGCAACCCCGCGACTACCTCTCGTCGTTCCTGCTGTACGCGGGCGTCGGCGGCGCGCTCGTCGCCATCGTCGCGGGCACGCTCTTCACGACCCCGACTCAGCCGCTCGTGACGAACCTCGAACCGTACTACGGGTTCATCGGCCGCTCCGGCGCGCCGCTGTTCCCGCTTCTGTTCATCACTATCGCCTGCGGGACCATCAGCGGGTTCCACTCGCTCGTCTCGTCGGGGACGACCTCGAAGCAACTGAACAAGGAGTCCGACGCGCGCGTCATCGGCTACGGCGGCATGCTCGGCGAAGGTCTCCTCGCCACCGTCGCGCTGGCGACGGTCGCCATCGTCGCGCCCGACGTGGGCGGCGGTATCGGCCTCGCCCTGCCGACGTTCGCGGCGGGCGGCGGCGTCATCCTGTCGAGCTTCGGTATCCCGACCTCCTTCGGCGGGCCGTTCATGGCCCTCGTGCTGGTCAGCTTCCTTCTCACCTCGACCGACACCGCGGTTCGCCTCGGTCGCTACATGATGGAGGAAATCGTCGGGACGCCCGAGACGCCGGTCGAGGAGTTCGCGACCAACCGCTACGGCAACGCGTTCGTGCAGTCGCTCCCGGCGTACATCCTCATCACCAGCGGCTCGTGGCTGACGCTCTGGCAACTGTTCGGCGGCGCGAACCAGCTTCTCGCCGCGCTGGCGCTTCTGACCGCGACCGTCTGGCTGGCCAACTGGGACGACTCCAAACAGCTTCTCAGCACGGGCTTGCCGATGGCGCTCATGACGACCATCACGTCGCTCGGCCTGCTGTGGCTCGCGTTCCACGACAACATCTACGCGAAGTTCATGAACCCCGAGTGGATGGCCTCGGCGGGCACCTTCACGATGGTGTCGGCGGTCGTCCAAATCGTCCTCGCGCTGGTGCTCGTCTATCTGGCGCTGTCGCTGGCGAAAATCGGCTACGACAACATCAGAGACGCCCGGAGTTCGGGCGGCGGCGGTAGCGGCGGTCGCCCGCGACCGAGCGACGACTGACGCGCGGTCGTCCGGTTCGGCCTCTGACCACCGACCCTTCGACTCCGTTTTTCTCACCGACGCAACGTCCCGAGAAGCCGGCCTAACAGCCCGTCTGCGACCGCCGGCGAGCCGTCGCTCCAGAGCGTGAACGCGGCGACGGAGTCGGCGTTGCGGCTCGCAACGGCGTCCTCGTCGGTCGGCGCGACGACAGCGAGGTTCAGTTCGTAGTGGCCGTAGTAGCCGAACTTCAGGAGCGTTCGGTCGGCGAAATCGGACACGAACGCCCGGACTTCCTCCGGCACCGCGTCGGCGACGAGTACGAAGGTGAAGTCCGTCCCGTAGTGCTCCTCGTCGGGGTCGATCCACTCGTCGGCGAGCCCGTGGCCCAGTTCGACGAGCCGTTCGAGTTCGGCGACCGTCGCCGACTCGACCCGCCGCGCGAACATGTACTCCATCGCGCGGTGGTTGGCGTAGTTGATCGACTGGTGGAGGAACTGCTTTTGGCTCTCCATCCGCATCGAGCCGAACAGGTCGAACCGCTCGCCGCGGACGGCGTACTCCCGCTCCAAGTCGTAGTTGTACATGAGCCGCTCGGCCGTCCGGTCGAGGTACGCGTCGTCCCACTCGGGGCGGTCGGGGGCGGGACCAGATGTCGATGCGTCCGGCTCGCTCGACTCGCCCGACTCGTCCGGGTCTCCGGCCCCCCCAGCGTCCTCGGGTTCGACGCTCTTCATTCCTCGTCGGGGTCGTAGGGCACGGCGTCGCCCGACACGGCCGGCGAGCCGAGCGCGAGCAGTTCGACGGCCTCGTCCGCGTCCTCGGGGTTGTACGCCCGGTGTGGGCTCTCGGGGTCGGCGACGAACAGGCCGTCGGCGTCGACCTCGAACGTCTCGTCCGGCGTCTCGACGAACAGCGTCCCCGAGAGGACGTAGAACGCCTCCTCCTGTTCGGTGTGGTAGTGGTAGGCGAGCGGCACCTGCTCGCCGGGAGCGGCCCGGAAGCGGTTGAGTGCGACGGTCTCTAAGCCGCCCTCGCCGCTGATGCGGCGGAGTTCGCACGGGCGGTCGTCGGCGGGTTCGACAGCGGTGGCGTCCACGACGCGGTATCCCATGAGACGGAGCAACACGTTCGAGCCTATAAGCCCGTCGCGACCCGCTCGGAAACCAAGATTTATTCGTGATGGTTCCGAACTGCGGCGCATGGCAGACTCGCCCCGCGAGGCGTGCGGCCGGTGTTCGATGACGACCGTCGTGGACGCCGCCGCGAGCGAGGACCGCGACCCGTTCGGCGACGACCGAATCGAGCTCGACGCGTCGGCGCTCCGGGCCGCATCGCCGGCGGCGTGGCTCGGCCGGGTGTCGGCCCGCCTCGACGCGGCGGCCGAGCGCTTCGTCTACGGCGACCGCTAGACGTTCTCACCCGTGTGCCAACCAGTCTCCTCGTAGAGTTTATACCGTTTGGCGCGTATTCCCGTCAACGACAATGGAAGAGAGCATCTCCGGGTTCAAACGCCGCGGCACATGGGATGACGTCGTCGAACACGGGGAGCGAATCACCCGCGCGCTCCGCGACGCCGACGTCGACAGCACCGCCTTCGACGACTGGGACGAGTGGCGGCCGAAGTCCCACGAGCGACTCGGCGAGGACGTAAACGAGAAGACGGCCCAGCAGGCCAGCGTCGGCGAGGGCGAAGGCGAGAAGGCGGGCAAGACCCCCAACGACGACCTCAAGACGGCGGGAGAGAAGCTCTCCCGCTCCTACGAGCGGGTCGAAGAGGGCGACAACGAGGGGGCCGTCGAGTCGTGGCAGGACTCCATCAACTACGTGGCTCGCGCGGCCGACTCCGCCGGTCGGAAGGCGCTCCGCAAGGTCGAGGACACGGTCTACCGCAACGTGATGACCCAGTTGGCCCCGTACTACTTCGACAACGAACTCGTGAGCGCGAACATCCAGCGGGTCGGCCGCGGCTCCGGCGACGAGCGGTTCGTCTTCGAGGTGAACGTCAACGACGACGAGCTGAAGTCGAAGGTGTCGGAGACGTTGCGGGGCTTCGAGGACGACATCGACCGCTGGCACATCGACACGCCGAAGGAGACCGAGGTCGCGGAGGCCGTCGAGGGCGTGGAGACGCCGACGACGGACGAGGAACACCGGTCCAACTGGACGACGAACTGAGCCGGGTCCGGTTTCGGCTCGACTCGTCGCCGCCGACACGCGCGTCTGTCGGCGCTCGCCGCCATCGACAATACTGATACCGCTCGCCCGCGACCCTCCGGTATGCCCGAGCCGCTCCGAGTCGAGTCCGGCGAACTGACCGCAGACGAAATCCTCGACGCGCTCCGCGAGGGCCGCCGCGTCGTCGTTCGAGCGGAACTGCTCGGCGGCATCCACGAGGTGACGCTCCGCCACGACGGCACGGTCTTTTACTGCGACACGCCGACGACGCTCCACAAACACGAGGACGAAGACGGGATGCGAGCCTGCGTGCTGAAGATGGGCTACGCGAAGGTGGAGTAGCGTCGATGCGGCGTCCCGGTCGCGGCGGCCGCCCGCTCGCCTGTAGGTGAGGGTTTAATCCGACACACGGCGAACAGGTGTGCATGGCCGACGCACCGGACATGGGCGAACTGATGGAGACCGAGGACCCGAACTTCGGACAGGTCCTCGCGTGCGTCTTCGGCATCCAGAGCCACGAGAGCCGGACGTATCTCGCACTACTCGACAACCCCGGAAGCACCGTCGCCGAACTGGCGGAGGTGCTCGACCGCGACCGGAGCAACGTCAACCGCTCGCTGACGACGCTCCTCGACAAGGGCCTCACCGAGCGCAAGCGCCGCCTGCTCGACCCCGGTGGCTACGTCTACCAGTACACGGCGACCCCGCTCCCCGAGGCCAAGGAGATGATGCACGCCGCGCTCGACGAGTGGGCAGAAGACGTTCACGCCCGCATCGACGCCTTCGGCGAGTCGTAGGTTGTCGGCCGACCGCGTTCCCGGCGAGTCCGTCGCCCGGCAGGTGCCGCCCAAACCCACCCGCTTTTGTCCCTCTGGTGCCACCGCCCGAGCAATGAGCCTCGAACTCACGGCACCCGCCCCCGAGGAGCCATCCGTCGCCGACGACGGCACCTGGCTCGAATGTATCGCGTGCGGCGCGCAGTTCGCGCCGTTCGAGGACGTTCGGTACACCTGCGACGACTGCGACGGCCTCCTCGAAGTCCGCTACGCGTCCCCGCCGACGTGGGACGACTTCGAGGGCCGCGGCGTCTGGCGCTACAACGCCGCGCTCCCCTTCGAGGAGGGCGTCTCGCTCCCCGAGGGCGCGACGCCGCTCCACGAGGTCCCGCGCCTCGAAGCCGACGTGGGCGTCGAGACGCTCCGCGTCAAACACGAGGGGATGAACCCCACCGGGTCGTTCAAGGACCGCGGCATGACCGTCGGCGTCCGCGTGGCGAAGGAACTCGGCGTCGGCCGCCTCGCCTGCGCCTCGACCGGCAACACCTCCGCGGCGCTCGCCGCCTACGGCGCGCGCGGCGGGATGGAGACGCTCGTGTTGCTCCCCGCCGGCAAGGTCGCCGCCGGGAAAATCGCGCAGGCGTCGCTCCACGACGCGCGCATCCTCGAAGTCGACGGCAACTTCGACTCCTGTCTCGACATCGTGCAGGACCTCGCCGCTCGCGGCGAGGCGTACCTCCTCAACTCGCTGAACCCCTTCCGACTGGAGGGCCAGAAGACCATCGGCCTCGAAATCTTAGAGGAGTTCCACGAGGACTACGGCACCTACCCGGACCGCATCGTCCTCCCCGTCGGCAACGCGGGCAACACCTCCGCGCTCTACAAGGCGTTCCGCGAACTCGTTCAGTCGGGCGCACTCGACGCCGCCGACGTGCCGAAGTTGACCGGCGTGCAGGCCGAGGGCGCGGCCCCGATGGTCGAGGCCATCGAGAACGGCTGGGACGAGACCCGCCGCTGGGAGGACGTCGAGACGCGCGCGACCGCCATCCGCATCGGCAACCCGGTCAACGCGCCGAAGGCGCTCCCCGGCATCCGCGAGACGGGCGGCACGGCCGTCGCCGTCTCCGACGAGGAAATCACCGAGGCACAGCGCGACCTCGCGGCCGAGGGCGTCGGCGTCGAACCCGCCTCCGCCGCCTCGGTCGCCGGCCTCCGAAAGCTCCGCGCCGAGGGCGTCGTCGACGCGGACGAGCAGGTCGTCTGTCTCACGACGGGTCACCTCTTGAAGGACCCCGACGCGGCGTTCGAAGCGGGCGACGACCCCGAACCCGTCCCGAACGACACCGAAGCGGTCCTCGAACACCTCGCCGAGTAGGACGACTGGCACGGTGCCGACCGTCGTCGACGGTCGCACACGAGGGCTGGCGGAGCCGTCAGACCGGGGGCGATGACGCGCGTCGGGTGCGCGTCTGACACATTCTTTTCGTTCTGTGGTACTTCGTGCCACACGATGTCGCTCAGTAGCATGCCGACCGGAACCGTCAGTCGGGACGGGGCCGGGTCGAGAACGTACCCCCCGGACGGAACCGAGACCGGGTCGTCCGCGACCGCGGCCTCGTCGCCGTCTTCGTCTTCACCCGCGTCCGCGCCGCCCCACAGCCGTCAGTCGTCCCCCGCTGACGCCCGCGGTCGAGACGCCCTCCGGCGCGAGAACGAGGCGCTCCGCCGCGCGAACGCCCGGCTCAACGCCCGCCTCGACAGCGCCGACGCCGACCGAAAGCGGATAATCGACCGCTACGAACGGCTGTTGGCCGAGAACCGGGGTCGCAGTCGAACGCAGGCGCACGGCCGTTCGGGCCGGCGGAACGACCGGTCTCGCCGCTCGGGGGCGGAGTCGAACGCGGCCGACGCGGTGCGGACCGCCGTCGGTCGCGTGGTCGACCGGGTCGCGTCGGCGCTCGGCCGACGGTAGCGCGGGAGTTCTTTCAGAAAGAGGTGCGGGTCAGCCGCTTCAGAGCGTGATGAGGTCCACGTCGATGATGCGGTCGTCGGCGAGGAGTTTCTCGCGGACGCTCTCCGGCACGTCGTCGTCGAGGTTGTAGACGGTCAGCGCCTCGCCGCCGGCCTTCGCGCGGCGGGCGTTGAACATCCCGGCGATGTTCACGTCGTTCTCGCCGAGGACGGTCCCGATGAAGCCGATGACGCCCGGCTTGTCGTAGTTGCGGGCGACGAGCATCTGGCCGTACGGGATGGCGTCGAGCCGGTAGCCGTTGATGCGGACGATGCGCGGGTCCTCGCCGGTGAACAGCGTCCCGGAGACGGTCATCTCTTCGTCGCCGTTGCGGACGGTGACGGTCACGAGGCTCTGGAAGTCGTCCGACTGGCGGGACTTCGACTCGACGACCTCGATACCGCGCTCCTTGGCGACCTGCGGGGCGTTGACGGCGTTGACCTGCCATTCGAGCGGCGCGAAGACGCCCTTCAGCGCGGAGGCCGTGACGAGTTCGATGTCCTCGCCCGCGATGTCGCCGGTGTACGTGACTTCGACTTCGCCGAGGCGACCGTCAAGCAGTTGGGCGGCGATTTTCCCGGCGGTCTCGGCGAGACCGATGTACGGCTGGATGCGCGGGAAGGCGCTCTCGTCGACCGAGGGCGCGTTGAGCGCGTTGATGACGGGTTCGTCGCGGAACGCGGCGACGATTTGGTCGGCCGTCGAGACGGCGACGTTCTCCTGTGCGGCCGAGGTGGACGCGCCGAGGTGCGGCGTGACGACCACGTCGTCGACGGACAGAAGCGGGTTGTCGGGCGAGACGGGCTCGTCGGCGAACACGTCGACCGCGGCCCCGTCGATGACGCCGGCGTCGACGGCCTCGGCGAGGGCGGCCTCGTCGACCACGCCGCCGCGGGCGCAGTTGACGAGGTAGCCGCTCCCCATCGTTTCGAGTTCGTCGGTGGAGATGAGCCCCTCCGTCTCGGGGGTCAGCGGCGTGTGGACGGTGAGGAAGTCGGCGCGGGAGAGGCAGGCGTCGAACTCGACGAGTTCGGCACCGAGCTGGTCGGCGCGCTCCTCGCCGATGTAGGGGTCGTAGGCGACGATGTCCATCCCGAGCGACGAGAACTTCTTTGCGACCTCTTGGCCGACGCGGCCGAGGCCGACGACGCCGAGGGTCTTGCCGTTGACCTCGTTGCCGAGGTAGTCGGACTTGGCCCACTCGCCGTCTTTCAGGCGGGCGTGGGCCTGCGGAATCGAGCGCGCGGCGGCGAAGCCCATCGCGACGGTGTGCTCGGCGGCGGCGCGGACGTTCCCCTCGGGCGCGTTGGCGACGATGACGCCGTGTTGGGTCGCGGCGTCGATGTCGATGTTGTCGACGCCGATGCCGGCGCGTCCGACGATGACGAGGTCGGGCGCCGCCTCGAACACCTCGGCGGTCACCTGCGTTCCGGAGCGGACGATGAGCCCGTTCGCGTCGGAGACGGCTTCGAGCAGTGCGTCACCTTCGACGTCGTACGCGGTCTCTACCTCGTAACCGGCCTCGCGTAACCGGTCCAGACCCGCGTCGGCGATCGGGTCCGTGACGAGTACCTTCATGCGGATAGGGTCAGACCCGCGCGGGTTAAGGGTTGTCACAACGGCCGATATCGTGACAGTGAGACTGTCTCGCACGGTTTGGGTCGCCCGACGTTCTCGCCCACTAGTATTATCCGCGCGAGTCCGATAGATTCGATAGATGGTCTTCCGCCCCGAGAACGCTTCGCCGGCGACGCAATCGCCCGAGGTGTCGCTTCCGGACACCGGGTCCGTGCTCATCGCCGGCCCGACGATGACGCGGAAGCGGCGGCTCATGCTCTCGATGCTCGCGGCCGGCGAGCGCGACGACGCGGGGACGGTCGTCGTGACGACGAAGAAGCCCGCTCCGAGCATCGCACAGGAGCTGTCGTACATCAGCGGCTCGCCCCCGGAGCAGTTCGAGGTCATCGACACGACGAGCGTCGCCGACCTCCTCGGCGACCGCGCCGACGCGGGGAACCTCCGGTACGTCTCCAGTCCCGCCGACCTGACCGGCATCGGCATCCACCTGACCGAGTCGCTCCGGGAGCACTACGAGGCGAGCCGGTCGGCCCGCGTCGGCCTGCACGTCCTCTCGACGCTCGTGATGTACACCGACCTCAAGCGGCTGTTCCAGTTCCTGCACGTCATCACGGGTCGTATCTCAGCGGCGGGGTTTACGGGCGTGTTCACGCTCGACACCGGCTTCGTCGACGAGCGCGAACTCGCGCTCCTCAAACAGCCGTTCGACGGCTTCGTCGAGACGCGCGACACCGACGGCGACCCCGAGTTCCGGGTCCGCGGCCTCGACGACGGCCCGCGGTCGTGGACGCCGCTTCGAATCTGAGGGCGCGTGACCGTCGTCTCTCGGTCGGTCTCACGAGAGGTGCGTCACCGCGAGGTCGACCAGCGGCGAGTTCGCCCGGTCGAACGTCGCGATGGCCCCCGACCACTCGTCGTGCGGATAGATGGCGACGACGACTTCGTCGAACCACCTGATGACGGCGTTCAATTGGCCGTAGTCGTCGAGCCCGGGTTCGTTGATGGGTTCGCCGAGCGCCTTCATCACGAGCGTCTTCACGCGCTCTGTACGGGCGTCAGCGTCGAGGGCGTCGTCGATGTCGTCGCGGAGATAGAGGAGTTCGAAACCCTTGCCGTCGTACTGACCGACCGCGCGCACGTCGGCGTCGTCGAGGTCGCGGAGGCTTCGGACGAACTGTCGGAGCGGGCTGTCGCTCCCGTCGCCGAAATCGTCGGACAGGTCGGCTTCGACGTCGCTGAGCGTCTCGTGTTCGGCGTCGTGGCGGTCGTCCATACGTGCTTGTCAGGGAAACGACCGATAAATAGCTGTGTGTGGCCTCTCCCCGCGTCTCGCCGGCGTCGACTCGCCAGCGTCTCTCCCTCGGCGCATAACTGCCGACGCGGAAGCTTTGAAACCCCGCGGCGACGACGGGCAGATATGCGCATCATCGCCTTCGACTTCGACGGCACGCTCTCGGACTCCGAGATGACGGTCCTCCTCGGCAGGAAGAACGGCACGGCCGACGAGATGGCGGACATCACCGAGCGGGCCATGAACGACGAGATGAGCTACGCGGAGAGCCTCCGGTCGCGCGCCCGCCTCCTCGAAGGCCTCGAAGCGGAGCTCGCCGAGGAGGCCTACGGCGAGGTCGAACTCCGCCCCGGCGCGGCCGACCTCATCCGGCGACTCCGCGACGACGGCCACCACGTCGCCATCTTCACCGGCGGCTTCGAACGCGGCGTCGAACGCGCGCTCGAAAAAGAGGGCGTCGAGGTCGACGACATCGTCTCGAACCGCCTGCCGGTGAAGGGCGGCCGACTCACCGGCGACGTGGAGGGGTCGCTCATCGAGGGCACGAAGGACACGGCGCTGGAAACCCACGCCGCCGAACACGACGTGTCCATGGACCGCACCGTCGCGGTCGGCGACGGCGCGAACGACCTCCCGATGCTCGAAGTCGCCGGCCTCTCGGTCGGTTTCGTCCCCAAGGACGCGGTCCGACCGGCCTGCGACGCCGTCGTCGCCTCCATGGACCGACTCGGAAAGCTCTTTGAGAGCCACGGGATGCTCGACGCCGACGAGTAGTCTAATTGTGGTCTGATAACACTTATCATACCTTGGCCCGTAGCCCCGCGCATGTCAATCAGCGACGTCAACACGCCCGAACTCTGGGTGGCGGGCTTCGCCTTCGTGGCCCTCGCGCTCGCCGCCCTGTTCGAGGGCGTCGTCCTCCTCGATTTCCACACACTCGGCGTCGACGAGTCGATTCCCGCGGCCGTGGCAGTCGTGGGGACGATGCTGGCGCTGTGGTGGTTCGACGACGGGTGAGTGCGACTGCGACTACAACCGCGACTCCGGCCCCGAACCGACGTTGAACCGCTCTTTCTGCGACTCCGCGGACCTCCGAGCGACGCGACCGAACCGGGACAACGATTAAGTCGACGTGTAAAGTACGCTTTACTGTAAAGCAAGCTTTCCACCCGGTCCCCCGCGACCGGCGCTTTACGCAGAACTATGACACAGGTCCAACGCTCATCGACGCCTCGGCTCTCCAGACAACGGCGGTACCGACGCCTGCTGTTCGGCTCCATCGGGGCGGGCGTCCTCGCCTCCCTCGCCCTCCGATTCCTCGACTACCCCGTGCTCGGGGAGGCCGTCTACTGGCTCGGTATCGTCGCCGCTCTCGTCGCCTGGCGCGGCACCGACGTCGCACTGTTCGACGAGCGCGACCGGTCGCTCGAACGGCGGGCGAGTCAGCTCACCATGACCGTCGCCGCGGTGGTCCTCGTCCTCGGCGCGTCCGCCGCCCGACTCGGCGCGACGCTCGGGCTGTTCGAGGTCTCGCCGTTCCTCTCGGGCGCGCTGTACGGCTACGTCGGACTGTTCGGACTCTTCGCCCTGTGCTACCTCTGGGTCCGCGCTCGGACATGAAAAACGGGCTCCGAACGCGCCGCGAGGCCGCCGACCTCAGCCAGGGCGAACTCGCCGAAGCGGTCGGCGTCACCCGACAGACCATCAACGCCATCGAGCGCGAGCGGTACGACCCCTCGCTCGAACTGGCGTTCAAGCTAGCGGCGTACTTTGGCTGTCACGTCGAGGACCTCTTCGAACCGGAGCTCGACGCCGACCTGACCATGTAAAAAATTATCTCGCCGTTTTTCCGACGCTTCCTCACCGATTCAGCGTGTGAATCGCCTGTCCGAGCGCGTTCTCGGCGGCCTCCATGACTGCCTCGGCGAGCGTCGGGTGGGTGTGGATGGTCGACGCCACGTCTTCGAGCGTCGCGCCCATCTCGATGGCGAACGCGAGTTCGGCGATTAGCTCCGAGGCCTCGGGGCCGACGATTTGCGCCCCGAGGACGAAGCCGGACTCCTCGTCGGCGACGACGCGGACGAAGCCGTCGGCGTGGTTCGTCGTCAACGCGCGGCCGGACGCCCGGAAGGGCATCTGGCCGACGACGGGCGTGAAGCCGGCCTCCTCGGCGTCGGCTTCGGTCATGCCGACCGTGCCGATTTCGGGGTCGGTGAAGACGGCGGCGGGGACGGCCTGACTGTCGAAGGCGACCGGTTCGCCGGCGACGTGCTCGGCGGCGACGATACCCTCTTTCGAGGCGACGTGCGCGAGCATCGGCGTGTCCTCGACCACGTCGCCGACGGCGTAGATGTGCTCCACGTCGGTGCGGCGGCACTCGTCGACCGAGAGGAACCCGCGGTCGTCGGCTTCGAGGCCGGCGCTCTCGATGTCCATCGTGTCGGTGACGGGCGAGCGCCCGACGGCGACGAGCACCTTGTCGGCGCGGTACTCGTTTTCCTCGCCGTCTTCGGTCTCGGTGGTCACCATGATTCCGTCGTCCTCGTCGCGCCAGCCGCTGGCTCCCTCGCCGAAGTGCATGTCGATGCCGAGGTCTTCGGCGCGCTCGCGGACGACGCGGGCCACGTCGGACTCGTAGCCCGGTAGGATGTCGTCGAGCATCTCGACGACGGTCACGTCCGCGCCGAGCTTGGCGAACGTCGTCGACAGCTCCATCCCGATGTAGCCGCCACCGACGACGACCAGCCGCTCCGGCACGGTGTCGGCTTCGAGGGCGTCGCGCGACGACCACACCGGCTCGTCGCCGAAGTCGAAGCCGGGTATCTGGATGACGCGTGAGCCGGTGGCGATAATGCAGTGTTCGAACTCGATGGTCTCCGAGCCCTGCCCCTCGCCGCCGTGGGCGATGCGGACGGCGTTTTCGTCTTTGAAGCGGGCGGTCCCCTCGACGAGGTTGACGCCGTTGGCCTTACAGAGCTTCTCGACGCCGCCGGTGAGCTGGTCGACGACGCCGCTCTTCCAGTCGCGCAGTTGCGACATGTCGACGACGGGGTCGGCGTGGATGCCCATCTCCTCGGCGTTGCCCGCCTCGTGGGCGAGGTTCGCGCCCGTGATGAGCGCCTTCGAGGGGATACAGCCGTAGTTGAGGCAGGTGCCCCCGTAGGCGTCCTTCTCGACGAGCGTCGTGTCGATGCCGTTCTGTGCGGCGCGGATGGCGGCGACGTAGCCGCCCGGCCCCGCGCCGATGACGAGCAGTTCGGTTCCGGTTGCGATGTCTCCGACGACCATTATTCTAACACCAGCAGTTTGGGGTCTTCGAGCAGTTCCTTGACGCGGTTCGTGAAGCGAGCGCCCTGCGCGCCGTCGACGACGCGGTGGTCGAACGACAGCGAGAGGGTGAGGACTTTTCGCGGCACGACCTCACCGTCGACGACCCGCGGCTTGTCTTTGATGGCTCCGAGCGCGAGAATCGCCACCTCGGGATAGTTGACGATGGGCGTCGCGTACTCGCCGCCGATGCCGCCGATGTTGGTGATGGTGAACGTCCCGCCGCGCATCTCCTCGGGCGCAATCTTGCGGTTGCGGGCCTTCTCGACCTTCTCGTTCATCTCGTCGGCGAGTTCGAGCATGCCCTTGCGGTCCGCGTCGCGGACGACGGGGACGAGCAGGCCGGCGTCGGTCGCGGCCGCGACGCCGATGTTGTACTCGTCGCGCAGGACGATTTCCTCGTTGTCCTCGTCGAGTTGCGAGTTGAGGTACGGGAAGTCCTTCAGCGCCGCGACGACCGCCTTCATCACGAACGGCATGTAGGTCAGTCGCGAGCCGCGGTCCTCGGCGACGGGCTTGAGCTGTTCGCGCAGTTCGACGAGTTCCGTCACGTCCACCTCGTCGTGGTGGGTGACGTGCGGCGCGGTGTACTTCGACCGTTGCATCTGGTCGCCGATGGCCTTGCGGACGCCCTTGTAGGGGACGCGCTCGCCGGCACCGGGGCCGGTCTCGGGCGGTGCGGGTTCACTCGCCGCGTCGCCCGTCGCCTCGGCGGTCGCGGCTCCGGCGTCGGGCTCGGCGGCCACCGCCTCGGCGTCCGCGGCCTGCGCCTCGCGCTGGGCCTGCGCGTACTCCGCGACGGCGTCGGGCGAGACGAACGCCTCGCCGTCGCGCATCTCGGTCGCGGGGACGGCGTCGATGTCCACGCCTTCCTCCTTGGCCAGCGCGCGGGTCGCGGGCGCGGCGAGCGTCTGCTCGCGGTCGGCGCTCTCGGCCGACGCGGCGGCGGACGCGGACGTTCCCTCGTCGCGCTTCGCGGTCGCGGACTTCCCGTTGGACTGGACGGTCCGCGGGCCGTTGGGTTCGTCGCCGTCGCCGTCGTCTTCCGCGGCGGCGCGAACGTCGCCCTCGGTCACGCGGCCGCTCGGGCCGCTCCCGTCGACGGAGTCGAGGTCGACGCCGAGTTCGCGGGCGAGGCGGCGGACGCTCGGCGGCGCGAACACGCGCCCGCCGGAACTGGAACCGTCGTCGGCGTCGTCGCTCTCGGCCGTCTCGGAATCGGCCGTTTCGGCGTCCGCGTCGGCGTCCGCGGCCTTGGCGGTCTCCTCGTCGTCGCCATCCTCCCGAATGGTGATGATGACGTCGCCGACGGGAACGACCTCGCCCTCCTCGGCGAGGAGTTCCTCCACCGTCCCGTTGAACGGCGAGGGCACGTCGACGAGCGCCTTGTCGGTCTCGACCTCCGCGAGCACCTGATCTTCGGTTACCTCGTCGCCCGGCGCGACGTGCCACGTTACGAGTTCGCCTTCCGCGACGCCTTCGCCGACGTCGGGGAGTTTGAATTCCTTGAGCGCCATCGTTCAGAAGTTCACCGCCTCACGAATACCTTCTTCGACGCGGGCGACCGAAGGGAGGTAGTAGTCCTCCAGCGCGTACAGCGGGTACGGCACGTCGTAGCCCGCGACGCGCTTGACTGGCGCTTCCTGGTAGAGGAGCGCCTCTTCCTGAATCGTCGCCGTGATTTCGGCCCCGAGGCCGCCGTTCTTCGGGGCCTCGTGGACGACCACCGCGCGGCCGGTCTTCTTGAACGACTCGACGATGGTCTCGCGGTCGAGCGGCGAGATGGTGCGGATGTCCACGACCTCGGCATCGATGCCCTCCTCTTCGAGGTTCTCGACGGCTTCGAGCGTCGGGCGCGTCATCGCGCCGAAGGTGAACACGGACACGTCCGTCCCCTCGCGGCGGACGGCGGCCTCGCCGATGGGGACCGTGTAGTCCTCCTCGGGGACCTCGCCGCGGAACGCCCGGTAGATGAGCTTCGGCTCCATGAAGATGACCGGGTCGGGGTCGCGGATGGCGGAGATGAGTAGTCCCTTCGTGTCGTACGGCGTCGAGGGGATGACGACCTTCAGGCCGGCCTCGTGCGCGTAGAACATCTCCTTGGACTCCGAGTGCGACTCGGGCGCGCGGATGCCGCCGCCGTATGGCGCGCGGAGCACCATGGGGAGCGTGTAGCGCCCGCGGGTTCGGTTGCGGAACCGCCCCATGTGGCTCACGATTTGGTCGAAGCCGGGGTACATGAAGCCGGAGAACTGAATCTCGGGGACCGGTTTCAGCCCCATCGCGGCCATGCCGATGGCCGTGCCGACGATGCCCGACTCTGCCAGCGGCGTGTCGATGACGCGGTCGCCGCCGAACTCGTCTTTGAGGCCCTCCGTGGCCCGGAAGACGCCGCCGTTCTTGCCGACGTCCTCGCCCATGACGAGCACCTCGTCGTCGAGGTTCATCTCGGTGTAGAGACCGTCCCGTACCGCCTGCACGATGGTGAGGTTCTGACTGCTCATTCTCTGAGGAATCCTTCGTCGCCGAACTTCTCGCGGAGCGCTTCGAACTCCTCGTACTGCGCTTGAATCTCCGGGGTCCGCTCGGCGTAGGCGTAGTTGAACATCTCGCTCGGGTCTGGACGCGGGTCGGACTCGGCCGCCTCGATGGCGTCCGCGACCCGCTGTTTCACGTCTTCCTCGATGGACTCGACGGTCTCGTCGTCGATGCGGCCCGTCTCGCGGAGGAACGACTCCAGCCGCGGAATCGGGTCTTTCGCCTTCCACTTTTCGACCTCGTCGTCGTCGCGGTAGACGGTGGGGTCGTCGGCGGTCGTGTGCGCGCCGAAGCGGTACTGGACCGCCTCGATGAGCGTCGGGCGGCCCTCGCCCTCGCCGGGGTTTTTCGCCTTGTCGAGCGCCGCCTTCGTCACGGCGTAGACCGCGAGCGGGTCCATTCCGTCGACCTGCACGCCGTCGATGCCGTAGGCGGTCGCCTTCTGGGCCAGCGTCTCGGCGGCGGTCTGTCGCTCCCGCGGCACCGAGATGGCCCACTGGTTGTTGTTACAGAAGAAGACGTTCGGGGTGTCGAAGACGCCCGCGAAGTTCAGCCCCTCGTGGAAGTCGCCCTCGGAGGTCGCGCCGTCGCCGAAGTAACAGATGACGGCCGTGTCGTCGTCGCCGCGGAGCTTCTTCGCCCACGCCGCGCCGGTCGCGTGCGGAATCTGCGAGGCGATGGGGACCGCGGGCGGAAAGAGGTTCACGCCCTCGGGCATCTCGTTGCCCTTCTCGTGGCCCATCCAGTACAGAAGCGTCTGCTTCAGCGGGAGCCCCCGGAGCAACGACGCGCCGTGTTCGCGATAGCTCGGGACCATCCAGTCCTGTTCGTCGAGCGCGAGCGCGCTCCCGATCTGTGCGCCCTCCTGTCCCGACAGCGGCGGATACGTCCCCATCCGCCCCTGGCGCTGGAGACTCACCGCCCGCGTGTCGAAGTGTCGGGCGAGACGCATGTAGCGGTACATATCGACGAGCGTCTCGTCGTCGACGTCGGGGACCTCGCCGACGACGGTCCCGTCCTCGTCGAGCACTCGTACCTGGTCCTGCGGGTCGCGTTGAAGCACGCTCACGGGAGAACCCTCCTGTTCATGGCAAAATCGACACCCGCCGGCGTTATATTGTTTTCGTATATAATTTACTTTGGATCGGAATATTGCGTCTCGCGCCGTGCTATGTAAACTCATGCGAGGTAAAATTGGACATTTTCGCTTCTAAACGATTCTTCCTGACGTTCATTAGTGTGAACCCACACATCACCGAGAAATAATCGGAAATATCGACAGCATTGCAGGACCGTTTCGGGGCGGGCGCGGGGTCGGACCCGGTCAGTCGGGTCGCGCCGACGCGGGCGGAGCGGCGGACGCAGTCGGCGCGGCGGGCGCGGACGTTACTGTCCGGCGGCCGCGCGGGCGGCCTGTCGCGCCTCCTCGAGGCTCGACCCCTCGCGGAGGAGCGCGTCCACGAACAGTTCGCCGGCCTTGTACGACGACCGGACCATCGGGCCGGACGCGCAGTAGAGGAAACCCAGTTCGTCCTCCGCGACGCGCCGCCACGTCTCGAAGGCGTCGGGGTGGACGTACTCGAACACGTCGAGGTGGCTCCGAGAGGGCTGGAGGTACTGGCCGAAGGTGACGATGTCCACGTCGGCCTCACGGAGGTCAGAAAGGGTCTGGTAGACCTCGTGGGCGTGCTCGCCGAGGCCGAGCATGACGGAGGTCTTCGTGTGGATGTCGGACTCGTCTGTCACCTGCTGGAGCACCGAAAGCGACTGCTCGTAGCCGGCGCGGCGGTCCCGAATCGGCCACTGGAGGCGCTCGACGGTCTCGATGTTGTGGGCGATGACGTCGGGTCCGGCGTCGATTATCTTCCGGACGTGTTCGGGGTCGCCCTGGAAGTCGGGAATCAGCACCTCGACGAGCACCTCGGGGTCGCGGCGCTTGATCTCGCGGATGGTCTCGGCGAAGTGGGCCGCGCCCTGGTCCGGCAGGTCGTCGCGGTCCACGGAGGTCAACACGACGTAGTCGAGGCCGATTTCGGTCACCGCTTCGGCGACGTTCGCCGGTTCGTCGGGGTCCAGCGGCTCCATCCCGCCGGTCGTCACGTCGCAGAAGTTACACCCGCGCGAGCACCGGTCGCCCATGAGCATGAACGTGGCCGTGCCGGGACCGTCGCGGCCGCTCCAACACTCACCGAGGTTCGGGCAGTTCGCCTCCTCGCAGACGGTGTTGAGGTTCCGGTCCCGGAGCGTCGATTTGATATCGGTGAAACGCCGGCCCGATGGCGGTCGCATCTTCAACCAGTCTGGCTTCCGCCGCGTTCGCATAGGCAGTTCTTGCGCGGCGACGGGCAAAAACGTGAGGATTGGTCCGCCGTCTGTCGGGTTGGCGGTAGAACTCCTCGCCGAGACGACCGAACCCGCGTCCCAGTGACCTTGCCCAGCAGACACACGTCCCGTGGTATCACGCCTCGTTCAGAATCATTCAAACGGACGATTCTATCACGGAAATCGAAACGTTCGGTTCGCATATGTCACGACTTTCCATCAAACACCATGTACGACCGTGCTAAATATATCACATAACTGAAAAACTTATATTCGAGTAAAGACTTCTATCGAGTATGAACTGGAAACACCGCCGCAACATGACGACGGCCGAATCGAAGAAGCACGAGGCCACCGCGGGGACGAACTGGTCGTTCATCGCCGCGCTCGCCGGCGCCGCGTAAGCGGTCGGCGCGTCGGTCCTCGACGCCGCCTCCCTACCACTCCCCCGACCAACCTCACCCCCCGTTTTCCGTCTGTTCGACGCTCCCGAGCCGCCGCGCCGGATGGAGAAACGCCTTTCCCCACGGACGACTCGGCTTCGTGTATGACGCTCGTCTTCGTCTCGTCCCCGACGCCGGCGCACACCCGGAGGTGCGCCCAGTGAAAGTCGCCGAGGCGGTCCCCGAGTTCGCAGACGCCTTCGGGTTCGAGGAGTTCAACCGGATGCAGAGCGAGGCGCTCCCCGCCATCCTCGACACCGACCACAACGTCGTCGCCTCCGCGCCCACCGCCAGCGGGAAGACGGCGCTCGCCGAACTCGCCATCTGCCGGACGCTCCGCGACGAGGGGACGGCGCTTTTCATCGCGCCGCTCCGCGCGCTCACCACCGAGAAGGAGACCGAGTGGGAGCGCTTCGAGGACCTCGGCTACTCGGTGTACGTCGTCACCGGCGAGCGCGACCTGAACCCCCGGCGGGCCGCCCGCGCCGACATCCTCGTGATGACGCCCGAGAAGACCGACTCCGCGACCCGGAAACACGACTCCGCGCGCTACTCGTTCATCGAGGACGTGGACTGCGTCGTCATCGACGAGGTCCACCTGCTGGATTCGGAGACCCGCGGCGGCGTCCTCGAAGTCACCGTCTCCCGGATGCGCCGCATCTGCGACCCTCGAATCGTCGCGCTGTCGGCGACCATGCCCAACATCGACGACGTGGCGGCGTGGCTCGACGCACCCGCCGAGACCACCTTCGAGTTTGGCGACGACTACCGCCCCGTCGACCTCCACGCTGGCGTCAAGACCTACTCCCACGGCGAGAACTCCTTCGCCGACAAGTACCGCCGGCTCTACCGGGCGTTCGACCTCGCGGAGCCGCACATCCGCGACGGCGGCCAGTCGCTCGTCTTCGTCTCCTCGCGGCAGGACGCCGTCCGCGCGGCCGCCAAGGCCCGCGACGAACTCGCAAAGCGCGACGTGCCCATCGGCGCGCGCGGCGACTACGACTTCCACAACGAGGCCAAGGAACTGAGCAACGACTCGCTCGCCAAGGGCGTCTTGGACGGCGTCGGCTTCCACCACGCCGGCCTCTCGCGGGACGACCGCGAGGCCGTCGAGGAGTGGTTCAAGGAGGGCAAGATTCAGCTCCTGTTTTCGACCTCGACGCTCGCGTGGGGGGTGAACCTCCCCGCCCGCTGTGTCGTCATCCGCGACACGAAACACCACGACCCGCTCGAAGGTGAGGTGGACATCTCGCCGCTCGACATCCTCCAGATGCTCGGCCGCGCGGGCCGCCCCGGCTACGACGACGTGGGCTACGGCTGGGTCGTCTGCGACCGCTCGGACCAGAACAAGTACCGCCGCCTGCTCCGCGAGGGCAAGGAAATCGAGTCGCGGCTCGCAGAAGACCTCGACTCGCACCTCAACGCCGAAATCGCCATGGGGACCATCCGCGACCTCGACGACGTCATGTCGTGGCTGGAGACGACGTTCTACTACCGCCGGGCGCAGTCGAACCCCGCGGCCTACGACTTCGAGGACCTCCGCTCGCGCGTCCGCGACGTGCTCGACCGCCTCGTCTCCCGCGGGTTCGTCGAGATGGACGACGACCTCTCAATCGACGCGACCCCGCTCGGGCGGCTCACCTCGAAGTACTACCTCCGGCTCGGGACCGCCTCGCGCTTCGCCGACCTCGCGGAACGGGACCGCATCACCGCCGACGACATCCTCGAAACCGTCGCGGGCGCGGCCGACTTCCGACAGGTGTCGGCGCGCCAGTCCGAGGTGGACGCCGTCGATTCCGTGCTGACGGGCGTCTCGACCACGCTCGAAGACGGCCCGAAGAAGGTGCTCGCCATCCTCCACGCCAGCATGGCGAACTCGACGCCGAGCGAACTCCGGAGCGACGCGTGGGTCATCAAGCAGAACGCGCTCCGACTGCTCTCGGCGCTCCGCGAGTTCCTCGACACCTTCGTGGACGCCCGCGCGGCCAACCTCGCAAAGCGCGTCGAGGCCCGCGTCGACAACGGCGTCAGCAGTGACGCCGCGGCGCTCACGGCCGTCGACGGCATCGGACCCGGCCGCGCGCGAAAGCTCGCAACTGGCGGGCTCTCGACCCCGGCCGACGTGGTCGACGCCGGCGTGAAAGAGCTCACCCGCGCGGGTCTCGCGCAGGGCGTCGCCGAGCGCGTCATCGAGAGCGCGAAGGACCTCCCCGCGCCCGACGTCGACTGGGGGGCGTTCCCCGAGTCGGTCGCCCGCGGAGAGAGCGACATGCACGACATCCGCGTGCGAAACGACGGCGGCGGCGGCTCAGTCGGCATCCGCGTCACCGTCAACGACGTGGAGATGTCGGCGAAGACGTGCTACCTCTCGGACGACGTGACTGTCCCCGTCGGCGTCTTCGGCGCGACGGACGACGAACTGGAGTTCACCGTCGAAGTGACGTTCCCCGACCTGCCGCTACTCCCGATTCGGGAGTCGCGGACGGTTCGGGTCGACTAGCGGACACCGCGCGGACTGCCGATTTCTGGTCGCGTTTCGTCTACTCCTCGCCGAGCAACGCCGCCCGCAACTCTGCGGGGCCGTCGACGATTTCGTTCGCCCGCGAGAGGTCGAGGTCGGCGTTCTGTCCGCCGCGGTAGGCGATGGTGTACGCGCCGGCCCGCACGGCCGCCTCGATGCCGTGTATCGAGTCCTCGATGACGACGCAGTCCTCGGGGGCGACGCCGAACTCGGCCGCGGCGTGCTCGTAGATGTGGGGTTCGGGCTTGCCGGGGTCGTCGATGTCGTCGGCCGAGAGCACGAGGTCGAGCGGGTCGAGGTCGAACCGCTCGCGGACGGTCGAAATCCAGTCCTGCGGGGCCGACGAGACGATGGCCACCCGCTTGCCCGCCGCACGGAGGTCCGAAAACAGCTCCTCCGCGCCGTCCATCAGGACGACGTGTTCGCCGTAGACGCCCTCGGCGTTCTCGTGGTACGCCGCGACGAACTCGTCTTTCGTGACGGTCGTCCCGTACTCCGCGTCGAGGTAGTCGTATATCTCGCGGAAGTTCATCCCCGTAATCTCCTCGTGGTCGGGGTCGCCGGACTCGATGGCGTCGGCGAACACCCACTCGTCCTCGAAGGCGTGCCAGTACTGCTCGGAATCGACCAACACTCCGTCCATGTCGAACAGCACGACGTTCGCGTCCATGGTTCGCCCTCGGCCGCGGCCGACCAAAGACCTTCGTGCCGCGGCATGCCCGGTGAACCCTCGCACGTAGGTTCAAACCGGAACCGGCGACCACCCCGCCGCATGGATTCGATACGCGTCTTCGCCGGCGACTGCACCGTCAACTTCGAAGGCTCCCGCGACCGCACCCAGCGCGGCCGAGTCGTCGTCGTCGCCAAGCCCGACCGAACCGTCCTCGTCCACGACGCCGGGGGCTACCAGCCCGTCGCGTGGCTGACCCGCGCCGACTCGCTGACCGTCGAGTCCGGGCCGGGGTCGTTCGGCCTCGTGGCCCGCGCGGGCGACCAGACGCTCACCGTCGAGTCGAACGACGTGACCGGCCGCGCCGAGTACCCCGCGAGCGACGCGGGCGTTCCGGTCGGCTTACATCCCGACACCGGCGACCCGCTCGTCAGGACAAACGGGTCCGTCGTCGCCCTCGACTCGGGGACCGAGTACCGCCTGCCGGCGGGTTCGACCGTCCTCGACGAGACGTGCGACGACTGCGGCCTGCCGGTGATGCGCGTCGAGCGCGGCGCGCCGTTCGAGGTCTGTATCGACCGCCGGTGCGACCCGCTGGACGACCACGTGAGAGACCGCTTCGACGGCGAGTGGTCGTGTCCGGACTGCGGGTCCCCCCTCCGAGTCATCCGGCGGAGCGGCCGCCTGCTCGCCGGCTGTGACGCCTACCCCGAGTGCGAGACGGCGTTTTCGCTCCCCGCGGGCGTCGTCGTCGACGACTGCGACTGCGGCCTGCCGACGTTCGAGACGAGTCGCGGCCGGCGGTGTCTCGACTCGACCTGCGAGGTCCGATGAGTCGAGACGAGGGCCGGCGGGCGTGGCCCCGTCGCTGGCGACACGGCCGGCCGCGAGGGACGCGTCCGCACCCGCGACGAGCAGACGGTGGCGGCGGTCCCGACGCTCTCGCGCGCCGCGCCGCCGGCATCGCAGACCCTTTGTCGTCGCCGCGCCCCGATTCGGGTATGCAAGGACGCCTCGAAGACGGCGTCGTCCACCTCCCGGGCGACGCTCGACAGCGGTTCCACGACTCCCGCGGCTACGGGAGACCCACCGGCGGCGACGACTTGGAGGTCGCGCCCGTCGAGGCCGCCCACCTGCTCTCGCGGGACGATATCGACGGCGTGGACGGGATGGGCCTGCGCGAACTCGTCGCGCGCACCGGAACCACCCTCGACTTCGTCGTCTACAAAGACCTCCGCGACCGCGGGTTCTATCTCTCGCCCGCCCGCGACGGCTGGCCCGGCGTCGATGACGCCGCCGGCGCGGACTTCCTCGTCTACCCCCGCGGGAAGGGGCCGTGGGACGGCGAGGTCGAACACCGCGTCCGCGTCGTCGGCGAGCGCGAGAGCATCCCCGTCGCGTCGCTCGGGGATGTCGTCCTCGCCATCGTCGACGAGGACGGCGACCTGACCTACTTCGACACCGCGGGCTACTCCCCCGAGGGGACGGCCGCGGAGGACCTCCCCGCCGCCCTCGACGCGGAACTCCTCTCGGACCGCGCGCTCGTCTGGGACGGCGTCGACCGGCTCTACCAGCGCGGCTTCTTCGGTCAGCGCCTGTACGGCAGAAACGCCGACAGCGGCCCGCTCCAACTGTCGCTTCTCGAAGCCGCCTACCTCGCCCGCGCCGACGCGCTCGCCACCGACGAGAGCGACGTGGTCTCCCGCGGCCGCGACGTGGAAGGCGACCGATTCGACCGCCGACTCGCGGTCTACACCGCGCTCAGGGGGGCCAAGACCGTCCCCAAGAGCGGCTTCAAGTTCGGCTCCGACTTCCGCGTCTACACGGACTTCGAGTCGGTGTCTGACCTCTCGCACTCGGAGTTCCTCGTTCGCGTGGTCGCGCCCGACCACACGTTCGTCCCGCGGGACCTCTCGCTCGACGTGCGCCTCGCCGGCGGTGTCCGCAAGCGAATGGTTTTTGCGCTGACCGGCGACAACGGAGAGATAGACTGGCTTTCGGTCAGTCGGCTCACGCCATGACAGACGACGAACCCGCGGAGCGCATCCGCACCGATGGAGGCACAGCAGAGGGGAAAGACGGGGAGGTGTCGGAGACACCTCTTGCAGACGGCGGAGCCGTCGACGAAGTCGCCCTCGACCCGTGGGGCTCGTCGACCGTCTCCGACTACCGGAAGCTGTTCGAGGAGTTCGGCATCGAGGAGTTCGACGAGGTGCTCGACGAGGTGCCGAACCCGCACTACCTGATGCGCCGCGGCGTCATCTTCGGCCACCGCGACTACCGGCCGGTGCTCGACGCCATGCGAAACGGCGACGACTTCGCCGTCCTCTCGGGGTTCATGCCGACGGGCGACCCCCACATCGGCCACAAACTCGTCTTCGACGAGATAATCTGGCATCAACAGCAGGGCGGCGACGCCTACGGCCTCATCGCGGATATGGAGGCCCACTCCGCCCGCGGCATCCCGTGGGACGAAATCAACGAGCACAGCCGCGACTACCTGCTGTCGCTCATCGCGCTCGGCTTCGACCCCGAGGCGGGCGAACTCTACCGGCAGTCGGACAACGACCGCCTCCAGCGGCTCGCGTTCGAACTCGGCGGGAAGGCCAACTTCTCGGAGTTCCAGTCCATCTACGGCTTCGACGGCGAGACTAACGTCTCGCACATGCAGTCGGTCGTCACGCAGATGGCGGACATCCTCTACCCGCAGTTGGACGACCCCAAGCCGACGGTCATCCCCGTCGGGCCCGACCAGGACCCTCACGTCCGGTTCGCCCGCGACCTCGCCACCCGGATGCGGTTCTTCAAGGTGACCGAGGCGTTCGCGAGCTTCGAACTCGCCGACGCCGAGCGCCCGCTCGTCGCGGCCGCCCACGACGCCCGCGAGGAGTACGCCGAGGACGGCGACGTGCCGCGATGCGGCGAGGCGGCCGACTGGCTCGCCGACGCCGACCTCGACGCGGCCGGCGTGCTCGTCTCCGAGTCGGTCCGCGAGTCGGCGGTCGAGAAGCTCGAAAACGCCGGGATGGAACCGCTCCGCCCGCGGATTCGCTTTTTCGCCCGGCAGGCGACCGACGAGGCGTTCGAGGCGCTCATCGAGGTCATCGAGGGCGAAAAGCGCCGGTACGACCAGCACATCGACGCGTTCGACGTGGGCGTCGACGAGGCCGAGGAACTCGCCCGCGAGGTCGAGGCCCACCACGGCGGCTACGGCTTCATCCCGCCGTCGTCCATCTATCACCGCTTCATGACCGGTCTCACCGGCGGCAAGATGTCGTCGTCGATTCCGGCGAGCCACATCTCGCTTCTCGACGCGCCCGAGGAGGGCTACGACAAGGTGAAGTCGGCGACGACCGGCGGCCGCGACACGGCCGAAGAACAGCGCGAACTCGGCGGCGAGGCCGATAAATGTCCGGTGTACGAGCTGTACGCCTACCTGCTGACGGGCGACGACGACGAACTCGCAAAGGAGATCTACGACGAGTGCGTCGGCGGCGAGCGCCTCTGCGGCGGCTGTAAGGAGCAGGCGGCGACGATGATGCGCGAGTTCCTCGAAGACCACCACGAAAAGCGCGAGGAGGCCGAGGCGGTCCTCGACTCGCTGGACATCGACCTAGAGACGGAGCGGCGCGGCGTTGCCGCCGAACACTAGCGAGGCAGTGGCTCGTGGCGTCTGAAAGACGACGCGGTGTCGCGGCCGACTAGCGGCGGCCGCCGACCGCGACCGAAACTGCACGACCGGACGACCGGACGACTGCACGACTGCACGACCGCACGACCGCTCACAACCCCACTTCTTCTCCGACGCCGCGCGCGCTCGACTTCTCGTAGAGATACTCGGCGGTCGCGGCGTCGAGCACCGCCGAACCGACGCTCTCGACGACCAGAATCTCGTCGGCGTCGTCGCGGCCGGCGTCGCCCTCGAAGACCGCCGAGAGCGGAATCAGGTCGGACTCGTCGATGGCGGCCCCGCGCACGTCGCCGATGTCGGCGACTTCCTCGGGCACGTCGGCGAACACCCTCGCGGCTCGCTCGAACGTCTCGGCGTCGAGCTCCCGCGTCTCGGGCGTGTAGGCTCCGACGGCGACGACGAGCGTTCCGGGGTCGAGCCACGAACCGTCGAACACCGGCGTCTCGCTGGTCGTCGCGGTGACGACGACGTTCGCGCCGGAGACGGCCGCCTCGGGCGAGTCGACGGCTTCGGCGGGGAGGCCGTCATCGCGGAGGTCGGCGGCGCACGCCTCCCGAGAGTCGCTGGGGGAGTAGACCGTGACCGACTCGACCGCGGAGCCGACGGCGATGGCGCGGCTCTGCCAGCGGGCCTGCGCGCCCGCGCCGAGGACGCCGAGGCGAATCGGGTCGGCCGCGAGGTACTCCGCGGCGAGGCCGCCGATACAGCCCGTCCGGGCGCTGGTGACCGTGGTCCCGTCGAGGAGCGCGAGCGGGAGGCCGGTCGTCGCGTCGGTGAGGACGACCTGCGCGTTCACTGTCGGGAGGCCACGGGCGGCGTTCTCCGGGTGGACGGCGGCGAGTTTCGTCGCGTACACCTCGCGGCCGTGGATGTACGCCGGCATGGTGAGGCCGGTCCCGAGCGGGCCGTCCAGCCCTGTCGGTTCCTCTGCCGAGCCTGTGGCTCCCTCGCCGCCGGTTCCGTCGCGAACTCTGTCGATGTCGATACCGACCGGAAAGTGCGGTCGCGGGGGGCGTTCGACCTCGCCGCGGCCCTGCTTGACGAACGCCTCCTCGACGACCGGAAACAGCTCCGCGAGCGAGAGTAACTCGCCGACGGCGTCGGCGGAGAGAATACGGACCATACCCTGACTACTCTCCGCGGCCGCGTGAAAACATTGCACCTCGACAGTATGTGACAGACACACTCATGTCGGTGGCGAATCAGACACGACCATGCACGTCCTTATCGTCGGTGGCGGGGTCGTCGGACTCGCCAGCGCGCACGCGCTGGCCGGCCGCGGGGCCGAGGTCACCGTCTGCGAGGCGGGGACGCTCGGCGGCGGCAGTACGGGTCGCGCGGCGGGCGGCATCCGAACGCAGTTTTCGACCCGCGTGAACGTCGAACTCTCGCTCGCGAGCGTCCCGGTCTGGGAGTCCTTCGCGGACGACTTCGGCGTCGATATCGACTACCGGCGCTCTGGCTACCTCTTTCTCGCCCGGACCGAGGAGACCGCCGCGTCGTTCCGAGAGAACGTCGCCATGCAGACCGAGGCCGGTGCGCCGAGTCGCGTCCTCTCGCCCGCGGAGGCCGCCGAGTACCTCCCGCAACTCCGGACCGAGTCGTTCGTCGCGGCGACGTTCTCGGCGGCCGACGGCGTCGCCGACCCGCACTCCGCGGTACAGGGCTACTCGGACGCGGTCCGCGCCGCCGGCGTCGACATTCGGACGAAGACGCCGGTGACCGACCTCGCTCGCGTCGGCGACGGCGGTTCCGACGACGGTTCGGCCGATGTGGCGGCCACTCCCGACACCGGGGGCTGGCGCGCCGAGACGCCGGACGGTCCCATCGATGCAGACGCCGTGGTCGTCGCGGCGGGCGCGTGGTCCGCCCGGGTCGCGGCGCTCGCCGGAATCGACCTCCCAGTCGCGCCGCGCCGCCGACAGATAGCCGTCGTGGAACCCGAAGGAGACCTCCCCGCGGACGCCCCGCTCACCATCGACCTCGACACGGGGGCGTACTTCCGACCGGAGCGGGAGGGGACCGCCGTCGTCGGCGGGCATTTCTCGGCGTCGGACCCCGACGTGGACCCCGACCGGTTCGACGAATCGATGGACGTGGAGTGGGCGGTCGAGGCAACCGAGCGGGCCGACGACGCCGCGGCCTACTTCGGCCCGGAGACGCGGATTCGCAACGGCTGGGCCGGACTGTACGCCGTGACGCCCGACCACCACGCGATTCTGGACGAGGCGGCCCCCGGCCTCGTCGTCGCCGCGGGCTTTTCGGGCCACGGCTTCCAGCACGCGCCCGCGACCGGCGAGGCCGTCGCCGACCTGTGTCTCGGCGAGGACGCCTGCGAGGTGGACGTGTCGGCGCTGTCGCTCGACCGGTTCGAGTCGGGCGAGACGCTCCGCGAGCGGAACGTGGCCTGAGAGAGTCCGACGCCGCGTTACGCGCTCATATCGACCACGGCGCGGAGTTCGCCGAGTTCGCGGACGGGGTCGGCGACATCGCGCGACGCGAGGACGCGAAAGTCGGTGTCGCCCTCGCCTTCGACGACGCGGTAGGTCAGTTCGCCGTCGTCGAACTCGTAGGGCGGCGCGGCCCGGACGAGGACGGCCTCGACGTCGTCTCTGTCGTCCGGGCGGCGCGGGGGTTTGACGATGAGCGACGCCTCGTGGCCGAGGCGAATCGCGGAGAGAGTCGCGTCTAGGTCTCGCATTCGTCTTCGCATCTCTTCGGTCGGCCGGCGTCAAGAACGTATCTGCGTTTGGCCCTGACGCGGAACGTTTTTACTCGGCACTCACAATCGGTCGCATATGGCAACCGAACCCAAACGCGGGACGCGAGCGAGCGAACCGACCACCGACGGGTTCGGCTTCTTTTTCCCGACCGCCTGAGGTCGGCGGACTCCGGCCGGGCGTCACCGCGCCCGCCGGACGAAACCGACCCCGCCGGTCAGCCCCGCCAGCGCGGCGAGGCTTCGAAACTGCTAACCGACCACCAGACGGCTAACGCCACAACGAACCAGATGCGACTTCCGGAATCACAGGTCGCGGTGTTGCACGCCGCGAGCGCCACGGACGAACGAACGATTGCACAGCTCGCGGAGGCGACGGACCAGAAGCCCGAGACGGTGACGGGCGCGGTCTTCGACCTCCGCGACGAGGGACTCGTCTCGGTCACGGAGACCACGGCGGAGTCCGTCGAACTGACAGGCGAGGGCGTCGAGTACGCCGGCGAGGGCCTCCCCGAGGTCCGTCTCTACCGCGCCGCGGTCGACGCGGGCGACGGCGACGCGGTCCCGATGGGACAGGTCATCGGCGCGTCCTCCCTCGGCGGCCCGCAGGTCGATATCGCGCTGTCGAACTTCGCGCGCAAGGGCTACGGGCACATCGACTCGGGCGAACTCACGCCCGACGCGGACGCCGACCCCGACGCCGACGAGGAGGCCGCCGCGCTCGCGGCCCTCGACGCGGGCGAGTCCGTCGACGGCGACGTGCTCGACCGGCTCGAATCGCGGAACCTCGTGGTCCGCCACGAGCGCACCATCCGCGCCGTCACCCTCACCGACGAGGGCGTCACGGCGCTGATGGAGGGCGTCGAGGCGGCCGAGACGGTCGACCGCCTCACCCCCGAGATGCTCACCTCCGGCGAGTGGGAGGACGTGGAGTTCACCGAGTACAACGTCGAGGCCGACGCGCCCGAGGCCCGCGGCGGCAAAAAGCACATCCTCCGGCAGACCGCCGACCGCGTGAAGGACGTGCTCACCGGCATGGGTTTCGCCGAGATGGAAGGCCCGCACGCCGACGCGGACTTCTGGATTAACGACTGTCTGTTCATGCCGCAGGACCACCCGGCGCGCACCCACTGGGACCGCTTCGCCCTCGACGTGCCGCCGATGGAGGACATCCCCGAGGACCTCATCGACAACGTCCGCGACGCCCACTTGGAGGGCGTCGGCGACGACGGCGACGGCTACCACTCGCCGTGGTCCGAGGACTTCGCGCGGGCCATCGCGCTCCGCGGCCACACCACGTCGCTGTCGATGCGCTATCTCTCCGGTCACGAGGTCGGCGAGTTAGAGCCGCCCCAGCGGTACTTCTCGGTCGAGAAGGTGTACCGCAACGACACGCTCGACCCGACGCACCTCTTGGAGTTCTACCAGATAGAGGGCTGGGTGATGGCCGAGGACCTCTCCGTGCGCGACCTGATGGGCACCTTCGAGGAGTTCTACTCCCACTTCGGCATCACGGACATCCAGTTCAAGCCGCACTACAACCCCTACACGGAGCCGTCGTTCGAGCTGTTCGGCCGACACCCCGAGACGGGCGAACTCATCGAAATCGGTAACTCGGGGATGTTCCGCGAGGAGGTGCTCCGCCCGCTCGGCGTCGAGTGCGACGTGATGGCGTGGGGCCTCGCGCTGGAGCGCCTCCTGATGCTCATGTACGGCTTCGACGACATCCGCGACGTCCACGGAACGCTGTGTGACCTCGACCTGCTCCGCGAGACGGAGGTGCTCAAGTAATGCCCGTAGTCGACGTTCAACCCGACGAACTGCGCCGCCTGACCGGCCACGAAGACAAGTCCGACGAGGAGTTCAAAGACGACCTGTTCGCGCTCGGACTGGAGTTCGAGGGCGTCACCGACGACGGGGCGTTCCAACTCGAGTTCGGTCCCGACCGCCTCGACCGCCTGTCGGTCGAAGGCGTCGCCCGCTCGCTTCGCTACCAGTACGGCGACGCCCGCGGCGTCTCCGTGCCGAACACGAACGACCCCGACTGGACGTTCGTCGTCGACGACGACGTGCCCGACGAGCGGCCCTACGTCACGGGCGCGGTCGTCCGCGGGGTCGACTTGGACGACGCCGCGCTCGACTCGCTCATCCAGTTGCAGGAGAAACTCCACGCGACGATGGGCCGCAAGCGCGCCAAGGGAGCCATCGGCATCCACGACCTGACGATGCTGAAAGGCGACGTGCTCTCGGAGAACGCCTCCGGCAACTCCATCACGTACACGGGCATCGAACCCGACGGCGACACCTTCGTCGCGCTCGACTCCAACGACGAACTCACGCCCGCCGAGGTGCTCGAACAGCACGCCACGGGTCGGAAGTACGCCGACCTCGTCAGCGAGTACGACCGCTACCCGGCCATCTACGACGAAATCGGCCTGTTCTCGTTCCCGCCGGTCATCAACGGCCGCCGGACCGAGGTCTCGACGGACTCCCGCGACCTGCTCGTCGAACTCACCGGCACCGACCAGTGGACCATCGACCGGATGTGCAACATCATCTGCTACGCGCTGGCCGCCCGCGGAGCGACCATCGAGGACGTCGAGGTCCAGTACGAGACGGGCACCGTCACGAAGCCCGACTTCGAAGTCGAGACGAAACGCGTCTCCCACGACCGCATCGAGACGGTCCTCGGCGTCGAGTTGGAGCTGGACGAGGTCATCGACCTGTTCGAGCGCTCCGGGCTCGACGCGAACGCCGAACTGGGTGAAGAGACCGTCTACGAGGTCTCGATTCCGCCGTACCGCGTCGACGTACTCCACCCGCTCGACCTCGTGGACGACGTGGGTCGCGCCTACGGCTTCAACGAACTCGAACCGCGCTACCCCGACGTGGGAACGGTCGGCCAGCGCCACGAGCGCTCGCGGCTCGAAGACGCCGTCCGTACCTCGCTCGTCGGCCTCGGCTTCGAGGACCTACTCAACTTCCACATGATTTCGGAGGGCGAGAACTACGAGCGCATGGACGTCGAGGTCGGCTCCGACTACCTCGGTGGCGGCGACCCCGCCTCCATCACCGAACCGTACAGTGAGGACTACACCATGCTTCGGACGTGGGTGTTGCCCTCGCTGACGATGGTGCTGGAGAACAACACCCACCGGGCGTACCCGCAGGACCTCGCGGAAATCGGCCACGTGGCCCACCGCGACGACGACGAGAACACCCGCGTCGCCGAGGCCCGCCACGTCGCGGCCGTCCTCGCCCGCCACGACGCGACCTACGAGGACGCCAAGGCCCGCCTCGCGGCGCTCTGCCGCGACTTCGACGTTGAACTGGAGACGCCCGCGACCGACCACCCGTCGTTCATCGACGGCCGCACCGCCGCGGTCGTCATCGACGGCGAGGAAGTCGGCGTCGTCGGCGAACTCCACCCGAAGGTCATCGTCGAACACGACCTCGAACTGCCGGTCGCGGCGTTCGAGTTCGACTTGTCGGCGCTGGCGTAGTCGTTCCGGGTTCGTTTTTGGTCCAGATTTTTGCGGGTCCACGAACCGAATACGGATAACCTCGGGTAATTCCACGCCTCCAGTAATTCTTTTCATGCATTTGGTCAGAACACGATAGAAACCTTTAGGACGCGAGTCGTCGCGTTTCCTGTATGAACGATAATGATGTACGCCGCGAGACGCTAGCGGTGACCCACGGCGAGCGCGGGCAGGCTCCGGCTCCGGGCGTCGAGGACGTCGTCGTTCCGGTCCACCTCTCGTCGACCTACGCGGTACCGAGCATCGACCCCGACGCGGATTTGGAGACGCTCGACCCCGACGCCGGCGAGTACCTCTACTCGCGGCTGTCGAACCCGACGCGGAACGCGCTGGAACACCGGCTCGCGGCGCTCGAAGGAGCCGACCACGCGCTGGCGTTCGTCTCCGGCACGGCCGCCATCGCGGCGACGATGACCGCGGTGGTCCGGCCGGGCGACCACATCGTCGCGTTCGAGGACCTCTACGGCGGGACGAAGACGATGCTCAACCGGCTGTTCGCCGACCGACTGAACGTAGACGTGTCGTTCGTCGACGCCACCGACCCCGAGAACGTCGCGGCCGCGATGCGCGAGGAGACGGCGCTCGTCTGGATGGAGACGCCGACGAACCCGCTTATGCACCTCTGCGACATCGAGGCCATCGCGGCTATCGCCGACGAGGGCGACGCGGTCTTCGGCGTGGACAACACCTTCCTCAGCCCGCAGTTCCAGAACCCGCTGTCGCTCGGGGCCGACGTGGTCGTCCACAGCACTACGAAATACCTCAACGGACATTCCGACTCCATCGGCGGCGCGGTCGTCACCGACCGAAAGGACGTACTGGAGGAGCTCACGTTCCTCCAGCGCGTCGGCATGGGGTCGATGCTCTCGCCGTTCGACTCCTATCTGACGCTCCGGGGCATCAAGACGCTCCCGCTACGGATGCACCAGCACGAGGCCAACGCGATGGAGATTGCCGAGTTCCTCGACTCCCACGAGGCCGTGACGCGGGTGCTGTATCCGGGGCTGGAGTCCCATCCGCAACACGACCTCGCGGCGCGCCAACAGTCGGGCTTCGGCGGCGTGCTGTCGTTCGAACTCGACACCGACCTCGACGGGACCGCCGAGTTCCTCGGCGAACTCCGGGAGTTCCCGCTGGCGGTCAGTCTCGGCGGCGTCGAGAGCCTCATCGAGCACCCGGCGACGATGACGCACTCGCCGCTGTCGCAGACCGAACGCGACACGCTCGGCATCTCGGACTCGCTGTTGCGGCTGTCGGTGGGCGTCGAGCACGTCGACGACCTGCGTTCGGACCTCGCGTCGGCGCTGTCGATTCTGTGAGGGTATCGGCGCTCGCGCGGCCGAATTCCGTCCCCTCGGGCACTTAACCGAGGCGTTTAACAGTCCGCCCGGCTGTAGGTACGCCAACGCAATGCCGAGCGGAGAATACGATCCGGAAACCGTCGAGGCGAAGTGGCAAGAGAGGTGGGTCGACGAAGACCTGTACGCGTACCCGGAGCGTGCGGTAGACCCCGACACCGTCTTCTCTATCGACTCACCGCCGCCGACGGTGTCCGGGAGCTTGCATTGGGGCCACGTCTACGGCTTCACCCTCCAGGACTTCGTCGCCCGATTCAACCGGATGCGCGGCGACGAGGTGTACTTCCCGTTCGGCTACGACGACAACGGCATCGCCTCGGAGCTCCTGACCGAGGACGAACTCGGCATCAAACACCAGGACTACGAGCGACGCGAGTTCCAGAAGCTCTGCCGCGAGGTCACCGCGGAGTACGAAGGCGAGTTCACGGAGAAGATGCAGAACCTCGGCATCTCCATCGACTGGGACCAGACGTACCAGACGATTTCGCCCGAGGTCCAGCGCGTCTCTCAGCTCTCTTTCATCGACCTCTACGAGAAGGGCCGACAGTACCGCCAGCGCGCGCCCGCCATCTGGTGTCCCGAGTGCGAGACGGCTATCTCGCAGGTCGAGACCGAAGACGACGAACAGGCCTCGCACTTCCACGACATCGAGTTCGGCGTCGAAGATTCGGACGAGTCGTTCGTCATCTCGACGACTCGTCCCGAACTCCTTCCGGCGTGTGTCGCCGTCTTCGTCCATCCCGACGACGACGACAACGCGCACCTCGTCGGGCAGGAAGCCGAGGTCCCGCTGTTCGGCCAGCGGGTGCCCATCCTCGAAGACGAGCGCGTCGACCTCGAAACGGGGACGGGCCTCGTCATGTGCTGTACCTTCGGCGACCAGACGGACATCGAGTGGTATCAGGCCCACGACCTGCCGCTCCGCGTCGCCATCGACGAGTCCGGCACGATGACCGCGGAGGCCGACGACTACGCCGGGCTCTCCGCCGACGAGGCGCGGGAGGCCATCGTCTCCGACCTCGACGACGCCGGGGCGCTCCTCGACAAGCGCGCCATCACGCACACGGTTAACGTTCACGAGCGGTGCGGCACGAGCGTCGAGTTCCTCGTCAAAGACCAGTGGTACATCAAACTGCTCGACAAGCGCGAGGAGTACCTCGAAGCCGGCGAGCAGATGGACTGGTACCCCGAGAAGATGTTCACGCGGTACAAGAACTGGATCGAGGGACTCCAGTGGGACTGGGCCATCTCGCGACAGCGCTCGTCGGGGATTCCGTTCCCCGTCTGGTACTGCGAGGACTGCGAGCACGTCGTCGTCGCCGACCGCGAGGACCTACCGGTCGACCCGCTCTCTGACGACCCGCCGGTCGAGTCCTGTCCCGAGTGCGGCCACGACGAGTTCGCCGCCGAGGACGACGTGTTCGACACGTGGGCCACCTCGTCGCTCACGCCCCTCATCAACGGCGGCTGGGACTGGAACCCCGAGACGGAGGCGATGGAACTCGACCGGCCCGAACTCTACCCGTTCGACATGCGCCCGCAAGGCCACGACATCATCTCCTTTTGGCTGTTCCACACGGTCGTTAAATGCTACGAGCACACCGGCGAGGTCCCGTTCGACAGCGTCATGATAAACGGGATGGTCCTCGACGAGAACCGTGAGAAGATGTCGAAGTCAGTCGGTAACGTCGTCTCGCCCGACGAGGTCCTCGAGAAGTTCCCGGTCGACGCCGCCCGCTACTGGGCCGCCGGGAGCGCCGTCGGCGACGACCTGCCGTACCAAGAGAAGGGTCTCGTCGCGGGCGAGAAGCTCATGCGGAAGCTCTGGAACGCCTCGAAGCTCGTCGAGAGCCTCACCGAGGACGCGCCGGATGCGTTCGACCACGACGATCTGAAGGCCATCGACCGCTGGCTTCTGGCCTCGCTCGACCGCGAACTCCAGTTCGTCACGGAGAAACTGGAGAACCGCGAGTTCTCGAAGGCCCGCGACCGCCTCCGCAGTTTCTTCTGGCACACGTTCTGCGACGACTACCTCGAAATCGCCAAACAGCGCGTCCGCGAGGGCGACGACCCCTCGGCGGCGTACACGCTCCAGACCGCCCACAAGCGGTTCCTGACCTGCTTCGCGCCCATCCTCGCGCACGTCACGGAGGAGTTGTGGCGCGACATGTACGACGAGGCGAGCGTCCACGACCAACCGTGGCCCGAACCGCTCGGCCTCGACGCCGACGTGGCGGCCGGCGAGACGGCGATGGCCGTCGTCGGCGCGCTCCGGAAGTACAAAAGCGACAACCAGCTCTCGATGAACGCCTCGGTCGACCTCGTGCAGGTGTACGGCGATATCCACGGCTTCGAGGAGGACGTGAGCGGCGTCATGCACATCGAGGAGCTCGAACTGCTCGACGAGGAGCCCGAAATCGAGTCGGTCGTCACCGGCGTCGACCTCGACTACTCGCTCGTCGGCCCCGAGTACGGCGCGCAGGTCCCGGACATCGAGGCCGCGCTCGAACGCGACGACTACGAGGTCGAAGACGGCGTGATGCACGTCGCGGGCGTCGAACTTGACCCCGAGATGTTCACCATCGAGGAGTCCCGGGAGTACGTCGGCGACGGCGACATGCTCGAAGCCGGCGACGCCATCGTCATCGTCCAGCACGGCGACTGAGTCGGTCGCCCGGTCGCCCGGGCGGTTTCGTTCGCGTTCTTTTCTCAGTACCCAGTCACCCAGCCCACGGCTCGTTAGTCGTCGCGGCTCGACACTGGTGTTTCGGTCTCGACCTCGGCCTCGGTCTCAGCTTCCGTCTCGGCCTCCGACTCGGCTTCAGCCTCGGTCTCACCGCCGCCATCGAAGGCGGCCAGCACCGCGGCCGCGTCTTCGACGTGGGGAACCGTCATCGGGTGGTTCGCGTTCGCGTCGTCGTCGCGGACCTCCGCAGGGTCAGGGACAGTGAGTTGCACGTCCGGACTCGTGTCCACGCCGGTCTCGAACCGTACCGTCTCCGTGCCGAACAGGCGGTCGACGGCGTCGGTGGACACGGTGACGTCGGTGACCGCGCCGCGTTCGAGGCGGGCTTGGGGCTCACCCAACAGCGCGTCGTGGGAGACGAGTACGTCACCGTAGCTCCGGAACTCGACGGGACCGGTGGCGAGATAGCGGGAGACTCCTCGGAGGGTACCGAGCGCGGCGGCGAGGGCGAGCGGCGCGAGCGCGAGCGTCCACGCGCCGAAGAAGACGAGCGCGGCGGCGACGCCGTAGCACCAGAGCACGCCGCTCGTGACCGTGTACCGGAGGCTTTGGTAGGCCGCATCGGTGAGAGCGACCGCGCGGGCGGGCGTGGTTCGATAGGTCGGCGCTCCCGTCGGTTCCTCGACCGGAACCGGTTCTATCTCGGTCTCCTCGCTCCCGTAGAGGCGGTAGAAGACGCCCCGCTTTTCGTCGGCGCGTTCGAGCTGGAGCGCGCGGCAGTCGTAGAGGAGTTTCAGGCCGACGAGGACCACGAGGAACACGTCGTTTTCGAGTTCGACGGCGAACGGCCCGAAGACGAACATCAGCAGTCCGACGGCGAACAGGAGCTTGAACGGGGGAAGCAACACCGACCGCGCGGAGTGGTCGCGGTAGCCGCCCGCCGCGAAGTAGCCGGTGAGCGTTTCGACGCCCCGCCCGACGAACACGCCCACGCCGCCCAGAAGGATTTGCCCGGCGACCTCGTCGGTGACGACCGGGTCGGTCAGGCCGAAGGCGACGAAGGCGACGGCGAGTTCGAGTGGGACGAGCAAGAACGCCGCGATGAGGAACGTCGGAACGTTCCGCGGGTAGCACTCCGGGAGGGGGCCGGGGAGCGAAACTGACCCTCGCTTGGCCTGCAACGGGCCGAACAGCCGGTCCCCGTCGCCGATGGCGTTGTTGGGGCGCTTCGCCGCGAAGGGTATCTTCACGAGCGTCCAGCACAGCACGGCGGCGATTTCGGCGACGAACACGCCGAAGAGCACGGTCGGGGACCACCCGAGGAACAGGACGCCGACCGGCGCGACCACGTTCGAGGCGAGGACCGCGAGCACGCCGGAGTCACGTGTGGAGGGAGGGCGCACGTCTCGTCAAGCGACTGGACGGAAAATCAGTTTTCGGTTCGACACCGATACGCGGGCGGTCGGTTATCGCGGTGAGCGGTCGTCGCGGGCGACGCTACAGGTCCGACCCGACGGCGTCGGCCACGTCGTCGAAGCCGTCGCGGTCGAGGAGGTCGAGGAGGCCGCGGTTGATGTCGCGGGCGATGGACGGGCCCTCGTAAATCATGCCCGTGTAGAGTTGGACCATCTCGGCTCCGGCGCGAATCTTCCGGTAGGCGCTTTCGGCGTCCGAGACGCCGCCCACGCCCACGACGGGTACGTCGGTCCGCTCGGCGATGAAGCGAATCACGTTCGTGGCCTCGGCCTCGATGGGCTTCCCGGAGAGGCCGCCGCGTTCTGCCCGGTTTGGGTTCCGCAGGGTGTCGGGCCGCGAGGTGGTCGTGTTGCTGGCGATGACGCCGTCCAGCCCGAGGTCGTCGACGACTTCGAGCGCGTCCTCCACGGCGGGGTCCGGGAGGTCCGGCGAGAGTTTCACGAGGAGCGGGTCGGCACCGGCGTCGACGAGCGTCCCGAGAATCGCTTCGAGGGAGTCGCGGTTCTGCAGGTCGCGGAACCCCTCGCTGTTGGGACACGAGACGTTGACGACGAAGTAGTCCGCGCCGTCGGCGACGCGCTCGTAGGTGTAGCGGTAGTCCTCGGGGGCCTCCTCGGTGGGCGTCACCTCCGAGAGCGCGAGGTTGACGCCGACCGGGATGTCTGGATGGGGTCCGGCGGCGAGGCGCTCTCCGACCGCGTCCGCGCCCTCGTTGTTGAGGCCCATGCGGTTGATGAGCGCCTCGTCTTCCGGGAGGCGGAACATCCGCGGGCGCGGGTTTCCGGGCTGGGGCTCCGCGGTGACGCCGCCGACCTCGACGTGTCCGAAGCCGAGCGCCGAGAGGACCGTGGGTATCTCGGCGTTTTTATCGAAGCCCGCCGCGACGCCGACCGGGTTCGGGAAGTCGAGGCCGAACGCGCGCGTGGCGAGTCGGGAGTCGTCGACGCGGTAGCGCCGTTCCAAGAGCGGTTCGGCGGGGGTGCCGCGAGCGGTCGCGAGCAGTCCGTGGATGGTCCGGTGGGCGGTCTCCGGTGGGAACGAAAAGAGGAGCGGTTTGGCGAGTCGGTAGGGGTTCATTGCTGTCTGTCGGGCCTCTCGCTGGCGGCGGCTTGGTTCGAGACGATACGGATCACGCGCTCAGAAGTCGTGTTCGACCTGGTCTGGGTCCGCTTTCTGGATGATGATTTTGCCGTCCCGCACGCGGACGAACACCTCGTCGCCGATCTCCATCCCGGCGACCGCGAGTTCGTCTTCGTGGAGGTTGACGTGGACGTTGTGGTACTCGCCGTTCTCGTCTTTGGCGCCACTCGGACTGAGCTTCTTTTTCCGGACCATCTGGGGGTCTATCCGTTGGTTCGCCGCAGGGGATACATAAGTGTTGTCTCCGTCTGCCCGTGGAGTGGTGATTTTCGCCGCAACCGGACCATCTCGCAGCGAAAATTGTCGCTACTTCGGTGAGGGTTGGCCCCCCGGCAAAGCGGTCGAGTTTATAAGCAACACGGCGTCGTCGGTCGAAATCCGGCGATATATTTATCATGTGCCATGTGGTTGATTGCCATAGAGGTGGAAAATCATGGTACGCGAGGACGGTAAGCGAAACTTCGTGCTCCGAGAGGAGGACGGTACAGAGACGAGTGTGTTTTCCGGCAGTATGCCGAGACAAGCGGCGCTCAAGGCGGCCCGACGACTCGACCCCGCCGGGTCCGAGGACGAGGCGAAGTCGGACGCAGTCGAGATTCGACTCCGCGAGAAGGGGACCGACAAGGTCCACATCTTCGACGCGTGGGCGTGGAACAGCAGTGCCCCCGAGGACAAGCCCGGCTGGATGGAGGGAAAAATCACCAAGGGGAACGTCTCAAAGAGGGGTATCGAGCACCTCGACGAGTAGCGCGACCGGCGCCATGCGCCATTATTCTCGGCGTGCGTACGCACGCGTAGCACCATTCGGGTCGTAGAGCAGGTGCAGTCGATACGCCTTTCAAACAGCGCCGCCAGCGTCTGCTTGCGCGACCGACACCCGGTCAGACCGAACGTACGACGCGCGGGATGACTGACCGGCCTCCAGTCGCGCGATACCTGTTTCTTCGAGAGTCATCGTTCTCGCCGACAGTCTGTCATCATCTTATGAGTAATCCCGCCATGAAACCGCATGACGAAGCGCCATCGGTTCGACGACCTTTTATGTAACCGTGCCATTCGGACTAATGCGAAGAAGCGCACGGGGGTACTCCCCCCGACGGCTTCCACCGAACGCCCCGACCCCAAGGTCGTCAGGCGCTCGCCGGGATGATACACCTTCCCGGGGGTCGCCACGATACGACGGCCTTAAGTGGTCCAAGGCATTTCGGATGAATGCGAACGACACACCGCGATTGCAGGGCGATTC
>NZ_JBHTAB010000008.1:0-180221 GCF_042663345.1 Haloferax chudinovii
TATTGGGTCCATCCCGTCGACGGTCGGACTCGTCGGGTCGGTCTGGGCTGTCGGAGCCATCGGATGGGCATTTTGGTACGGGCTCTCGACATCGGCTCCTCTCCGTCTGTGGGTGCCGGTCGCGACGACGGGGATTGCCCTCGGCGTGACCGCGCTCTACTACTGGGGAGCGAGCGTCATCGATGTCGCACACCTTCGACACCCGTTGTTCCTGCTGGCCGTCTTCGGTCAGCTGTGGGATGCGGCGCAGAATCTCATTGGCGTCACGTTCCTCGGCTATTCCCCCAAGCTGGTCGTCACGAATCTCGTGTACCAGGCGACCGGATTCGCCGGATCGACGTTCGTCCTCAAACTCCTCGTGACCGGCGGAATCGTGTGGTACCTCGCGGACGCGAAAGACGAAATGAACCACACCTGGTGGTGGCTCATGACGTTCTTCATCGGGGCGATCGGACTCCCGATGGGCGTCCGCGGGTCACTTCGGATGATGCTCGGAGTCTGACAATGGATTCGATGAACACAACCGCTACGACCCGACAGTACGGCGCGGCAATCGCACTCGTCTCGGGAGTCTACTCGCTGATCTCAGCGACTGGTGGCACCGGGATGATGGGCTCGAACAGCGGACTCCTCATGGCGCTCCTCGGCATCATCGTAGTCGTCCACGGCGTCGTCCTGCTGACGCCGTACGCGGATCGGCTTGGAAACGCGAGCGGACCGCTGATGATCGGCTACTCGCTCGTGATGTTGCTCAACCAGGCGCTGGTCGGTGTTACCGGCAGCGCAAACTGGGGAATGGGAAGTGGTATGGGGTCCGGAATGGATGGCGGAATGACCGGTGGCATGGGATCGACGATGACCGCCGGTATGGGGTGGGACCTCGGAATGGTCGCACTCGCGATCCTGATGTTGATCAGTGGGACCATCATGATGAACCGCTCCAGTAGCGGGTCGGGAATGTAAGCCAGAGAGTCCTACCGACCACCCGTCTCTTGGGATAATCTTCATTCGGCTCTACACCGTTTCTTGGTGTCTCAAGGATAGACGCTTAGGTTCGGAAGAGCGAGTAAAACCATGCCTCGGTGTCTGGGTGTAGACCTTCGTGGACACTGTGAACCGCTGCAGCGATCGACACCGCGAAGACGGCGTGAACCAGATGCGTCGGAATCCACGTCACCAGCAGTGTGCTCGCTCCGACACCAACAGCACAGAGCGCCCCCAGACCGATCCTGAAAAACAGCGGGCGCTGAATCACTAGTACAGTGTCCCGGTAGAGCAGTACGTAACACCAAAGCGCAAGTCCACCGGCGACGAGTATCGAGAGCAACGAAGGCAGTAGTGGGTTCATTGCGTTCCACACCCCGAGTGTTTCAGTCTCGGGTGAATGTATCCGAGAACGCCTATCACGGCCGCGACACCGATGATAGCCCCCGTTTCAATCGTGGCTATAAGGCCGTGCGGAAGCGGTGTGAGAATTGCGACGTGAGCGATTCCGAACAGTAGGCCCGCAAGCGGCACTCCCACAATCAGTCGACCGTATATACCCTTATACTGTCGCCAGATTGAGGGTGTTCTGATAGCTGTGTAGGCGGTACTCATGAGAATAAGTCCGGTTAGGAACACATCGTCAGGGGAGGTGGGCATATAGAGGAGCCACGTCACCCGTCCACAAGTCTGTTATCCATAGTCAGATATGCTCCCCATTGAGTGCGGATTGGCTCTAATCAAATCTCAACTAAGTCAAGGGTCTTCAATATTATCACCGCTGCTACGAGACTCGGTCACAATATCTCGCCAATGATCTCTTTGAGGGAGAAACATCGGCACTTCACGCTGATAGGTTTGGTAGTCCTCACCGAATTTATTGATCATGTCGCGCTCTTCCCTCCTTGCAAGCCACGTGAAAACCACGATCACAAGTGGGAACAGACCGACCGAAAAAATCGTCGGCCAGTGAATGATCCCCTCGCCGAACAGGGCAATGAACAGACCGGTGTATTGTGGATGGCGAACGTACCTGTATAGCCCGTCTGTGACCAGTCGATTGTCCTGCCGGGCCCGATAGACCTGCCGCCACCCTTGAGCAAACAGGCCGATGCCGACGAACGCCACCGCATAGCCGAGTAGCATTGATACGAACATACCCGTCTCGCCGAAACCGACCAGTGTAGACCAGAGATTGGTGCTGACGTACTCGCGATCTAGTCCGAAAAACCGGACCAGCAGATAGATCGTGAGCGGAAATCCGTACATCTCTGCATACAGTGCGATGATGAACGCTTGAACGACGCCCGCCCCGACCCACTCACGCCAGCTGTCCGGCGCGAAATACCGGTAGAAGAACCAGGACACCACGACGATGACGATTAATGCGAGGCCCCAGGCAACAGGGTTCGTGAGGGAGACGTCTATTGCTGACGCACCACCGACGCTTCGAGGTATTCTATAGGGCATTATCTCACGAGACTACATTTACTCATCCGAGAAGATATCGAGTCCATGGATACCGTTCGACCAGCGGCACGCCACCGACCTCGTACTGTTCGATATATGCATCGAGGCCGAGTATCCGCCCGGCCCCGAACGCAGCGACAGAGAGGAACACGAGCATGTATGCGAAATCGCCGTTGATGTAGCCATGTGCGATGTCCCAGTTCCCGAAGTAGAACATGAGCATCATAAACGCCCCCCAGAACGCAGCGAGGCGAGTGAGCGCGCCGAATAACAGACCGAGGCCGATAAGCAGCTCACCCCACGGCACTGCGACGTTCACGAAGTCGACGAACCACGGCGTGTTCCCGATCGAGACGAACAAATCTGCAAGCGGACTCCCGCTGTTCGGAACGGCCCCCGTGAGATATCCACCGGCACTAAAACTCCCCGAGAGAACCTTGTCAAGTCCACTCTGGAAGAACGCAATCCCCATCATCAACCGAAGCGCGAGGATAAACCAGACGCTTAAGGTGTGGATCTTCCCGCTCGCCGTGAAGCCGCCAATTGTGCTTTCTAGCGTGACTTCCTGTGATGACATACTACAGAGTGATTCGTCAACGTCATATATAGCTACGCGTCCCCTACCGATTTTGGTGGGGCGTACAAGCTCTTCGGCAATCAGTAGTTCGTGGCGAAGGCCACTCTTCGAAGAGCGACAGAACCGTCGCACGTTGAAGTGAGAGAAATGGAACGTCGCAGCTACTCTTGGGTGAGTAGCCGACGAAGAACAAGATGGAGAATACCGCCGTTTTCGACGTATCGAACAGCAGCCGGTGTACTAATCTGGGCAGTGACTGGGAATTCAACGGTCGATCCGTCAGATCGTTCAGCGACGACAGTAAGTTCGTCGTTCATACTCAGGCCGTCGTCGAGGCCGTGGATCAGGATATTCTCCGATCCGTCGAGATCGAGAGACTCCCATGAGTCGCCGTCGGCGAACTGGAGCGGGAGGACGCCCATCCCGACGAGGTTATCGCGGAAGATGCGTTCGTAGCTCTCGGCGATGGTTGCGCGAACGCCCAAGAGATCAGTCCCCTTTGCGGCCCAGTCGCGGCTCGATCCGGTGCCGAGCTCCTCGCCGGCGAACACGACGAGGGGCGTATCGTCCTCTCGATAGCGCTGACTCGCTTCGAAGACGGTCGTCTGTTTGCCCGTCGGCTGATGAACCGTGTATCCCCCCTCGACATCGTCGAGCATCTCGTTCTCGATGCGGACGTTGGCGAAGGTGCCGCGCATCATCACCTCGTGGTTGCCCCGGCGAGCGCCGTACGTGTTGAACTCGTGGGGTTCGACGCCCTGTTCGACGAGCCACTCACCGGCTGGTTGCTCTCGAGAGAACGGGCCCGCTGGGCTGATGTGGTCGGTCGTGACCGTATCACCGAGCAGCATCAGCGTACGAGCGTCCTCAATGTCTGTGACGCCCGGTTTCTCCAGCGGGAAGTCCTTGAAAAAGGGCGGCTCGCGGATGTACGTCGAGGCGTCGTCCCACTCGTAGACGTCACCGGTCGGCGCATTGAGTGCCTCCCAGCGCTCGTCACCTTCGAACACTTCGGCGTACTTCTCTTTGAACATCGAGGAATCGACACTGTCGTGGACTGCCGTGTGGATCTCGTCGGTATTGGGCCAGATGTCCGAGAGATAGACCGGATTGCCGTCATCGTCAGTGCCGAGCGGATCGTGTTCGAGATCGATATCCATGCGCCCTGCGAGACCGTAGGCGACCACGAGCGGCGGACTGGCGAGGTAGTTTGCCTGGATCTTCGGGTGGATGCGTGCCTCGAAGTTTCGGTTGCCAGAGAGGACGCTCGTCGTCCAGAGATCCTCGGCGTCGATCGCGCGTTCGATGGCCTCGGGAAGCGGCCCAGCGTTTCCGATGCAGGTCGTACAGCCGTAGCCGACGACGTTGTAGCCGAGGTCTTCCAGATAGGGAAGTAGTCCCGATTCTTCGAGGTATTCGGTGACGACCCGACTTCCCGGTGCAAGACTCGTTTTGACGTATGCCGGGACGTCGAGCCCACGTTCGACGGCGTTGCGGGCGAGCAGCCCCGCCGCGAGCATCACAGACGGGTTCGACGTGTTCGTACAACTGGTGATGGCGCTGACGACGACACTGCCGTGCCCGATCTCGGTCGACTCGCTGTTCACGTCGACTTTGACTCGGTCATTGAGGTCGCCGACGTCCGGCTCCGGAAGATCGGGATCAGGTCGATCATCGGAAGCGCTGCTCTCGCCGAGCCATCGGGTGATTGCTTCCTCATCAACGTCGTCGAGTTCGTCCTCGAATTCGCCGTGGACCAGTCCCCGGAAGTGCGTCTTCATGTCGCCCATCGGGACGCGATCTTGGGGGCGTTTCGGCCCGGCGAGGCTGGGAGTGATCGTCGAGAGATCGAGTTCGACCGTGTCGGTGTACTCGGGATTCTGTTCACCGAATAGTCCCTGTGCGTCGAGATATTCGCGGACGAGTTCGATGTGCTTCTCGTCGCGGCCCGTGAGTTCGAGGTAGTCGAGCGTCGCCTCGTCGACGGGGAACATACTGATGGTCGAGCCCTGTTCGGGCGCCATATTCGCGATGGTCGCCCGATCCGGAACAGTCAGGTTCGCCACGCCAGGGCCGAAGAATTCGACGAACCGGTCGACGACGCCGACCTCCCGGAGCTGCTCAGTGACGTGAAGGACGAGGTCGGTCGCGGTCGCGCCTTCCGGGAGTTCGCCCGTGAGGCGGACGCCGACGACCTCGGGGAGTTTCATTGTGACCGGCTGGCCGAGCATCGCGGCTTCAGCTTCAATGCCGCCGACACCCCAGCCGACGACGCCGATGCCGCCGATCATCGGCGTGTGGCTGTCCGTCCCCACGAGCGTGTCCGGCAACAGCCAGTTTTCGCCGTCTTGCTCGCGGGCGTGGACGACCTGTCCGAGGTATTCGAGATTCACCTGGTGGACGATGCCCGTTCCTGGCGGCACGACGCGGAAGTCGTCGAATGCCTGCTGTGCCCACTTGAGCGCTCGATACCGTTCGCTGTTGCGCTCGTACTCGAGTTCGACGTTCTTCTCGTAGGCATCCTCGCTTCCGAAGTAGTCGACCTGCACGCTGTGGTCGATCACGAGGTCGATGGGGACCTCGGGTTCGACGAGCGCGGGATCCCGTCCTTTTCGGTCGACCGCCGATCGGAGCGCTGCGAGATCGACTACCGCAGGGACACCGGTGAGGTCCTGCAGAACGACTCGGGACGGCGTGAACGGGAGTTCGACGTTTGGTACCTCGGGTTCCCACGAGGCGGCATTGCGAACGTCCTCGGCGGTTATCGTCTCCCCGTCGACGTTGCGGAGAACGGACTCGAGGAGCACGCGGATACTGACGGGGAGCCGATCGAGTTCACAGAGACCCTCGTCTTCGAGGACTGTGAGATCGGCCATCTTGTAGGACGTGCCGTCGAACTCGAATTCGCGGATTGCGTCGAATGGAGACGGTTCGTTCATACCTTGTCCTACGGTGACCTGGCTATTGAATTGTCTCCCCTATGGACGGGGTGACGTTGTGGACGGTCACAATATACGATCGAGTGCATCCCTGATCGACGCGACCTCGACGACACGAATCCCCTGAACCGTCACGTCAGACGAACTGCCCTCAGAAACGATCAGTTCCGTCGCTCCGAATGCTCGCGCTGCACGGGCCTTCGCTTCGATTTCACCGACGGGAAGCAACACGCCTTCGTCGTTCACAATGCCCGTGATCAGCGTCGTTCGTGGAGGGGACTGTCTCCGAAGGCTAGCGACTAGTGCGACCGTGAGGCCAGCTTCCCAGCTTTTGCCGACGAGTGCGAGTGTGTCTGAGTCAGGAGGATCGAACGTGACTCGTATCGACGTTCCGGCGAGCGAACGGCCAGTGAGACGCGTCGCCGTCTCCGTCGTCTCCCGGAGTGCGAGCTGTAAATCGTGACGAACCTCAACGTTGCCCACATCGACAAACAACTCACCATCTCCCTCCGAAAACGCAAACTCGACGGGGAGTATGAGGCCCTCGCCAGACGAATCGACTGCTGGAAGATAATACTGCACCCTGGCGGGAAGCGTCGTCCCACCGGCAAGCGTCGCCAGCGATTGAAACCCCTCGCCGGAGCGTGTGAGACCGAGAACTGCTCCAGCACCTCCGACACTACCGGTGGCGAGTCCGACAAGGAATCCCCGCCGTGACAGGAGACCATCTTCGATCCGACTGATGACATCGCTTTCCGAATCGGAAGGGAGCTGGGTCGCGGTGTGGTCGTCGGAAGCCATGATACTGTACTATGGGCCTATCGAAAGTCGTGGTATTGACTAACAGTCACACAGTAATAAAGCCTCTTCGAGGGACGACGTCCCTCCGGAACGGGTACGCCTATGCCGGCCGCGCTCCGAGTATCGGTATACGTCCCCTCGTGAAATATGACGCGGCGATATCGGTCACTCGTTGGCATCACAGTCGTGAGCGCATTCGTGACCGGTGTCGGTGTCTGGGTCGCCTATTTGCTCGAACTCGCTCTGTTTCAGACGACGACGAACATGACGTGGACACTACTGGTCGGACTCGTCGAGGAAGCACTCGTTCGCTTCCTCCCACTGATTCTCACGTTCTACGGCTGGAGTTACTGGCGGGGACGACTCCTCTCGAAAACCGAAGGACTGTTCGCTACCGTGACGTCCGGATTCACCGTCGCCGGACTCGAGGTACTGCTCAAACTCGAGTACTTGGCGCAATTGGAGGCGACGGTCCGGTTCGATTCGCTGTTCCTGCCGCTGGTGTTCGTACATCTCCCGTTTGCGCTGCTCGCCGGGCGGTTCGTTTACGCGCTCGGAGAACGGATTCACGGAAACGAACCGATCGGAATCCCGTCGCTCTCTCGGCGAACCGTGACGCTGCTCGTACTCGGCTATCTCGGCCTCGCACTTGCACACGTCGGATACAATATACTCGCCTAGTCGAACAAACAGAAACACGAGAAGGATTCAGCGCGCAAAAATCGCGTGTCAGCTACCGATTACCCATGGACGCAACGACGCGTGTTCACTCGTGGTCGTCGCCGAGAGCTGTGCTGACCATCCCGTTCAATTCTTCGAGCTTCTCGCGAACGCGCTCGGGCTTGTCAGCCGGCGGGTCTTCCAAGGCGACCTGCTCGTGGGGATCCGGTTCGCCGACGATGACGCTCCCGAGCATTCCGAGGCTCTCGTGAGGCGTGCAGTAGTAGTGGTAGACACCCTCGGTCTCGAACGTGTGTTCGAACGTTGCGCCCTGTTCGGAGAGGATACCGCTGTCCCACGCGGCTGCGCCGTCGGGGACGAGCTGGGGCTGGTCGTTGTCGGAGTGGTAGGCAGTCGTCGAGTGACTACCGCTCTCGTTGTTCCAGGTGACGGTACCACCGACGTTGACGCGCACGACGTGCGGCTCGAAGTGGTATCCGCCGTCCTCGGTGATCATCCGCACCTCGGCCGTATCCGCGGGTGCGCCGACTGCCTCGTCGTGGTCGTCCTCGTCGTCGCTGTGTCCGGATTCCGTGGTGGTGTCGTCGTGTCCACTCTCAGTTGGCGATCCGTTTTCCGCTCCGCCGTCGTTGTTCTGCGTTCCAGTGCAACCGGCGAGTCCAACGGCTGCCGCACCGCCAGTCAGTTGGAGCATCCGTCGACGCGAGAGTGAGTCGGTCATGGAATCAGTCACCTTACACGTGAACAGACACACTCGAGAGATATAGTCCGGGAAGCAGATTTGCTGGGTCAGCAAATCGGCGTTTCTTTATATACTCTTTACCAACAACACGGACTGTGAGTGAAGAGCGGGACATCTCGGGGATCCTCGAAATCCTGGAAGACGACTACGCACGCGCGATCCTCGAGGCGACTCGCCGAAAACAGATGTCTGCTAAGGAACTCAGCGAAGAGTGTGACATGTCAGTCTCGACAGTTTCCAGGCGAGTCAATACGCTACTGGAGTACGACCTGCTTATCGAGCGAACGCACGTCGATCCGGACGGTCACCACTACAGCGAATACGAAGCCCAGCTCGACCGTGTTGAGGTACAGCTCCTCGAGTCTGGATTCGACGTCCGTATCGAACTTCGAGAAGACGCCGCCGACCGCTTTACGCGCATTTGGGATACAATGAGGAACGAATAACTATGCACCCTGGACTCATCGTCGCAAAGCTCGTTACAATGGTTCTGGGATTCCTGATCGCCTATCAGGCATACCGGGGCTACCGCCGGAGTCACAGCCGACCGATGCTCTATGTCGCGATTGGCTTCGTCTTCATCAGTTTCGGTGCAGTCATCGAGGGTCTCCTGTTCGACATCGTCGGACTCACACTCTCCGACTCGGGCACGGTAGCGACCATCATCGTCGCTGTCGGTATGCTCAGTGTCCTGTACGCGCTATACGGACGCGACACCAAGGAGATGGAGGACTAATCGGGTGGTCGCGACAACGACGGCGGTTCTGATCGGCGTTCGATTGCTCGTGCTCGCACTCGGTATTCTGATCACGTACTACAGTTTCGAGGCGTATCGACGAACGGGTACGTACTATATGCGAAACGCTGCAGCTGGATTTGGAATCATCACCCTCGGTGTGTTCATCGAAGGAGTGCTGTTTGAGTTCGGGGGGCTCGATCTCGCTCTTGTCCACATCATCGAATCGGTCGCTATCGGGCTCGGATTCGTGGTTCTTCTCGTCTCGCTTCGCCGGTAGCTCAAGCCGCGTCTACACTCCTCGAATGGTCAAAACTGGCTCATCCGAGTTCCGGAGAACCCGTTCGGTCACACTTCCGATGAGCTGTCGTGAAAGGCCGGATCGTCCGTGTGTCCCCATCACGACGAGGTCGATCTCGTGCTGGTCGCAGTACTCCCCTATTGCCTGATGAGGAACGCCGTGGGCAATCTCAGCAGTGACTGAAACACCCTTGGCAGCCGCCTGCGATTGGACGTCTTCTACGACAGTCTCCCCGTTTTGCTCCAGGACTTGCTGCAGTTCGTCCCACGTCCATCCCGGGCGAGACGAGTAGGCCCCGCTATCGACGACGTAGAGGGCATGAAGTGTCGCATCGTGGGTCCGAGCCAGACCAAGAGCGTGATTGACGGCCTCTCGTGCAGGTTTACTCCCGTCAGTCGGAACGAGGATATCCTCAAAACCATCTCGAATCTCGGATTCCGACCTCACCTTCATCGGCTTTGGCTTGACGCTGAGAACGGGAATATCGACAGTGCGAACGATTCGGGTCGTTACACTGCCGAGCAGGACTCGTTCCAGACCAGTATGTCCCCGTGTCCCCATACAGATGAGGTCAATCCCGGTGTCGGTGATGTAGGACACAATCTCGCGAGCTGGAATACCACGGCGCACCTCAGTTACCGCATCGAGGCCATGTTCTGCGGCTCGAGTTGCGATCTCTTGAGTGGCGGTATCACCAGCGTCGTACCACGTATCCGGGAGCGTCTCTAGGTCGGTTTCCAGCGCGGTCAGTTCCAGCTTCCGTTCGATCGGCGAACTGTCGACAACGTGGAGGGCGTGGACGGTTGCGTCGTATCGGCGAGCGAGGTCAAGCCCATACTGGATTGCGGGCTCGACGTTATCGCTTCCATCGGTTGGTATGAGGATGTCTGAGTACATAGTTGGATGTGCGCGTTGATTTTGCTACGGACTCTCGTCCGTCGGTATTGGCGGCTCAGGGGCTGTCGACTCGATGCGTTCTTTGAAGAAGACGAGTTCCTTGTTGGTGTGGTCGTAGAGCTTGGCCTTGCCGTCGAGAACGGTGGTGAAGAGCTGCTTTAGCAGCTGGCCACGACGATTGTTCGGGAAGTCCATCCAGACGGCGTGCGACATCCGAGTCCCGTCTTCAGTCTCTTCGAGTCGGATGGTCCCTCCTTCGGGAATCCGAACGGTGACGAGTCCTCGAAGGAGCGGGTAGTACGCCGTCCCCGCCCAGACCGCCACGTTGGGATGGTCGATATACTGGAATCGGCCATGCAGGTCGGCGTACATCCCGGCGACCTCTTCGGCCTGGTGGAACGTTGCGCCCTCTCGGGGACGGTTGTCGGGCGTGTCGTACTCAAGTCCGTAGTGTTCCTCGGGGTTCGACGCCGTCCAATGGACTGGATCGGTTACGTACTCCCATATCTCCTCGGGCGATGCGTCGATGACGATTTCGGCTTTGTCGGTGACGTACATGGATTGACTCCCTGATTTATGATGCGAAGGCGTTGTACAGCCACGCGAAGGCGTACAGCAAGACGAAGCTGATCACCGCTGCCTCGACCATGCCCGCCACAGTCCCGACGACGGTCGGTTCGAAGAACAGGTGCCACTGCTCCATCGCTTCGACTGCGCCCTCGTAGACGCCGATCGCTCCGAACACACCGAGCAGGAGCATCGCGATGGCAGAGACGACTGCTGCTGCGCCCGCCAGTGCCAACGAATCGAGATGCATCACGTTGGTCGTGGAGTCCATTTCGTGCGCGTCTTGGTTTGTGGTAGTAGTGCTCATGACTAGAGATACGCTCTACTCCTTTATTCGGATTTCTCTTACAATTCGAAAGAGAGAGTATCCCTTGGTAACACGGAGTAAGAATATCGTGGGGGAAACAGCGGTACAACCCCCATATCTGTGTGCCCGGTCCGTCAGAACACCACGGAGCAACCACCGACTGGAATCAGTGACACGCAAAAACTGATGTGCCCGAACGCAGTCCTCGAACGAATGACCACAACTGATAGCAAGAATCACCTTTGAATACAAGATTTACTCCGCACCCTGCCGCGGTTTCTTAAGAACAATTAACAAAACAGATGGCTGCGATAGTCTAGATATGCAAGCCGCCCTCGTCGACGGAATCCTCGAGTCGTTGCGGATCGGCGTCGGCTTCCTCTGGACGGCGGCGTGGGCGATCATCATGGGGCTCGTCATCACGAGTCTCGTGCAGGTCTACGTCTCGAAGGAACAGATGGCCAAAGTCCTCGGAGAAGAGAGCCTGAGTGGCCTCACGAAGGCGACGGTCTTCGGCGCTGCGAGTAGCGGCTGTAGCTTCGGCGCGGTCGCCATCGGCAAAGGGTTGTTCAAGAAAGGGGCGGCCGTCGTGAACGTCCTCGCGTTCATGTTCGCCTCGACGAATCTCATCATCGAACTCGGCCTGATGATCCTGCTTCTCCTCGGCTGGGAGTTCCTTGTCGCCGAACTCCTCGGTGGCGTCCTTCTCATCGCCGTGATGGCGCTCATCGTCCACCTGACGCTTCCGGAGAACCTCTTCGAAGAGGTCCGGGAGGAGCTGAGTCAGCACGATCAGGAACAGGGCATCACCGAAGACCCGACCTGCGGGATGGAAGGTACAGACGAATTTTCGATCGTGACCGATGGTGGTGAATCGTTGAAATTCTGTTCTGCGGGCTGTAGGGAGACGTATGAGCAGGAAATTGCGAGTAGCGGTGGCTGGCGTGACGAGCTCCTCTCGTGGGGCGGCTGGTACAAAGTCGGCAACCAGTACCGTAAAGAATGGTCGATGATCTGGAAGGACGTCGTCGGAGGCTTTCTCATCTCGGGCTTCGTCATCGTCTTCGTTCCACAGTGGGTGTGGAATACGCTCTTCCTGAAGGGTGACAGCCTGTTCGTGAGCGCAGAGAACGCGATTATGGGCGTGACGATTGCCATCATTAGCTTCGTTGGGAGCATTGGCAACGTCCCGTTCGCCGTCGCGTTATGGGGGGGTGGCGTCAGCTTTGCGGGCGTCATCGCGTTCGTCTACGCCGACCTCATCACGATTCCCGTCCTCAACGTCTACCGCAAGTACTACGGCTGGACGGTGATGCTCTACATCCTCGGCGTGTTCTTCGTGACGATGGCCTTCACGGGCTTTCTCATGGAGGAGCTGTTCGCCACCCTCGGAATCATCCCGAACCTCGCTGGCGGGCAGACGGCCTCCGACCAGACGTACTTCGAGCTCAACTACACGTTCTACCTCAACGTAATCGCCTTCGCCCTTTCGGGATTCCTCCTCTACGTCTACCGGCGGGGACTCGGTGCGCCTGGGCAGTACCGCGATCCGGTCTGTGGGATGCGAACCGAGGAGAGCGGGCCGAGTCTCACCCACGACGGCGAGACGTACTACTTCTGTTCGAATCGGTGCAAGCGATCGTTCGAGAAGCGCCCCTCCGAATTTGCACAGCATCACCCACAGGTATCAGAGACGGGGTCTTCCCAGAGCCATGAACATCACTGACCGCTATGTCCCGATACCAAGTATCGCGGCGAGGCAGCACCGGGTATTTCGTTGGCCAATCAAAACTGGTACAGCAATGTCTCGCACACTCTTATGCATGAGCAGGTATCTCGGTGGATCGAGGTGGGGAACATGAATCGGCGGCGAGCCGATACAGTGGTCGGTGGCTTGGTCGCCGCCGTCCTCGTTGGCGGCGGTGTGCTTAGCTGGCAAGCATATCAGCAACAGCAGGCTTTCGACCAGATGGGATCGATGATGGGCACGTCGATGGGGTCCGTTCACGGAACGAATCCACTCTGGTACGTCCTCGGAACCTTCCTCGTCTCGGCTGTCATCGGTGGGGGGTATCTCGTGATTCGGGATGAGGTCACCAGCACAGACGTAACCGTCCGCTCACAGAATGAGATGGCTAAGCCGACCGGCCCTGAGAGCGCCGAATCACCGGAGGGGGTCACCCAGCCAACTGGGGCCATCAATCCAGAGTCTCAGCCGCAGGTTCGCGTGTTGGACCTCTTGCCAGATGATGAACGCCGTATCCTCGAACCAGTCATCTCCTCGCCCGGCATCACGCAAATCGAATTACGGGATCGCTCGGACTTCTCAAAGAGCAAGGTGAGCCAGACGGTCAGCGCTCTCGAGAAACGCGGCCTGTTGTACCGCGAGCGCCAAGGGCGGACGTATCGCATCTATCCGAGTGACAACCTACAAGAGAAGCAGATGAACTAGCGGCCCATTTCCGCCGATTCAGAACCATTCACCGGGGTGCTGAAATTGAACCGAGCGATGGTCGTATGACCCTCCTTCAGCGCGAGGCCTATACCCGCCGACCACGAAAACAAGGGAAATGACCTCCACAGGATTCTCCCGCCGCAGGCTTCTTCAGTTGACGGGCGCATCTACTCTCGGAGCGCTCGCGGGCTGTGCCGGTCAGCTACCGGGCACCGGCGATGACGGTGGTCGTGAGGTGACGCCACGCTCAACCGTCACGGCCGAGCCAGATACATCCGTCAGCCTTACCGCGGCGTCCGGGACGATTCGACCAGCGCCCGATACATCGACGACCAACTGGATGTACGAAGGGCAATTTCCGGGACCGGAGCTGCGCGTGCAGGAGGGTGACGTACTCCGCGTCGAACTAACTAATGATCTCCAGGAGGAGACGACGGTTCACTGGCACGGGGTTCCCGTCCCAAATCCGATCGACGGCGTGCCGAACGTGACTCAAGAACCGATCGCTTCCGGCGACGCGTTCACCTACACGTTTCGTGCCGAACCCGCCGGGACGTACTTCTATCACAGCCACGTCGGCCTCCAGCTCGACCGGGGATTGCTCGGTCCACTGATCGTGGAAGAACCCGACCCACACGTCGAGTACGACCGCGAGTACGTCGTCGTCGTCGACGATTACCTCCCCGGAGAGCCACGCCTCCCGTCGGACGGTGGGATGGGCGGCGGTGGAATGGGTGGGGGAGGCGGGATGATGGGCGATGTTCGACCGCCATACGAGGGACTCCTGATCAACGGTCGCCTCCCCGAGGACCCCCAGACGTTCGACGTAACCGAGGGCGAGCGGATACGCTTCCGGTTCGTGAACGCTTCCAGTGCGACGGTTTTCGGTGTACGGATCGCCGGCCACGAGATGACGGTGACCCACGCCGATGGCCGACCCGTCGAACCCGTCGACGCAGATTCGTTCGTCTTCGGTGCCGGCGAGCGATACGACGCCGTGGTCGAAGCGACGAATCCGGGTAGATGGTTCGTTCAGGCGGACGCACTCGACGGGAACGAACCACCAGCCAGAGCCGTCGTCGAGTACGAGTCCACAGGTGGTTCGGGCACCCCACAGTCTCCATCGTCCTCGAATAACCGATTGCAGTACGGCGATCTTCGAGCGATCTCCTCGCTCGACGGTGTGAGCGGGCGTCCCGACCGGACGTTCGATCTGACGCTCTCACGTGGTGGCGGTCAATCCTACACGTGGACGATCGATGGACAGGCGTATCCGGACGCCGATCCGCTAAATATTCGCCCCGGAGAACACGTTCGGATTCGGATGACCAACCAGAGTCCAGTCGTCCATCCGATGCACCTCCACGGCCACTTCTTCCAGGTCGGCAACGCTATCAAAGACACCGTCCTCGTACCTGGACATATGGGACAAGTGACGCTGGACTTCCACGCGGACAATCCCGGCCGGTGGTTGTTCCACTGTCACAATTTGTACCATCTCGATGCGGGAATGGCGCGAGTCGTGAGATACGTCGAGTAACTCAGTAGCGAGTTTCGAGTCGAACGAAAGCCACTGTTGCTCGCATACTCAAATTCATGTTCGTCGCCTATTACGGAGACTGGAAGACGTCCGCATTTGATACAGGGCTCATACTCAAACACCTGCCACGGAGTAGTCAATTGAACCTCGACGTACGCTCTTGGTGGAGCGACGAAATGAAGATCGGTGTGTCAACGATGATTGAGAGTGGGTGCTCAACTGTCGGTACTACTCCTCCCGGGTTCCAGGCCACTGGCGCGCGTCCGCCTGAATCAATCCATGCATGGTTCGGCGTCGCTCTTTCAGCTCTTCCAGTACGTCGTCGAACTCCTCGTCGGACACCGTCGGGACACCCGCCTTGCGTAGGACGGTGAGGTCGGGCAGCGGCGGGTGCTCGTCGGACTGCGTCGCGAACGTGCTGACCGTGTCGAGGTAGCCCTGAACACTCGACCGTGCGTTTTCGAGAACCGAGTCGTTGGGACGGTTCTCCTCAGGCGTCGCCCGCTGCCAGAGAGTCAAAGCGTCGTCGAGACTGGCAACGCTCAACACGGCGGCGGCCTCGCGGTCGTCGGTGTAGAAGTAGTGCAGGATTGGGTAGGCCTTGTGGTTAGACGTTAGTTCGTTCAGTGCTGTGGTGATACTGTTGAGTGGGAGCGCGACGTCGTCGAATCCGTCACCGTTCCAGGTGGTGGTGACGATCGCTTCACCGTCCGTTCCAAGCCCACTTACGTTCCGTGCAAACGTGCGTTTCTGCGTAACTGCGTCGAGGACGGAGAGGACGTAGGTGATGCTCAGGGTCACCAGCAACATCCCGCTGGCGGTCATCAGCGCGGTCAGGATCTGCCAGAGGCCATCTCTGGGAGCGAAGTCACCGTTCCCCATCGTGAACAACGAATACCCCACAAAATAGAACCGCTCGGCCCAAGAGATGGGACCCGCGTCGATGGTGTCTCTCAGAGCGTTCTCGGCACTCGCGAAGACGAACACCCACCCGCCCCAGAGCAGGGCGATCCACATCCCAAGCCCGAGGACGAGAACCACCGGGCCGGCGAGGGTCCGAATGCGAGGGCTGTAGGTTCCAGCGCGTCGTAGCAACTTCCACGTTCTCCGCATCAGGCGTGCGGTCAGGGGTCCCGAACCGCCCTCGACCCAAAGAGTCGTCCACAGGAGGTCGATCGCGGCCACGATGAGTAGACCTACGCCCAGGCCGAAGTAGAGATAGTTCACTGGTCTGTCGTTCTCCCCGAAGTCGGATTAAACCGCGCAGGGACTGGCGGCGAGTTCATCATCGATGGTGGTGACGACTGAACCATTCTTGTGAGATGCGCTAGTCGGCGGCCTGTGCCTGTCCGCCGCTCTGTCTCATCTCGGCCGGATTCTTCATGCCTTCCTTGACCCCGAAGCGGACCAAAACGGCGTTGACCGGGAACGCGAAGACGAACCCAACGGATAGTGAGAACGCGAGTGCGCCCCAGAACAACAGATCGCTGATGTGGGCCTGACTGGCGATCAGCAGGTCCGTCCCGATGGCGGCAATTTCCATGATGGTGATGCTCGGCGCCTCACTGTAAAGCGCGTCGAGCATCGCCTCGCCGAAGCCGACGCCCTCCTGCATCAGCGGGCCGACCGTCAGGGCATAGCCGAATAGATACGCGAGCGCGAACGTCCCTGCGGCAACGAGGAGCGTACTCTGGAGGGCGAGCAGACCAGCGAGGAGCGCGAAGCCGAGGACTTCACCGGCCCCACACCCCGAATAGCAGTGGGCGGTCGAGCGAAAGCCGCGTCGCCAAAGCGAGTCGTTGCTGATCTGAGTCCGCCCCGAGTACCAGTAGACGGCGAGGCCGAACGGGCCGGAGTAGAGGATAACGAGCGTCCAGACGCCTTTCATCATCGACGGCAACGCCTGATTCCGCCCGCGGATATCCCACCAGAGGGTGCCGACGGACGCGACGACGAATAGCGCCCAGACACCCATTACGAGTGGGTCCGAGAGGATCGGTTTCATGACATGGCGAACCGGTGCGAGTGCGTGTTCGACCTGTGTGAGGATTTCTTGGAGTGGCATAGTCTACGGGATAGTTGAAGCGATTCGAAGCTGTGCGCTACCGGGGGCTACTCGATGGATCGTTACACCACCTAATTGGGGAGGGACACTTTCTGCAGTTGTGGTTATTATTCCAAAGCGCGTCGCGTCGCCCTTGTCGACCCCCGGCCGCCACATCAGAGTGCGGAGGGCTAGTCCAACCCCGCGATTTCAACGGGTATGAACGATTCTATTCCTGAAAAACGATTAGAACGCCCTATACACGTTCTCGGACGTTCTCCTGCGCGGGTTCACACCCATCGTGATAACTCCCGAGCGGTCCTACGACTAACCGAGGAGAAAGACAATGACCAACTTCACCATCGGCCGCTGGCTGCTCGTGGCACTCGCGATCGTCGGACTCGCGTTCGCCGCCCCCGTGGTCAGCGCACACGGCAACGGAACGACCGCAGACGACGCGCCCCCGTACGACGGGACCGCTGATGACTGGGCGGCCTGGATGGAGGCGCAGATGACCGAACACATGGGTCCTGGTAGCGTCGAATGGATGGAATCGCACATGGGTGTGACCGTCGACGAGATGGGCCAAGACATGGCTGACGACGGCTACAACGGCGGGATGTACGGGCAGGGCCACTGCTGACGGCCCCTGACCGTTTCGAGAGCTTCGACAGAACACCACGACTCACAAACTCACGATCATGACGCAATTCACCACCCACATCGGACGCACTGCTCGACGACTCACGATACTCGCTGTCCCGCTGTTGGTCGCGGCGACTGGAACGGCTGCTGCCCACGGTAGTGGAAGCTACGGCGGCGGTATGATGGGTGGTGGCTGGGGCGGTATGGGCGGACTCGGCGGCTTCGGGATGCTCGGCGGCGGAATGTTCCTCTGGCCGTTGCTCCTGATCGGACTCGTCCTGCTCCTCATGTACGGGATTAACCGCGAGGAATCGACCTCTGGGTCGGATACTGCACTCGCCGAACTCCGCGAGCGCTACGCGCGGGGTGAACTCTCGGACGAGGAGTTCGAGAGCCGACGATCCTCGCTCACCCAGTGAGTATCAACTCCCTCCATTCATGTACCCTTCCACGTCGTCCACATACATTCGTATTGCCGGCTGGCACCTCCGGGGGTGCTACAGCGACCACGAGAGAGTGGACCCGAAGGACGGGGCGATTTGCTGGGTCAGCAAACGGACTTGGCCGGTTATGCCTCGTGCAATCGTCCATAGTATTGTGGAGACAAAGAACGAGCACACAAAATGTTGAAAAAGCAACTGAGCTAACCTGACGACAAGGACTCTCCGACTCTGTCGGGGACGACTCGATCTGAGCAGACCTCGGCGTGCGTCGACTCCAGTCACAGACCGAGACGAAATGCGCGTCACGACAAAAGCAACCACCACAATGAAGCACTCACAACACAATACTCGAATCGACTCACGAGAACAACGCAGACAGGCTGCCGAGCGCCGACGACTCCGTGCATTCACCGCCTCAGAAGCGTCTGGCGGTGCTGGATTGACCGAAGAGGAAGCAACGAAGCTCATCGCGAGCTTGGAACGCAAAAACACCCAATAGACCAATGACGTATACCATCACCACAACGATTGATGCACAGTTCGACGATGTCGTAACCGCAGTCACGACCGCACTACAGGACGAAGGCTTCGGCATCCTCTGTGACATCAACGTCAAAACGACCCTGAAGGAAAAACTCGATGTCGACGTAGACCAATACCGGATTCTCGGGGCGTGTAACCCTCCACTCGCCCACAAAGGCCTCGTTGAAGAGCCAGAATTGGGGGCCCTGCTCCCGTGTAACGTCATCGTCTACGAGACAGATGGCGGTGACGTCGTCGTGAGCGCCGTCGACCCCCAGCAACTGGTCGGCATCACGGAGAATCCAGACCTCGACGAGATCGCGGTCGACGTCCACGAACGATTCGAGCGTGTCATCGCAACGATCTCAGACGAGTTGGGAACGGTGCCGGAGGAGGAGTGACGATGTCTTCGTCGAATCAACTCGACACCACGACCATCGTGCTCCTGATCCTCGGGGCGATCATCGTCCTCCCCTTGCTCACGATGGGGATGGGATTCGGAGGCATGATGGGCTACGGCGGGATGATGGGGTATGGCGGAACCACCAGCGGGTGGTGGCCGTTCGTCGGGATGCTCGTCCCGCTCATCTTCCTCCTCATCCTCCTCGGTGGTGGCTACCTCGTCTTCCGACGCGCGAACGAAAGCCAGACGTCTCGAGATCCCGCGGTGGAGGAACTCCGCACGGCATACGCTCGCGGCGACCTCACCGACGAAGAGTTCGAATCCCGCCGCGAGAAACTCGAACGGTCGGAGTAAACCAACGAGTATTCACCACGATGCGGATACCCCAAGCCTGTGTACTCGATTTCGTTCGTCAGGCTATTCCCAATCATCACTGTGTGAGCGTGCCTTCGAATCGAAGAGATGGAGGTCTCCCAACTTACGATTCTGAATAGTAATGTGGTTAAATCACAAGACCGTAGTATACTATGTGACCGAAGTTATCCTCTTCACCCAAGAGACGTGTGGGGCGTGCGCAACACAGCGGGAGAAAAACGACGGCCTCGAGGACACGTATCCGGATGTGGAGTTCCGGGAGGTCGATATCCAGAAAGATCTGGAAACGGCCGAGGAGTACGGCGTCCGGAAGACGCCGACAACACTCATCTACGCGAGCGGTAAACAGACCGCCGAGTTCATCGGCATCGTCGACCGGGAAGACCTGGAGTCGGCTATCGAGAGCGCGACCCAGCAGTCATCTGGATTCGCCCAGCGCCTCGTCGACGTCGTGCGTGGATAACGAACCAGCGACCGATTCAACTCACATGACGAACTATAGTCGACGTCAGTTCCTGGGAGTGCTCGGTGCCGGCGCAGTCGCCAGCACAGGCCTCTCTCAGCAAGCGAGCGCACAGGAGACGCCCGTCGTGAAGATGGGCAACAACTATTTCGACCCGATCGGGCTGCACGTCGAACCCGGCACGACCGTCCGCTTCGAGATAGCAGCCGGTGCACACTCGGCAACGGCCTACCAGAACCGGATTCCATCCGACGCCAGCGCATTCGATAGTGGGGTCATCTCGTCGGGAGGGTACGAGTACACGTTCGAAGAGCCAGGCACGTACGACTACTACTGCATCCCGCACAAGACTGTCGGGATGGTCGGTCGCATCGTCGTCGGCAATCCCGGCGGCCCGGCCGAAGACAGTCCGATTCCGGACGGTGACGTGCCCGAGAGCGACGCGATCGTCGAACAGGGCGCGATAGTGTATGGATCCAGCACCGGCGGTGATGGGAGCTCCGGTGGCGGAACGATGGGACCGGGAATGGGTTCTGGCCCCGGAATGATGAACGGCCGAAACGGTGGTTGGTTCGAGGGGCTACCGTTCGTTGGCGGGGCACTCGGACTGCTCGGGCTGGTCGGCGGACTCCTCTACTGGGCACTGGGTCGAGGTGACGCCTCTCCCGAGAGCGGCGATTCCTCGATGGAAACCCTCCAACGCCGATACGCACGAGGCGAGATTGACGAAGCGGAGTTCCAGCGACGACGTGAGCGATTGGAGACCGGGGGAGAAATCGAGTCTCAGTAAGGTGCAGCGTCGTCAGAGATATCTACCCGTGTGACGCCACTCGCTCACGAGTCCTTTGAGGACCTGCTTCTACGCCGAGGTACTCCCCTACGGATAGCAAGTCCGACCGCTCCAGTCCGAACGCGTCGATGTCATTGTGGTCCGTCACGTTGGACATCTCCAGCGCTCTCGCCTGGTCGATACCGAACGGAATCGATGGAATGGGGTCGAACGCGTACAGACCGATCTCTGCGAGTCGCATCGGCACGGAGAGTATCCTGACCGACTTCCCCGCCGCGCGATAGAGCATCCGCGTTACCTCGCCGAACGTCAAAACCTCCGGTCCACCGAGGTCATAGATCTCGCCGACGTGTTCGGCATCTACGAGTGCGTCCGCGGTGATCCGAGCCACGTCCTCGACCCAGATCGGCTGGAACGTCGGGTATCTACCACCGTCGGGGAGGACAGTCACGTACGGGGTCGTGTACTTCTTGATGAACGCAAACGTCTCACTGCCCTCGCCGAAGATGAACGATGGTCGGAGGACCACCCAGTCGAGATCTGAGTACTGGACGACCATATCGCCGATCCCCTGCGTACGCCAGTATGCAACCGGGCTGTCCATGCCAGCGCCCAGCGAACTCATCTCGACGTACTGACCGACGTCGTGTTCGCTCGCCGCGTGCGCGGCATTCATCGCCCCGCCGATACAGACCGCGTCGTGGAACGTCCCCGGTCGTGGTTGATGAAGTGGCGGTAACGCCGTGAGGTTCACGGCGGCGTCTTTTCCTTCGAACGCCCCCTCGATCGAGTCGTAGTCGGTCACGTCGCCGGTCACCGTTTCGACCTCGTCGGGCAGTACCTCAGGATCGGGTGAGCGCGAGAGCGAGGTCACCGAGTGACCGCGATCGACAAGCTCTGCACACAGGTAGCGCCCAACGAATCCGTCACCGCCTACTACCAGTGTTTCCATACGATAGACTACGTTGTGAGTGTACCTAAACCCCCATCACCGTCCGGATTTTCGCGGCCAGTGGGAACCGTAGCATTAGATGATCGAGTACTCGGCGATGGTGTCCCAGGTGCCGTATCGATCACGTATCGAGCCTCGAGGGATGCTGACGATGATGAGGATGACTCCGACAGCGACGCTGTTCCAGGTTGCTACCGTCGGGGCGCCGGCGAGTATCCACGGTGCTACGACGATCCATATCCCCAGTGGGACGTTGACGAACCGGACGGCGCGCGCCGGTTCGCCCATCGCAATAACGGAGAACGTGACGACGAGCGCGCCAACAAGCTGGCTGCTGTTCGCGGCCCCACCCGTGGTCCCGAAGATCGCAGGCGATGCCATCAACCAGAGGCCAAGTCCCGTGGCGACGACGAGATGCCACGGAATCGACACCCCCCAAAACATGGACCAGAACGAATCGGCGTCAGACCGCGTCTCCTTCCCTACACCTGCTTCTTCCTCAGGAAACGTTCCCCCCATCCAGAATACGCGCCAGAGCGACTTACCCTCCTGCGTTCGTCGGTAGAGGAACTGCCCCATCGCCACCACCTCGTCGACCGTCGTTGCGATCATGATCAGCATCGCGAGTGCCGAGAGGAGACAGAGCGTACACCACGACCCGACGGCCAAGGGCTGGAGGATGATGAGCATGATGGTGACGAAGCCCAGTGGGATGACCACGATGCCGAAGAGCGTCACCATCCACGGCATTGTCCGCCAGCGCCGTTTGTCACCCATGAATCCCATGAGGACTTCGAGCGCGTAGGCCACGGCACCGAGTCCAGCGTCGGAAATCGGAAACATCCGTGAAACATCAGATGTGAGTACATTCACGGTTCCCTGTCCGAAGAACGGCTCGAAGACGAACTCCGTGTAGCCGAGCTGGAAGGCAGCCATGTGCGTCGAAAAGAAGAAGCCGATGAGTCCACCGACGATGATCGGCGCACGTTGGGCCGCCGTCGAAGGGTTGTACGTCCAGCCACGCGGGACACCCGGTCCTGACATCTCCATCCGCATGACGACGAGCACCGAGAACGTGATAACGAAGACGCCGACGAGCGTGTTGTTCAGGTAGGCTGCACTCGTGGGGGCCCAGAAAACGAGGGGCGCAAGCAATAACCAGAGTCCGACGAATCCGTTCGCATAGTTCGCCCACCCATTCCGACGAACGAGCACAACTGCGGCTAATACGATCAGGAGCGCTCCGCTGGCGATGTCGCTGACCGTCATCAGGACGCTCTCGTACCCGAAGGTGAACGGACTTGCGATGAGCCAGAGGCCGAGGATGACGATGGGGTACTGCGGCCACAACTCCATCGTCGGGTGCTCAAGCATCATGGTCCCTGGCTCTTGGGACTGCTTGTGCCCGTGACTGGCCATCCCGCCGGATGAGGCGTCGTGGTGCTTACTCATAGGGTCTTGACCGATAGTTTCTCTTCGGCTGCACAGGCCAAAGTATCTCCGGCGTCATCGGACTGGCAAAGACGGTCTCGGGGCTACCATGACCAGCTGTTCCTATTGCAATAATGTGATAAACCACGCCAAGTCTCGCGTGTCGGGTAGCTTCTCCGGTCGTTGTCGCTGCTCGATGAGACTGTAACGGGTTGGTCCCTACACTTTTCGACGTCGCTGTCGTACTATAGGGATGATGTCCAACGAGCGCTCTGACGTCGACCTCCGAGTGGGACGAATAGCACGAAAGGACGTAGTGAGTGCATCCAGCGATACGACTGTGGGTGATGTCGCGCAGACAATGGCTGACGAAAACGTGGGTGACGTTATCGTCACCGATGATGACGAGATCGTCGGGATCGTCACCGACCGTGATCTCACGATTCGCCTCCTGACGGACGAATATGGGACGAACGTCCTCAGTGAGGAGTCACGAGCAGACCTCACCGCTGGTGACGTGATGACCAAGGATCCACTGACGGTCGAGTCTCAGGCACACGTCCCACGGTTACTCCACCACATGAACCAGGCGAGCGTGCGGCGAGTTCCGGTCGTGGACGAAGGGAGCGTGGTCGGGATCATCACGTTCGACGACCTCGTCGTTCATCTGGCAGGTGAGAGTGCACACGTAGCCGCGCAACTCGAAAGCCTCGCCGATGTCGTTCACGCCGACTCACCAACGCCCAATTGAACAATTGCCCCCTACATGATGGCGATACCTCAGCCACGATTACGTTGAATATTGATGCCGTAGAATGTTCTCTAGGCACCATCTCCCGACCACGAATGATGAACCAGTATCGACTGACCAGACACCACCGTTTGAGGTGCGAAATTGACCCATAAACCACGTAATACGATGAGGAAAAACACAATGACACGGACCGTTATCCGCTTCGCAATCGTCATCGCGGTGGCAACGACGCTCACTTCGGGTATGATTGGAGCCGTAGCAGGCGCGGAGCATCAGAGCGGAGATACAGAGAACATCGAGGTTTGCCACGTTCCTGCGGGGAACCCCAGCAATGCGCAGCTAATTACAGTTTCAGAGCAGGGATGGGAGAACGGCCACTCGAACCACGGGAATGATATCCGCATGGACGAGCATCCATCGCATCATCCAGACCACCAGCATAGCGCGGAAACGATGTGCGAGCACCACGGGGAGCACGTCGCATAGGTACCTCGCTTTGCGGGAAGCCGAGTGCCAGATTCCGAGTACAGCGATTAATTTCGATAGCCAACGTACGTTCTACGAACCATCGTCCGGTGCTACATCTGTGAGTCACAGTGTACCAGCGACGACGAGGTGTTCGTCTGCGAGCACTGCGGGATCTCCTGCCACCGGCACTGTATGGAGGAATACGACACCGATGTCTGCCCGAAGTTTGTCGGCAAGCCGATGATCGGAGCGATCGAGTTCTAGTAGCTCCTTGTCACTCCCACACCGCGAACAGCCCGGAATCGAAGTATATGGATGTTCGACTGGCGAAATACGTTTTTGACTCGTGCCCGTAGCGCATGTATGTCTACGACCGTCGAACTCCCCGACGCCGACGAGGCCTGTGCGTACTGTGGCTCGCGTATCTTCGACCATGACCCGATCTGTGTACGTGACTGTAGCGACGATTGTGGCTCGCCAACGTACTTCTGTAACTACGCGTGTCTCTCAACCTACGTGGACGAAAACAGCCTGACAACTGGGAACGCGTGCAAGTGGTCGCCAGACGAAAACAACTGCTGCTGAGTGGACTCACCTTAGTGAAGACACGGAGCAACGTGTCGGCTGCCCTCAAATCAGGGACCATTACTGGAGTAGTACTGGCAGCCGAGCAAGCTTATTGACGCAGTCGACGAATCTCCCTAGTGGTTCGCCATGTCCACAGAGCGCACGTCCGACGGCTTGCTCCGCATAGTCCTGATCGTTCTGGCGGTAATCGTCCTGTTCCCGCTATTGATGATGGTGTTCGCGATGCCGATGATGGGGATGATGGGCTGGTGGTGGGGCGGCGGAATGGCCGGCGGTCTCTCCCCGCTGTGGGGCATCGGGATGATGCTCGTCTGGCTCGTCGTTCTTGTCGGCATCGGGTACCTCCTCTATCGTGGTCTCGTCGGCGGTGTCGGGTCGTCGCTGACCGGCGATAGAGCACTCGAGGAACTCCGTGTGGCGTACGCTCGCGGTGATCTCTCTGATGAGGAGTTCGAGGAACGTCGAGCGAAACTCAGCCGCGAGGAGTCACGATAGCACGATCATGTCTCCGACAGTACAGCGACGGGAGTTCCTGACGGCGCTTGGAGCTGGCATCGTCGGTCTCTCGGGATGCGTCGGGAATCTCCCTGGCAGTGGCGGCGGCGTCGACAGGACGATCTACGTCGGAGCCTACCACTGGGGCTTCGTCATCGTTGACGAATCGGGCGAGGAACAGGAACGTGTCAGCCTGCAACGGAACGATGTTCTTCGCGTCGTTTCGTTCAACACGCTCTCGAGTCAAGCCGTCCGGTCCCTTCCATCGTCGATCCGTGACGCCCTCCCAGACCACGAAGCGCTCGAAGAGCGAAACGAGGAACGTATCCCGCCTCCGGCCGACGGCGACTTCCACGAACTGCTGGAGGAAGCAAACGAACAGTACCCCGATCACAGCCTCGCGATCATGCCCTCCGGACCGGTTCACATGGGTGGTGGCATGATGATGCACCCGGTCCCGCTCCCGCAGAGTGCCACCGGACCAGTCGTTCGTCAACTCGGGGCGACACGACGTGGTGATTACACGCTGAGCTGCCTGACCTACTGTGGCTACGGCCACCCCTACATGGAAATCGACGGCGGCATCGTCGTCACGTGACGGGTTTGACTGACCTGATCACTGACGAAAGTGAACCACGCAACTAGAGTAGATATATTATTAACTCACATCGAGATTTTTGTTATTCATTTCAGAATTACCGCGCCATCTATGATATAGGGTTTAATAAGAAGTGGTCGAATACGGAGTACCACGGATGTCTAACAAGGGTGGCGTCGCCCATCACGAGCACGGTAGCGATGGGAACGGGCACTCGCATGATCACGACCACGGCGGATCAGCGAGCAGTCGCAAGCTAGCGCTGGTCTCCGGCATCAACCTCCTGGGGTTCGCCGCCGAACTCGCTGGAGGGCTCCTCTTTGGATCGGTCGCGCTCATCAGCGACGCCGTCCACATGCTGTTCGACGCGCTCGCGTACGTGATGGCGTTTACAGCCTCCTACGTCGCGGACCGATACGAGGGGTCAGAGTGGTGGTCGTACGGTCTCCATCGACTCGAACCGCTAGCTGCCTTCCTCAACGGTGTCTTGCTCATCCCGATGGTGGGATACATCCTCTGGGAATCCTATCAGCGTTTTCTCACTCCCATCGAGATTGGAACTGTACCAACACTTGTGATTGCACTTGGGGGGTTAGCAGTGAATGTCGGCAGCGTGTTTATCCTCCAGGGTGGGGAGATGAGTCTCAACGAGAAGGGGGCGTTCTATCATTTACTAGGCGACGCCGGCGGGTCGGTCGCCGTCATCGTCTCCGTGGTCGTCGTCGAAGTCACCGGAATCACGATCATCGATCCGATTGCCGCGGCGCTCATCGCGGGCATCGTCCTGTGGTCGGCCGGGAAGGTTCTGCGTGGAAGCGGCGCAATCTTCTTCATGAAAACGCCGTTCGATCCCGAGCACGTCCGGAACGAGATCGAAGCCATCGACGGGGTCGATCACGTCGACGATTGGCACGCGTGGCAGATCTGTAGCCAGATTACGGTCGCGACAGCGCACGTCGAGACCTCGGTCGAGACGATGCGTGAAGCAGAAACAGTCACCAAGGAGATCCATCACATCCTCGAAGAGTACGGGGTTGATCACGCGACCATCGAATTGAGCCCGGCATATGGCGACCGACAGACCCATCTCAACTCCCATGTCCACTGACGAAACGAAACCACCCCGAGGAACAACTGCGGGCAGGTCGATACGTCTTCGAGTCGCTACTGGACGTGGTGTTTGGTCGTGTCGCTGTCGCGGATAACCATAATTTTCACTCGGTTGACCTCGTCGAAATCACGAAGTCGATAGCTCAGTTCTCGCACCCGTTCGACAGGGCCGCGACAGAACAGGGACTCAAGACACCACTCGCCCTGATGGGTATGGCTCGTATTGAGGATGATGTCCTGGTGCTCGTGCTGCACGCCGTGCAGCTCTTCGATGACGTCCGGGTGACGGTAGTCGAAGGCGACGAGCGCAACCACCTCCCCAGTCACCTCTTCGAGCCGGGAGTGAGCCTCGATGTACTCTTGCATCGCTTCACGAACTGCTCGCGACCGATTGTCGAGGCCTTCATCCTGCCACACTCGATCGAACTCCTCGACGACCGCATCCGGGATGTTGAAACTCGTCCGCATGGACTAGTCGTTCGTCATCCTCGCACAAGAGTTCCGAGTATGACGGGTCCCCCGATTCGGTATTAACAACCGGTATAAGCGATCTCGCTCTCATTTCAGGTACATGGCGAACGGCGTTCTCGGGCTCGCACTCGGGGCTAGTGTTCTCGGTCTCACGCACGGTCTCGCCCCGGGCCACGGATGGGCAATTGCCGCGAGTTACGCGCTCGACAAACCGAATAAATGGGTCTCCGGCGCCGCATCGAGCCTCATCCTCGGTATCGGACATCTCATCAGTAGTATCGCGATGGTGGTCGTGTACTTCTGGGCGCTCTCGTATTTCGGGCTCACCCAGATTCCCTGGATGAACTACGTCGCCGGGACGCTACTCATCACCCTCGGAATCTGGCAATACTTCAATGGACACGATCACACCGCACCGGATCACGGTGACGACCATAGTGACCACCACGAGCAAATCGACCACGATCACGGTCACACCCACGACCACGGACATACCCACAGCGGCGACGAGAGCCGAGGGTGGATTGCTCGAGCTCGGCGGGTAGTCCCGTTTGTGGGTCAGTCCAATCATTCACACTCCCACGACCACCTTGAGGAGCCATCGGATCGCGGGCTCTTCGGGATGGCAGTACTCGCGTTCGCTCTCGGTTTTACGCACAACGAGGAGTTCGATATCATCGCCATCTGTACCGGCTCGGCCTATTGCCTCGAACTGATGCTCCTCTATTCGTTGGCCGTCATTACGTCACTCGTCGGCGTGACGCTTTTGCTCGTGGCTGGCTACCAGCGCTACGAGGACCAACTTGAGGACTACGCAGAATATCTGCCAACGTTCACGGCGGCAATTCTTATCGTGATGGGTATCGGATTCATTCTGGGCGTCTTCTAATAAACCGGCGTTCCACATTCATCATGGATTCGCACCTGCTGTCGGCGGAAGTCTTCCCGATTGGGATCGGCCTCGTCAGCTGGAGCGCCGCAAATGTTCGTTGAATCTCCAGTGGGGACGTGAACGGGTTCATGGTCTTGGCCTGGCTGTACAGACGAGTCACTACGGGAGGGAATCGATCAGCACCGTCGCCGTCCCGTCGAGGACGATGAGCCACAGGGGCATCATCCCGGTTCCCCACAGTGGTGATAGCCCACCCGCGATGCCGCCACCACCACCAGCCCATCTTCGCCATCATCGGGACGGCGAACAGCATCATTAACCTCGGGAGCAGGACGATCGTGGCTATCACTACGAGGATGACTCTCAGTAGTCCATCTGATGTACGCTCAGTGGACATCGAAATTCGAGCTGTGGAACTTTTCGGATTATCTCTCGGGTTCGTCTTTCAATCGCTGACGTCGCTGCTGAAACTCTTCGTCGTCTATCTCTCCCCGTGCGTATCGGCTCCGGAGAACTGCCATCGCTGAGTCGTCTGCGGCAGATTTAGCCGACGATCGGGTGAGTGCCCAGTACAGTCCACCACCGAGGATCCCAAGCATACCGAGGGCACCACCGACAAGTGGTAGGCCGTATAACCTCCCTCTCGAACCGCCAGACATCATTCCGGGGCCCATGCCCGGCCCCATCATCCAACCACCAGTTGCGCCCTCAGTGCTGGAGTCAGACCCGTAAGGGATGGCACCCTGTTGGACGATGTCGTCACTCGATGGCACGTCACCGTCTGGAATCGGGGTCTCTTCGGCGGGCCCGCCAGGTTCACCAACGACGATTCGTCCAACCATGCCGAGGGACTTGTGAGGGATACAGTAGTAGTCGTACGTTCCCGGCGTTTCGAATGTGTACTCGTAGGTCCCCTGTGAGATGACACCGCTGTCGAACGGGCTCGCCTCAGCTGGAATACGCTCGTCGTAGGTCGTCGCTGAATGGGCTCCGGCAGCAATCTCGAATCGGACGGTAGTCCCAGGTTCCACGGATAGCCCAATCGGATCGAAGTAGTTGTTTCCCATCTTCACGACGGGGGCCTGCTGTGCTGCTGCTGTCTGTGTGAGTCCTGCAGTTGCGGTGGCACCAGCGCCGAGGAGCCTCACGAACTGTCTTCTTGTAGTCTTCATGATCGTATATTGTATGGTTGCTGAGTCTCTGTGGCTATCCACGAACGTAGTCGTATAGTCGTTGAGCAAGTCCAGACTGCTCGTTCGTCGCTGTCTGGATCGCGTCTTCGAGTTCGTCACGTTCGACGATACCGATGAACTCAGACACCCGCTCATCACCCGCGTAGACGAGTGTTGTAGGTGTCTTTCGGACGTCGTATTCTTCAGCGATCTCGAGGTCTCGCTGGATGTCGACTTCCCGAAACTCCACGTCTGGGAATTTGTCTTCGATTCCCTCGTTCTTCTCTCGCTGCGTCGCACATGCCCCACACGTCTCCTGCGTGAAGAGGATGACTTCAGTCATGGTTTCCTCTATGGTCTTGTTCGTTATTGGAACTACTATTCATTATTGAAGGGTTTTCACCGTGTCTGGTTTTGATTTCAAGGTCGACCTGAACATACTGTTCATCGAAGTACCGATCCAAGTTGTTCCGGGGCCTCGCTTAACACATCACGCCACGGGTTTTGAGATCGATTGCGGGCGACGAGTTTGCCGCGGATGAATGGCTTGACTGGCGGGATGCCGAGCGCCAACTCGTCGATTTCTCGCACCTCGAAGCGGTCGTCGCTCTCGAAGGTCGCTCTGGTATCTCGGTTGAGGTGACAACCCGCGGCCCCGCGTCGCCAGACGGGGTTCACGGCGTCCTGAACTGACCCGAGCCACCCGTCGGCGTGAACGTGTTCCAAGAACCGAAGCTCTCCGCCCGGCTTGAGCACGCGGGCAACCTCTTTGAGTGCTGCATCGACATCTGGAATGGTACAGAACACGAGCGAACCGACGACGACGTCGAACGAATCGTCATCGTACGGCAGCGTCTGGGCACCTTCGGAACGAATCTCGACGTCGAGGCCGACGTCTCTCGCTTTCTGTACCGCTCGTCGACACATATGCGGGTCGGGTTCGACCGCGTGGACGACGAGTTCTGTGTCGCGTGTTTGTGCCCGCTTGAAATACGGAAACATCGCACCGGTCCCTGCACCAATATCGAGGAGTGCTCCGTGCAGGTCCTCCGTAAGGTACTCACGATGTTCTCGAAGGAGCGTGCGTTCTGCAGGCTTGGTCACCGGGTCGTATATGGCTGCGAAGAGCCGGTGGGATGGTGAATCCGTGGGCTTTGTCATCGTGCGGGGTAGTGTCGTGAGTGGTTGCGTCAGCGGTCCTTCGATTCGAGGGTCTGTTTTCGTTCCTCGAACTCTTCGTCCGAAATTTCGCCGCGAGCATACCGCGCGCGAAGCGTTTCGAGCGCTGAGTCAGATGACCTCGATCCGTCTCGGCCGCTGAGTCCATAGAAGACCAGTACGCCGAGTCCAATCAGCAGGAGTGGCCAGAGGAACATTCCTCCGCCGAACATTCCAAAGCCACCGCCCATCATTCCGCCACCCATAGCGAGCAGCGGAATCACGACGAGTGCTGCGACGACGAGGAGGATAATCGTCGTCGTGCTCATTCTGCTCGCTTCCGCCATCAGTCGCCACCTCCTGATGCGAACCGGTCTTCGACGACTGAGAGGATGTCCTCGAATCTACCCTTGACTTCGCCCGCGATATCGTCCAAGTTAGAGTTCTCGGTGATACCGACGAGCTGTTCGGGGTCGACGGCGCTCACGACCACGTCACCGTCATCATTCTCGTAGACGACGACGTTGCACGGGAGCAGTGCCCCGAGGTCTGGCTCTTCTGTGAGCCCTTCGTGTGCGAGCGGTGGATTGCAGGCGCCGAGAATCCGATACCGCTCGGTTTCGACGTCCAGTTTCTTCTTGAGCGTTGCCTGCACGTTGATGTCGGAAAGGATGCCGAATCCTTCGTTCTGTAACTCGGTTTCGACCGCATCGAGGACGTCGTCGAACTGTGCGTCAACTGTAGTGGTGATGGTATACGTCATTGTGTGTTCTCCATGAGTTCGGTTGATACTGCGCTCGGTGTGGAAGCCGTTTCGACTGCCAGCGCGGCACCAATATTGGAATTTCTCTACAACATTCAATTCGCTCCCCACGGATAAATACAGGGAAGTCAGATTTCCGGGGTAGCAATTCTCCGATAGGCTTTTGTAGTATATTTCCACTCGTGTACAATTTCAGGCAGTCGGGTTCTCTCTTTGAGTGTACGGTTTCGCTGTTCGATACGAGAGGGGCTAGAAGGTGCCGTTAGCAGTGACTCGCGCCACCCATCCCCCCGTATCCACGCATCGGGCCGTATCCGCCCATCCGTCCATCGTCGGCCATGTCTTGGCCCATCTCGTCGACGGTCACGCCCATGTGCGATTCCATCCATTCCACGGCGCCGGGCCCCATGTGGTCGGTCATCTGCGATTCCATCCAGGCGGTCCACTCGGTCGCAGTGCCGTTGTACGGGGGCGCGTCATCAGCGGTCGTGTCGTTGCCGTGTGCACTGACTACTGGGGCAGCAACCGCGAGTCCGACGATTGCGAGTGCCACGAGCAGCCAGCGTCCGATTTTGAAGGTAGTCATTGTTGTTCTCCTCGGTTACTCGTAGGACGGCTCTGGAGTTATCACGATGGGTGTGAACTGACACAGGAGAACGTTCGAGAGCGTCTATAGGGCGCTCTAACCGTTTCTCTATCACAGTATCGTTCATCGCCTTCGAATTCGGGACGCTCGTTACTCTCCCCCAGCCGAGAGCCGATGATCTGTGTGGCACTGCCGAGGTTTGGAATATCTGTCACAATCCAATTAACGTAGTAGCCCTAAACTCGTACTCACAATCTACGGGACCACAGGAACAGCCTCGCAACCACCCGTGAGGGTACTCCCACTGACGATTGTCGCAGTGACTGTCGGGTTCGCTCCACTCGCGGTCCTGTTTTCATTCGTGCTCCGACTCTCGTGGGTTGCACAGCAGAACACGTCAGTCACCCCGTTCTCTACTGGAACTGAACCGACGCCGTTCTGAACAGACTCGATCACCGTCGGACTCGTCTATATGGGGTTGTGACCCCTGCTGAGTTGACTACCCACCGTCAATGTGCATCAGGGAGTGAGGCGTGAAACGAGTGAAGCGAACAGACGCTTTTGTTCGGTTGCTGTAGAGTCTGGGGTTGATTGTGCCTCTTCGTCGCCGAGTACGTCGGCTTCGACATCGTCTCGTTTCGATGCTTCGTATTCGGCGATCAGATGTGGGACGTGTCGATTGCACATATCTCAAGAGATGGGGGCGAGCCACATAGAATTTTGCCAATTGGTAACACGCAAATCACGTTGGGCGTTGAAGTAGGTCGTCACTTGGGTACACTCGATACGTTCGACCCTGTCGTTCACGGTACAGCAACCCTCGTTTCTCTAGTTCGCTCACTGTCTGGCTCACCTTGCTCTTCGAGAAATCAGAACGGTCCCGGAGTTCGATCTGCGTGATTCCCGGTGGCGTGAGGACTGGTTCGAGAACCCGCCGTTCGTCCTCCGGTAAGACGTCGAGGATAGGTTCTCGACGGGTAGATGAGTTGTCATCCCCCGCTGCTGATTGTGGTTCAGTGTTCGTGGAAGTAGATTCCTCCAAATTCTCTGGTGCTGACTGCTCTCCTGGTCGTTGGCTTTCATTGGAGGGTTCATCCAGCGAGCGACGGAGACTAAGATATATCCCGCCGAGTGCGCCCGTAACGACGAGTGTCCCGAGGACGTACCACAAAGGACTCGTTCCGTGGACACCTGTCATCGACGTCCCCATCATCGAACCCATCATCTGGTCGAACGATTGCTGTTGCTGGTACGCTTGCCAGCTAAGTAGCCCTCCCACTGCCAAGATAGAAACGAGGGTGAATCCGACGACGGTGTCTGTTTGACGTTGATTCATGTCTGTTTCCTCCGTCGACGTGGGTGTATTCTCATGGACGTATATCCGACTTCCACCATAGTACGTATTTTGGTCTGTACTATCTCGTGATTTTCGGAACTGGCCCGTCACACCCAATAGAATATCTCACAGTCGCCCAGGAACGAACTGGGACGGGGAGTTGGCGGTTCGATGGCCACCGAGTTGGCGTGAAAGGACAAACTTCAGTGGAGCCAAGCGGTGTTCGTGCTTCTCGCAGAGAGTTACGTGAACGTCACTCCATTTCGCCCCACGCAGATGAACAATAATTGACGATGAGAGAGGCGTCACGTTCGCGATAACCACACGGATATCACCCGTTATATTGTATCGTGCTTTGACTTTACAGACGTATGGGTGTAATATGACTCTACCACAAGAGTTTGTGCTCCTCATTTCACCCTATTCAAAAGTGAAATTCCACACCATCTGGAACGAAAATCCTGTCTCGGCAGCCTACGGGCGGCTACCTGCCGAATACTGTTGTTCTGGTTCGAAAGTCGAAAGCATATAAATGGGCGCGTCGGTACCGATTGTTGCTGCTTGGTGTTCACCTTGTTTCTTCCCTCGAATTGAGATCATGCGGTGTCTCGAAACGTGAGAACAACGAGTCGTTGATATATTTCTCGGCGATCAGTCTTCAGTATGGCCTCACACTGGACCCGACGACGGTTCCTCAGCATAGTTGGGAGCACTGCAATTGTTAGTGCAGCTGGATGTCTGGAGTCACAGAGAGAACAGCCACCGTCCGATGGCGTACTCGGAGTTACGACGGCAACACAATTCAGTTCGCCGGGGTGCAGATGCTGTGGAGAGTATGCGACGTACCTACGGGAGTATCTCGATGTCGAACTCGGTGAGCGTTCCCCGAGCGATGTCAACAGTATCAAACAACAGTATGGCGTTCCCGATGGACTTCTCAGCTGTCATACGCTGGTTCTCGACGACCTCGTCGTCGAAGGGCACGTCCCCGTCGAAGCTATCGCAACAGCACTCGACCAGCAGTCGGTTTCGGGTATCGCGTTACCCGGTATGCCAGCCGGTTCGCCGGGGATGCCCGGTGAGCAGACTGAACCGTTCACCATCTACGAATTTTCGAGTGGGGAAATTGGAGACGTTTTCATTGAGCTGTAGTCGGATTCATTCGACTCACTTCGTATGTGACGGTGTTTAGTGATTGTCGTGACTCTGCCCTCGGTCACTCTCGACGACAGTTGGTTGGACGTGTGAAAACTCGGATGGTTGGTTTTCGAACGCACGTTTGCACTGCTTCGAACAGAAGTAGTACGTCTCACCGTCGTGAGTGATACTTGGACCGCTGTCGTCGGTCCGCATTCCACAAACCGGGTCACGGAACGTGCCTGGTGCGCCAAGTCCCCTTCGGTAGACGTAGAGCAGGAATCCGGAGAGGGCGAACGCGATGATGTTGAGGTAGAAGGTGTAATTCAGCTCGAAGTACATCTGTTCGGAGGCGGTCTGTCCGCCGGCGAGATTCGGAACGATGCCGAGGGCGTTGAACAGTTCCTCCATGAGAAAGCCGGTGAACGCCATCGTCACGAAGAACACGCCGAGAATGTACAGCATCACTTTCCAGCCGTAGTACTTCCGGTAGATGTTCAGGACGGGTATCGTGATGAGGTCGGCGTAGACGAACGCGATAACGCCAGCGAAACTGATGCCGCCACCCCACAGCGCGACGGCGAAGGGGACGTTCCCCATACTCCCGACGAAACTGAGCACGGCGATTGTGACACCCATGATCGCGTTCTCCGCGCTGACGAGCAGGCCGTCGCCCTGGAGGAAGAGCGAGTTCCACACCCACTGTGGCACGAACACGATGACGAACCCCGAGATCAGAAAGCCGGCGATGATGTCCTTCCAGATCATCGACCACTCCTTGCGGTACTGATTCCCGATCTTGTACCACCCACCCCACGAGAGGAGTTCGTCGCGCCACCCGCCGCTACTGGCAGCCTCCTGCTCGTAGGTCTCCATACAACCCTTCGAGCAGAACTTCAGCGTCTCGCCTCCGTCCGTCGTGAGCGAGTACTCGTCTTTCCCTTCCATCCCACAGGTCGGGTCTTCGGTGATTCCCCCCTCGTCGTCACGCTGGTTCAGTTCCCGGCGAACCTGGTCGAAGAGGTTCTCGGGGAGCGTCAGATGGACGAGAAGCGCCATCACCGCGATGAGAATGACGCCACCGAGGAGCTCCGCGACGAGGAACTCCCACCCGAGGAGAATCAGAATCATCAGCCCGAGTTCGACGATGAGGTTCGTTGAGGCGAACATGAACGCGAGGAAGTTCACCGTGTGCGCGCCTTTCTTGAACAGTCCCTTCCCGATGGCGACGGCACCGAAGCTACAGCCACTACTCGCAGCGCCGAACAGTGTCGCCTTTGTGAGTCCACTTAGATCACCTTCTCCGAGAACGTTGGCCATCCGTTCCTTCGAGACGTAGACCTGAACGAGACTCGTGATTACCAGCCCCATGATGATCGCCCACGCGGCTGTCCAGAGAAAGCCGACACCGATCCGTAGCGACTCGAAAATACCATCGAGGAGGGCGACTTGCATACCTAATCAATCACAGGCATCTATTTTGTCATTTGTTCTTAAGAACCCGGTGTCGGGGCAGCTCGAAAACTTGCATTCGAAAGTACACTCGGTTATTGGTTCGGGGTACCCGATCTAGCGTGGGATTTCCGGTAATATCGACCGAGCGTTATTGATTCTTCATCCGAAAATTTCCGCTCCTTCTTCAGACGACCAGATCCACGGACAGGGTTCCTGTATCCGGCTTTTACCGCACTAGTTCCTGGTGTGTACTCGACGGGATGAGCGGCACCTTCGAATTGTAAGAGAAAATCGATTAAATGGGTCAGGCGTATCTCTACATATGAGCACGACTACCACCACCCAAGACGCGTACGGTACGGAAGCCACCGTCGGTGCGATGCATCTCGACGCACTGGCACTCGCGGGCGCTGCCGCAGTGGTCTCTGCGGTCGTAATGCTCCTGCTCGGCGTATTCGGCGCGATAGGTGTCTACGAGGGCGCGGTCGCGATGATGGAACAGTGGCACCTGTTCTTCGAGCCGACCGTCGTCGGGACGGTGGCGGGCATGGTTGAGGCAGCTGTCATTAGCTTCGTCCTCGTGTACGCCGTCGCGTGGCTGTACAATTTGTTCGCCCGATAGGATGACGGAGACAGGAATGTACGCAATCTCGCCCACCGTGACTATCGACGCATCTCCAGAACAGGTCTGGGAATTCCTGAAAGATGTCGAGGAGTGGTGGGTCGCGTCCAACCCCGATCACGAGTCACTCGAGGTCTACTCCGACGGAGAAAGAATTGAAGAGGGCACCCGAATTCGAGTCCGTGAGCGAATTGCCGGCATCCCCGGCGTCGCGGACGGCGAGGTGACGGAGTACGTTCCCGGGGAGCGCCTGACCTGGGAAGCGCCCAAGGCTCGGTATCGGTTCTACGGCTTCCCTCTCGAGGTAGACGAAGGAGTCACGTGGAAGATCACGCCGACACGAGGGGGAACTGAACTGACCGCACGCGTCTGGGCGTCGTTTCCCGACTCGGTCCTGGGCACGATAACCGAGTGGACGTTCGAACACGTGCTCCATGGTGTCGAACGGGACTATCGACACGCGATGCGAGAACTCGAATACATCAAGCGATCACTCGAGGGGACCGCTCCGACATGACTGTAGAGGGGTTCCTGAAGCGAAACGAGCTACGCTTGGCGGGTATCCTCGGCGTCGTTGGGATGGCACTGGGCGTACTCGCTGACCTCGCCTCCGGGTACTCCCTGGACGGTACGACCGTCATCACGACCGCGTTCTCCGTGTTGTCGCTGGAGAACCTCTCTGTGTTCCTACTGTCGAAGCCGACCTCGCAGGTGGTCCTCGGCCACTACTTGGCTATCCTCGGGATCCCACTCGGACTCTTCGGATTCTGGCAGGTATACCAAGCCATCAAGCCAGCGGGCTGGGGCCTCTCGAGAAATGTGTGGTATCTGGGCGTCTTTGCTTACGTCGCTGGTACCGTTTTCCACAGCACGTTCGCGTTCATCACATTCGGTGTGCAGGCAGCCGATACAGCACCACCGGCGGCAGAACCCGCGATGCAAACAATGTTCGACAACTTCGAACTCGTCTTCGAACCGCTCGGAGTACTCCTCGTGGGGGCGATGGCTGTGGCACTCGCCTTCATATTCTACGCGATTGCGTTCAAGCAGACCCACTATCCTCGCTGGTTCGCGCTTGCGAATCCCCTGGTCATCCAGGCGGTGACCGGCCTCCTCGCGCTGATCTCTCCGCTCGAACTTCGCATCTTCTTCATCGTCACTGCGTATAATCTGTCACTACTGGTATTCTACGCCGTTTCGACTGCACTCCTCTGGAATAGCCCGGTCGTCGCGCCCCGAGGAAACGAAGGGACATGATGGTCTACTCACCGGTCCACCCGGTTCTGGGTAAATACCAAGGGCTCCTCCTCGAGGCACCACCTTGCATTCGGAGAATTTCACCGTGCAACACCTTCGATTTGAACCAGATACGGAGAAAATCCTGCCCGACCTATACTACAACACGGAGGAAATCCCATGTACGTCACTGATCAAGCCGACATCGTCATCGACGCATCGCCCGAGGAAATCTGGGAGTACGTGACCGACCCCATCCACTGGACGGCGTCGAACCCGGAGGAGCACTACGGACTCGAATACGACACGCCTGACAACCGCCCACAGGAGGATGCAACATTCCAGCAGCGCGAAGAGGTCGCCGGGATGTACGCAGACCTGCACGGTCGATTCCAGTACATCGACCATCCCAACGTAGCGGTCTGGACTGGGACGGCGTACTATCCGGTCCTTCGCGGGCTCGTCACCGTTCGCATTCCAGAGGGTGGCACGATTCGGCTCGAAGAAACCGAGGACGGGACCCAGATGTCACACGCCGTCTGGATGGACTTCCCGAACAATCGTCGGGGGCAGCTGCTAAAGCGGCTCTTCACCACTGTTCTCGACGGGAAAGCCAAGCTCTACGACCACACCAACAAGGAACTCGTCTTCTTCAAGGAACGCATCGAGTCGCCAGCCCATGAGCCGCCAATACCGACGGACGAGAGTCCGTAGCAAAATCAACACACAAACACATCCAACCATGTACACCGACGTCCTCATCCCAACCGATGGAAGCGATAACGTTGAGCCAGCAATCCAGTATGGGCTTGACCTCACTCGCCGATACGACGCAACCGTCCACGCACTTCACGTCGTCGACAGCTCGCCCATCGAAAGGAAGCTGGAACTAACCGCGCTGGAAACCGACCTAGAGACGCTCCCGGACACGTGGTACGACGCTGGTGATGCCGCCACCCAGCAGATCGCAACTCGAGCCGCAGAAAATGGCCTTGATGCTGTAACTGAGGTTCGCCGTGGCATTCCAGCTCGCGAGATTGCGTCCTACATTACCGACACCGGGATTGACCTCGTCTGTATGGGGAGACGGGGACACACGGGTCTCGACCGAGTCCTACTCGGAAGTGTAACAAACCGAATCGTTCGAACTGTCGACATTCCTGTGCTCAGTGTCAAATCGAAGCTGACGGAGTCGGTATCAGAATCCGAGATCCGGGGAGGATTTGAGAATATCCTCGTCCCGACTGACGGGAGTATACCCGCACGAGAGGCAGTCACTCACGCTCTTAATTTGGCTCGAACGTACGATGCGACACTTCATGCCCTCTACGTTGTGGATAGAGGTGCCTACGCGTCTCGCCCGGGATGGACGTGGGACGAACTGCAGCAAGTCCTGGAGCAAAACGGAGAGACTGTCGTAGAAGATGTCCAGTCCCGGGCAGTTGCCGACGGTGTTTCAGTCGCTGCTGAAATTACTCACGGCGTTCCTCATCAGGCTATAGGGGAATACTGCGATCAACACGGGATTGACTTCGTCGTGATGGGAACACACGGACGGTCCGGCCTTTCACGACGGCTCATCGGAAGTGTGACCGAGCGGGTTCTCTGGAACTCGGATGAGCCAGTTTTGACCGTTCGAGGAGTGTAGACGCGACTTGAGCTACCGGCGAAGCGAGGTGAGAAGGACCACGAATCCAAGCCCGATGGCGATCGATTCGATGATGTGGACAAGAGCGAGATCGAGCCCCACAAACTCAAACAGCACTCCTTCGATGAACACACCGAGGGTGATGATTCCGAATCCAGCTGCAGCGTTTCGCATATAGTACGTACCTGTTCGTCGATACGCCTCGAAACTGTAGTACGTGGTCAGGATACCGAGTGCCAGCACGAGCAATCGAACGCCGATCAGAACCGCCGTCGTTGTCTCGACCATCCGATTAGTCCTCCACTCCCTTAGTGTCGCGTCCGTATAGAGCGTACAGGACACTGAGCATACCGACAGCGACAATGATGGTCGCTACCGTGCCCGAGTCAGAGAGTGTGAGTCCGACCACGTCGAACAGGAGCCCCTCGATGACCGCCCCGAAACTGATTAAGACGAAGCCAATCGCGACATAGAGCATCGGTCGGCTGTGATTCCGGCGGTAGCCCCGGTACGCCTGATAGGCGATTAGGAATCCCAGAACCATTGTAACGAGCTTTGCGACGATGAGTCCAGGGTGCATAATTATTCGTTCCTCATAGTATCCCAAATGCGCGTAAAGCGGTCGGCAGCGTCTTCTCGAAGTTCGATACGGACGTCGAATCCCGACTCGAGGAGCTGTACCTCAACACGGTCGAGTTGGGCTTCGTATTCGCTGTAGTGGTGACCGTCCGTATCAATGTGCGTTCGCTCGATAAGCAGGTCGTACTCCAGTAACGTATTGACTCGCCTGGAAACCGTCGAGACTGACATATCGCACACTTCGCTGAGTTCCTTGGCAGACATCTGTTTTCGGCGAGTCGCCTCGAGGATTGCGCGTGCATAGTCGTCGTCAAGGATTTCGAGGATCCCCGAGATGTCTCGCTCCTCACTCACAGTCCGTGTTGTTGTGGAAGGGTATATAAAGAAACGCCGATTTGCTGACCCAGCAAATCTGCTTTCCGGTCTATATACCTCCGGTGTGTAGGTTTATCTGTAAGGTGACCGATGTCATGACGAACGATTCACTGTTCACGCGCCGACGGATGCTCCAGTTGACCGGCGGTGCGGCGGTCGTTGGACTCGCAGGATGTACTGGTGCTCCGACGAACGATTCGGGAGCGAACAACACCCCGGCGGACGAGCCAGCGTCTGACTCATCCACCGAAGATCAGCACGACGAGAGTGAAGCTGAGACAGAAGGAGACGGCCACGACGACGGGGAGGACGACCACGACGATGCTGTCGGCGCGCCTGCCGACACTGCTGAAGTGGCGATGGTGAACGCCGACGACGGCTTCCACTTCGAGCCGCACGTCGTGCGCGTCAACGTCGGTGGTACCGTGACGTTCGTCAACGAGAGCGGCAGTCACTCGACGACAGCATACCACCCAGACAACGACCAGCCACAGCTCGTCCCCGACGGCGCAGCGTCCTGGGACAGCGGCATCCTTTCGGAGGGTGGCGCCACGTTCGAACACACCTTCGAGACCGAGGGAGTCTATCACTACTACTGCATTCCGCACGAGAGCCTCGGGATGATCGGCAGCGTCATCGTGGGCGAGCCGGACCCCCACGAGCAGGTCGCACTCGAAGAGCCGCCGGCCGACAAGCCCGAGCGCGTCCGCGAGAAGCTCGAAGAGCTGAACGGGATGATCCGGACGGCGCTCGACGACGACCACGAATAAGGCAGCTACTGAACCACACAGCGTTTATATCGTGCGAGCACCTCTCGTCAGAAAGGAGAGCGTCGACAGATGGGGACCTTCACGGAGAGCAAAGAACGACCACTCGCGCTCTGGGCTCTCATTGCGACGATTGGTGTGCTTGGGGTGTCGGGGATTGCTGGCGGCGGACAATTCATCCTCGCTCCCTCGGGGCGTCTTATCGGCATTTCGCCGGCGCTTCTGGTCGGCTCGCCGTTCGAGAGCTATCTAGTTCCCGGTCTGATTCTGTTCAGTATTCTTGGCGTGTTCCCGTTGGTCGTCGTGTGGGGTCTCTACCGGGGCGCGGGCTGGGCGTGGCTGGCAGCTATCGCCGTCGGCGTCGTGCTCGTCGTCTGGGTCCTCGTCGAAGGAGCCGTCATCGGGTTTGGGAAACGACTGCAGTATCCCCACCTCGTCCAGGGCGTGGTGATCATCGGTCTTTCAGTACTTCCCTCTGTTCGAGCGGCTCTCAAATGAGCAGATTGTATCCGACGTGGGCGAGCGAAAGTGCGAGATACCCGAGCACGAGCGCCGCCAGCGTTCGCCGGGAGAGCGACGGCAGCCCAATATCGTCGGTGCCGTGAATCCGCTCGCCGAGCGCGTACGCGAACCGCCCGGCGAGTAACGCGAACGGCAGGTGGACGAACACCAGCGGGAGCACGAGCGAATCGAACCGGACAGCCGCCTCCAGACGCGCCAGATATTCGAGCTTGAGTACGAGTTCGAGAAGCGCGACAGTCAGACCGGAGGCCGCAGTCGCGAGTAACCCCTCGGTTTTCGAGAGGAGCTGGCCTTGCCAGAAGCTCCATCCATAGAAAACGAGTATCAGCGGGATGAACCGGACGAACGCCTCCTCAACGAGCCCTACCAGAAGCGTCCACGTGGCGACAGTCGTTACCTGGAGCAGGGCGAGTTCGAACTGGTAGGCGCACCACACACCGATACCGGTCACGGCGCTACTTACGACAACGAGTTCGCCCAGTGACCGATACCGTGGTGGCATGACTGACGACGGACGTATAATACGTGGGAGAGCGGCCAAAATAGGTGTACCCGTTCGAAGCCGGTTCTGCGAAGAGTCTATATTATGCAGTCCCATGTTACCCCATAACACGAAGTTCAACCGCAACCATTCAAAATATTGCTATGTCACCCGAAGAATCCGCTCCTGCTTCTCGACCGGCCGATACTGAGGACGACATAATCAGCCGGATTGAAGAGACGATTCTGTCACGCCGGGCGTTTCTTGTCGGCCTCGGTCTGGGGGGCGTGGGGGGTGCTGGGGCGGTATTCGGTCTCACGCGAGCAGGGGAGGGATTTCAGTCGCTGGCGACGCTCGCTGGTGGGGCCACGCTTCCCGCAACAACACGGTACTATCTCCCAGCAGTCGACGGCTCCGATAGCGGCCTCGTGATTCCAGTGACATTCGAGTTCACCGACGGGAAGGGCGAGTTGTTTGTGAATTTGAATGGGATTGAAGTCCGTCACGACCTCCAACTCGCGCTCCGAGAGGCGAGGGAGACGGCCACACGTCTTACCGGGGCTTCGCTCACCAACACGGCGACGCACGTCACGTTCGAATCCTCCGGGACTGGTGTGCTTGCACTCCGTGGGAAGAGCTGGGAAGCCGGACTCACGGTCGCACTCGTCGCCAGCCTCCGTCAGCGGTCACTCTCACAGGAGACGCTCATCACGGGAATCGTCGACGACGAGGGAGCGTTGCTTCCCGTTGGGGAGACCGAGACGAAAGCCCGTGCAGCACGAGCTGCCGATGCACAGGCGCTGATCATTCCGGCGGGCGAACCGACGGAGGTGGCTGTTCAGGGACTCCGAATCATCAGAGCGCGCTCAATCTCAGAAGCACTCGATCGGATTCTGTGACCGAAATATCCCACGATTGACTACGTCAAGTGCGTGCGTTGCCCAGCTCTTGGGATTGCTGCACGGTTATGCTTCAAAGACTGGGTCGCTGTATCTCATAGTATGGTCGAAATCGATTTCTTCGACGCGATACGTGAGTTCGAGTTCGACGGGATACCGACCGTATGGCAGATCTCACCATACACCCGATGGGCGGGTTACATCCTCGTTTCCGAACCAGAGTGGTTCGTCATGATGACACCGCTAATCAGCATCAGCACCGCGAGTGCGACCATACCGAGATCCCACCCCATACCGGCGGTCATCGTCGATCCCATGCCACCGGTCATTCCGCCATCCATTCCGGACCCCATACCCATCCCCCAGTTAGCGCTGCCGGTAACCCCAACCAGCGCCTGGTTGAGCAACATCACGATCGAATACCCGATCATCAAGGGGCCACTTGCCTTCCCAAGCCGGTTCGCATAGGGCGTCAGCAAGACGACACCGTGAACTACGACTATCACGCCTAAGAGCGCCATGAGCAGGCCGCTGTTCGACCCCATCATCCCGGTACCACCAGTCGCTGAGACCAGCGAGTACACTCCCGAAACGAGTGCGATTGCCGCGCCGTACTGTCGTGTCGTAGCAGTTGTGTTCATCGTATCCATTGTCAAACTCCGAGCATCATCCGAAGCGACCCACGAACGCCCATCGGCAGTCCGATCGCCCCGATAAAGAACGTCATGAGCCACCACCAAGTGTGATTCATTTCGGCTTTCGCGTCTGCGAGGTACCACACTATACCGCCAGTCACGAAGAGTTTGAGGACGAACGTCGACCCCGAGAATCCGGTCGCCTGGTACACGAGATTCGTCACGACCAGCTTCGGGGAATAGCCGAGGAACGTGACGCCGATGATATTCTGCGTCGCATCCCACAGCTGCCCGAAGACGGCCAACAGGAACAGCGGGTGACGGAGATGTGCGACGTCGACGAAGCCCGTCCCCCAGTAATAGAACGCGGTCACGCTGAGGGCAATCCCCGCCGTCGCGACCGGCACCCACAGGCGGAGAGGAGCCGACGTTGAGAGCCCGTGCCAGAACGCCCACCCGACGGCTCCGATAGCCCAGACACCCCCGACAACTCCGACTGTCGACGGAATGGAACCGATATTCCGGTCACGCGCGAGGGCGCCGATACCGAGCGCGAGGACGGTGACGGCGGTGACGACGAAGTAGATTGACGGCGTGATGAACCACACCGCGTAGTCGCCGAGTAGGCCGACGTCCTCGAGGGCGCGCATCGCCCCACCGGCGACGATGATTGGCGCGAATCCGTACGCGAGTCGGGCATCAAACGAGACATCCAGTGAGTCGAGGTATGCCCGGAGGCCGGGGAGACCGTACACGACGGCCGCAAGGTACGTCACCGTGTTCACTGCGTTGTACCCGCGGACAGCTTGTATTCCTTCGTGTGTGGCTGGTTGTCCAGCGGCGTCGGCAACAACTGGGCCCCACAGATACTGCCAGATGAATTGGTCGTAGACGAGCGTCGGAAACGCGAGAATCGCCAAACCGACGAGCACGATTGGGGCGAAGAGATACAGCAGCCACCACTCACGCGTGCCGGTGTCGGGGAGTGCGGTTTCTATACGTCTGCTGACGGTGCTCACGACTCGTTCACCTCCAGTCGCCATGTGGTGCTCTTCGAGCGACTCCACTGTTCGAGCGATACGTCGACGAGGTCGTCTTGGAGTTGACTGAGATACTGTGCGACAGCTTTCGGTGATGCGTCTAAATCAGTGGCTATCTCGCGAGCACGGAGGTACGTCGGCTCGGAGCTTGCCGTCTTGACGAGATACGCGTGCACCGTTTGGCGGGAAATATTGGACATCTGTCGAGCGGGTGAGGTTCAGCGGAGGCGGCCGAGGAGCTTGTAGTCGTGGTCAGGGGTGTACCGGCGGAACAGCAGACTGTTCGACAGCACCGACACGCTGGAGAACGCCATCGCGCCAGCAGCGAGCACCGGTTGGAGCAATCCGAGCGACGCCAGCGGGATCATCGCCGTGTTGTACCCAAGCGCCCAGACGAGGTTCTGTTTGATCTTCGCGAGCGTCGCGTCCGAGATGCGAATGGCCTTCACCACGTCAAGCGGGTCGTCGCGCATCAGCGTCACGTCCGCCGCTTCAATCGCAACGTCGGTGCCCGAGCCGATTGCAGTCCCGACGTACGCGACAGCGAGCGCGGGTGCGTCGTTGACACCGTCTCCCACCATCATCGCCTTGCGTCCTTCGTCCTGAATGGCCTCGACCGCGTCGGACTTGTCTTCCGGGAGGACCTCCGCGCGGACGTTCTCGGGGGCGATACCGACCTGTTCTGCGACGGCGCGGGCGGTGCGTTCGTTGTCGCCGGTGATCATCATCACGTCGACGCCGCGTTCCTGCAGTTGGCGCACGGCGTCCTTCGCGCTCTCTTTGATCGTATCGGCATCGGCGACCACACCCACGAGTTCGTCCTCGTAGGCGACAAGCATCGCTGTCTTCCCCTCGTTCTCTAGGCGCTCCATCGTCGACTGGGCGGGCGACGGGTCGATCCCGTTGTCCCGGAGCAGCTTCCGATTCCCGACCAGCACCTCACTGTCACCGATGGTCGCTTTGATACCGTGACCGGGGACGTTCTCGAAGTTGTCCGGGTCGGTCACATCGATACCCCGCTCTCTGGCCCCGTCGACGATAGCGCGAGCAAGCGGGTGTTCGCTCCCGATCTCGGCCGTGGCTGCGAGCCGCAACACATCGTCCTCACTGAGACGGTCACGTGCGGTTAGTTGACCGCCGTCGGCAGCGGTGTCGCCGCCGTCTGTGATCGGCTGTCCGTCACCGTCGAAAACGACGACATCGGTTAGCTCCATCTCTCCCTTCGTCAGCGTTCCGGTCTTGTCGAAGACGACCGTGTCCACGTCCTTCGCTCGTTCGAGGATATCACCGCCTTTGAACAGGACGCCGTTCTGTGCGCCGATAGTCGTTCCAACCATCGTGGCCGCGGGCGTCGCCAGCCCCAATGCACAGGGACAGGCGATGAGCACCGACGACGCGAAGACGATAATGGAAAACTCGAAGACTGATACGCCGCCGGCGGCGACGGGACCGCCAGCAACGAGGCTCCAAAACGGAAGCGCGTCGACGAGACCAGCAAGTACCTCGGGGAACAGGTACCAGACGACTCCCCAGAGGACGGCGTTCGCGATGACCGCGGGCACGAAGTACGCCGAGATGCGGTCGGCGAGGTTCTGGATGTCGGGCTGGCGCGACTGGGCTTCCTTGACTGTCTGGACGATCTGCTGGAGGGCGGTGTCCTTCCCGACCTTCGTCGCCTCGACAAAGAGGACGCCGTTTTCGTTGATGGTCGACCCGACGACCTCGTCGCCTTCGCTCTTCTCGACGGGAACGGACTCGCCGGTGACCATCGACTCGTCGACCGCGGACTGGCCATCGACCACGACGCCGTCCGTCGGAATCTGCTTGCCGGGCCGAACCTTCATACGGTCACCGACTTCGACATCTTCGAGCGGGATCTCTTGCTCGTCCCCGTCCTCGTCGACGATAGTGGCCGTCTCGGCTTCCATCTCGAGGAGTTTCCGGAGCGCCTCACCGGCCTGCCCCTTCGAACGGGCTTCGAGGTAGTTCCCAAGGGTGATGAACACGAGGATGAGCGCCGCCGTGTCGAAATACAGCCCACCGGCAATCAGGCCGAGCAGGACGGCCACAGAGTAGACGTACGCAGTAGTCGAACCCAGCGCTATCAGCACGTCCATGTTGGCGCGTCCGTTCTTCACGAGCGCCTTGTAGGAGTTCTTGTAGAACGGCCACCCGAGCACCAGCTGTACGGGCGTCGCCAGTAGGAACTCAACCCAGCCAAACTCGATCCCGAGAATCGTTTCCGGAAGGACGTCGCCACCGAGCAGAAATTTCTCGACGAGGAAGAACAGCAACGGTGCCGACAGCGCTGCGCCGAACAGCGTCAACCGCAGTTGACGCCGGATCTCAGCTTTTCGGGCGGCTTCCCGGGCATCACCTCCCGATCCATCTTCGCTTTCGCTCTCTTCACGGACGGGTGAGTAACCAGCGTCTTCGATGGCGTCGTAGAAGTCCCCGAGGCTCGCTTCAGCAGGGTTGAACGTGACCTGCGCCTCGTCGGTGGCGAAATTGACGTCCACCGAGACGACTCCGGGGGCTCGTTCGAGCATATCCTGCACTGTTTCTGAGCAGTTTGCGCACGACATATCGGTGATGGCTATCGTCACCGAGTCGATCACTGGCGAATACCCCGCCTCTTCGATCACGGCGTATATTTCCCCCAGCGAGACTTCGTTGGGGTCGTACTCGACGCTCCCCTCGTCGGTCGCGAAGTTGATGCTCGCCTCCGAGACACCGCCGAGCGAACCGACAGCATCGGAGATAGTTTGTGAACAGTTTGCGCAACTCATCCCCTGAATATCGATGTGGCTTTTCCGCTGACTCATGTGGATAGTCATACGTACCCCTTACTCAATCGATTTTCCCTTTCGAGTATTCTGCATTCGCGGCACGAAAGTTTCGAATACAAAGCGATTTTGTGATGTGTCTTCTCCCTCAATCAGCGCCCTGTTTCAGCTGTTCGTATTTCTCCGTAAATCGGGACTCACACGATGGACAACAGAACTGGTACAACTCTCCGTCGATGCGGGTCGCCGTTCCCTCGCTATCGACTGTATTCCCACACTGCGCACAGGCGAGGGCAAACTCCGTCCCGCCTAAATCAGGTGACCAGTCAGCGGCTGCCAAGAGCATCACCCCAAAGTCGTCTATCGATTCTTCGTCAAGAGTATCAGTAAGCCAGCTAGCGATATCGTTGTCGGGGACTCTCGCATAGACGACCAGGTTGGCTTCGGCCGTGGTGAACACGTGTTCGACCGCGCCCTCGTCGATGAGTTTCTCTTTAATCGACGAGATATCTGGTCCTGCAGAGGCGATGTCTAGCGTAATCAACACTGGAATCCCCTTTCGGAGTTGAGACCGATCGATATCAAGCGTGAATCGCCTGATGATTCCCATCTCTTGGAGCCTTGCTACGCGGTCCGACACGGCCGGTGCCGAGAGGCCCACGACGTCCGCGAGATCGCTGTAGGGGCGACGGGCATTCGACATCAATAACTGGAGGATTTGAAGATCCGTCTCGTCCAAGTCGCGCATGGTTTAACCTACGTGATCAAACCACTAAAACCAACTAGCCAATTTTACTTTTGTTTCAAAGATTTTCACACACCTACAGATTTGAATCGAAGGGGAAATTTGCATAAGAGTAGCGAACAAATATACAACTACATGTCGACAACTATCACCGTCGAAGGGATGAGCTGTGAACACTGCGAACAGACCGTCGAAGAAGCTCTCACTGGCGTGGCCGGAGTGACCGGTGCGACTGCTGACCGCGACGCTAACGAAGCGAGTATCGATGGTGACACTGACGTCGACGCGCTCGTCCAGGCGGTCAAAGACGCAGGGTACACCGCTCACGCCTGAACCAATCGGTAGTTGAATTGAACGAAAAGACGACTCGTCCACACTCTCGAGTTCCTCCTCCCCAGTCCATCACGTCGAATGTCGGGGACTAGGTGGATTCAGGAGTGATGTGACAAAAGTTAACAAACCCAATGAACGAGCATCCAAACCACGACGACTCACCGGACGACGAAGACAATAATCCGATACACGCCCCAGCAGGCGAGTCTCAAACCGAGGACAACTCGCACCACGACCACGGTGCAGCGAACTCTCACGACTCTCCCACGGGTGAACATTCCCACCATTCAGAGCACGGGCACAATCAACACCCCGAAGGAGAAGACCCTCACCGTCCGCCCGACAAACCAAATCACGAGACACACGCCCACGAAGGCGGACATGAAGACCACACGGCACACACAGACCATACGGGACACGAACAGATGTTCCGCCGACGGTTTTGGGTGTCGCTCGTTCTCTCGGTGCCAGTTATCTTCTTCAGCGAGTTTATCCAGAACGTCTTCGGCTACACAGCGCCGACGTTCCCCGGGAGCGTCTGGATCACGCCCGTTCTTTCGGTAGTCGTCTTCGCGTACGGTGGCGTGCCGTTCCTCTCGATGGCCCGGACGGAACTCGAGAAGCGTGAGCCGGGGATGATGATGCTTATTTCGCTGGCCATCACCGTCGCGTTCGTCTACTCGATTGCGAGCCTGTTCCTCCCGGGGACGACGCCCTTTTTCTGGGAACTCGTCACGTTGATCGACATCATGCTGCTGGGCCACTGGATGGAGATGCGGTCGGTCCGGCAGGCGTCCGGGGCGCTCGACGAGCTGGCGAAGCTCATGCCCGACATCGCCGAGCGCGTCACCGAGAGTGGAGACACGGAAGAGGTTCCTGTTTCCGAACTCGGCGAGGACGACGTCGTTCTCGTTCGTCCGGGTGCGAGTGTACCTGCGGATGGGGAAGTCGTCGAAGGAGAGTCCTCAGTCGACGAATCGATGATCACCGGCGAGTCTCGTTCTGTCGACAAGGAACCCGGGTCGGAAGTCGTCGCTGGCACGGTCAACCAGGACGGCAGTCTCCGCGTTCGCGTCACGAAGACCGGTGACGAGACGACGCTGGCAGGCATCATGCGACTCGTCGACGAGGCCCAGAAGTCCAAATCACGGACGCAACTGCTGGCCGACCGCGCGGCCGGCTGGCTGTTCTACGTGGCACTCGGCGTCGCGGCGATTACGGCCGTCGCGTGGGTCGTCGCGGTTGGGTTCAACATCGGCGTGCTCGAACGCGTCGTGACGGTCCTCGTTATCGCCTGCCCGCACGCCCTCGGCCTGGCCGTCCCGCTCGTGGTCGCGATCAACACCTCCACGGCTGCACAGAACGGAATGCTCATCCGCGACCGCATCGCCATGGAGGAGGCCCGAAATCTCGATACGGTGATATTCGATAAGACCGGGACGCTCACGAAGGGCGAGCAGGGCGTCGTGGGCGTCGAGACGGCAGGCGACTGGGACGAACAGCGGGCGTTCGAGGTCGCTGCGGGCGTCGAAGGCGATTCCGAACACATGATCGCTCGCGCCATCCGGAACGCCGCCGCCGAACGTAATGTCCAACGAGCGCGGGTCTCGAACTTCGAGAACCTCCGCGGGCTCGGCGTCAGAGCCACCGTCGAGGGCGAGACAGTTCATCTTGGAGGCCCAAACCTGATCGAGAAACTCGGCATCGAGCGATCCGACGACATCACCGCCTTCGCCGAGGAAGCCGGATCGAACGCACAGACGGTTATCTACCTTATTCACGGCGAATCTGAGGTCGTCGCGGCGTTCGCGCTGGCGGACGTCATCCGCGAAGAGAGCAGGCAGGCCATCGAGGCACTGCACGGGATGGGCATCGAGGTGGCGATGTTGACCGGCGACAGCGAAGACGTCGCGAAGGCCGTCTCTGAAGAACTCGGCATAGACCAGTACTTCGCAGAGGTTCTGCCCGAGGAGAAGGACACGAAAGTCGAACAGCTCCAGTCCGAGGGGAAACTGGTCGCGATGGTCGGCGACGGCGTCAACGACGCGCCAGCACTCACCAGGGCTGACGTGGGCATCGCCATCGGCTCCGGGACCGACGTGGCCATCGAGTCGGGCGACATCATCCTCGTCGACAACAACCCTCTCGACGTGGTCCGTCTCATCAAGCTCTCGAAGGCGAGCTACCGGAAGATGCAGGAGAACCTCGTCTGGGCGACCGGCTATAACGTGTTCGCGCTGCCACTCGCTGCGGGAATCCTCGCACCCATCGGGATTCTCCTGTCACCGGCCATCGGGGCCGTGTTCATGTCGCTATCGACCATCATCGTCGCGATCAATGCCCGCCGACTCCGGGGAGTCGATCTCTCGCCATGACGACGCTGATCGTCGGAGGCTACGGATCGGTCGGTCGCACGATAGCGGAAGAACTGGCCACTGCGCCTGACGATCCGAGCGCAGTGATCATTGCTGGTCGCGACGGGATCAAAGCGAACGCCGTCGCTAGTGAGTTCGGAGACCACGTCTCTGGTGTCGCGTTCGACTTCCAAGAGACAGATTCGTACGCTCGTGTCCTCGAAGGTCTTGACCAAGTCGTAATGTGCGTGGATCAGTCGGGGACGGCGTTCGTCGAGGCGTGTCTGGAACGAGGAATCGATTATATCGACATCACAGCCTCGGACGAGTTCTTCCGCACGGTCGAACAACTCGACGATGTCGCGCGAGACCACGGTGCGACAGCGATCCTGAGCGTCGGACTCGCACCAGGCGTCACGAACCTGCTCGCGAAACGCATGGCTGACCAGCTGTCGACGGTCTCAGAGATCCGGATTGGTGTGCTCCTCGGCCTCGGGGAAGCGTTCGGTCCCGCGGCAAGTCGATGGACGCTTGAGCGAATTGGTCGGGAGTTCGCAGTCCCCAGAGCGGGACACTCCGAATCCGTCCGTGGCTTTTCGAATCCAGAGTCGGTTGAGTTTCCTCGGTATGGCCGCCGGCGGGCCTACAGCTTCGACTTCGCGGATCAGCACGTTCTCCACCGAACGCTCGACGTGCCAGCCAGAACGTACCTGTGCTTCGACTCCCGAGCCATCACCTCGGCTGCCTATGGGCTCTCGCAGCTCGGGTTGTACCGTCCAGCCGTCGAGGCGATTGGGCTCGACCGACTGACGGAACTCGTCTCGACACTCTCGGTTGGCGGGGACGGCTTCGCCGTGACGGTCGAGGTCGACGGACAGCAGCATTCGACCGCGAAGACGCTGACGACGGCAGTCGACGGACGAGAACAAAGTCGAGTGACTGGCATCGTGGCGGCAACCGTGTCGTTAGCTACCCGAGATATGACGGTCCCTGATGGGGTCCACCACGTCCACGAGGTTCTCGAACCCGCTCCGGTTCTCGATGTCTTGCGAGAACATGGGTATCGTCTCACGAACAGCGAACAGGTCCGGGAGACGAGCGAGCCGGTCACCCTACTACCATGAAGAGCCACCAATGACGACACAACACGTTTCCGTCGGTGGACGGACAATCGATGCGGGAGAGAAGCAAACGTTCCGCTTCGCCTGTAGCGAGACGTATCACGATGATGAGCTCGAAATTCCAGTCACGGTCATCAACGGCACGTCGCCAGGGCCGTGCGTCTTTCTGACCGCTGCTGTCCACGGTGACGAACTCAACGGTGTCAAAATCATTCAGGAGGTCGCAGATCACTACGAGCCCGCAGACCTTCACGGGGCACTCGTCTGCCTCCACGTGTTGAACGTGCCGGGGTTTCTCGCCCAGCAGCGCTACATCCCAATCTACGACGAGGACCTCAATCGGTCGTTCCCAGGCAACGCCCGAACTACGATGGCCAAACGGCTCGCGAACACGATCTACGAGGAGTTCATCTCGAAGTGCGATCTGGGGCTCGACTTCCACACGTCGACGCGCAACCGTACGACGATGTACCACGTCCGCGCCGATATGCGCGACCCGGCCGTCGAACGACTCGCCAGGGCGTTCGGCACGAGTGTCATCCTTGACGGTGAGGGCTCAATCGGAACACTCAGGCGGACTGCTTGCAGGGACGGCATCCCGACCGTCACGGTAGAGATGGGGCGAGCACATCGGTTCCAGACGGCACATCTCGACCGAGCACTCCACTGCGTTGCGAGCGTCCTCGCAGAATACGAGGTGCTTCCCGACCGGCCTGTTTCTTGGCCCGGCTGGACGCGCGTGGTTGCTCGGGACGGCGAGAAGACGTGGTTACGTGCCGAGACCGGTGGCCTCGTCGAGATGGAATGGAGACTGCACCCGCTCGTCGAAGACGGTGACCCGTTGTTCACGATTTCAGACCATTTCAAGGACGACATCGAAGTCATTCGTGCCCCGTCCACTGGTCTCATCGTCGGCGTCCTCGAGAGTGCAGTCGCGTATCCCGGCCATCCACTCTGTCACTTCGTGAGCATCGACGAGCCGACCGCAGAAATAATTCGAGACGATATCGAGCAGGGCGTGTTCGACATCTACCGCGAGGGCGGGTTCCAGTGGCCTGAGCCCAGATGGTACACGGAACACGGACTCGATACGGACGCAGAGCACACAGGAGAAGTCCACGACATCGGCTGAGAAGAACAGTTGAACGGGCCGCCCCATCCGATTTTTCCTCGCAACCAACGGTGGAGAGGTATACCGACTGCCCCACGAATTCGGTCGTCGTTACTGACGAAGAGAGGCGAGAAGAACCACGAATCCGAAGCCGATACTGATGGATTCGATTAGGTGCACGACGACGATATCGAACCCACCAAATCCAAAGAGCATCCCTTCGATAAACACGCCGGCGGTGATGATACCGAAGCCAATCGAGGCGTTACGGAGGTAGTGTGCGCTTGTCTTCTGGTATGCCTGATAGCTGTAGAACGTGATGAGGACGCCCAGAGAAAGAACGACCAACCGAACACCGACCAACACGGCGGTTATCGTATCGACCACCGGGTTACCCCCGGTTCCCCCTGTAATCACCCCCGTACAATGCGTAGAGCACACTCAACATTCCGAGTGCAACGATTATCGTCGCCACTGTCCCCGAATCGAAGAGTGAAAGGCCGATAACGTCGAATAAAATTCCTTCGATGACTGCACCGAAGCTGATGAAGACGAAGCCAACTGCGACGTAGAACATCGGTTGACTGTCGTTCCGTCGGTATCCCCGGTAGGCCTGATAGGCAATCAAAAATCCGAGAAGCATCGTGATGAGCTTCGCAATGACGAGTCCGACGTGCATATTATCGTTTCCTCATTTTGTCCCAGATGCGCGTGAATCGATCCGCCGCATCTTCACGGAATTCGACCCGAACGTCGAACCCAGTTTCGAGTAGCCTGACGTCGACTCCTTCGAGCTGAGCTTCATACTCACTGTAGTGGTGTCCATCCGGGTCGATGTGTGTTCGTTCGACGAGCAAGCCGTGCTCCAGTAGCGTGTTGACCCGTCTGGAGACCGTCGAGACAGACATTCCACACTCTTCACTGAGTGCTTTTGCAGAAAGTTGCTGTCGTCGTGTCGCTTCGAGAATTGCGCGTGCATAGTCATCGTCGAGGATGGCGAAGATCTCCCGACCGTCTCGCTCCTCGTTCACAACCCATATTTCGAGAGTGTGGTATAAAAAAGAACGGCGATTTGCTCGCCCAGCAAATCTGTTTTCCGTACGATATTCTTCGGTGTCGAATCTTCATCTGTAAGGAGATCAGGACTATGTCCGACAATCATCTCACCCGGCGACGGATGCTTCAGTTGACCGGCAGTGCCGCAGTAATCGGAGTTGCTGGCTGTGCCAGAGCACCAACGAACGACGGACAGAACCAGGTAGAGAAACCCCAGACGACGACTGAAGCAGCAGAAGACGGTGACAGTGAAAGTGGACACAACGAGGAAGAAGGCGGTCACAGAGAGGAAGAAGACGGCCATGACGAAGCAATCGGTGCACCAACTGACACTGCCGAAGTGACGATGGTGTCCACTGACAATGGGTATCACTTCGAACCACACGTTGTGCGAGTGAACGTCGGTGGAACGGTCACATTCCACAACGAGAGTGGCACGCACTCGACGACTGCCTACCACCCGGACAACGACCAACCACAGCTCGTTCCCGGTGGGGCAGCATCTTGGGATAGTGGTATCCTGTCGGAGGAAGGTGCAACCTTCGAACACACCTTCGAGACCGAAGGCGTCTATCACTACTACTGTATCCCACACGAGGCCCTCGGCATGGTTGGAACCGTCATCGTTGGGGAACCGGACCCTCACGAACAGGTTGCATTAGAAAAGACACCCGCTGACAAGCCCGATGCAGTCCAGAAGAAACTCGAAGAACTGAACGGGATGGTCAGAACGGCGCTTGGAGACGATCACGATCAAGCGTAAACCGCGTGCGTGGCGCAACGATACACAGCGTTGCAAAACAGAATGCTCTGTTTGTTCCGAGATCAGGATACGTCGTTATCACGTGGTCAGTGTCGGCAGACCCATAGAACCGCCATTCGTGGAGGTCGATGGCGACATCGACGAACGCAGGAAGTCGCCGCTGAGACCGGAGGACTTCGAACACGCGATCTCGGACGCCATCGAACTGGTCGTCGATGGCATCCGGTGAGAGGTTTCGCAAGTGGTACAACAGCGATTTGGCGAGAGGGTTTCGAGCAGTGGACGTCACGTCCACTTGCTCGTCGCGATCAAGTTGGAGCGTCTTACCACCCGTGTTTGCGAACTCGTGGTCGATGGCGATACGAGAGAGGATTTCGTGGAAATCCTCTCTCGTGTACTTCCCGCACGGTTTGACGTCGAATTCAAGTTCTGGGAACAGCACCGTCGAAACAGCACGACAGAGTTGTTTCGCCTCTCCTGTCTGGACCATCTTTCAACCAACGCAGCACAGCGTGAAGAATCTCAGTTAGGTTCGGCAACTACTGTGAAGGGCGGGTTTTAGCCTTGCAACTTCCATAAGACCGAACCACGTTACCAACGACGGTTGAATTCCGTAGTTAGTCTTGAGCGACTACCTGGGTCGAAGGCTTCCCCGCAGGAGCAGGAGGCTCATGCGTCCCGAACTCGGGGTGGGTCTCTTCCATCCACACGTACACGATTGCCCCAGAGACGAACATCAGGGCAGCAGTCATGTAGAATGCGGCTTCGGCATTCACGAACTCCATCGAGAGGCCAATGAGGATTGCGCCGACTCCATACCCCGAGTCACGCCACATCCGGTAGACACCCATCCCAGTCGCCCGCCACGTCGGGTGGGCGGCGTCGCCGGGGACAGTCATCAGATTCGGGTAGAGTAACGCCATCCCGAGACCGGAGACACCCGAGAGGACGGCCCACAGGATGTACCCGTCGACGAGGACCATCCCGAGGACACCCGCGCCGGTCAAGAACATCCCTGCAACGACGGGCGGACGGCGACCGATTCGGTCCGCGAGTCCGCCGGTTGCAATCTGGAGGAAGTACATCGCGCTGTGGACGCCGACAATGAACCCAACCGCTGCGATTCCGAGCCCTTGACTCGTGAGATACAGCGGGACGGCGAGCCAAAACAGCGTATCGACGAACTTCTCGATGTGACCCGCCTGTGCCGCGGCGAACAGCGTCTTGTCGCCGTAGGTTGCACGCTTCAGTACCTCGCCAAACGGAAGGTTCGCGTCGTGGTGGTCTTCGTCGTCGATCTCTACTTCTGCGAGTTGGACCGTCTCCTTGATTAGGAAGACCGAGATGAGGAACGCCAGCACGACGACGACCGCGAGGAAATAGAACGGTTCGGGGCGGAGACTCGTCTGGGCGGCGATGATGCCCGTGACCCACGCCCCGACGGCGACGCCGCTGTATCCGAAGGCCTCGTCAATGCCGACGGCGAGTCCTCGCTGCTCGGGCCCTGCGATGTCGATTTTTGCGTTGATGGCCATACTCCAGGTCAATGCCTGGTTGATGCCCAACAGAATGTTCCCGACAGTTATCCAGCCCCAGCTCGGGGCAAAGATGAGGATGACAGGGAGTGGGAGTGCGGTCACCCATCCGAGGATGAGCACGGGCTTGCGGCCGTATTCACTACCCCACTTGCCGGCGTAGAGGTTTAACAGCGCCTTGACGAACCCGAACGAGACGACGAACGACCCGATGACGAACAGCGACTCGACGCCGAGGACGTCGCGACCCAACACGGGCACGACGGCGCGCTCAGACCCGATCGTCAACCCGGTGGCGAACACCAGGAGGACGTGGAGTGAGAACTGTCCGAAGTGCTCGCGAATACCCTGTTTGAGGTCAGTTTCTGTACTCATCGATCACTCCGCTGCGCAGTTGTTGGGACCCAGTTCGAGCTCTGCCAGCTCGTCGGTGGGGACTGATTCCTGTCCCACGTTCGTTCGCTTGACGCGCTCGAAGTTCGGCGGGTGATCCGGGATATCCGACGCGAGTTCCTGAATGAACTCCTCGCGGTCACCGCCGAGGTCTTCGTTCCGCTCTCGGACCTCGCCCAGCGTAGCGGTCACTGGTGGTTCCGGCGAACCGGGATCGTGGGCTGGGAGGACGAGTGCGGCGTCTGGCCGGTCCTGGAGTCGCTGGAGGCTTTCGTAGAGTGTCGCGGCGTTCTGCTCGACGTTGGAGTCCTCGATTCCTGCTTCGACGCCGAGTTCGACGCGACCCACGCTCTCGTGGAAGAGCGTGTCGCCCGTGATTAATGCCGCGCCGTCGATATCGAAAGAGACGCTTCCTTCACTGTGTCCCGGCGTGTGGATGACCTCAATATTGAGGCTGCCGGCCGAGACAGTCTGTTCGTCGTCGATGGGAGACGCGTCGATTGCCAGTGCATCCTTCGGGTGGAGGTAGTAGGGGACGTCGTGACGGTCGGCCAGCTCTGCAGCGCCCGAAACGTGGTCGGCGTGGGCGTGCGTATCGAAGACACCGACGAGTTCGGCGTCGTACTCGTCGAGAATCGCGTCGTACTCTTCGAGGTAGTGTGATGGGTCGAAGACAGCGGCTTCACCATCGGAGATGAGTACATGCGAGAGACAGCCTTTTCCCGGCCGTGCGACCTGAACGAGTGTGCCGTCGAGGTCAGCCAGAACTGGCGCGTGGCGGTGAACGCGACTCCAGCCGTTCATCCCATCTTCGAGTGTCGCCGCGTTGTAGTTCATCTCTTGAAGGACGTCCGCTGCCGTCTCCGCAGCGATGCCTGCACCACAGACAGTTACGATCTCCTTCTCTTTAGGGAGGACCGAAAGAGCGTCTTTGGCTTTGTCAGGGTCATCAGCTAACTCGTCGTAGATGTCGACGTTGACGCTACCCGGTACGTGCCAGTCGTCGAACTCTTCTTTGTGGCGAATGTCGACTACGAGCAGACCGCTTTCGTCAGTCTGCAATTGTTCTCCAAGTTCCTCGGGGGAAATATCCGACATCAGTGTTCTTCGGTATGGGGAGTAGTAGAATATAGGTACTGCCGGACATGACCGGTACTGTTAATCCCTCATAGACGAATGTGCCAGTATGAGTCTCTACGAAGCATCGTTTCGCGTCAAACACGAGTGTCCGTATCGAGAGATTTCGGAGCGACATCCGGAACTCACGATTCGTGAGTGGTATCTGGATGACTGCCAGGTGATCGAAATAACTGCACCGGGGTCTCCGACTGACGACCTCCTCGACGAGATCGATCGCTTAGGGACGGTTCTTCACGAGTCAGTCGACGATACTGGACTCCACGTCGTCACGCAATCGTGCCTGTGCTCACTGGAAGACTCCATCATCGAACGATTCGAAGCGCACAATTGCCTGTATCAGCCGCCCACAATTCATCGACAGGGTTGGGAACACTATTCGGTGATTGCCTTCGACGAGAGCGATATCAGAGAGCTTCTTCACGAGTTGGAGGCTGACCGCGACATCGAGGTGCTCTCGAAGACGGCGATTACAGCGCAGCGAATCCCGCACAGTATGTTGGCTCCGGTCGACCAGTTGTTCGAGAACGTGACCGAACGACAGATGGCAGCGCTTCGGTTGGCCTTAGAGAGCGGGTACTACCAACAGCCACGGCAGACGTCGCTCAGGGAGTTGGCCGACAAGACGGCCGTCGCTCGTTCGACGTACGAAGAACACCTCCGGAAGGCCGAGAACAAAATCCTCACGAGCGCGGGTCAGTTCTTGCGCCTGGTTACGGCGACATCGACGGCAGATCCATTAGAGGTCGAAAAGACTCGCCAAGCTGAGCAAGCTGTTGACTAACTGAAATTTCCAATCGAAATGCCGCAGTACTGGAGTTTCTTCCGGCCAATACCGCCGACTTGGTGATGAACCCGTTGTGATCACTTAGATGATAGATACGGGTTCACATCTCTTGATTGAGCCACTTTGCGAGGCCGGCACTCGACACCATCTCAACGACGCCAAACGCGACGGCCGGAAGCGACGCAATCGTCGGGAGTCCGGTCGCAACCACGAGCGCCGCCGCAACAGCGAAGTCTCGCATTCCCACCGAGAGTATCGAAGCAATCCGTGTCGGTCTCGGCTCCTGAGCTCCCACGAGAAAACCAACCGCGTAGCCGAGTCCGTTCAACGCAATGACGCCGACACCAACCCCGGCCAATAGCGACAAGTTCGTCCGAATGACTTCGGCGTTCGCGGCGGTCACGCCACCGATGATTAGGATCACCATCATCGCTGAGACCGCTGGGTAGTAGGTATCGTAGCGGCCGACATGGTCGGGTTGCCACGCCCGTGCGCCGACTGCGACCAACATCGGCACGACGACGGCTACGATCAACTGCTCGACGATCGGCATCGTCGGAACATCGGTCCCCCCGGCGAGAAGACCGACGATAAGCGGAACGAACCCCACACTGCCAACGCCAATGACGACCAGTGCAGTCGTCGACAGAGCTGTGTCGCCGTCGGCTAGTTCGGTCATTACCGGCGTCACGAGTTCCGGCGTCACTGCGCCGAGAATGACGAATCCAATGGTCAGATCGGGCGATAAGCCGAGTCCATTTGCGATACCGAATGCGAGAAATGGCATGGTCACATGCCCCACGAGAATCTGTGCTATGGCCCGGACGCTAATTTGGTCGAACTGTTCTACCGAGAGCGTCAGCGAGATGCTTCCGATCATTACTGCAAGAATGACCGTCGAGGCACGTGTCACGACTGCAATCGGCGGAAGAGCGATACCCAGACCAACGGAGAGCAGTATCCACAAGAAGAGATAGTCCTCGATGAGGTCAGTCAGGTTCATTCGGTTCAATCAATTCGTCATTTCTGCCGTCATCGTATCATTACGTCGGTGCCGTGAAGGGGTATCATTGCGAGTTGAGGTGCCAACCTCGTTGAAAATTGCGGCTGCAATGAGCACACCACAATTCGAACACCTACAGCGTCAAATCAGACGTTCAACTCACTCAAGTAGACAATTCCTCACTTCGATGCCCACTCAAGAAGTGGTTCGAGTCGGTTGCGAACCTCGTGGCCATCAGCTGTGAGGGCATACTCCACTCGGGGTGGAATCTCGTTGTACTGCGTACGAGACACCAGTCCAGCCTCCTCGAACTCGTCTAGTCGCTTCGAGATGGTCGATGTGCTGGCACTCGTAAGGTGAGCTTCGATTTCAGCGAATCGGAGCGATTCGTGGGCACCGATGATACTGACCAGTTGCATCGCGTACTTACGACTGAGTGTATTGATCACGCCAGTCAACGGACAGTAACACGTTCCGTCTACATCACACGTCGGTTCCGGGGGAGAAGTGGCGTCTGCCATTACTTTGAGGCCTCCAACTTACTTCGTGACTTCGGACTCTACAGTATAATAACTTCGCGTCGTAAAGTAACGGTATACATGACTTCCTCTGGTTCGTACGACCTCGTGATCCTTGGTGGCGGTGCAGCGGCATTCGCTGCCATTACAGAGGCTGACCGTCGTGGACTCTCGACAGCGATAGTGAACGCCGGGCTACCTCTCGGCGGAACGTGCGTCAACGTCGGGTGTGTCCCCAGTAAGCATCTCCTCGAAGTGGGGAAGACCGCCTTCGAGCCACCACGGAATCCGTTCGATGCGGTGGACTACGAAGACGGCCAACCGACGATAGACTGGGCTGCAGCCATCGACGAGAAAGACGACGTCGTCGCGTCGCTCCGTGAACAGAATTACGTGAACGTGGCCGAGCACTTCGAGACAGACATCTACGAGGGATACGGTCGGTTCGTCGACGGCGTGGAGCAACGCTCGACGAGCAACCAGCCTACATCCGGCGACGACGTGACGATAGAGATCGTTGACGGTGAAGATGCTGGTTCTGTGATTACTGGAGAGAAGGCGCTCGTCGCGACCGGCAGCTCACCATACATCGCTCCAATCGAGGGTATCGAGGACGTCAACTTCGAGACCAGCGAGACGATTCTCGACCGACGCAACCTCCCCGAGAGCGTCGTAATAGTCGGTGGTGGCTACGTTGCACTGGAGTGGGGGCAGATCCTGCATCACATGGGGACGGACGTGACGATTCTCCAGCGGTCGGGACACGTTCTTTCTGGGATGGAAGGACAGCTTGGTCGTGAACTTCAGCGGTGTTTCGAGGAGGAAGGAATCTCTGTCGTGACCAACGTCGCGGTCGATCGCGTGAAAGAGACAACCGTGACCGATGGTGTGTCTTCCATCGGCATCGAAGCGACCGTCGAGGGTGGTTCCCGTACGTTCACAGCCAGCGATCTGTTCGTCGCTACCGGCGTTCAACCGAATACGGAGGATATCGGACTGGACAAAATCGGTGTCGAAACCGATGGCTCCGGAGCGGTTATCGTGGACGACGAGTTCCGGACGACCAACCCAGATGTGTACGCCGCAGGGGATTGCATCGGCGAGCCGATGCTCGAAACTGTCGCCGCGAAGGAAGGGAACCACACCGTAAAGAATGCCTTTGGCGACGAGGGGGTGACAATCGATTACAACGCGGTTCCAAAAGTGGTGTTCACCAGTCCGGAGGTTGCAGCGGTCGGGACGACCGAACTGGAGTACATGGACGAACACGGCACCTGCTCGTGTCGGACGGTGGAAATGGCAGACGTGCCGAAAGCAAAAGCCGTGAAGGACACCCGTGGCCTCATACAGGTTGTCAAACACCACGAGACCGACGAAATCGCCGGCGTTCACATGGTCGGCCCACGGGCAGCAGACATGATTCCCGAGGCGACGCTGGCCGTGAAGTCCGGCTTGACTGTCGACGACATCATCGACACCATCCATCCCTTCCCAACGTTCTCGGAGGCGTTGAAGCACGCCTGCCAAGCGTTCAGGCGTGATATGTCTACGATGAGTTGTTGCGTCGAGTGAAGAGCAGAGAATATTCCGGAAAGCACAGCCAGTACTGCATAGGGACAACTTCTCCCGAAGTATCTTGGCGAAGCCACTGTGAAACTGGCTATCCTCTGAAACTGTGAGTCGGATTTTTATTCGATTGTGTATAGCGATATACAATATATACTGAGCAGTGGCAAAACAGCCCTATTTTACTAATTTTCGTTGTGTAGCACCCACAACAGTACAAGCCGAAGTATTAACTTAGTGTGAGATTGTCGTAGACCAATGAAAATCTCACATTCAAAATTATCCCAATGCACAGTGGGCGGGTTACTCCCCGGTGAGCAGGCGTGAATTCGGAGGCTGACTCCCAGGGTTCGAGCATTGAAGAGACAGCTTCAGACAAAGGGACGAGAGAGCGCCGCTACAAATGGTCCCAGATGAGCCTCGACGAACTCGTCGACGTCTACTGGCAAGACATCGCACCGAAGCGCTATCGCGATGGGTTCGACGAGGACCGCGACGTTCCAACCTACAACTGGCTCACCGAACACGGATACAGTGGTATCGCGTACGCGTTGCGCGAGCACCACGATTTGACGCCCAAGCAGTTCTTCGTTGCCATCGTCGGCCTCGAAGACGAAGAGTCAGAAGGGTGGGAGTGGAACGTTGACCACGACGCTACTGTGAACGCGCTCGAAGCGTATCTCACGTCGATAGAGACCCGTGGTGGACGGGCAGAGAGTACCGTCGAGACCCATCGGACGAGGTTGGCCAAGTGGGTCCGGACATACCGGGAGTTGCACGGGGCGGACGCTTTGCTTGAACCACTGTCTGAGCTTGACCAGCAGCCGAGAGAGATAGAACGCTGTCTCGCTGTCCTCGACGTGTTCGACGAGGAGCTATCGACGGACCGGTCGAAACTCGAGTACCTGCATGTCGCCCGTGCGTGGTACGCGTTCGTGAAACGCCGGAAGTACGCGAAGTACAACCCACTCGCCGAAGCCGGCGAAGAGTTCGGCTGGGAAGCCAGCGAACCAGACCCAAAGGCACTGTCGGCGTTGCAAGTGCGTCGAATCTACAGTGAGGTAGATTCGCCCGAGGCAGAGTTGCTCGTTGTTGCGCTTGCTGGGTGGGGGTTACGACCGTCGGAGGTTGCCGCGTTGCACGTTGAGCAGGTGGCTTTGGAGTCTGAAGATCCGCACTTGTCGTTCGGTGATGGAGAGCGCAAGAACGGGCCTGGTGAGGTGACGCTGTTGTATGGTGTGGACGTCGTCGCTGATCGGATTGATGCACTTACTGACCGTGAGACCTGGAACGGGTATCTGTTCCCGTCTCGTTCTTCATCGACGGGCCATGTGTCAGCTAGTACGATACGTCGGCGGTTTAAACAGCTTGCTGACAGTGCTGGCGTCGTCGTTGATGGAGAGACACCGACGCCGAAGATGGGGCGGCGGTTCTGGTACTCGGCCTATCAGGAGGCTGTTGGGGAGGTTCTAGAGGGTTTGGAGGGGGTTGCCGAAGATCAGGGGAGTTCGTCGACGGAGGTTGTGTTACGGAACTATCTGTCGAGGGAACAAGAGCGGAAGGCTCGACGGAGACGGATGTACGAGAAGTTGGAGACGGCGTTTGGGCAATAGAACAGTGGCGCTGTGAAGCAATTGGGTTAATCGAGGTAATACAGTGTGACTAACGTCACAACTTTCAAAAAATAACCCTCTGCCTCCGCAGCTCCAGTTGATGCAATGGAAATTCTGTAGAATCATTTTGCGAGCACACAGTCATTTGAAAAACTGTTATGTGTTATTATCATAACACCAACCTATGACACTGATCCAATTTTACGGCTCTCTTGCTACTACGGCCAGTGTATTTGTTGGTATTCTCACTGCATACCTGGTTACCAGATTGTCCAACTTATTGTCAGAGAGGTCACGCCTGAAACAGAGGATTGAATCAATTGATACCGAGTTAGAGGTTTTGCTTAAGGACCACGATTATAGAATTGAGAGGCTTAGTGAGACAGAAGAACGGTGGGTGCGTGAGGACGCAGAGAACCACGTAGATCAGTTTATTAAGTACGATGTAGGAAGCGATTGGTCTCCTTCACCCGAAGGCCTCACGGTTGAGGATGCTTTGGATGGATTAGTTGAGCATCAAGATGTATCTGAAGATGATTTAATAATGCACCATGCAGAGCTCATCGAACGTCGATGGGACGAGATAATCGATGAACTCCAACCACGAGGGCCACTTGAGATGCCACAAGTAAATATGACAGATGCGTCGATTACTGCTGCGAATTGGATAATTGAGGCCCTATGGAACATCTACGATCGAGAGCAATACAAAGCGCACGAGTCGAAAGCTCTTGAGGCACGAAGGGAGGTTCAGCAACTAAAAGAAGAGCGGACTGTTCTTGAAGAACAATTCGAGTCTTTAAATCCTGAACAACTCCAAGATAGCATAAAGGCAGCAGTTATTCCAATTTCTCTTTCAGTAATCTTTCCGCTACTTATCCGCTTCTTGCATGAATTGGGATTTGTAATTATTGTGTCTCCAGCGGTTGCACTTATTGAACCAATTACTGTTCTGGTTGTTTGGTTGATTGGGTTCTTTTGGACATTGCGGTTCGTCTGGGTCCGGGTGACCGGTAGTAATACAGAGTTGCCCGATTCCCCACTTTCCAAACGGGATGAGAACGAAGAAGTAGATATTGAGTCCAGTAATATTGAAACCCAAAATGCTGTTCAGAGTCAGAACAACTGAATACTCCGGTTAGACAAGTCTGGTCTATGTACTATGGTTTGGCCACCATCGAAATTCCACCATAGTGTTAGTAAGTATGCGACCACGGGGGGTGTCTGGTGGTGGTGGCTTCTTGAAATGTTCGCTGTCTGTTGGTTCGACGTTTAGGGACGACCACAGCCCGCATTCGTAACGAGTCACATTGGAGATAGAACTAAGTAGGATTGGGTGGCCGATGGGGTGTCAACAATGGTATTCCGATAGCTCCGAAACCACGACGGCACACCGCTCGTTGCACTCGATCGTGACGATATCGTCCTCTACAGCGTCATCTCTGCTGACGAAGGCGACCGTGAAGAGAAGACCATGCACGTTCAGCGGCTTGGGAAGGAGGTGTACGTGGTTCGTCCAGTGCCGGAAGACGGGCCGATCACGCCGTTGGTGGAGACTGAGCTGGTTCAGGGGCTGATTTGGCAGGAAATTCAGAGAATAAGAGAAAACATTTCGACGACATCCGTGGTGGACTTCTAATCTTATACTCTCAAACCCTCGGAGTTAGATTAGGAGAAGTCCTGCGCCTCCAGCTTCTGCTCCAATCGGGAGATACACTCACTAAACTCCGAGACTAGATTTTCACCGTACTCTTTATCGGCGAAGACAGGAGTGCCGTCGGGGCCACTTGTTTCAAGCATTGCCTTGTCCGGGCCTTCATGGATAATCTCATGCCGCCTGTTGATGTTTTTCTCGATAGCGGGTCGAAATCCGTTCGAGTTTAGGAACTGCTGGAGATTGAAACCCAAGCCAGAGTTGTACACCTTGTGAGCGTTCGATATATCTTGGAAATTCATTTCTCGCATGGTTGCAAATTCAGCAGGGTCCAAACCACGTTTTTTCCCTACCTTTCGGAGTTTCTTTTCATCACCAGGATAAATCTGTAATAACGAATTGATTGTTTCTTGTTCAGAGAGGTTCTCTCTCGACAATTCCACGTATTTCTCTTTCAAGTACGTTTCTATGACAGTAACCATCAGCCCGATCATTTGTTGCACTATCGTAGTCTCAATCAAGAATTCCTCACTGTCGGCCGCTCGTAATAGATGATCCGCCTTTTTGAAATTGAACTCGGCCATCTCAATCGCGGTCGGTTTCAAGACTCGTTCTCCATCTACATGGACTTGGTAGTCGCCTACTTCGACACCAGAGTCACCAATTCGGACCAAGTTTCCGTTATCGTCTCGTCGAGTCCGTCCTACCGGTTCGTCACAGACGTCTCTTTTCATCTGATCCATGTCCTCGGACTTTACACCCATTTTCAACTGGTCAGGTTTCCAGACTATGGTAACTGAGTAGCTATTACTTTCCGGGAGTTCGGCAATCTCGGTATCGCACGAAAATACATCTCCTTCTGCTTCTAATCGATCAAATTTGAGTCGCGCATCGGCTGTTTGATAGAGGCGATGTTCAACCTCGCCATTCGGGGATTTTCGATTCAGGTACTGGACTCGCCCAGGAGTCTCAGCAAACAATTTTTGTTTCGAGATTTCATGAGCGAAATAGCCTTCCTCATCATCTATCCCTTCCTTCACTTCGGTATCCATCAGATAGCCATTCTGTAACTAAGATTGTAAAGATAATCGACAAAGTTCACGTTTTTTGCCTGGCTGACCTCGGGGGGTCACGCGTGAATATATATATAGCATCCTTGATGTATGCACCTTTGTTGACAGTGGCGACGGTCACCGCGCATAGGTTCGGACCATTTTGACCTAATGGCCGGGACGATTGCGGTCGGGGGTCACTGGACTATAAGAGGAATCGACGGTTGCTCATTCCAGAGGTACGCAAAACGACCGTCGGTGCATATTTTGCTATTTCAATTGGACTTTTCAGAGATATTCGGCACCGTTAAAATCATCAAATATTGACCCGGAGAACCATTCGAGTGCTGAACAAAGAGGGATAATTCAGTAGCCACCATTCTGTTGTTCCATGTTCAAGGGTTAATTTTCGGAACCTACTATATTGGTAGACTTTCCAGAAAGGTGTCGACCTGCTCCGTAATCTGCTCCCTCTGTTGGGAAGCCTCGCGGATTTGCCGCTTTCGCCACTGGCCTAATTTCCAGGTTTCGTAGGCCATCCCCCACCCGTCTGTGTAAGCCGCCATCGTCCTCACGTCGTTTTTTGCAATTTCCTGTGCCTCTGATTTGGATAGAGGGTTGCCAGCATCTGTTGATGCAGAAACCAGTTGCTGAGATACTATCTCAGTCACATCGCTGATTGCTTGTCCTAGTCCCTCTGCGAAGGAGATCCTGACCCCCCAGTGAACCTGACTCAAAACCCAAGAATACGCACGCCATCCTAACCTTCTCCCAACGACATTGATCATGCGTCGATTGGCCCACCCAGTAGCTCCGAATGCGACTCTGTACGACACAGATGCACCCGTGACTAGGAGAATTACCTCAATGATGGTGAGCGCGACGTATTTGAAGAATTCAACGTAAGTGCTCTCGGAAGGAGACTTCCCCGCGCTGATTTTGTCGTAGATATTACACCCGGTGTCGAGGATCTGTTTCACATTTGCCACAAGCGGGATGAATTTTGTGAGCTTCTTCCCATACGTGGTGACCCCGTCCAGCTTTTCCCCCAAGTCGTCGGGGAATACGTCTATATAATCGAGGAGGGTCACCACATCTTCGATGTGGTTCAAAATCCAGTCGTAGGTTTCCGGATTATCGTCCAGCTCTTCGAGAGCGAGTGTCTGAAAACCGTCAAGGAATCCCGGCTCTTTCGGGGTCTCTTGTTCCTCATCGGACCCCAGCTCCTCTATTTCACCGTATGCATAGCACGTGAAGTCGACGACTTCTTCGAGTTCATCTTCAAGATCTCCCACACCCCAGCTATTGTGAAAGAAGTCCGCTACTCCATAACCGAATTCATCGATGAATTCCAGTTCTCCGTGTGAACTCATCGCCCCCACGTCACCTACCCCTAAACCCAATCCGATAGCAGTGGATTGAATGAAGGTTCTTCTTTTCATTATAATACAATTATGAATCTGTTTTGACAATAAACCTTTCGTGGAACGTGCTTAAAAATGCGTACTACACTCCAGAAGAGAGTTGCTCCTACTCTTCGAAGTTCTCGAAACAACGGTACACACTCCACCAGTACATGGTCCACCTCTGTCCTAAAGTACGGAAGAATCAGACGTACCGGATGCTGCTTGACGAACTCATCAAGATGCCTCGGATTCGGATCACGATCAACCCTGCCTCTAATCGCAGTAGATTTTATCAGTTTTTCACGGCTGTTCCGACTCGCAGTTCGAGAGGCTGTTTTCGGTATATGAGATAATAAGTGAACGAGTGGTGACGGAGGAGTTTTATGAAAAAATAGTTCGTGAGACACCGACGACAACATTTTCTTAAGATGGGGTAAACTTAGGATTCAGGCACACATCTATGAGGATACTTTCTGTGGGAGGAGAGATTTCTGGAGATGGGGTTGAGAACAAATCTTGGAATCAGGAAACCAACGTCATGGATTACAATATCGTCTTCCTGAACCTCGACGACATCGTTCAGAATTCGAGTAGATACACATCTCCCGATAGTGACGGCATTCCAGAGCGCATAGAATTCCCTCAGCAGGACGCAGTGATACAATTGATTGAGTCTGGGAACGAGATGTTCGTGTTCCTACCTCAGACGAGGACGCAAGAACTGAAGCAAATCTCCCAAGGAGAGAATCACGGTGGAATCCCTGTAGACCTTATCTCGTGGCTCCCATTTGAAATCGGAACTAGCGAAAAGGTGGGGAAATCTGTGAAGAGCGATGAAGTTGATGAAGATTGGCAGTGGTATTTTAACGACCACTTCGACTGGCCGATGGTATTCGATTATATTTCACTAAAGAAATCAATCAGAGAGAGCCGGCCTTTAGGGTATATGGCTCACGATTTTTCAATTGCATCCACAGTGTCGGATGAGGTAATTGCGACCTCGGTATCCACGTCAAAAGCATTTCAGGCTCTCGGAGGAGCACTAGCTAAAAATCGGTCGATGGTTAATGAGTCACAGTCCTCCGGATCCGTCTATCTACTCCCTATCGTCCCGGAATTTGGCTATGATAGAGCCGTTAGAGGAATATTGTCACAGAGATATGGGGTGAAGTTGTCTTCTGAAGACCCGTCACCACCTGAATGGCTAGATGAATGGGAACTCCCACGTCAGCGAGAGCTTAGAGAGCAGTACCACGAAGTTAAAAATGAGCTTGAGCAGATACGAGAAGACTACAAGAGTTGGAATAGATACAAACACCTTCTTGACGGGACCGGTGACGCTCTTGAAGAAGCAGTAATCGACGCCTTTCGTGAACTTGGCTTTGAGACCAAACCGGAAGACGCTGGTGAACGAGATGGGTTAGTATCTGTCAACAATTGTATATTCGCAATAGAAACATTTGGGACAAACAAGAAAGCAGGGCTAAAGAAAGTTCAACAACTAATCACATGGGTTGAGGATACGAAACGTGAGTACCCAGAATCCGATGTTAGTGGCCTACTCGTAGTCAACCCATACCGACAAACGCCCGTTGAAGAACGTGAAGAGAGAGCAATAGTGGCAGACAATGCATACGAACGCCTAGAAAAGATGGGTTTTAAAGCAGTTACCTCAAGCCAATTATACGAATATCTGTCCCAATATCAACAATCTGAGCTCGATACAGGTGATATTGCCTCTCTGCTTCTGGACGATGATGGAGTTGTGTTGTAATCCGTACTTTGAGGGACACCCCGAAAAACTACTTATAGAGAACGCCGCTTGAGTCGTCGACAAGAAGAGAAAGTACGACGCCTACCTCGAACAGGTGCCGGATAGAAGGTTCGAAGCAGGAGAATCGTTTCCATATCTCGCCGAGCCAAGTACATCGCTTGCTCAACGAACCGGAGTAATCGCGACTTCGGGAGGGCTTCCATCCGGTCAGATTACTAGGCGAACCTGTAACTCTCTGAGGATTTCAACAGAGCCAAAATATTAGTCTTGTCCCGAGAACTTTTAATCATGTTAGTGAATTTATTCGTCTCTGCACTAAAGGTCAGTATCGACATCGCCAGAGATCAACAAACAGGACGTGAGGTCGAACAGGAACTGAATACTCAATTTGCGGGTGAGGAGTGGGAAATCACTAATTACGACGGCAAAGAGGTCACACTCAGAGTCGAATCGGTCACCGTCCGTCCAAAATACCGTCCACAGTCATACGACGGTGGGATCGAGCAACTCGAATTCGACAATATATTTAGTTCGCTAGAAACGGAGCGGTCCAAAGCGACGCCGAGAGAGCGCTTCGAAGCAATCCTCAAAGATCGTTGGATTACTGTCCTCCAACTTACGATTGACGGCGGAAGCATCGAAGATGTTCGACCACCTGGATTGTCCCTGGGCTATGTTACGTCAACGAAATCAATACGGTTTGACGGTCAGGTGCCAATAGATGGGCCAGTTTCTTCGATTCCGCAAATGCGTGTCGCACAGACACACGAACTCCAGTCCGATAAGTTAGAGATGAAAATCCGATTTGACGGGTCCGCCGGAGAATACCGTCGCAAGGTTGCAGACGGGGTTGATTTACTACAGAATGTACAGGATGAGGTTGACCAGTACGTCCTGCGTTATCTATTAGAGCTCCATCACGCTGGGAAAGTTGAAGACTACGACCACACCTGGCCCGATGAAGACAAAGCACGGAAATTGGGATCATTCCTAGCAGGGTACCCCGTCGCCCTTGACTCACTCGCAGAGTTCATGGAGCAGATCAACGCAGACATCACTGTTGAACATGAGTGTGAAGAGCAACCTGAGTGAATAGATAATTAAAGTTCAACGAGGAATGCCTGCAGTGATTTGACATCGCGAACAGATCGCGTTGTGACAATGTTTGATGTTCTATGAACGACCTTGGTTTTGCTCAGAAGGGAATGAATCACCAGTCGGCAAAGAGATATGATAGAGCTGGATTCGATTACAATTCTCAAAACGATTTAATTGTTTAAAATTTGCACCAATCTCAACTACTCTATTGTCGTTTAACAGATTGATGAATAAAATAAAGATCTCCGGATAGCCGGTCGCGTGAAAAACACGAATTTGCGTTACTACTAAACCCAAGGCTACATGCCTAGTAGTACAATTCGTGACAATGGATCGCTGCTTAGTCTATTTGACCAGTTGGACACAGAGGAAGTAGCTGACAGAAGGATTGGTGTCTACATTCTAGAGGACGTCTATGGCAAATTTATGGCCGATATTGGACGGGAATATTTTGGGCTAGATGACAAGATGAGAGATATGAATCTCATGTCTCAGTGGGGCAAGATTAACGTTAGAATCCAATCTCTTGATAACCAATCGGTGCCTGGCGAGTACAGTTCCATTGCACCCTCTCTGAAGCAGATTCGTGATCGCGTCGCCCATGACTATGATTATGAACCACCAGCCGGGCGCATAGCAGATCTCCGAGAACTTGCTCCAGAGTGGAAAGAGTGGCTTACAGAACAGGCGATCGAGTATCATGAAGTAGAACGAGAGCAAGACGCTCGACAGACGTTGATTCAGCTAACTCGGAATACGCTTCAAGAGGTAAGACAAGAATCAGAATGGTTGAGTTCGAGCGCAGTGTTCTTTGAGGAGACAAAAACTCAGGCTCAGGAGATGCTAGATGAGTTAGAGCGAATCGAGGGAGACTCTAATGAAATCACTAGAGAACTAGTGGACATATTCTCCAAAGCGAAAGAGCTAGATCACGAAGTGGATTATGAAGAAGCAGTAGACGCCCTTGTTGAACAAGAACGTCAAAGCCAGGTCGATGCATATCTCGAGGAGCCTTGGCGATACGACGACTGATTTGATGTAGAGTTAGGCGAGCCAGACTCATTGCCCCTCCAGTAACCGACTTTCAGTCACTCTTGAACTGTCACAGAAAATCAGACTGAGAAACACCATCCTATGTGCTATTGTCAACATATAAGAGCGAATGACAATATCATCCAAATATGAAAAGAAGGGCATTTCTGACAACATCCGGTACTGCCTTACTCGCTGGATGTGGGGCCGATAACACTGAATCTGAGCAAGACACAGACTCATTGACTACACAAACCACAGAAGGACAGTCACAAACAGAATCTACACAGTCTGATGCTGACACAGCAGAGATTGTTATTGATGATGCTACGTGGGAGACTGATGGAGAGAGAGTAGAGTATATAATCGGAAACAATGGTACGGCTCAGAGTGGTTTTGTTACCGTAGTCACTCAATGGTTTGATTCAGACGGCCATTATGTCGGTAACGATCAAGTGTCTATACCAACACTCCATCCTGACAAAGCTTGGAATATTCAGGTAGAGACGTCTGCTCCTTTCGAGGTCAGTGACTTCGATGCATATGTCGAATATGAGGATCGATATGTGTCCAGTGACTTAGTGGCTCAGTCTATTGAATTTCAAGAGAGTATACCCGCAATCACTGGCATTGTCGACCACAACCGTAACGAGGAAACGGCTGTTGAAGTAGTGGCAGTGACGTATGATTCTGGATGGATTTCTCACGTTGGTAGCGATAGTGACACACGGATTCCAGATAGTGAATGGAAGTTCTTGATACCATTATCCCAAGTCACCACTCTCAGCGACGAGGTCGGTAGCAATGTCGAACTAATGTTTCACGTACAGTAAATCGATTTGCTCTAATCAGACTCTGCCCGACAAGGCTCCTTCAACTAATACGTTGTTACGAGTGTATATTTAAACTGAAAATGAGCAAACGGATCTCTCGTATTCGGGATATATCCCTGCTACATAGGAACCTACGCGTCCTAATTTTGCTACCCCCCATGTGAATAGAGTTATTACCAACCTGAAGTTTTACGAGGATAGTTACGAATACCAGACTATGCACTATATTCCTGCATTTCTACGACCTCTAAGCCAACAGAACACTGGCCTCGAATCATATGTGGAAGACAAAGTTGAAGAGGTCAATGAGATCACGTCTCCTGGAAGTAGAGTTCAATTCAAACAGACTGACGAAGTACCTGTATGGAGGTATGAAGAGGGAGTTCAAGGTAAGACCGTAATCGAACACGGGAGAAAGGTGAAGGTGCCTATGGAGGTTGAGAACCCTAACCGTCATTGGTGGATTATCACAGATGGACTCTTAGAGAATCTTAATCCAGCTCTGAGAGATCACGCTGATATTTTTGACCTACTATTGGCTCTAAATCTCTGTATCGATGCTCCTGTTTCATTTTCACAGGATCCTGGACAGACAGTTAGTGGGGCATACAGGGTTAGGCGAGGTACGTTAGAGTATCGAGGTGACTTATCCCGTGGAAGTTTCCCACTTGCTCTACTGACGATGAATGAAATTCCACAGCAAGTGCAGGTATCCGAGTCAATCGAAGAGATCTATGAGATGGTTCGGACGTTCAGATCAACTCAGATTGAGTCAGACGTAGATATGGACATACGAGTAGGTCTGCATATGTACGATGATGCTCTGAGTTCTTCTCTCTGGACGTCCATGTCAAATCTGTTCTTTGTCTGTGAGAATGTCTTATGCTCAGGACGTCGATCCAAGCCGGTTACACGCATAGCAGAAGTCACCGATATGACTGAAGATGATGCAGATAAGTGGAGAAGGGCAGTTAACAGACTAAAGCATCCAGACAAGGGAGACGTCCCTGGTTTGCTTCAACAAGCGGATTTTGAAGTACCATCCTTAGAATATATGCGGAAGACGACGAACAAGGCACTGCTTCACATGATGAGAAAACGATTCAGTGTATTAGACGACTGTAACTGACTGTCTCCTTTTCAGTATAAGCCTCTCATCAAATACGTTGTTACGAGTCCATACTTAAAGGGCACATAGGCTCTGTTGAACCCCTCAATCGGAGATATGTTCTCGGAGTCGTGTTGAATACAGAGTGCGAGTCTTACACTTTCAAGACACTGGGTTAGGGCTCCAACGGGTATTTTTAGTGGTAATATTGAAGGAACATTGCTGGGCCCTCCCATGCGATATTATTTGTATTCGTTCTGAATAGAGAATATTATGGTAATAACTAGTCCATTATTTCAACTTGGTCCGGGTCTTACCTTCATTGGATTGTGTTTTGACTTATTTGGGGTGATCTTGTTGGCACGCCCAGATAGCAATTCGATTTCTCGCCTTTTTAGTAGCCATAGAAAGCGAAAAGCAGCTGAGACCGCGATAAAACTCATTGAAGCCGGTCAAGCCCTCGAACCAGACACACCCAATATTGAACCTGTTCAAAAGGTTCTAAATGAACACACTTCCATCCCTCCGGAAGAGGTAGTTTTTCTCTCACCAAAGTTAATGCCTTGGCGTCCGGGGAATGGGATTGTTATCTCTAATGTTGAATCATACGAATCCTATGGTTCAAAGCTAAGAATAAATCGAGATTCTCAGAATACCCCGGCTGGACCTGAATTGGATCTTGAGGAAATGGGTGAGATTGAAAAAGAAGTTATTAAGGATGGATCTTTACACATGTCGTATTTGAGGAATATAGAACGAAATCTTAATCAAGCACAACGCAAAGAAGGATTGGTTCTTATTGCAATTGGTTTCATTATCCAATTAATGGGGGCGTTTGCTAATGGAATTTTTGTTGCAGCGCCTGCTGCAGCTTGACCACAATTATATAAATTATGATATTAATTCATTCATCTTTGTCTCTACTAACCACAATTGGTTGAGCGAAACTGAGAATTGGACTCCAGAAAGTACAACCTCTGTATGTGTCACGCACTTCCTGTCATGTTCTGAGGGATACAAACAGAGCCTACACATACGACCCTACGTGTTCACCACCCTCGCAAAACAGCACCATTCGTTGAATCACCGTAAGCCAATGACTGTCGACGCTGCAGTTTATTACCTACAACACGTAGAGTCTACAACGTAGTCCAGTGGAAACCGATATACGGTCTGCAGGGCGGTATCCAGCATAAGGGCGCTTAGCTCAGTCTGGACAGAGTGTTTGGCTGGAAGTCCACTACGCCATATCGCGAATGACATCAGCACCACCGCCAAGTCGGTCGTCGGAGTTGGGGAGATTCTCGATAGCGGTTTCGATGCCGACAGCGAGTGAGTAGCGGTTCGTAACGCCCTTGCCCTGTCCCCGTCCAGTTGTCTTCTTCTTGAGGATGTTCGAGTGCGAGAGGTTATTCAGCTTCTCCCGATAGCGACGGTCAGAGAGACTCTCGACACCGTACTGAGCGCAGACCTGTTTGTGGTAGTCGTAGAGCTTGTTCGTCTCGATCCACGTTGCGTCGTCGCGAACTGTGTAGTACGTGACGGCCATGAGTGCGATTTTCGCGTGTGTTGGGAGGGAATGGATTCCTCGTTCGACGGCCCTCCGTTCGATGTAATCGCGTGCATCGCGAACGTGCTGTTCGGTCACGGATTGCTCTCCGGCGTCGTCAACGAGTCGGCAGGCGCGGAAGAGCAACTTGATTGCCTGGCGTGCGTCCCCAGAATCGGCTGCCGCGAAAGCCGCTGCCAGCGGAATGACGTCTGGTTCGAGTACATCACTGACTAGGACTTTGCCGTCGATCCCGTTGGTTGCAACAGTAGGGCGGGAGTCTTCAGCAACCCTGTCGACGAACTCTGTATCTGTGAGCCCCTTCGCTGCACGGCGAGCGAGAATAGCGCGGAGTTGGTTAGCGTTGTAGGGTGAGAACTCGATTTCGTCTTCCCCGAGTGAAGAGCGGACGTCTGCGTTCAGGTTCTCCCGAAACTGCAGGTCATTCGTGATTCCGATGATGGAGAGTCGAACGTCATCAAGCTCAAGTCGAGGAAGCTCATAGAGTACGTAATCGTCGTCGCCGATGGCGTCGATCTCGTCGAGAATCACGATGATTGTGCCACCAATTCTGCGGAGTTCTGTAGTCACCATCTGGAAGAGCGCCTTCTTTTGGTGGCCTTTCGGAAGTTCAGCACCGGGGCCTCGAAGTTCTTTCACCAGATGGGTGAGTAGGTGGTACGACTTGTCCAGCCCTTTGCACTTGACATTCACCACAGTGACGTCGATCCCCTGCTCATCGGCGAAACTCTGTAGTTGGTGAGTTTTGAGATTGATTGCGGCCGTCTTTCCCTGCCCAGTAGGACCATAGACGAATACGTTGAGGGGCGTTGACCCCAACGTGGCGGGACGGAGAGCACTGTGGAGTTCGTCGAGTTCCATCTCGCGCTCTGGAAGCTCACGAGGACGGTACCCCTTGTTTGGGTTCAACACGTCCATATCGTCGAAGATTGTCTGCTCCTCGCCGAACTCTCGCATAGGTGATTTCTTGCTGGTGACTACATAAAACCCCCATGTCCAATGACGCCAAAGAGAGGGGGGTACATCCACTGACAAACAGTTCATTCTCATATAGGAGGGAGAGGGGGGTGCGTCCAGTGTACACTCTCGAAAATCGATGAGAGTACAGTCGCTGCCTATTCCCGTGGAAAGTACTAAGTAGCGGCCTATTCAACCGGAACCGTATTGGGTAGAGAATTAAATTGGAGGGGGTTCTTTTGAACTGTTGGCGACTTAGACGCTCAGCTGAGTACACTGGACGCACCCCCCTCTCTGAGGGGTGATTTTCTGGGTTACTTCCGTGCGTCTCGTTACACTGGACGCACCCCTCCCTCCCCGAGCGCTCGTTGTGGCGACAAGGGAAATGTTCTACAAAGTGGAACAATTGGCTCTCCAGGTTGGCCACAACTATTTCACACCGGTGTCATATCGTATAAACTATGGTTGATCTCCGTTCGAGTATCTTCAGCAAGATTGCCTCCAAAGAGGTTCCTTTCAATTACCAATTTGGGGCACTGCTGGGATACTCGCTCGCGACGGGTTCTGATCTAATTGAAGTGGTTCATCAACGGGTTACACTTGATGATGAAACGAGACTGGTCGCTCTCCAAGACTACTCGGAGCTTGACGAGACGATCGACGAGGATGTGAGTGACTGCCAAATCGACATCGCGTTCATAGACCGAACCACTATCGTTGGAATCGAGTCTAAGCGAGACGACGACCTCACAAAGAACCAGCTGGATAGGGAGCTTCGGGTGCTTGAGCAAAATGCAGAAGGTCGTGACGTCGTCCTTCTTGCTGTGACCGAGGACACCAACCGTCCCGGCGTAATCGAGCGAGTTGACAAAGAGACCGAGCACACCGTGCTCTGGTCCTCATGGCATAGAATCGCGCTTCAATTTGAAGAAGAACTGAGTGACGGATACGAGCCAATTAGACACATGGTGAACGACTTATTCGACGACACAGGCTACACACTGCAGTTCGAGGGCTTTCCGGAACCTGCGCTCGATAGCGCGGTGTATCTCGAGTGGCTACAGCAATTCAAACATCTGATGTACGATCTTGAGACGGTGCTTCATTCCGGGCCGCTGTATCTCAATCGGGGAAGTGGTCAGAATCTGCCGTCGTTTGCGAGCAAGAATACGTCCTCGTCTAACTTAGAAGAACCATATCATCAGCCCGCTGCTGTGGCCCTGTTTGTTCCGTTTACGACCGACGCCGGTGTACCCGTCAACAACTACGGAAAGAGTGCTCATGTGAGCCTATACGGGAACTACCACGATGATGAGGTTGGGGTATTTCTTGACCTCAACCCCATGTACGATGGATGGTCTAAGGATGTCATTGAAGCCAACCAGGAAGAGATCGTTGACTCCGTGTTAGAGAATGACATGTTCTTACGGATTTCCCGGAACAGCCACTGCCACTACGACTTCCCCCCTAAAGACCTCACAACGCGTGCTGAAATCAGCGACTTTGTCGAGGAGAAAATAGGGACGAAAAACGGAAAGCGTGTGATGATTGGTCGGTTCTCATCCGAGGAGGAAACGCCAAGAGAGACGGTCGAGTCGTTCGCTTCAGAACTCGAATTCTTCCACGACTACTTCTTCGAGGACGGGAAAATATTCGGTCAGTATCGGACCGAATAGCGTCTCTTGGTTTGTCGCGCGATTGCTGACTGATGTCACGCCTTAATCAGGCGTAGGCGTATTCTCGGTCTACGCTTCTCTTGCCGATTCGAGCCTTTCATTCAACATCTCCAGAAGCTTCGCCCTGGCCTGCTCTGTTCGGTTTGGACGCACTGAGTGATGATCGATCTGAAAATCCCGAACAATTTGCTCGCGGTGGGTTTTCACCGAATCCACATAGAGAATCGACCCAGTATCGCCAGGGGATAAGAAGTCCAGAACGTAGGTCAAAAACCGTCTGTAGTCGCTCAAGTTGAGTTTCCCCCAAGGCTTGAACTTCGCATCACCAATCCAGACGAGCTTCCGATCGATTTCCAGCGCGAAATCGGGTGATTGTCGGGCACCAACACCAAAGGCCGGCTTGAGGTAGTTGCTGTGGCGACTCAGGCTGCGATTGTAGTACAGCGTCACGTTGTTTCCGAACGAATAACTCCCCTGAATGGTGTCAACCTCTGGTGGTTGACCACAAATCTCCGTCAGAATGTCTATGAGCAATCCGAGGCACCATAACTCATAGACCTTGCTCATAGGCTTGACTGCCGTATTGAGGTTTTTACTTAGCCGCAAGGAGAGGCTCTGCCCATGTTGGAACGCTTCCCATAGATCAACGATCTCAGCGATATCTCCGGTGGCTTCCCGCCTTATCTGAGCCAATATTTTGGGATCGGAAAAATTCGTCTCCAGTGCCGACCCAATCAACCGTTTCGGTAGCTGCTCGTCCAGAAACGTCTCGTGATACTGAAGCTGGCTGCCGAACCCCCGCTCATAGTACGCATAGGACTCAACCAACGGACGCATCTGCCCGGCTAAGTCGGCGTGAAACCGGACCAATAAGTAGTTTGTAAGTGTCTCAAAAGAAAAATTGACGGACTCTGTAACGATTTCTTGTGAACCCTCTGCTGCCAGCTGCATGGATTGAGCCATCAGTGGTCGCCCATCGGGAACCATCCCTCGAGACTGCTTGCGTGTTACTGCAACCGGAAGGCGGTTCGAACGGACGATTTCAGTCAAATCGATCAACACCTTACTGTAGGCCGCCAACTGCGCTCGCCGATCAAGAAGGAGATCGGGCGTTACGGGAAAGGCAGCCTCAAACGAACGGCTACCGATGGTTTCGACCCAGGACTGAATATCGCGCAGCATTGTCCGTTCCTCACCACGCTCAAGCCGATCAGAGGTGACAATAATATCGCCAGGGTAGTGGCCCACCCAACCATACGGGCAAAACTTCCCATCGACAATCTCTGGAGGTTCTTCTTCGACTCGTTCGACAGCAGGCAGGTTGGCTTGTTCTTCTTCGAAAGCCGATTGCACGTCTAACAAGTATGTCTGCAACTCATCCCATTCTTCGGGCGAGAGACCTAACTCCGTTCGGCTTGCCCGCTCATATGTTCCAAGCGGCATGTTACGACTCCAGAACCTGTTTGGTCTCTTTGGCCTCAGAAAGGATCTTAGCTGTTCGGGGGAGTTGCAGTTCCTCAGCAACCGCGATTACGTTCTCGAAACGTTCGACAGCATTGCTGTTACCTATGGTTTCCGCTCGGCGGAGTTCAGACATGAACTGCTCAAACTGTGGGACAAGATAGGAAACAACTGCCTGATCAAGTGTTTCTCTCGTCGTCTCTCCCGCAAACAGCAGCTCATGGGCGAGGATAAAACGAGCGGCATCAAGCAATAGTGCTTGCCCAATGTCGATGACATCGTTTTCAGTGGCGATCTGTGCGAAATACGTCAGAGTCTCCAACAAATCAAACTCGTCGGTGCAGAGTTCCTCGTTATTTCGGAGGTCTGCGAGCTTCTCTGCTGGGTCGTTCGCAAGTTCCGCGAAAACCACGCCTGTATCTGCTGCACTCGTTCCCTCGTCGGCAGTCACTTGGAAATCCCCGGGGATGGTATCAGCAAGCAGTTCCACGACGTACTCGCTTTCCTTGGACAGCTCCTTCTTCGCATCGGACAGATAATTGTTTGTGGTTGTTTCTGGCAGGTCCTGTGACTCAAGCAGCGAAGGAACGTGCACGAACGCGAACCGTCGCCGGAAGGCATACCCCAGAGAGAACAACTGGGCTTGGTCGTAGGTGTTCATTGTCCCGATAATCCGAAACGCCAGGGGGACCGGTTCATCCGTGTCGGCAAAGGAGAGCGGGACCTGCTCACGATAGTCGATATCAAGAAGGGTAAACACCTCTCCGAAAGCCTGATCCAGGTTAGCCCGATTGATCTCATCGATGAGCAACCAGGTTGGCTCACCCACCTGATCGATCGACCGCCGACAGTCAATAGCTGTCTTAGTCAGAAACCCTGCCTCTGTATCCCAGCCTTTCCCCGCCGGGCGGTACCCTCCAACAACTTGGTGGTTCGACCATTCAGCGTTCGCCGTCACAAGCCGATAGTCAGCGCAGACTGCGTTGGTCAACAGCTTTGCTGCCCTGGTCTTGCCTGTTCCTGGTGGGCCATAGAACAGGAGGTTCTTACCTGCTACGAGATGCGCCAATGACTGTCGGTAGAGTGCTGCTTGGTGGGATTCTTTCTCAAGTAGGCTCAAAATGCGCTTTCGCCAAACCTCTCCATACCGGATGAGTTCGTAGTCTGCTTCCTCGATTTCGATGATTGGCTCCTCAGTTGGTATCAAGATTGTGAGATGGTCACGCACAGCATCAAGTCGGACTGGATCGATCTCCTGGTACTCGTCGATTCGGACGACAGAATTTCCATTATCGACTCCTTCATCTGCATCCACCTTCACTGAACCCAACTCGCCAACTGCGTAGCACCGACCATCCTCAAGATAAATAAATTTTCCACCGTTTGCGGCCGCCCGGAGTTCCTCTCCTCCATATGATTCACCTTCGAAAACATACTCTGATGTCGGTGTCTCTGGGTTCAAATCGGTCCCAGTACGGAGTATAAAGTAGTTCGAATCGTCCGGTTCAGACATTGTACCGCCGTGGCGATTCTCGATGATTTCACTGAAGCTTCGAGCGTTATCCTCGATTCTCGATAGGGCCGGGTCGAAGCCGTTTTCGAGGAACTCATCGACGCCGTCAACGTCCTCAAACAGCCGACGTCCACACGAATCACCGATCGTTCCTTCAGTAACCTCTTCTCGATGTGCGATTATCCCCTGTGCGAATTGACGATCTGATTGGATAGAGTTCTTTGAGCCTCTGTCCAAGAGGGCCTCAAGCACGACGGCTCGGATTTGATGCCCTTTTTTCTCGGCATCATTCCATGTGTCAGGAAGGTGTTCGTCGAGAAGTGTGTCCACGTCTCGAAGCCGGTCCGCGGCCACGAGTCGATGCAGGAGTTCCTCAGTTGAGGGAGGCATTGACTCCGCGCTTGCTGCATCCATCACCTTCCAAAGATACCCATGCTCAACGATGGCGAATTCCTCCGATGGGGGGCTGTCGATTGGTTTGGCATCGAACCGCTCCCCATTTCCGGCAATCGTGACCCAGTAGACTGTCTTGTAATCGCGGTCCATGTCCTCGGGTTTCCGTGGCCATTCAAGACTGAAGGTCGACAACGGAGTATTTGCAACTACACCAATACCATAAAAATACGGTGTGTCTCCGTTTTGTTCATAGGCGATGACGACGTCACCTGCTTCGCAGGCTTCCCAGACACTCACTGCATCGGTATCCAGACTCTCGTGTACCGAATCCGGAGTCTTCAACACGTGGTTATCCCGCATATCCTGCCATATCCCGCTTGAGATCTTGGCAGTGTACACAGTCCGGTCCTTGAGAAAGGCCCCGAGCACGGACTTGAGATCATCGATAGAAATGTCTGACATGGATGGCTAATGAGAGGTCTGGCTATTGAATCTCCTCATTGGTGGGGTTTCGTATTCAGCCGGAGGAAGGGCGATGGAGGCTATCGACGAACGTGCGGATATCGTATCACAAATGAACAGAGCCTGAATACGGACTTCACACGCTTCGGATTGGTTTATACGCCTGGTTCACACCTTGATTAGGTGGTCGTAGACCCGCTCTATCGTCTGAATCGACCGATGCCGGACGTCGTACAGCATGTTCCCATCCTCGGCGTTCACCATCCGATAGGCGACGCTATGACGGAGCGCGTGTGGCGTCACGTCTCCTAACCTCGGGACCCGTTGAGCCGATACGGACGAACCTCGTCCGTCTCAGCAACTTTGTGAAGCATGTTTCGGACACTCTGCGTGCTGATACGGTCAGACGACCGTCCAGAGAACAGAGCCGGAGACTCTTTCCAGCGGTTGTTCAGGTACGAGGAGACGAGTCGAGTCACGTCAGTCGACAGCTCCATCGCCACCGGCTCGGGGCTACCGTCGTTCGGGTAGTCCTTCTGAATGTGGTCCGGTACATACAGCTCGCTGTTACCCTCTCGCAGCATCTCGACATCGACGTCGACCAGCTCTCCGACACGAAGCCCGGTGTCGTAGGTCAACGCGATGATCGTCTCGTTTCGCTGTTGGAGGTACGACGCACCGCCGTCGTAACACGCGGTGCGAAGCGCGTCGACTTGATCGGGCGTTAACCACACCTTTGCATGGAGTTTGCGATTTCGGTCACTTGGTGACTACCTGCTTAAAAAAGAAAGAGGGGTAGTAGGCACTTGAACTTTGGAGTCCTCGAGAAAATCCAAAATTGAATCGTATGTTGGTGTAGGTTATCTGCGCTTCATTAAGCAACTGCTTCCTCAATTATCTCAATGTCTTCTTCGGTCAGCCCGTACAGTTCATAAACGATCTCGTCGATGAGGGTGTCCGTCTGCTCAATTTTCTCTTCCAGTTTCTCAGCACGATTCATAGTTTCCAAGTAGTTCTCAAGACCGTCACGTACGTCCTCAACTTGGGGTAGAGTCAGGTCTTTCAGGCGGTCCACCAAAGAATTCGTCTTCGTCGCTGTCTCGCGGAAGTTCGCAAAACCACCCGCTTTGTCGACAGCAAGGGGTACGAACGTTTCAATGAGTTTTACCTCGTTCTCGGTGAGGTCCGTAATTCGGAGAGCAGAGAGTGAGTCGGTCTCTGTGTAACCCCAGCGATCGGTCTCGTGAGAACTATCTTCGTCAGGTTTGTACCGCGCAGTAAGTCGGACTTCCACAGTTGAATTAGATTCACGAACGACCTCAGCGTGCCCAACCCGGATATTTGGCTTCTGTTCAGCTGTCTCTTGAAGCACTGAATCGGCAGCGTTCTGTGGTGGTTGTGTTAGTCCTACCTCTGCGAGCGTTGGGCCATCATTGTAGCTCCCAAGGTGATCAAGGAGAGATGTGTTGAGAGCCGAACGTTGGTTCCGGAGACTGATTGCTTCCCTTGATAGGTCCGCTAACTCCTCATTGTCTGAAATGCCTTTACTGACCGGCACTTGTTCGACGTGTACTGCTCTGAACTCTTGATACCCACCTCTGAGCCCAGAGAGCTCCGCTTTAACCCAAAACCGTGTGAGGTTAGAATTGAGAATTGAGAGAAGCGCATAGTCTTCTTGCGGGATTGAATACAACTTGTCATTGATGTAGTAACCATCCGTATCCATTGTGAAATTTGGACCGTCAGCAATGACGGGGTATACGATCTTGGTCTCCTCTAATTCATCATAATAGTCGCATGGTCTGAGTTCCCACCAACACTCTCCTCGGTCATGTCGATCACGTGCATCTGACTCAAATTGAGAAAGATGGTTGGCTACCTCTGGGAATTCCTCGCAGAACCATTGCCAAGCGGCCTCCTCTGTATCAACACCGGCTGTAGATTTTGTCCACCCGGATGGAATTGCAATAATATGTCGATCCTGATATTCCGTGTGGTATCGGTGGACATCACTTCCTTTTAGCAGGTTTCGAATGTGTGGTAATTCGTCAGAGAATGTCTCCCCGAGCTCTCCGGAGAATATGAATGCATCATTCAACCCGGTGAGTAAGCCTCTCCGTAGGTCGACATCAAGATATTCAGTCAATTTATCGGATCTTTCACTTATTCGGTCCAGAATCTCGGTGACCTCTGCGGATTGAATTCTCCATCCGGAATCAATGAATTCGTCTTTTGGGATCTCGTAGCCGATATTTGAGACCATATCCCTGACGCTTTGGAAGTCAAGATCGGTCGGGCGAGCGAGCGTAACATTCTCATCAGACCCCCTCTTCTCTGCAATGAATATCAACGGATACGCGGAAACGTCTCTTCCAAACACGGGTAATGAGTGGAAATCGATGGCAGTTCGGAGTTCAACCTCAGACGACAAGAAATCGCGAAGCCCCGACCCATACTCTGCATGCAAGAACTTATTTGACACAACATATCCCAGATCACCGCCAGGACTGACCATCTTGCAGAACTTTTCGAGGAAATAAGTGTATAGATCGGCTGAGCTGTCGTACGACTCGTACTTGCTCTTGAAAAACGGCTTGTTTCTCGTCAATTGTTCTTGGCGCACATATGGTGGATTCCCGATTACTGCGTCGAATCCTGCATCTTCTCGTTTCTCCCCTTCGGCCCCGAAGAAAATCTCTGGGTATTCAAGTTCCCAGTGGAAGAAGTTCTCTTCGTCCGCCATCGCCTGTGCTGTCTGATACCAATCTTCGCCACGTATCTCGGACCAATCGTCTTCGTCCTCGATCGCATTGGCCATCTTCTCGTAGACGCCGTCGGGCACTTCCAACCCAAAGAGCTCTGCAGTGTGCACATTTGCTAACTCAAAGAGTCGTCCGTACAAAGGATCCTCACGGATTTCGGCGTACAGTTCTTCCATCGACTTGATGTCCTCGTACACCTCGTTGTCGATGGCTAACAACTCTGACATTCGGTCCATCACGTGCTCAAGTGTCCGCTGGCGAGCCCGAGCAACCGCCTGAAACAGTGTTATCTGTCCGTCGTCTTCCTCGGGATTGTCCTCAGAGAGAACCTCGGTAATGTCGGAACCGACAAGCGAGTTCCCATCTTTTAGGTGGTGGTCTAAGAATGCGAGCGGTTTCTCCTCAGCGAGCGTCTCCAGCCACATGGAAAGCTTTGCCAACTCAACGGCCATCCCGTTAATATCTACACCATAGATGCACTCCCGTGAGACACGCCGCCTAATGTCCTGCTCGTTGAGCACGCCAGCAGTCTCCTCAACCTCACGACCCAACTCCATGATGCGTTCAGCGAGGTAGCCCGTAGCCTTCGTGAGGAAATGACCGGACCCCATCGCGGGGTCGAGCACAGATAAATCGAGGATTTCGTCGGCGAAACGGAACACATACTCCTGAGTGCCTGGTTCAAGTCCACGCTCGTCAAGTCCCTTCTCAATTTCTCCGACCAGCGGATCGATTGTCTCCTCAACGATATACGTCACGACATAGTCGGGTGTGTAGTACGAACCCGTAGCCTTCCTTTCCCCGTTGTCGTTGACAACGTACAACTCCCCTTCTTCGACTGTTTCAATGGCATCCGCGACACTCACTTTTGTCGCGGGTTTCCACACTTGTCCGCCACCCTCAGTAACGGCGGCAAACTGTTCTGGTGCGATTCGAAATTCATGTTCAAGTAGGCCTTCGTAAATAGTGCCGAGGTGGCGGGTATCAAGATCGGCGTAGTCTGCAAGTACGAAGCCGCTACCATCCTCGGCATGTGTTGTTCCCAGGCGGTAGACGACTTCAGCGATGTAACGGTTGGCCACTTCGTGCTCGGCGAGGAACTCGTGAGACTCTCGCTCAAATAACCCTCCGTTGTACGGTGGGATTCCGAGTGACTCCTCACCCGCGTCGACAAGCCGGAAAAGGTCCTCTAACCGGCCCCACATGGACGTGGAAAGTTCGCTGAAGTCATCGAATGATCCCCCGGACGTGATCTCATCGTGTATCTCTCGCCGGAGTTCGTCGAGACTGAAGTTCTCCTCGAACTCCGATCGTTTTCCCGGCTCGTTCGGACTGATCAGTCCCCGTGACTCGGCGTAGAGTACGAACATGAGCCGATACAGTAACACCAGGGACTGCTCTTTCAGTTCCTTGCGTTTGTCATCGTCTTCGGGTCCAATCCCAAGGTTGTTCGTCTCAACGAAACCTTCGCCAAGCACCCGGAGTGCAGTAAAAACGTTGTCTTGGAGGTCTTCACCGAGTTCCTGCGCAGCAGTCTCAGATTCATTCCAGACGGTATCAAGGAACGATGTACCCGCCACCTCGCGGAACGCATCCGGTCGGAAGAAGACGTAAAAGTATTTGAACGCCTCTACGCTTCCAGACTCCAATAGCTCTGGGAGGTCGACCTCGTAATACGTCTGTGTCTCGTAGTCTTTGATTCCGTACAGACGCCACTTACGACCGTTCGTGAGGATTCCCCACTTGAGCGAGTCCGGTGTCCGTTCGAGATAGTACTTCACTTGGTGGGAAGCGTCGCGGTACTGTCGCTGTTCACTGAACGTCTTGTTGAAGCCTGCATCCCATTGTTTCGCCTCAAGGAGCGCTGATGCCCGCCCAAACGTTCCCGATAGCATACCGTCTTGCTTCATCGCCATCGCGTCTCGGCGGTCTTCCGGCGAGTCGTACAACACGCGGTCAATGAATCCACCTGAGTTCGGGAGTGAGGTTTCCTGAATTGTGTCGAATCCGAGTACGTCAAGCATCTGATCAATCCACGAGCCGAGAAGTGTGTCTTCGTTGTACCCCTCAACAAGCGTTTTCTCGTTTCTCCACAACGTCCGCAACTCCTCAAATACCGCTTCTGCCTCCTCGTCACAGTCCCACGCGTCACGATCCGCGACGCGCTCGTCGAGATAATACCCCGAGAAAAGGTTCGAATTTAGATAGGGAGCAGACCCGAGCGTGGCTTGGCTCATCTGTTACTCCTTACCCGTTGTTCTACATTGATTAATACAGGGGTTCGGCAAACGGTAGTGTTCAGATAAGCTGATTCCATGCGAAGGCGAACGATCTGAGCCAATCGTCGGCTGTGTCTGCTTCGGCGTTGCTGAAACAGTTTGAGAACGAGGATGTTCTACGTTTTATCTCACGAAAGACACGTTCGACACTGTTTCGATTCCCGTGTTTCTCATAGCGGAATCGCAGTCCGTGTCGAATGCAGGCGTCTTGCAGTGGTTTCGCGCCATCGACGAGAAACACGGCGTCGTCGACGTCGTGTTTCTCGCGGAGTTCGCCGAAGAACGAATGAGCGAGAACCTTGGTTCTCGTTGGTTCAAGTGTTGTATGGAGTAATTCATTTGTTTCTGGATCGACAGCCGCGTACAGCCAGTACTGCTCATCATTGAGTCGAATCACGGTTTCGTCAACCGCAACGTGATTCGGGCTTCGACCATCGTCGGGCTGTAGATCGGCCTTGTGCACCCAGTTATGAACCGTGGAACGAGCCCGTTCGACACCGAATACCTCAAGAACAGAAACAGTATTCGAAAGCGACAACCCAGCGAGATGGGGTTGAATACTGAGCTTCATCAGCAGTTGCGGTGTCGCTTCTCGTTCCACAAACTCTAACTCGATCTGGTCGAGATTACCGCCGAGGCGAGCGTTTTCGGGCATAGAGCACTCGGAAAACGCTTTGCCTCACCTTTCAATCCTTATCTGAACACCGCCGTTGCTTGCCGCGTATATGTTTCTACAGATTATGGATTGGATGGGATTCAGCCTCCCAGTATGGTTTGAACTTGCTGAGGTGGTGCGCTCGATCTTCTCACTTCCATCAACTACTCTGGAAGCTCTGTCCATATTGCCAACTGAATCAGAGCTTTAGCTTCTAGTTGATGCAGCAGAAATGTGGATTTGAATGTACCCGTGGCATTATTGGAAAGAGTGGCACCCAAACACTGTGACATGCTCCCATGGCTTTATAAATCCAAATCCCGTAATGTGATTGTGACGCCGAACGAAAAAGACCACGTCACCAGTATCCCAACAGTTGAGGCTGAAAGGTCCAACGGGAGCCTCGACGTGAACTCTCTTGTTAATGCAAACAATGACGACCAGTTTGCTGATTTGTTCACGGATACAACCGACGGAGGTCTTCCAACTAACGCAAATACCGTTCCTGTACCGACTACCAACAAACAGAACCCAGATTACCTCAATCTCGGGAAAAGTCTCCTCTCCGGGTACGCAGAGTGGAAAGAAGGAGAATTTGAGCACGACCCCCATGAGGACCCCGTCAGGTATCTGTTGCACGACTCTCCTGAGTTGATTGTCGCTGCCGTTGTAGCGGGGTATCTCTCATACAAGGGGATACAAGGACTTGGTAGTCTGGCATCATCTGCTTCGACTTCAGACAAGGCTAAATCACGCACACAACCACGCCTACCCTTAGAAAATCGGGCATATAGGCTGTTTGTGAGTCATTCGTGGAAATACTCCGAACACTTCGAGCGTATCCAAGAGTTCCTTGATGACGATGACCGACTTGAATGGCATAACTTCAGCATCCCAGAAGACGATCCCCTAGAATTCGAAGATAGAAACGACCTTCGTCAGAAACTCTACCAGCAGGTTCGACAAGCGAACGTTATCATCGTCATCGCAGGGATGTATGTTTCGCATAGCGAATGGATCGAAGAAGAAATCGAGATGGCAGAACACTTTGATAAGCCCATTATCGGTGTAAGACCGAATGGGAATCAGCGAATCCCAGCGTCGGTGCAGGAAGCAGCAGTTGATATCGTTGGATGGAGGCAAAAGTCGATTGTGAACGCAATTGCGAAACATGGCTAAGGAGGATAGGAACGAGGGAAATCTTCCTACTGGTTCAAATAATGAATCAGACAACTCCACTAACCTCGATCGTGACGAGACTCTCATTGATCAATATACGCACTACGCAGGAAGTGCAATGGCAGTGTCCGACCGAAGGCTTAGCACAAATCGGTTTTATGTTTCACTCCTGTCGGGCATTCTGGTTGTAATTACGTTTATTGCCCAAGGTCCACTTTCTCGTGCTCAACAGGTTGGATTGGTTACAGTTGGTCTCCTTGGAGTTTGTCTTTGTGGACTTTGGTATCAGACTGTGGACTCCCACCGTCGATTGAATCAAGCAAAGTACGAGATCCTCCACAATATGGAGTCCGAACTCGCGTATCCGGTGTACAAGGAAGAGTGGGACAAAATTGGACCAACCGGAGTGAGCGAACAAAAGAGAAATCGATTCCCTCGTATTCAGATGCTTCTCGAGGTTCTGTGGGACATTACTCGAAACACAGATGAAGTCCAATATTACGAGCAAACAACAGTTGAGAAGACTATTGCTGCACTCCTAGCACTTCTGTATGCTCTTCTTACGGTGTACGGGATAGGTTTGATATTTAATCTGGTGACGGGTTAGGTGTTGAAATGTCACTTCGAAAGTGGGTTTCGAAGTAGACCCACAAGCCTTAGCGGTACCGAGACACCGCCAAACCGTCCCATAGTGTGATTACGTCGCAGCTTTCAAAAATAACTCTCCGTAGCTCCACGTGACGCACCCGGAATGGCATTCCTTTGTATTCAAATTGGGTGACAACGGTGCATTGCCACAGTCAAGATATTCCCTCAAACTTATCACGATAGGTATAATTATTTATATCATGAGTGTTAATGTCGGAGACCTATCTAGATACCTGATAATCGCAGGAATCGGCGTTGGTGTTCTTGTGTTACGTGAACGTGGAGAGTTGGCTCGAGTTTACGATGTTGGTGGACTAACCATACAGACTGCAACGTTTGGGTGGGGTGCCATTGGGTTTGCTTCCGTGATTTGCGTCCTCGCATATCTATTCTGGATTCGAAATATGCTCTGAGTTTTCATTTTTTGACCCACGCCTATCTCGAAGCCCCTTGAGCGACCCAACACCCAAGATCGAGACTTCCCCCGGAGATCGGTCACCACCGGGACCCCGCCAACCCACACCACTGTGTTAGTAAGTATGCGACCACGGGAGGTGTCTGGTGGTGGTGGATTCTCGCAGTGTACGCTGTCTGTTGGTTTGACGTTCGAGACCGACCACAGCCTGTATTCGTAACGAGTCACATTGGAGATAGAACTAAGTAGGATTGGGTGGCCGATGGGGTGTCAGCAATGGTATTCCGAAAGCTCCGAAACCACGACGGTACTCCGCTCGTTGCACTCGACCGTGACGATCTCGTCCTCGACGGCGTCATCGCTGCAGACGAGGACAAACGTGAGGACTAGAACATGCACGTCCAACGACTCGGTAAAGGCGTCTACGTCGTTTGACCGGTGCCGGAGGATGGGGCGATGAAGCCCCTGCACGAGACCGAACTTCTGCAAGGGCTCGTTGGGGAGAGATGAGCACAGAGAAACGAATGTAGTGAGTCTCAGTTACCTACTAGAAGACCAGCAAGGAGTTTGCGGGTATTGGTCTTGTTACTTTCACCAGTAGTTATCTACCGGTTCTTCGCGACGCAGTTGGCTGATAAGCGAAATCTTGTGCTTGTACATCCAAGGAGCATCTGCTACTTTTTTACTGGCTGTGATCACCTCTCTCTCTTCTGGAGGGATCGTAAGCTGATCTGGACGGTCAGTTGCTTCCCTGAACCCATATCTCTGAGCATCTAGTATTCTATCTGTATCCCACCGGTTACCTCGGATATAATCGTCATCGGGGAAGCGTTCGCACAGGGTTTCAATCATTGACTCTAATTTTTCTCCATATCCAACCGGACCAAATATCTCATGGAAGGCATTAATTCCCTGAAGAAAATTGTACTTCCAAACCTCCTGTGTATCGTTTAACTCAAGGCGAGATATTTCGGTCGAAGGGAATTGAGGTTCAATGTTGAACGTATTTGGATCTAATAAGAGTAACAACTTGTCAGTACTAATCGGACAGAAGACTTCCTTTCCTGTGAACTGGAGTTCATCAAATACGGTTTTATCTGGGTGCTCATCCTGATACATAACAACAGGACTATCGGAAGTGAAGAAAGAGAGATCAGTCTTATTCTCTATAACCCTCCACCCCATGAATTGGAAGCCTTCGTAGCGTTCCTGTGAATCGATTTCTATGATCGATTCCCAATCCGCTTCAACCGGAACCCCTGCGGCTTGGAAAATCTCATGTCTCAATCTGTGGAACGTCTTGGCTTTAGGAGACCGGTCTCTTTGAAAAACGATAAACTGAGAGATATTAGCGATGTCTTCTTCTGAGAGATCGCTTCCATTATCTATTTTCCTCAGGGATTCCACCATCGCCTTTTCTGCTCGAGTAGTCTCGTTACTCTCAAACAAACCATCAGCGTAGTTCTCTGTGGAGGCTGCGTTCTCCACGGAGAACCTATCTATGGGGTCGTAGTAGTCACCTCCACCATGCTTCTCTACTAACGAATATCTGGATATCACGCTCTCATTGGCAGGGGAGAATAATCGCAGATAGGATCTCTGGACGTAATGTTCGTTTACCATCAGTGCAGTCGAGTAATGAAACGTATTGGCTGCTCCAAATTCTATTCGGTGAGGTCAGGTTATCCACCTCTATTCAGAGAATGGTTCCTCGTCCGGGTCTTCAGTATACTCACTGGTCGCTTATAGATCGAAGCAAGTGGTCAAATATCTGTGAGCCACCGGCTATGGAGGCGAAGCCAACTAAGTCCTGGAGAGTAGTTACTCCAACATACTTGTCGGGGAAAAAGAAAAGAACATACACCCGATCCACTTTCGGATACGCATAGATATTCTCCCCACTGTTGTCTTTCTTCGCATCCTCGAATTTTACCGGCTCAAGGACTTGTTGATAGAACTTACCTCGCTCCGAGAGGTCTGAATTCCACTTTTCGACCAACTCAACTCTCTTCTGTCCATTCACTCGTAACCCAGCACTAGTGTCTCGAATAACACCGCGGTCGAACAGATACTCTCTCACCGCATCCATTTTGACTTTCCCAACGATCTCAAAGGGAATCTGATCAACAGGGACAGGGGGAGCTAAGGATCGAATGTATCCGTAGATCTCAGCGACGAATTCCTCTGGAGGGAGATTCCCATTCCCGCTTCTCCTGTCGTCGATGTCTTCTCTGGTTACGTGATAAAGGATGGAATTCTCATCGAATCCGAGTGTGAAGTGACGGTTGTTCCAGTCATTAGTGACTGAGAACCCGGTAGAGGTGGTGTTGAACCCGAGTGTGTCACTGCCGAAGCGGACGGTGACGCCGTCGTCGTTAGTATCGACGTAGATATTTGCTTTTGAGCCTAAGTTGAACGCGTTCACTGGTCATAAGAACCACTAGTTAGTATTGCGACAATTCATTAAATAGTGTCTATTCGATTTCGTATTGTTTTCGACCACCAGATTGGACGTCCCTTATCAAGGGGACGAGTTTGAGGAAGTGGCTGTATCAGACTTGCATTCACTTCTCCAGCGAGATACAACTCACCCCAATCTGTTATTTCGAATAACTCTGGATCTTCCTCGTCACCAATCGGAGCTACAAGCCCAGCATGTTCAAGTATATGACAGCATGGTAGATCGCTACGACTCGGATTCTGCATTTGGGTTATCAGAGGATACACCTCCACCGAAATCGGATAAGTCAGTCATGATTCATTCTTGTCTGAACGAACCAACAATAACTCTATTCCTCGGAGAGTAGTTGAGAGTCGGAAGTAGAACGAGAACACTGACCTGAAAAAACAATCCTTCCCTGTAGAATAGCTTCGAATTAGTCGTCAAAAACCACACCCTCACTTTTCCACCTAAGCGAGGCTATCTGGAAACGCTCAATGTCTTTGTCGGACGCAATTCCAGAGCCACAATATTGTCCTTGAACACAGTGTGCTCTCTACGGCAGAGAACAATCAAATTTCTCAACAACCATCACCAAAAGTCTCATATCTGATGTAGTGCTTTATTACAAGTACATCCAATTTGAGACACCATGCTAGAGGAGAATGAGTTGCGAATCATGGCGACACTGGGTTCCCCTAAAAAGCGCCGAGCACTTGCCGCTGAACTCGGGTACGAGCCGGGGACCATCACGAACGCTGTGATACATCTCGAAAAATTGGGATTGGTCACCCGCGAACGGATGGGCAACGAGACGATAATACACCCTACGTCTGCGAAGTGCCTCGAGGTGTATCAGGACCTCACGGCAACCAACTCCCACGTTGACTTCCCGGAATTGCTGACGTCGTCGATGCTTCGCGTCCTCTATTATCTCCACGCCGATGAAACGGTGTCGGCAGCCGAGCTTGCCCAACGAACCGATGTGTCACGAGCAACTGTCTATCGGACGCTCAAGACGCTTACAAACCGGGCAATAGCTCTTAAGCAAGGAACTAGATACCGCCTCACCGAACAATTCTCAGGACTTCACAAGTTCGCTGTGGAACTCCGGCACCAACACCACCGTATGCAAATCCAGACCGACATCGGAGGTGGAACACTTCTGTGGGAATCTTATGACGAGTTCATTGTGCGAACAGACGAGGTTGTTAACGACAGTCAGTACCTGCTGACAGGACTCGATGCATTCAGCGAATACGGTCTGCAGTTCTTCACGCGCTCGGGGAACTATTACTTCTACTCAGAAAGTCGAGAGTCACTCTCACCGGCCGACTTGGTCTGTCACCTACTCCTCATCGAGAACGACGCTCGCCACCGAAAGTACGCTATGCTTCTCATTACCGCGACCAACACATCCCACGAAGACGTTCGCGAAGTCGCAACATCCTACGGAGTCGAAAACATCATTTCACCTCTCTTGACGTACCTACGAACAGAAGGCGAACAGTCCTCAGCGCAAACCCCACCCTGGTCTGAAATGGAATCGCTCGCTCGTGACTACGAGGTAGAGATATGACCCGCGAATCGACATTGGAATACACGGCGATTCGAGAACAGTTTCACGAACTCGCGGACCTAATCAACGAACCGATCACGGTTTACCTCATTGGGGGAGGCGCTCTTACACTCCAAGAGCTCAAGAACGCGACAAAAGATATCGACCTCATTGTTAGAGAAGAGTACGAACTCAAGCAGCTTTGGGCAGCACTCACCGCAGCGGGATATGAACCGCCAGAAGATCTCGAACAAGAGTATGACGAACTTGATGCGGCGTTCATCCTCGAGAACGGTAAGCGTCGATTCGACGTCTTCCACAGACAAGTCGCCGGCGTACTCATGCTGAGTGACGACATGGAGGCCCGAAGCCAGCACCTCTTCGAAGACGGACCGTTGACTGTCCGGATGGTGTCGCTCGACGATATCTTCCTCTTCAAATCGGTCGCGAACAGAGACGATGACGTCGACGACATGGTTGTACTCGCACAAGCAGGGATCGATGAGGAGTTAATCGTCCAAGAGGTGCACACCCAGTTGTCGCTTATTGGTCGAGACGAGTTCGTCGGTGCCATGAAACACAAACTCGCCCGCCTCAAAGAGCAAGGGTACTCGTTCGACATCCAAGATGAAATCGAACGTTTGCACTCGCGAACCGTGGACGGTGAACGGGTCGCTCAGTGTATTCGACTACTTGCGGAAACCGAATACGATGACGACCTGTACGAAGGAGTTCCCGAACGGACAGTCGAATCGAGAGTTGGTGAGGAGACAGCCACGTCTGGTATTAAATGGCTCCAACAGATCGGGCTCGTAAGATACGGTGAGGACGGGTCACTCGTCCTCCAAGAGAAAATTTGATACTCGAATGGTAAAAGCCAAACATCGTTTCCTCGCACAATCAGTTAATGAGTGAGTCAACAGACGCGGACACGAGACCAAAAATATCAGTTGCAGTCGTAGATAAGACGCACACGAACGAAATCCCAGACAATATTGACTCTGAATTATATACGACAACAAGGCCTGAGTCATCGTTGGTTGAGTTTGCGGCTGACCCTGACGGGGAGCTGGCAGAGGCACTCAGGCGAAACGGATTCGACGTCTGAGCTAATCCACTCACACACCTACCTAACAGCTATTCCTGCGAAAAAGTTGTAGAAATAATAGGATTTCAACAGAGCCAAAACAATTCTATCCCTACGCGAGAGCCCTTCATCACCAACCTTCTCTTCCTCAATTTTTCATCTTGCACACGGGGTGCTGAACCGTACTTGCGCGTGTCTCTCGTTCACCCGTCCGGATTGACTGGGCCTTTATACTTCGACTTGATTTTGTCTCCCTCTCTCCACTGCCAGTAGTAGTAGCGGTTGTCGTTGATCTCTTTGATGGTGATCGTCGCCTTCGTGGGGACATCGTCTGGAAGATCGTCCGACCGTTCTTCGATCTCGCCTTCCGGTGACTCGTCCTCGAGACGAACCTCCCGCTCCTTGTGTTCGGCCAGCTCTTCGGCATAACGACCAACGTCCCGAAGACGGTTCGGCGATGGTTCATTGAGAGCGTTGACGACTTCTGTGGGTAGGTTCGGCGGCGGCGTTGGTGGTTCGTAGGACATCGGCTGTTGACTCGTGTTAACCAACACAAGTCGCTAATCAAAAATTTTGTTGGTTAAGACAGTGCCGCTAATCGTATCCAAGACTCAGAACAAACCCATACACCCTCTTTTCAGCTCACCATCCACGGGTCGAAGCGCCAACCCAGGATTATCGTACTTCAAAGTATCATACTCTGAAGTATGTTAGCGTGATTGCAAACATATCTTTGCACCCACAAACTAATATGAGCGCAATCCGTCTCTAGGACAATGACTGAGGATACACCGTCTCCACCGGACATGAATCTGGCCAGTGAGTGGGACAAAGCCGTCGAGAGTCGGACGGTCAAAGATCGTGTGTACGAAGCGGCGACGACGCTCACGTCCCCAACCACTGTTGCGGACGTCGCAGAACGTGCTGACTGTACAAAAGAAGGTGCTCGTCCCCATCTTGAGTGGTTCGTCGAAGTCGGGGTCCTCGAAAAAGTCGCGGACAACCCTGCACTCTTCGTCCGAAACGAGGCCTACTTTGAGTTCCGTCGCATCACCGAACTAACCCGAGAGTTCAATACACCAGAAGCCGCCGAGGAAGCAATCGACGAGTACCGAACCCGCGAACGAGAACTCTCGAGCTACTTCGCTGAATCCTCACCCGAGGCGGTTGTTCTTTCCGAGACGACGTACGAAGATCTCGATGAGGCGTACGACAGGTTGAGTGAATGGCGAACTATCACTCGTCGCCTTCGCGAACTTCGTGAAGCCAAATTCCGCCTCGAGTCAAATCACGGTGGGAGTCCAGCCTCCTCGTTCCCTTAACCTCGATGGGACGCACAGATGACCTCAACGAAGAACGGATGCGAATTCTCGGTGGCCGCCTCGCAGACCTCTCGGTAATCGAGACCGTCCAGTACTTCCCATCTGGAAAAGAAGACCGTGTTGTTGCCACTCTTCAGTCGAGTTACTATCCCAACGTTGTGGATACTACCACTCTCGAAATCCGTCTTCGACTGAATGGAGAGTTCAATATCCAGTATTTTGAGGAATGGACTGGGGAACACTGGTCGTGTCGATGGGACCGCCACCCGAATACACACAACACACGCGATCACTACCACGTACCACCACAACCGCGAGAAGAGAGTGCGGTCGATGCAGTCTACTCAGATGATCCGAATGACGTGCTTCGGGTCGTTCTTCAGACTATCGAGAAACGAATCAACGATATTTGGGCGACAACAGATCCGGTTTTCCCGTCAGAATACGAATTCGAGAAGGAATACGGCGCAGACTACCTCGTGGACACGTAGCGCAGTTTGTCACTCTGGACGGACGACTTCATCGCATGAATAGCAATCTGCGAACACGCCAGTTGTCCCATCGCCATCCTCGAACTCAATAATCGACTGATAGGCTTCAATCTCTTCGCCGCAATCAGGACATCGGCCAAGCGCCGTCGAATCACTCGTCATGGGGGATTGTGGAGACGCATGTGACACAGTCTGTCTCCACTAGTGTCCACACGATCCCACAGCAAAGATGTTTGGCCAGTTCGCGAGCCTCCCATGGTTTCTCCGGAACTGTGGTCGACACTGGCTGTTGAGATTTCGAACCGCGATAACCAATTTCAGAATAGCCTATTTTGAAATTGGCTAACTTGAAACTTCGACAGTTACTGACTCTGTCTCGCATATTATTAGGAGCAGGTTAGGTACCTGAGGTAGCTAAGTCACCTAAGGTAGAGGCGGTAGGACAGAGACATTTCTGAACACCAATCCAAGACGAGGAACCACCTCAGTTGGCTTAGTTGTCCCATGTACCTTAGGCACCTAAGGTAGCTAAGGTAGCACAGGCTCCTTAGGTGAGGTAGTTGAGCCAGGACCAATAGATAACAGAGATGAATCAAGCTGTACAATGGTACCTACCTTACCTGCCTTAGGTACCTTAGGTGACTTAGGTGAGGTAGTTGAGTCAGGAAATATTATACAATATGCGTGAGTCTATCCGCACAACCACAGGTACCTCAGCTACCTTAGGTGACTCAGGTGTACTCCAATGTCACAGGAACCCCAACCAAACGCTGTCGCACTGAACACGCTCAAAGGTGGCGTCGGGAAAACAACGATTTCGCTTAACACTGCCCGCGAGTTAGCCGAGCGAGGTCACGACGTTCTGCTTGTCGACCTCGACCCCAATGGTCACCTCACAGTTGGCCTCGACTTCCGCGAAGTCTATCTAGACGATGAGCACGCAGATCTTGGAGAAGTCATCATAGATCGAGATGCAGAGCCAGATGACGCAATCGTTTCGACTGAGTTTGGGTTTGATCTCTTCCCATCAACAGCAGATCTCGAAGACGTCCAAGATCGTCTTGGGTCAGTGAACCACGGGACAGTCAGGATGCGACAGTTCCTTGTCGAGCCGCTCTTGGGCGACACCTACGATTACATCATCATCGACACGCCCGGGAGTACAGGCCACCTCACGGACAACGCACTCGTCGCAACCGAATCGATTCTCGTGCCACTCCGTCCAGGTCCTGAGTCACTCGGAGGGTTCGAGCGAACGGTCGAGCGTCTAATCAAGCCACTCCGAGAGTTCATTTCGCTGGACTTGCTTGCGATAGTACCAACGGACCTCCAACGTCGTATCGACCAGCAAACCCTTGACCGAGAACTGATCGAGTCGCTGGTGACGCGCGAACATCTCGCTGCGAAGGTCCCGAACTTCGCGTATATTTCTCCAGCTGACCTGGAAAAAATCGATTCTGGGGAATGGGATGGCTCACTCCCGAAGCCAGGTATTCGCCACTCAGAGTCACTTTCACGTGCAATTGGGGACCACAAACCGCTTCGAGACTACGAACCAGAAGATTCGATTCTCTCGTCATTCGAAGAACTCGCAAGCATCGTTGAACACGGTGAGGTGCGTCGCTAATGGGAGACTACACCGACCGCTTTGCAGGGTTGGATGAGGAACTCGCGGAAGTCGAAGACAAAGACGAAGAGCAGGAACCCAACACAGCCGAGTCTGAAACTACGGACACCTCCGGAGAGGGAGGAGACGAGGTGACGGTCGAAGATGAAGACATGGAGTCTGACGTTGACTCCAAAGTCGTAGATGAAAGCCTCGAACGTAGTTCTGAGGTGAGTAAGCAACCAGAAGTCGATGGACCAGGGCAAGAGTCCAGTCAAGAAGTAAGGCCAAGTACTTCTGGATCTCTCGAGGACAGTAATCCCGGTTTCCCCTTTTCTGAGTCAGTACAAGCTCAGATATACCCACGACGAACCACCCACGACGAGTTTGAAGACTTCATTCAATTCGACGTGAAACAAGCGCTCAGAGAGTACGGTATCCGAAATGACGAGAAGCGAGAGATACATGAAGCAATCCTTCAGTTCGTGATGGAACATCCTGACGCAGTTGCCGACAAGGTGGTTGAACTTCGCAAGCGATAAGATAGGAATGAGTACAGAACTCCATTGACACCCCCCACTATTTCCGAAGTAGACGGCCATCTCAAGACTCTATGCGGGAGAATTCGGCATATTCCGATCTGGCAGCTTTCTACGGAATCAGAGGTCGAAATCGAAAGACATCGGCACGTCTGACGCACGTCACACCATTGGTTCCGTAGTTTCCGTAGTTTCCGATGAAGAGATAGTATTTAAACGAACACCCCCCATCACTTCCGCTGAAAACAGCGTTAAAGTCGCTTCTGGAGATCCACGATCACAGGCTCCATTCTCCCATCAGCACGGAGATGAGATACGACCGAATGAGCATCGATCGACACAGAGTACTCCTTGTACCGTCCCTCTTGTCTGCCAGTGTTTCTAGTTCGCTCATCAAGGAGTGTTTGCATCGAGAGGTCGCCGAGATGGTCACGGAGTCGACGTTGACTAACGGGTTCTGCATCTGCAAGAGAAGCGTACCGTTGGTACCGGGTGTAAACGTCCTTGTTCCGAGCAGGTGTCTTATCCTCAAGATGGAGTGATAGCGTAGCTGCCAGCACAAGTTTTCCTTGCGTCGTTAGTTTGGAGACACTTGTCGTGATGAGGTCTTGCTCAAGATCATCCTGAGCGGTTTGAACGTGGTCTTCCGTGACCTTCGTTGCATCTTCTTTTTTTGCGATGTTGCCAGCTTCTCGGAGGAGCGTCAACGCTTGCCGTGCGTCGCCAATATCTTGAGCAGCAAACGCAGCACAAAGTGGGATGACACCATCAGAAAGAACATCATCCTGAAAGGCTTGGTCTGCACGAGCGTACAAAATTTCGCGGAGTTGATTTGCGTCGTACGGTGGAAAGAGAAGTTCCTGTTGAGCAAGACTTGATTTGACCTTCTGACGGAGGTTATCTTTGAATTTGAGATCGTTAGAGATACCGATTACAGTAACTCGGACATTCTCGATCCGTCCGTTTGCTCGTGCTCTCGGGAGTTCGTAAAGAAGTTTGTCGTCAGACTGGAGGTTGTCAACCTCGTCGAGGACGATAACAACGTGTCCGCCAAGTGCGTCTAGCTCTCGATACATCATCTGGTACATATCCTCGGCAGGGTAGCCAGTTGGACGGATATGGTTTTCTGGCTCTCGAAGAGAGTTGATAATTGACGCAGCCAATTGATACGACGTATTGGTGTTTTCACACAGTACCCAGACGGTCGTCAAGTCAACATCTCTGTATTTTTTGACGTCTGTCTTGAGGTGGTTAAGCAGATATTTCGTCGAGACTGTTTTCCCGACACCTGTTTTCCCGTAGAGAAGGATAGATTTGGTTGGTTGGCCGTCCATTATCGGCTGGAGAGCATTCTTGTAACTCTCCAGTTCACTATTCCGACCGAGAATGTTCTCGGGGACGTACTCCTCAGACAAGACGCGAGGGTCATCGAAGATCCCTGTCGAGGGGGTGAAGACTGGCATCTATTGACGCGATGTGTCTAATGAGTCATAAAACCACGGCTTCCGAAGCTTCCGTAGTTTCCGAAGCTCGGAGGCCATTTAAATAATTTAAGTACACCCCCTCCCCCCACTGTTTCCGGAGAAACGACTCGAACAACTGGAGTCGCTATCAGACAATATTCATAAACAAAGATTTATATTATAGTATGTTAAAACAGACCCGTAGTAAACTAAAACTAGTTCATTTCGACTGGTAGTAGCTAGAATTATAGTAACTTGCTGAGAAGACACTACTCCTTCGTGGATTAGCTTCGGAAACAGTGGGGGGAGGGTAGTATATAAGTAACCGGAGCTTCGGAAACGATGGTCGAGAACAGACCGGGAAATTGTGATCGGGTGTTCACTCAGAGAGACAAAAGAAATTCTGCGATTACTCGTCATAGAACGTTCTCATCAAGCTGTTTGTCAGTGGGTACATCGGCTGGCTGACAGCAGTCTCGTCGACCGCTGTCAAAACCAATGGCAAGTGGTTTTGGTTGTACGCTGCAATAGACATCGAGACGAAGCTGATTCTTGACGTCGAATTGTTTGGACGACATGGTACTGATCCGGCTGCTGCGTTTCTCCATCGACTTTCGGAGAAACACGATCTTTCAGATGCTGTGTTTCTCGTTGATGGCTACGGATATCAGACTGACCTCTCTTGATTAGGATTGAGCGGTCGGCTTGACTACGTCGAGCGAAACCTCATCGAAAAGTGGTTTCATACCCTCAAAATGCGAATCGACCGCTTCCATAATTCGCGGGTGGGCAGTCTTGCGAGCGCCCGCGAGTGACTCATACAATTTGTGCAATACTATAACTTCCAACGAGCGCATCAAGCGCCCGAAGGACGAACCCCGGTGAGGAGGTCACTAACTAGACAGTGCCCCCTATTCCGCTAATTAAGCTATTCTTCCGCGTAATATCCGTGCCCCAGTGCTCTTCTAGCAACCTCAGCAAACTTTGTGAATTGAGTAGCCTCTGACAAGTCGTCGGTATCATCCGGTAGGTGTGTATAAACAAGTTCACCCAAAGTTGTCTTGTTGATACTGTAAAGCTCCGTCTGGATAACTGAGACCTTCTCTCGCTGAATTATATCCAAGACCTCAGCCTCCTCGTCAATTCCCACCAACCATTTATTTGGTGTAAACGGACTTTCATCCATCCAATCGACATCCTCGAACAGAACAACCGCATCGTATTCCCGCTCTTTTCCTGAATCCAAAGTCACGCGGACTGGTTCGATATCACCCATATCTTCTACTAACGTTATTGTTGAATATCTTTTTCTGTACGCCAACTCAATCTCATTTCCTGTTCCTACATCGGAGTCTGAGGGAGGATCACGTACGTTGCTGCTCGTGTAAACGTGCACAACTCGGACCCGTCTCACCTTTACCGATTAGCGTGCTTCTCGAGGAACGTATCGACGAGCTCGCCATCCGGATTGTACTCGATCCCTGACTCAAGATTCAACAGCACTTTCGCAGCTAAAATATAGGCCTCTTCAGTCGAGATCCCGTACATCTTGCCGAGCTCCTTCATACTCCCGTGAACTCCCTCCGGAATATCCGCATTTGGACGTGTCATATAGCGTTCTAAGACTGTCAATAACTACTACAAAAGGATTGGGTCATCACACCCATCAATCGTTTGAAAATTAGCCAAAAAATACTAATAATATAATTCCCATCGCCTAGGTAGAATCTGACATAATGTCTAGGAAAATGGTCTTTAAATTGACTGAAACGAACGATTTACAAATACCAGATATGAATTCACTGACCGTAACGTCGCCCGTGTCAAATATGCTAAAATACAGTCGCCGCGCACTCGTCACCGCTGGGTTAATCGTCGTGACGATGAGTACGACTGCCGCTGCCCAGGAGGGTGTCGGCAGTGGTATCTGTGGTACCCCACTCGCCGAAACGATCAACCAAGCAGCCCCACTGGTCGTGGGCACGCTCATGATCGGGGCCGCAATCCTCTCGTACATTCTCCACACTGCTGCGGCCTTCCCGAAGGACCCGCAGTCGGTTCAAACGTTCAAAAATTGGCGCAACCGAGCCGCCATGAGTGCGGTGACAACGCCGTTGTTTGCCGTCGTCATCGAGATGTTCATCGGTTTCACGGGGACCTCGACGGCTGAGTGTGTCAGTCTCGTTCCCTTCTTCTGAGAGGACTTCACACGGAGTCTTTCTTCTATGACACACAACGCACGTCTCGCAGTGCTGGTTGTATTGACGCTCGTCGTGAGCGCTGGAGTGGTTCCTATCCTCGCCGCCGCCGACGCCCCTACAAGTCACGCGCAACTCGGAACCACTCCCCACCAATTGTCCGGTGATGAAAACAGCGATGATGCCGACGATGCAGACTACTGTAGCGGTATCAACCCCGTCAGTGGACAGGTCTGTAACGGCTTCATTGATGCAATTCGAGCTATCGCACAGGCCTACCTTGAATTCGCTCGCGACGTCGCTGAGTGGTCGATTGAGTTCCTCGTCTCTCGGCCAGTCCCCCTCCAAAATGGTGAGATGGAACTCGTCGACCGACCCACGAACGCCCCGATGGGGACAGCCTACGATATGTGGTTCACAAAAGGGCTACCTATCGGTCTTGCCCTGTGGGGCTTTGGGATGGTCCTTTTGCGTCTCACGACGATCCTCCCAGGTGGCTCGGCTGCAGCCCACCGGAGCAAAACACTTCGACAAAAGGGCTGGTTTGGACTGTTCTTCATCCTCGCCTCGTGGATCTGGGCCGCCGTCGTCTTGCATCTCTCACAGGGCATGATCCTCGCGGTTGCCCCAGATGGTGCTGATCTTGTAGCCGACCTCGGATCGATTGGCGGGAACAATGCCGCCGCAGGCCTTGGAATCATCCTCGTGTGGTTGTCGTCGGGTGTGCTGTTCCTCCTGATCGCACTCGTGTTCGGCCTCTCGTGGGTGTCGGTGTTCATTTTCGCCCCGGCACTCCCCATTTTCATCGCCCTCTCATTGGTCGATTTCGGCCCCCTGAGCATCGTCTCGAAGGTTGGCCAAATGGGGCGTGATCTTTTCGTCACCGTCGCGTTCTTGCCGTTCCCGACAGCACTCGTGTTGGGCTTTGGGTATCCCATCATCAACGCCGCTCGGAGTTCCATGCCCGGCCCAGCGTCAGTTGTCCCCGGTCTCGGCGTCTATGCGCTGTTGACGCTGTGTCTGTGGGTGATCGCACTCTTATCGCCGATTATGTTGTTCGTCGGTATGCGTTCGATGCGTCCGTTTTCGTCGATGGCCGCTGGCGTTCTCGGTGCTGTGTCGGCGACAACTCTGGCGAGTGCGTCGAGTAAGGTCGGCAAAGCAAGTAGTGCAGCAACGAGTGCTGCGAGTTCAGCTGCCTCTAGCCCGCGTGTAGATCCAATAGTGGGCTCGCCGTTTTCCAGCGACAACACGAGTTCGACTGGAACCAGTGCAGTCGGTGCGCTGGGCACCCCTTCAGGTGGGCTTACTCGGAGTGGTTCTGTGACGGCGAGTATGGGTGCTTCAGAGTCGTCGACTCATTCTTCAAATAGAGGAGACGCAGTACGACAACGTCGTGACGTGACAGAAGTCACGAGCCCCCGCGAACTTTCGAGTGACCAGAAGTACGTGGCTGGATATTTCAACAGTCACGGTGAATTCACAGATGCAGGGCGTGGGGCGACTGTCTCACGAGACTGGGCCTTGAATAGAGGCTATGAACGAATTGGACAAGCCTTCTCGAACGAGACACTTGTACTCCGAGGTACGGATGACGAGCAGTTCTACGACGTGAGAGAGGCAGCCGCCAGTCAACGTTACGGTGGCCCGTACTCGTACGCCCAACAGACTACTGAGAGTCGAGAAACGGTCTTCAACACGCGGGGGCAGAACGAATGAGTCACCGCGATACGCCTCGACGAATCCTCGATGAGTTCGGGACGAGTGACGAGATCTTCGGTATCGAAATCGACTACAGTCTCAACGACCTGAAGCTATTCCTCCCGGCTGGGGTTGTCTGTGGATTCATTCTGCTTGCAACCCCCCAATGGCTGAACATCGGTGGACTCCTCGCAACGATTGGAATCCTCCTGTTGACCGCTGGGTTCATTTTCGTGACCCCGTCTCACAAGTCACCACAGCAATGGTTGGCGGATATGATTATGTTTTCACGAGCAGAGCACACTAAAACGGCAGTCGCTGAAACACCCGCCAAACAAACCGATTCGCTCACGCAAGTCAAGCGCTTTCTGCCAGTCTCGAATCTGGTCGAGCGTACCGATGGTTATCTCGTCGCCGCACTTCGCGTGAGTCCAGCCAACCTCTCACTCGCTACTGACAGAGAGTGGGAGGCGATGGCCAACTCATTTGGAAGTGTGCTGAACGCACTAGATTTTGATTTCCAGATTCACTCGACTGCCCGACCAGTTGAACCTGATCGAATCACTGCTGGCTATCGTGAACGGCTAGACGATTCCGACGTCGTCGACAACCCAGCTCTTGGAGACATAATCCGTGTCTATCGTGAGCGGTTCCCGGCGGAGTTCGAGAGCCGTGGCACCTGTGTCCGGGAGTATCACATCCTGATCCCCGTCAGCATCCGTGAAGTACAACTTGCTGACCGTGGTGCACTGGCGAAACTGTGTGATGTTCCCGTAATTGGCGGATTCATACGGGTGTTTGGAGCCGAAAGCACTCAGCTCACACACGAGGAAATCCGCGAGCGACAAAAAGAAGAACTGGGACGTCGCCTCCGTACGCTCGAGAGCGGTATCCGTGACCTCGAAGGCTGCGGCGCTGAACGTGTTTCGGCCGACGAACTCTCGGCACTACTTGAAGAGTACTGGAGTGGCGAACGCACCCACTACGGACCGAGTGAGGGCCAACGAAATGAGCGGGTTCGTTCGATTCCCGTTGTGACTGGCGACGATTCGGGGAGGTTCTGAAGATGCTCAAAACCCTCATCGAACGGTTCACCAGTCTCGAAGCCAACGATACTGAGGACGACCAGATTCGAGTGCACGCCCAAAACGTTGCACCCTCTAGCATCAAACTCGAATCCGACATCACACAGACGGGTGACCGCTGGGCGAAGACACTGTTCTTCGCAGACTTCCCGGCAGCAGCAACGCCCGGGTTACTCGATATGCTCACGACACACCCGAGTGCTGACATCGATATCTCCATTCACGCCAGTCCTCGTGAGTCGGAGCAGGCAATCAAGCAATTCGAGCGTGCAATCACGGACCTCGATGCAACGAGGCGAGAGAAAGAACAGCGTGGCGGTGCATCACTGGGGGCGACCCAACGCCGACTCCAAGAGCACAAAGAGGTCCTTGCCCAACTCACCGATGGCTCACAGCGGGTTTTCGAGGTCGCGGTCTACCTCACTATTCGTGGGGATACGAACAAGGAGGTCAAAGAGACGACCAACCGTCTTCAGTCGGAGTTGATGAAGAAGCGTCTGGTCACGAAGTCCGTCGATTACACTCAGGACGAGGGCCTTGTGAGCAACAGTCCGATTGCGAAGGACACGCTCCAACAGACGACGCCGATGCTGGGCAAAGCTGCTGGTGCGTTGTTCCCCTTCTCTGCGAGTACTCTTATCGAAGAAAGTGGTGTACTTGTCGGCTACCACGCCACGACCGACGCCCCGGTTGTCATGGACCGCTTCGACCGGCAAAACGGCTACAATATCCTCACCGCAGCGAAGATTGGGTCGGGGAAATCGTTCGGGACGAAGCTCCTGAACCTGCGCCAGCTTGCAAAGGACCCCGACACGATTCTCATCATGATCGACCCAATGAAGGGCTTCCGCAGTCTCTCCGATGCCCTCGATGGCGAACATATCGTGGTCGGTGGGTCACGAGGATTGAACCCACTCGAAATCAGGGAGACACCAGCGCACGTCCTGCGTGACGTCCCCGACATCGACCCATTCAGTCAGCGTTTCAGCAGTGTCATGGGCTTCTTCGATACGTTCTTCGCTCACGTCGGCAACGGCCTCGACAAGAAAGAACGCGCCGTCCTCGGGACCACTGTCCGAGATGCTTACCGCCGCAACGGAATCACGTCAGACCCTTCCACACACGGCAATGCGAGTCCGACGATTCGCGATGTAATTTCGATCCTCGCCGAGATTGCAGAGGACGCAGCAGCGTTCCTTGACTCGGTCGATACAGACGCGGCTGACCCAACCAAATTGGAAGTCGAGAAATGGCAAGAACGCGCCGCCGACCTTCGAATGTCGATGCGCCCATTCATGGGCAATGGCGAATTCTCGAACCTCGCGGGGAAGACTGAGGTCAACATCTCCGGTGAGAAGGTTGTCTACCTTGACCTCCAGCAAGGCGAGGCCGACCGTGAAATTGCGTTGATGATGCAGTTGCTCTTCGACAACGTCTACCAGCGAGCTAAGGAGACAGACAAGCGCGTCATCCTCGCCATCGACGAGGCGCATTACCTCATGGAACACGAGGGGAGTCTGCAGTGGCTTGACCGTGCCACGCGACACTCTCGTCACTATGATCTGAGCATCCATTTCATCACCCAGGAACTCAAGGACTTCTTCGTCCACCCACGAGCGGAGACCATTGCGAACAACTGTTCGATGAAGATTTTCTATCGTCTTCCCGGTCTCTCCGAAGAGAATCGCGCGAAGCTCGGGTTGACGTCTCGTGAGGCAGAGTTCATTCGCAATGCAAAACCCGGCGATCGAGACCGTGGGTATAGCCACGCACTTGTTTCGGTTGAGGACGAGGGAACCTTCCCGGTCAAAGTAACCGCGCTAGAAGAAGAGGCACAACTCATCGAGATGTCTTCGAAACGTCCGTCGAATCAGTTCTAACTATGAAAGACGCCACTCCTCAGCCGGATTACGATATGGCTGGCGCATATCTGAAAGCTCTCGGCCGGGAGAGCTCCCACTGTGAAGCTTGTGGAAGGGAAGTTGATGGAAATGACCTTGACACATTCATCATTGCTCTGTTAGAGGCGAACGTCTTCACTGCCGAGAACCACGTAGTCCTCTGTCGCCGCTGTGAGAAACGCGATGGGTGGCGTGAAGCCGTCCGAAAGAAGCGGGCAGAAGAGAAACCACTGCCACCTACGTCACTTCGCGGCAAAGCCCAAAACCTGCCCCACATTCTCAAAGACTACCTCACTGACCCAACAGCACGCTTCCTCTTCGCCCGTCGCTTCGGGGTTCTCGCACTACTTCTCGTCGGGATACTTCTATTCATTCCCCCTGTTGCTGCAGTCGTTGGTACACTGTTCATCTCTCCAAACACGGGTATGCAGTGGTTCGACCAGTCGATTACAACGATCACTGGGATACGCAACACGTCCATATCCACACTCGCGTGGGCGTTCACCGGTCTTTTCGGAATAGTCTACTTCGCCCACATTGCTGAGCGTGAGCGCAACGACCCCACGGGCTGGGCTGGCGAGTGGAATCCGCCGAAGTGGTACGCCCTTGCCGTCTACACTGTTATCGGCCTGTACGGTGCAGTTGTGCTCATCCTCGTCGCGGTCGGCGACGCACCCGCTGGGCGACGCTTCGGGGCGCAAATCCTCTGGTTCGTAGGGTCGCTGGGCATCGCCTACCAGATCAAAGACGCACTCAGACTAGACCTCGTGCGGATGGTCTGGGAACCACGACGTGAGTTGTGGGAGTTCCCGACGCGGTATGGGTTCGTACTTGCACTCACAGCCGTTGCTGTCGGTCCCCTTGCCTCGTTGCCGACGCTCACGACACCACTCCTCGCAGCACTCACACCGACCGTGAGCACCGCCTATATCATCGCACGAATGCCCCACGACCGGGTGTTTCGAGACAAGTGTATCGCCGCACAGGACCGCCTGCTTGATATCTTTCGTATTCGCGACAATGACGACAATTAACCCAGCCTGCCAGCCGTACCACCCAGACAGTCACACCGCCGGAGACACCATCCAGAGAGGTATCCTCGAATGACCCGTGAGTACATTCGAGTCACCCCGACCTCTGAGACACTCCAGACCAACAGGATTCCCCCCGCTCTTGAGAGTCTGCACAAGCTCACAGCCGAGCAGCCATCGCTTACACAGCGGCTAAACCCGCTGCATTCGAGTCCGCTACCGACGTTTGAGTTCCTCGTTTTGAGTGAGGGGACTGATGAGCCAGTTGAGTTCTACTACGGTGCCGACATTCATCTCGACACACTCGAAGAACGGCTTACACGGATCTACCCGTCATCGTTCGATCTCTCGCGGGAGTCTTTCGACGTTGAGTCGAAACTCGTCTCGGATGAGCTGACTCGTGATGACCTTTCGCCACGAGGCGTGCGGTGGCAGGGGTCGAGCGTGCGGAAGGATGACTGGATGATGCTGCTCACTCGGAACGATTCCCAGTCACCGCTCGTAGACGATACCCTCCCACTCCCACTCGTTTCCCTCGTCGACGAACTCGCAGACGTCGAAGCCCCAATCGCCTTCCAGGTTCTCTTTCAGCGCAAGCCTGATTGGTCACCCAAAGCCGAGAATCGGAAGCTCAACCTCCAGAACCAGACGGATACCTGGATAGACAAAGCCGTCAGCACCGTCTTTACCGACACGCGAACGTTGGCTGAGAAACAACAGCACCTGAGCGATGCCACAACCCAGCGGCTCGAAGAACTCGGTGACAAGAACCCACGTCGAACGTTCACCGTCAATCTCCGTGCAGTCGCCGTTCCGCCGACCGACACAGATGAATCGGTGGTTGATGCCCAACTCGATGACCTGAAAACGGTTTTCGACTCGATTGGTGGGGAGTTCTACGAGGTGGAGCGTGAACGCCTTCGAGATAATGGCCGTCGTGAAAGCACGAAACGGAAACACGCACGCAACACGTTCGACCGACTGCTCAATCGAGATCTTGAGACGAGTCGAGGACAAACCACACCACATTTCATTTGTAATGGCCACGAACTCGCGCAGTTCATCACCATCCCGTCTGGTAACGAGCTGAGCGTCGAAGGCGCACGACGAACGCGCTCTGAACAGGAGAGTCAGAGTTCGCTGCCTTTGCCACACCACGACCACATGGCGAGGTTGCGCGAGGGGATGACGATTGGGTACCCCGTCGACGAAAACGGCACACCCGAAGACACCCCGGTGTGTATTCCGCCTTCTTCGCTGGTCACACACTATCTTCGAGCCGCAACCACTGGTGGCGGGAAATCAAAAGCCCTGCTCAACGACATCCTTTCGGCGTATTCTAACACCGATGGTCCAGTTATCGTCCTCGACCACAAGGGCGACGGGTTGGCAGCAAACTACATGCGAGCCCATGGACGGCGCTTCGGGATGGACGATCTCGAGGAGAACGTGCTGTATTTCCCAGTTCCCGAAATCTTGCCTGGATTTTCGTTTTTCGACCTCCGACCGGCGCTCTCGCGTGGCGTACGACGGATAGACGCGGTCAAGCGCAAGGCCGACCAGTACCAGCAAATCCTCGAACTCGTCGTGGGGAAAGACGTTGTTCGGAGCGCAACTACCACTCCAATCCTCATCCAGTCACTCATCACTGCACTGTTCGACGAGGAATACGGCCGTGAGAATGGCACATACCGAGAACACACAGACTACTTCGGCCACGAACAACTCGAACATGTCTCGGACCAACTCAGAGCGGCCGGCCCACCACACCCGAACGAGGACGCCCTCCCAAAGACGACCGACGTTGCCGCTCGGCGTGAACTCCGTCGGAGGGTCTCGATGGATCAGACCACATTCTCGAACGTCCTTGATGGGCTGACCAATCGCCTCGGGTACGTCACGCTGAACCCCAACCTTCGGCGAATTTTTGATAACACCGCTCAGCAATTTGATTTCAGAGACATCCTCGATAGTAACCAGGTCATTCTGTTCGACCTTGGGGGGCTAAGCGACGAGTCGGCGAAAATCCTGACCGGACTCATCCTTACGATGTTAGAAGACGCACTGCGGACCAACGAGGACGACCTGACCCAACGCCCCGACGACTACGTCGTCAACCTCATGATCGACGAGGCAGCCTCTGTGGCCGCCTCTCCGGTCCTCAACAATCTCCTCGAGAAAGGCCGCAGCTTCCGTCTCTCGGTTGGGCTGGCGATGCAGTTCCCCGAACAGATGCAAGCCGAGGGTGGCCGACGCCTCTATCTCAACTTGCTCAACAACATCGGGACCTTGCTCGTCGGGAAGATCAAGGTCGATCGCGAGTTGGCGAATGCGATGGCCTTCGAGGAGTTATCCCCCGAAGAATTCGCCAATCGGATTGGGTCGCTCCCACGTGGTGAGTGGATTGCCCAGCTGCCGAGCCCGACGTTCGGCAAGACGGGTCCGTATCCGTTCAATATCGAACCACTCCCGATTCCAGCGGGGCATCCCGAAAGTGACTCACCACTCACAGGCACCGAAGAACAGCGATTACAAGATGCGCTCTCTCGGGTGCACGAGCGGACGCAGCAAGAGTTCGGCGTTCCCCGAGACACACCCGATCCAACGGCGAGGACGCCGGACGAGCTTGGTGAACTCCTTGATGTCCACACCGATGACTTAGACGTCGCTATCGCGAAGACCGTCCGAAGTGTGCAACTCCGCCATGGCGTCCGTGACGATAACGAATGGGTGAGTGTCGAGACGGTCGACGAGACATTCCGAGAGTTGTACGAGCGAGTCGAGGCAGAGCCACCTGCCTACGAGGAGCTCACCGAGATTCGCAAGCGGTCGCGCTTGCTCGACACCACGGTCGATATCGACGCTGACGAGCTCATCGTACGACTTACAGAGGCGGGTGAATCCGTAGCCGCACCCAATACGGGCGATGTGCGGTCTGCTGGTGGACAGGACCACGACGATGCACTCCTCGAAATCGAACAGGCGTTGTCACCGCTGGGATTCACCGTCTCGATTCTCACCCAAGACGGCAGTGAGAAACCGGACGCGAGAGCCACCCATCCAGACCTCGAAGCTCCGCTCGCAATTGAGGTCGAGACGACAACCCCGAAGAACCCAGCGAAGGTACTCACGAACCTCCAGAAGGCCCAAGAGGAGAACGCAGTTCCGCTCTTTGTGGTTCGACCGGGTGAGACAGAGACCTACTGGGCCGAGCGACTCGACCGGGTCCTCTCGTCTCCGATTCGTGAGCTCGCAAACGGGGAGACCCGATTCTACACCCACGATGTCCCGCTCACGTTCAACGGGGGAGCAACCGAACTTGGTGGCGTAACCGCTGTTCGCCCAGTGAACGGGAGTGACGACTCGAAGCGCTCTGTATGGGTAAAAGAGAGAGACCAGATTGCCCTCCAAGATGGAACTGGGACAGAGCATCTCCGTGTCTCTACGTGGGACGAAGTGACGAAAGATCGCGTGCCAGCAACCTACAGCTACGATCGTCCAGTTGAAGAGTATCTCGTCTATGAGCGTGGGGAGATTCACGCCTATGAGTCAAAGGACGCGTTTGAGGCAGAGTGGGTGAAAATAAATAAACCGTTCATCCCAGCAGAGGAGTTACTGAACCCGACATACGACACGGACAGCTACGCAGTCGTCATTCTCCGTGAGAATGATGAGCCGGTCGTCTATGATGAGGGTTCAACGAAGCCACTCGAGACGCTCCTTGCGAGTACCGAGCAGTCAGATGTAGCGTCTGAAGAGATTCAGAATGCAGACTGGAAAGATGATTCCGATGCTGTTGTTCAGCAGTTTGTTTCCAATTGGTTAGTCGAAGAGGAGGGCAGTTCGGTCCCAGCTGCAGACGTCTACTCGACGTATGAGACGTGGGCCAAGCAACATGAAATCTCTCCCGATTCACCGAGTTGGTTCAGTCGACGTCTCAGTAATCAGATAGCATTTGAACGGGCAACTGAGCGCCATGACGGGGAGGCGATTCGGTGCTACAAGGGTATTTCACTCGCAAATCGGAGTGTCGACGATGAATTCTGAAATCGGGGAGTGTACGCCTTCAAACGCCACGCTATCGCATTTCGAGATGGCGTTACGCCAACTGGCAGTTGCGATTCGCGAGAATCCGCAAAAACGCAAGACAGCGTGGCGTTACGGCAAAGCCAAGAATGCCGTAACACTGGCCCCTATTCAAGAAAATGCCGTACATGGCGTACGCCCGCATCTCAGCACCTCTATTGCTCATTTGGAGATTCTGTTACGGCAAAAAGCAACTAGTATAGATGGGGGGTATGCCGGTGCAAGTGAGCGAAGCGAACAGCGGGGGGATTTTTTCTGGCGCCAAAAGGGGCGCGGCCACCAAGGAACTGAACCAATGACGAAAGAAACTACCACATTCGTGACACAGGAGAACCTCCCACCAGAACTCGTCGAACGAGACCAGTGGGTGTGCTGGCGAAGCGAGAAACGAGGCGGGAAGAAAACGAAGATTCCAGTTGCCCCTGGCGAGGGTTCGTTTGCATCGTCGACGGACCCAGCCACATGGTCAGACTTCGAAACAGCTCTCCACTTCGTGACCAATGAGAGAGCAGATGGAATCGGCTTTGTGTTCACCGAGGACGACCCAATCGTCGGTGTAGACCTGGACGATTGCCGAGACCCAGAGACGGGCGACGTCGACGAGGACGCACAGGACATCATCGACCGACTCGATTCCTACACGGAAATCTCACCCTCGGGAACGGGCTATCACGTGCTCATCAAAGGAGACCTCCCCGAAGGCCGGAACCGACGTGGACATATCGAATTGTACGACACAGCACGATTCTTCACTGTCACCGGCGACCGCGTCGACGACACGTCCGGACACGTCAAACGCCGACAGGACGCGCTCGAAGCGATCCATCGTGAATACGTCCAACTACACTCCGAGGAAGAAAACCCCGAACGTGACGAACATACGAGCGTCAGGGACGACGCGAAAACCACACCCACAATCGACCTCGAAGACGACGAGTTACTGAAGAAAGCGAAAAACGCCTCGAACGGCCCGAAGTTCGAACGCCTGTGGAACGGGAACACTGGCGGCTACGACAGCAACTCTGAAGCAGACATGGCGCTGTGTTGTTTGCTGGCCTTTTGGACCGGTGGAGACACGACACAGATGGACACGTTATTCCGACAATCGGGGCTCCTCCGAGCGAAATGGGACGAGGTACACTACGCCAACGGGTCGACGTACGGCGAGAAGACCACCGAGCGGGCTGTTGAGGCGACATCGGAGTACTACGATCCCAGTCCAAGAGAAGAATCGACGCAGTCGAAGCTAGAAACGGGGCCTGAGACCACCGACGTGGATACTGACGGACCTGGTCGTCGCAACGCCTATCTCGTCGAGAAGAACCAGTTGTTGTCTACCCGTGTGAGCGAGCTTGAGGCGACGATTAAACAGAAAGACGAGCGTATCGCAGAACTCGAAAGCCAGCTTGAGGACCTCGTTGCCGACCCTTCGGGCCAGAGCGACGAGGACGATCGTGGACAAGGACAACGAACCGGTGGCACCGAAGACAAATCAGACAAGACGTCGCTACTCGGCCGAACGAGACGCTTGTTCAGCGGGAACTCCGAGTAGTATCTGATAGCTGTCTCCGTTTTGTAGCCCCGTCAGGGGTGACGGGGCAACTTGTGTGCCCTGGTGATAACGTATGCATTCTGAGCAACAGCAACACGCACGTAGCAACGATAGACCCCTGAGTAGTTCGAATCAATCCAACTCTCCGTGGTCAAACCTCGAACTGACTGTCCCAAACGACCGCCACCGCACTTCGATTGTCGCGTTCGTCGAGTGTGTCCTCGTCGAACTTACTCACGAGGACGTCGGTGCAGAGTACGTCTCATCGAACGTGTGGGGAACAAAACGGACGCAGTTCATCGCAGCTGATGACGTTGCAGAGACGTTCTGCAAGCGACACTACGACGAACGCCTCGGGTGGCATGAGACGACAGTCAGCCGGGAATCCGTACGCAACGAGTTAATCGACCGACTTTCGCAGACTGATCCGCTTGCGACCGACCGTAGTCACAGCGTTCCTGTTGAGGCGAGTGACGTGTTCTGTGTGAAGTCGGTGCGACAACTCTAAACTCGGCATCCTTAACCAACAGATGCGACAACATCTCGGAATTGTTGGTTAAGACGACCATATCACTGTCTTCAGTTGAATTTCACAGACAGTGACACGAACCGCGTGACACAGACAGAGGATGTATCGGTCAGCAGGGATTGGTCAAAGAGAACCACTTAGAGAGTTTTGAATACAGAACTTATTCCTCGAAATACGGGAGGAACCGAACTTCGCCATCGTTCTCGATTAGAATGCCTCCAATCTCGCCTTTACCGCTCACTTCCCACGTGGCTCTGAACTCTTCGTCATTTGCAACCTTTACGTAGATTGTGAGGGGCTCTGTGGCTTCTGGATAGAGTAGAATCTTATCTTCGCCGGGACATAGCGCAACCCATGATTCAAATGTACGTTCATCCCCCTCATCTACTGTAATCCAGACAGTGTGGGGTTCCGAATCGAAATTTCGAATTTCGAGAATGGTTTCCGTGTTTGTCCCGTAAGGCGTTCCAGTTCCATCAGAGTCAGATGAAATTGTCTGGGTTGTCTGCGTGGCTGAATTATTGCTGGGAGGTTTGGTTTGTCGTCCACCAGTAGAATTTGAAGATTCGCAACTCGGCATAGAAGGGCTCGGTGGAATTTCTGACCCAGTGTCTGAAGAGGTTGTATCAGGCTCATTTTGTTCAGTGCATCCAGAAAAGGACATGCTGAGCCCCAATATACACCATTTTAGTACAGTTCTGCGGGAGACCATGAACCACAGTTAGATGCCATTTCTTATTAATTTATTCTGATTGAGATTGGAATACAAGTTGGCATGAGTGCCACATACGCGCGCTGTATTCAGCACGAGTGCAAAGACCTCACCGAACGCTGTCAGAAGGTGTGTGACACATACAGAGGGTGAGTTCAGCAGACAATCAACGAAGAAACACCCACTCGGTGGGCATTCGGTACGCCGAGTCATAGACAGAAAACCTACAATTACAGGTTGCGAAATTGAGGCTTGGAATACACTGGGCCGAAGTTCTCTTTGGGAGTAACGAGGCGGATTTGAGGACATCAATAGTCGGGATTTTCGCCGTCTCATTTGTCGTCGCAATCGGTTATCTAACAGGCGTTTTCGGCTCTGCTTCGTTCGCCCCGTGGGGAGGCCCAAGCCCACCGCTCGTTGCGACACTCATCGCAATAGTATCGTCCAGTGCAATCGCGTACGTCCGTCGAGGATTCGTCTTGGGTCTTGCCAGTTCCTGCTTCGTGTTCTTCACCACAGGGTTTGTAGAAGTGTTCTTCCTATACCGAGGGTTCACCGTCTCAGAGCGACTGGGTTTCTTTCACGACCTCGATTTCCTCATCGCCTCGTGGGGGTGTTTATTCGGCTGTATCGGGTACGTGGGTGGAGTGTTACTCCGTCACCAAATTGGGCGCAAGTAATCTGGTGAGAGGAAGATATTCGTTGCATGTAGCACCATAGCCGAGGGGTCACGTGGCCGACTTGCGCGCTGTATTCAGCACAGCCATATGTAAATGTCAAAAATTTCATGGCGACTGAAATACAGGGGTAGCGTATGACAGATTTTCTCGAATTGCTCTGGCCAATCTTGTTCTTATTAGGCTTCTTTGCTTTCTTCGGAAGGTATCTCCTCCGTTGGATACGTGAGGGATACGAGAGCGCAGATGAAGGCGAAAGTGGAAGTTCAGAACGGTAGCCCAACAAAAAGCCTGGGTAATTAAGGGATGAATTTGCTATGTCTGGAAAAGGCAGATCAATAGATATGAATCGGACAGAATCTGGTGGTGTTCTACTCATCGGATTGGGGCTTGTTGCTGGTTCAACTGCGACAACACAGGGGGGTGCCAACGTAATTCTCCCTTCGGTTTTTCTCATTGGAATCGGTATCACCGTGACGGCGTTCGGGAGGTATCGCTGACCGACTTGCGCTCTCTATTCAGCACGGTCCCAACAAACTATCAGTGATTGGTGATTTCAACAGAGTACAACCCCGTGCTTTCATTGACGAACAGTACATGCCGATTACACTGACGACGAGGCAGTACTCATTGCAGCAGACGAATAGGTTGAAGAAGGGATGCCACGCCAGAGTCATGCTTCTCCGTGGGCAGGTACATTTCCGAAGTGTGACTGCACGCACGGACGGTTAAGGCGCCACAGCGTGATCGACTATTCATGACCACGGATCTCACTGAACGGGTGCAAGAAATCGCCGAAGCTCGTGGGATCCCCGAGCCGGAGATCCTCAAACAAGCGTTGGAACGTGGTGTCCAGGACCTCTGGGTAGACCTTGTCCTCTCACGATACGTGAATGACGAAATCGACCGAGAGACGGCCATCGATCTCGTTGGTCGAGACCGCGTCAAGCGTGCGGAGCGCGAATTACAGGCCGTTGAAGATGACGTCCGCTGGGGACTGAGCGCGTGATTCTTGCAGGTGCTAATGTGAGTTCCACCGTCGGTTTCGGTGAACCCCTTGTCACCCACTCCCGACGCTCTCCCACGATTGAACAGGAGAGCCCACCGTCACCACTCAATTAAAACGATCGCAGGTGTCTGGTATCACATGAAGTGTCCTGCGTGTGATGGACCCGTCACGATGGAGGTCGGCCCCAATTGGCCGCCCTCAATATCCGTGGCCAAGGCGCTACTTGCTGCGGACGCCGAGGAACAACTCGAACTATCCCGGAATTGTTGGGAGTGTGGCTGGCAGGAAACACGCGTCGTTCGTATCGATTCAATCGAAACGACCACTGGAGATGCTCACACCATCAAGCGGGCTGCACTCGTAGACGAGATCACAGCTGAACTCGAAGCAATCGACAGTCTCGAAACGCTCAGTGATGCACTCGCGGATCTTCGCCGCCAGCGGCAACTGGAGGCTGACACAGCAGGGACAACTGACGAACACACCGAGAAGCCCTAGAAGTATGTCCGACACCGATGCCCGATACAACGTTCGTGACTGTACGCAGAAACCCGATCACGCGTCGATTGACGAGGTCTGCGAGCGACTCGTGTCTCGGGCGGACAATCCACGATCTAACCACCAAGATGCACATTTCGACGTCGCAATGGCTGACGTTGTTGACCGCTACGGTGAGGCGGCTGTTCGAGAGGCCGTCCAGTTCATCCTTGCCGGTGATGTCTCGTTCCGAACTGCAGCAGCAGACCTCGATATGCGTTCGATTGACGGCGTCCGAATCGGCACGACCGCACGGTGGATTCTTGGGGAGTTGAATGCCACAACGGACAGCCCCGTGTGATTGACGACGGTGTCAGTGTCCTCTACCGCCACGGCAACGTTGTTTCACGAGCCCCTGGCGTGGTAGTCTGCCCGATTTGTCTCACGATTGGATGTCGTCCTCGTCACAGATTGTGATAAAGTATCTCGTACGGACTCACCACCGTTAGTCAAGTCCGTGGGACAGGTATGGCGACATTTCGTCCCCGGAGCCAGTATTCTCCCCCGGCGAGTAGCCCGTATGCGAGCAGGTGAAGTACCCCGCGTCGGGTGGCGCGGGACGTCTGTGTCTAATCCGCCGTGGACCCAACAGCCTTTAATTCCGCTCGCGAGCGACCGATCCGGCCTGTAATCACGAAATTCGAACTCCACCGCAAATCTTATGCACAAGATAATATAATCTACTGCATAATGATTAACCGAGAGCGAGAATTGGAATGGCTGACCTCACACCTCAGACGAGATGACCGGCAGTTTCTCGTTGTGTATGGCCGCCGTCGAGTCGGAAAAACGACGCTCGTGACGACAGCACTCGATTCGCTTGAGCAGGATACCCAATACTACCTTTGTGACCAACGAGGGCCGAAACACAACGCAACGCAATTTGGGCGACAGTGTGCGGAGCACTTCGATGATGTTCCACCCGATGTGAATTCATTTCTGGACGCGTTTCGGTATCTCAAGGGACGGGTTGACGGGCCGTTTGTCGTCGCATTAGACGAATTCTCCTACCTCGTAGAGGAAGATGAGACCATCCCATCGGTATTCCAGACCATCGTCGACGAGGTGCTCGCTGACACAGACATCTCAATCGTCCTCCTAGGCTCGTCGATATCGATGATGGAAGAAGGTGTGTTGAGTTACGAGAGCCCGCTCTATGGACGCCGAACTGGACAGTGGCGACTCGAACCACTCACCATCGGTGACGTATCGAAATTCTTCCCTCAGTATGATGCTGACGCAACAATCCAGACGTACAGTGTTCTCGGTGGAGTTCCAGCCTACCTCGAGCAATTTGACGGGACTGAAGACCTCTTTTCGAACATCGAACAGCACATTCTCTCGAAGGGTGAGTTCCTCTACGAAGAGCCTGAATTCCTCCTCCGACAGGAACTCCGGGAACCGACCACCTACATGGCGATTCTCGAAGCGATTGCCAACGGTGCAACTCGTGTGACCGATATCGCGAATAATATCGATAAGAAGGCAAGCGGCATCTCACGGTATCTCCAAAACCTGACTCAGTTAGCGCTCGTCGAGCGTGAAACACCGGTCACAGATCCCGATGGACGTGGTGTCTACAAACTGACTGACCAATTCGTCCGGTTTTGGTTCCGCTACGTCTCGCCGAATCGGGGAACACTCGAACAAGGTCGAACCGAACCCGTCCGAGAATCGATTGCTGAGACATTACCGACGCACACAAGCTTCGCGTTTGAAGAAGTCTGTCGACAAGCTGCCCGAGCACCGTCATTTCCAGTTTCCAGTTCCCGAGTAGGCCGCTGGTGGTACAGCGAGCAAGAAATCGACGTGGTTGGGTTGAACCCGCAAACCAAGACGCTATTTCTCGGAGAATGCAAGTGGACCACTAGTTCCGTTGGTCAGTCACTCCTAGACGACCTCGAAGCGACTGAACCGGACGTGCGTTGGCAAGGTTCTGATCGGGACGTTGAGTACGGGCTCTTTTCGCGGTCTGGCTTCACGGACGAACTTGTGGAGAGTGCAGCACAGCGTGAGAATGTCCATCTATTCGACCCGTCAGATGTGTTGGCGCTGTTCGAAAAGACATCCTAAGTTTGTTTTCCTCGTGCGGCCCGCCCCGCTCGCCGCCCTGTGCCCTCCGTGCTCACGACTCGCGTTGCTCGCTGTTCGCGACGAGCCGCTCCTGGTAGTCGCGTCTCGCTTCACTCGCACCTTCCCGGTGCGCCAGCACCAAGCGCGGTGTCGGTCACAACGCCCTTCGTAGACTCGGTCGTCGGACGCGAAACCGGCTTGTGTGCTGGCCGCTCGCTCCGGGCAGGCCACCGGGTCGCTCACGATGTTCGCGCCCCGAGCCTCACCTCACTCCGTTCGGTGAGATGGCGCGCGGTGCTGGATGTTATCCCATCGTCGAGCGCACGCCTTCCGCGCCCCGATGGCGCGCGTGAAGGCGCGAAAGGCGTGCGCAGAATGAGTTGGTTGGAGTCGGTGAGAGCCACGGCTGGAGAGTCGTGGTGTCGGAAGAAGACGCTGAGTAGGCGCCTTCAGAGAACTCCAATGAGTACTAAGAAGCAAATCGGTAATGAAGTTTCGCACTACGAACACCCCCAAGCAGTCGTTGACGACGTGGTTGATGAGACGCCTGCACTCCACCCCACAGTTGAACTCGAAATCCAAGCCAAAGTTGACCTGAACAATTCTCAAACTCAAGGACGGGGACTGACCCTCGCAGAGGAAGAGCGGATGGAAGCGCGTGAGTGGGAAATCGAACAGACGAAAACTCGGTGGGACCGGAGGCAGACGTCGAACCGGGAGGAGCGGACGGCGATGGCGGTGGAACAGATGAGCGCTGAAGCAACGAGGGAGTTCAAGAAGCGCGCCGGATGTGTGAATCGGTGGGCCGACCCCGATGAGGCAGACCCGCGTGAGCAACTCTCAGTTGAAGAATTGGGCGAAGTGAACCGGGAGGCGGCGCGGTTACAGACGAAACTCGATGGGTGGTCGCGCTCGGCGATCAGCCGGCGGTTGGCTGAGCAAGTCGCAGATGGGAAGTCGATGATGAGTGCGGTGGTCGGAGTGTTCGAAGAGTTGCAGCAGGCACCGGGACGGGTGATACCGATTGCGGCGGTCAGTGAGGTCAATCGTCGAGAGGTGTCTATCTCTGGAACTGTGACCCAACTCTGGGAGTCGTCGAATTCGGCGATTCAGCAGGTGGGACTCATCGAGGACGAGACGGGGAGAACAAAGTTCACTGCCTGGACGAAGTCGGACCAATCGGTTGTGAGAGAAGGCGAGCGTGTGACGATGCGGAACGTCGCGAAAAGTTGGTACGGTGGGCGTGTTTCAGTGGCTGCGACGGGATGGTCGGAGATATCGTTCCCAGAGCGCGAGGCGTGGTGGGCTGAGTAGGCGTCGCAAGCGGCTGTTTTCTTTTTTGTGACTCCACTTGCCCAGCCCCTCCTCCCCACCCACCGCTCCGTGCTCGCGCCGGCGACGGCGTCGCCGCCGACGCTGTGCGCGCAGCCACGACCTAATTGACTCGTACTACTGGCTCTGTTGAATCCCCCAGTAGCTGATAGTTTGTTGAGGCCGTGCTGAATAGAGGGCGCGAGTCGGTCATACTTGATGCGATAATGACATTAGGATTGGTGAAAAGATTATCATATGGGTTACCTTCGTCATGCCGCTTGGTATCTTGGAGAGAGTGGTTCGATAACTGTGGTCGGTCTATTGGTCTTTATCATACTACAATGGAGAGTATGGTTCAACCTTGGGTTGATGGTTATTGTGGTTCTCACAGTTGGAAACGTTCTACTTCTCTTCCGCCGAATTAACTTGCTGATGAGCGAACTTATCGAAAGAAAGGCACACAGACTCTCTTGATAACCGTTCTGTCTCCGATTTCCCGCCTTCGACCCTTTCTGAACAAGTGGGTAGCATCCCTGCAAGACACAACCTCTGTCTGTGTCACACGGCTTCTGTCAGGTTCTAAGGATTCCAATTGGGCCTTTTGTATGGATATTCAATGTGGAAACCTAAATGCCTCCCAGTGAGACCGAGCAAAGTCCAAAGTGTACGTAGGCTGAGCAGTTTAACAATATCACTGTTGGTGATGACTATGAATTCAAGGAATTGATTATCCCGTGTCTTAATCTGGTGGACTGAATGCCCCCGCAGTGTGAACTTTTTCCTCAAAACAGTCAGATATCCAGACACATTTATAGTAATCTAATGACGGATTGAAATCTTCGGAACTCGGAGAACGTTCTTCCTGAAGTTGCTCATTACTAAAATAGTCCAGCATTAGTGATGCAAGATCTATCTCTCCCGTTTCGTACTGGACGCGGTTCGTACTTTTGTCCCACTCAAACATCCCGAATCGCTTGTCTTCAATTTCGTAATAAGCCCTTATTACCGAATTACGTACCCCGATGAAAGATAGGTTCAATGGGTCTTCACCATTGAAATCACACGAAATGTGAGGTACTTGGAGTGTGAAACCAGAGTCAAGTTCGTCGTCTTTTATTAAGAGGAATTTCTTGGAGTCTTGCTCCATCGGAATAAGGCGTAGTCCACTAATTTCCTTAATGATTGATTGCCATTCTTTTCTTGATGCAAATATCCCTCTCGCCTCAGATTGTAGTGTTGAGAATTCTGGAGGGGAGACCATCTCGGGGTCCATCGTAGTATGCTTGAATGAGTGGGGTGTTTGTCTGAGGATTTCAACCCGAGGGAGGATTCCGAACGATTGGAACGTATTTGAGGAATCGTGCGACCAGAAAGCCACTACACGATTTGCAATGTGCCCACTAGCCCCAGTGTGTTCAGAGATATTGGAGGTCAATAGATTGGCAATAATTTCTACCAGACGATATCTTGAAGGATAATATTCAATTTGAAGAGGTTGAAGATTTCCATCTCCCAATTTGAGGTCCATAGGGTGTTCCTCGCGAATCAGTTCAAATGAGGATAAAAAATCAGAGAGGACAGGACCAAATTCTCCAGTTTGTGTTTGCTTGAAGACCACTTTGAATTGTCTCGATGATGTGTTAACTTTGACATCCAGTATCTCTTTGCTGCTTGCTGAAAATTTCCGCTTTATTCGGTGTTCACTTGGCAAATCATAATTTGCCTGGAATTCGATTACTACTGCTCCAGCGAAGGTATGGAACGGCGATAACAGCTTCAATATCCGGTACACTATAGAGTCGTTTTCTTTCACCCTAGCGTCAACGATGTCTACCCCATCGGTTTCTGTTGCATCATCACGAAGGACGAAATTTTGATAAAGTGAACTTTGTCTGTCTGTTGGCGAATCGGCGAGACCAATATTGAGACTGATATACGAAATGAGAACCCCAATCAATGTTGCGAGACCCAAAGGATTGTGACTAATGAAGTCCCAGATGGGGCTAGTCAGATAATAGGAAACCAGATCCCAAATAGAACGAATCAAATCTACTCCCTGCACACGAACCTCTTTACAAATCCAAGAGAATGTCTCCTGTGTGCTCCGTACCCAATACAAAGAGCCTCTCGGAATGTCTGCAAAACGTTAATCATCGTATCAACTTCGTGCCTCTCAAAAATGAAAAAGGTTCGTAATTATACATAAATTGATTTGTCGATTTTGCTTTTCAACAATCCCCCTCTCACCTCTCTTCTACAAGATGTCGACGAGTAATTGATTCCGTATCTTGTAGTCTCAAATGACGTGCAGGTTGAAGTCGTCTAATTCTGATCGTCCAACTGGCTCTCGCTCCGTGACGCGCTCTTCACGGTCTTGGTAATGTGGACAATGCTCCTTCCGACCTCGTTCGTGGCCTACGTGATGCGGTTCCAGACACCCGTTTGGTCCGGGGGTTGAACGCTCGCCCCATTTTCAACTATTTCTCGGCGTATCTCTTTATGTTGTCCCAGCAACAGATGCCCAGGGCCACTTCTTTGAGAAGATCGGGCATAATCTCATGCGACTCGTACAATTACGAGTTAGCATCGATATGCCCTCCGGCGATGTAAATCGAATTAAGGAAGCGAGTGTACAACTTGAGAGTGTGATACCGTTGAACCCACCGGTGGTCGGTGAATCTATCGGTGTCCACCTTGGATCGTGACTATGCTCAATCTGTTTCGCTCAATGCTCTTCTCAAGAAATGGTCTATTCTTTCCCTTCGGAAGGGGATAATATCCTAGACGGTGTAGGCGAGAATATTTGCCGGTAGATGACCAATGGGAGCCTATGCTACCGCTCGGATGGAACGGAATTCTGACAATCCTCGCCTTTCTCATATCTCTCTCTGTCGCTGCCTACCAGATTAAGGACTACCGGGCACGCCCTGCCAAGCCCACCCTTACTGACATCCACGAGCCGGGATTCAGAACACGGCCCAACAACGAATTTCCCGACGACCGCCGCGACGCACGATTCGAACTCCATGCGTCGATCGAAAATAAAGGCCGCAACCCGTTTACGGTCAGCCGCGTCGTCCTCAAACCCGAGATGGGCGACACCGTAGATCTGCACAGCTTGGAACGTAATCACGATCGATTACACACGTTCGAAGGAAACACACCCCGAGAAATCAGCTACAGCGGCGATACAACGCTTCCGGCAGACCACCCCGACGAGATAGTAGGAATTGTCCGAATCGAAACACCAGCCGGAAACGACGAGCTATCTGCCACCTTCGATCTAATCGAACGACGTTAGGTCTGGTTCTGCAGGTGTTCATGGCGGTCGATCATCGACTCTCCCAATGTCTCTTCGCACGCCCGAAAGACAACGTCCACCCAGAACGCATCACTGGGAGCGGCTTGTCGTTGACGTCGATCCTCAGTCCTCAAATATCGGCCACTCGAATGAAATGTATTTGGAACGACGAAAGTGAAATCCGATAACCAGTAAGCCTCAATTCGGTTTCTTAGCGCCTCGATGGGCGAGGCGCTCTCTTCTGGGCGCTTCGGAAAACACCATGTCTGAACCCCTACTAGCAAGACTCGACCCAACGAAGCGTGTCCTGAAACGAGCCCAGTACGAAGCCTTCGAATTCTCGTTATTCGGCGGGGATGTGCTTGTACGCAATGCGAGCCACGCAGATCCCGAAAACCACGAATACAACGTACAAATCGTCGACGGCCTACCAACATCGTGTGAGTGCCCAGCGGACAAGAAGTACGCTGGACCGTGCAAACACCGTGTCGCCGTCGCAATTCGACGTCCGGTCCTCGATGCCGTCGAGCAAATGCAGATGGTCGCAGACGGTGGTGTGGTCACTAACGAACAACCGAAGACTGAGGTGGAAGACGGTTCAAAACCTCAAAATTGCGACTGTGAGATGTTGGATGACGACTTCCCATGTTGGGCTTGTGTTGAGAGTGGCAGACGCGAACTTCCCAACTGACTGGACGCAGAATCAACCTGTGGCAGTTGATAAGAACTCTTTTACAAATTAGATACTATTGACACTTGCCGTTATCAGGGGCACACCATTGGTACGGTCAACATCTCGTGTTGACCTGCCATTCTCGTTTCGGACCTCGACAGTCTGTATCGGTCAAGGAAGAGATGAGTGACTTCCTTGCTCTGTTCTGTGAGCCTCCGAAGAACTGAGGAGAGGGGATAGTTGAAGGTTCGCCGATCACGTTGGCAGCCCCGGGGGCAGGGGATTGGGGCTGTCTTTGGCACGCGATTGGCTGGTTTCTGTCCGTAGGGAGTTTGCCGCACCGTAGGACCAGACAGACAATCCTACGGACGTAGGGCTTGGGCGCTAGATATCCTGTTCATTCGGTTGGTGTCAATATACGCGCCGTTCACACGTTGCTAAGGTACCTGTCCAAACTTCCTGTCTGAGTCTTCGAGGTCCGTGAGTTGTTTTTACCCCCGAGGGGTGCGGGGCGAACAACGAGTGCCTTGCAGATGACCAATGGCAACGAGAAATATCTACGCGAGTGGTTTCGACGAAGATGTACCGGCTAACACGAACAACGCCTGCCCAGATTGCGGCGGTTGCGTGAGAACAAACACGCTCGAAACTCTTTGCGAGGAGTGTGGACTCGTCATCAACGAGTATCAAATCGACCATGGGCCAGAGTGGCGAATCACTGAGAGTGACGAGGAGAGTCAACGGAGAACTGGAGCACCACTGACGCCGACTCGGCATGACCGCGGTCTCTCATCCGAAATCGGTTACAAACGAGACGCTGGTGGACGAACGCTCTCCGGGAAGAAACGACAGCAGGTTTCCCGGATGCGCCGTGAACAGTCCCGTGGGCGATTCCAGTCGAAAGCTGAACGGAATCTGGCTCTCGGATTGGGTGAAGTACGTCGGATTGCAGGCGCTCTCGCGTTGTCCGATTCGATTCGTGACCAAGCGTGTCGACTCTTCCGCAGTGCCCAGAACAAAGATCTCCTTCGTGGCCGGTCAGTTGAGTCGATTGCAGCCGCGAGTATCTACGGTGTGTGCCGGTGCAACGGGCTTCTGCGAACACTCCAGGAGGTTGCTGACTTGGCGCGTGTGGAGAACCAAAGAGTGGTGAATGCGTACAAAACGCTGAATACGGAGATTGGACTCCCAACACGGCCTGTTCGTCCTCGTGATTTCATCCCGCGACTCGCATCCGAACTTGCTGTCCCTAACTCGGTTCGTCAAGAGGCGCTGGATTTGGCTGAGGTGTCGGAGTCTCTGGGTGTCACGACGGGGCTCAAGCCGTCTGGGTTTGCAGGGGCCTGCCTGTATCGTGCGTCTTTGGGTGAAGCGTTCCGGCTTACGCAAGTCGAAGTTGCGCAAGTGGCTGAGGTTTCAGTCCCAACAATCAGGGCTCATTCAAATACGATCCAGGAGACGATTCGGCGACACTCGTGAACCAACCCAAGAATTGGATTGGCAACTTTGTCTCGGCGTTTTCCATACCGTGTCTACTCGACAGCCGTGTCGTATCTGTTAGTTTTGTGTGCGCCGGCGATGGGTGCCGGCGCAGTTGAGTCGTGAGACAGTTGGAGAACGACTGAGTGCGCCAGCGAGGGACCAAAGAATGCATCAGATAATCTACGCGCTCGTAGGGGCATCGACGACAGATGAAGCACTCGCAGCGGGACGAAGCGTCTTCGACCGACTCGTGGGAACTTCGCCCGAATACGGGGCTGTTTTTGATTACTACGTGACGTTCGACGACGATTCGACGAATGTTGCTGGGAAAGCACGCTGGGGAGAACTGCCCATCGCGGAATCAATCGATTCTGACAGTGGCCAAGAGTTGCTTGAACGTGGCTGGGAGGCGACGAAACAGGAGTTCGAACGGAACCTTGAGCGAGTCCGGGAAGGCATTCAGGACCTCAACACCGAGGCAATCATGCGCGACAAGGAGTTGATTCGGCACGCTTGCTACAACCTTGGGGCGTACCGTGGCCCGTCACTCTTCTTGTACGATGAGTACGGCAGTGCGATTCGTCATCGCGACCAGCTCGATCGTGTCCTCGAGTCCGACGAGCAGATGTGGATTATCCCGGCGGACGTCCACTACTAAACTAAAAAACGCCCGACAGAACAGGCACTACGCTCTTAACCAACAGAGCGCAGCCACCGCCGTATTTGTTGGTTAAGTAGATGGCGGACCTACTGACTCGGTGAGTTCCGAGTGAATTTTTTCACCCCCAGAGGGGTGCGGGGGACAGAGAACCTTCGCAGTAGACCAATGACTGACGACAACCCAACAGCGACGGAATCGAATCGAGAGGAAGCAACCCAGACGGAATACGTCGAGCGCAGCGATGTTGGTGTCTCATTGACGGTGAAACTGAAGCGAGGGACGGCGACAAGAGACCAAGACGAACTGACGGCCAAGGTCAAAGCACAAACGCTTGCAGAAGCCCGCGAAGACATGGACACGCTGCGAGCGTATCTGCACGATCTCGCCGAGGACGTTCGGCAGATTCAACCCGACGAGGGAGCAGAATAGGTCGCTCAGAGAGCTGGTTTTTGTGCCACAGAGGATTGAGACCCAATCTAACTTAGCAAACTACCAGGCGACGCTCTTGCCGGATATCGACGAGAATCAGCAAACGCTCGCCGGCACCGAGGCGGCTGTCCGCTGCTTGTCCGGAGATTAACCAACAGAGTGGAGTTGATTCAATTTTGTTGGTTAACCGTCCGCAGCAGTGTTTTTTCGCCCCTGAGAGGTGCGGGGCCGCAGAGTCCCGCAGGTGACTCCCTGTGTCCATTCACGACTTCTCCGGAGCGACCAGCGACAGCGCGATAGATGCCTACGCCGACGCTCGACAGACCGAATACGTGGCGTTTCTCCATCGCGTCCCGTTTGCTATCGACGTGTTTAACCTCGGCTTCATTATCTGCTTTCGAGAGGGTTGCAGATACTAGACGTCTTTCGAGACTGTATTCTAGCTGATCGCGCTGACCGATTTCGACCACGTTTAGTTGGGTATAATCTGAACCACCTCAAATTATTTCTATATTGGGTGTATAGAGGTAGTCATGAGTGATAATTCGAGCCGAAAATGGACCGAGGTATTGTCGGCGGCCGAGCGTGTCGAATCTGTTGCGCTCACCGTAAGTGAGCCTCGGACGGCAAATTGGGTCGCTGCAGAGGCTGAGGTGGCCCACGAGACAGCCACAAAGTATCTTAAGCGACTCACAGAAGACGGGAAATTGATTGCGGACTCACGAGGTCAGCAAACCACCTACGAGCCCGACCCCGTCGGTCAGTATCTCATCGAGATGCGCGAACTCTATGAAAACCATTCGCCCGATGAACTGGCTTCGAGTCTTGAGGACATGAACGAACAGATTCGTACGTGGAAGTCAGAGTACGACGTCGAGACGCCGAATCAATTACGCGCAAGCCTCGGAGATGCAGAAGATGTTGGTGACGAACGCGAACGCCGTCGGGCTGCACGCGAGTGGGATCACCTCGCGACGCGTCGCCGTCTCGTCGAAGATGCGCTTCGACTATACGACCGATTCCCCGGGGAACCACGCTCTGCCTCCGCATGAGTGTACCAGGTGAAGAAAACCCGGCTCTTTATCGAACACTCAAAGACATCCTGGAGCGACAAGCCGAGGTCGTTTCAGTCTGGTTCGAACCGGACGCAATCCAGAAACGGTACCTGGCTTGTGAGATCGACCCACAGCGTGTCGTCCCATCAAGTGGGCCCGAACCCCCGAAGCTTGAGGTCCATTGGAAGCTCACACCCCCACACGATGAGTTCAGGATAGACTACGCTGATCCAAATTTGGACTTCCACTGCGGTTGGCACCAAGACGAGGATCACAATGACCTCGGTTCGGCGCACTTCCAGTATCAGACCGCTTCGATGGAGACACCTCACCACGAGGGGGTCGTGTTCGAGACAGAGTCTCCTCCGAAACTTCTCTGGAAGTGTTGTGAAGAACTCTTCGAGGATGTAATTCCCACATATACGTCAGGCCTTTAGTCAGTATCTCAGAATAGCTGCTGATCCACGGCTTGTGTCGCTGTGGTCGATTCAATGATTATGCGGTAGACGACAACTGAGATTTTATCATCCCCCTGTTGGGTGCGGGGCATTTCCTATGAGATGTCTCGTGAGTAACTGATGTCAACAACTGATGAGCTTGTGGTGTCGTTCGACGACTCCGACACCCGACGTGACGAGATGCACAGTACCATCGAACAGTGGATCGACGACCTTGTCGAATCCGTCGACGATGCACAAGCGAGCGCAGAGTTTCAGGCGTGGCTTGATATCCAACGGCAGTTCCACGACTATTCGTACAGAAACACGCTCTTAATCAAACAGCAGTGTCCGGAAGCGACGAGAGTCGCGGGCTATCGGACGTGGCAGAACGAATTCGACCGTCACGTCAAGGAAGGCGAAAGCGCGATTTGGATTTGGGTTCCAATCATCGCTAGACAGTGTCCTGAATGTGAGAACTCCCCGAGCTACCACGAAAATATAGACTGTGATTACGACGAAAGCCCACCCGAAGAATGGTCCAAGGGTTTGGTCGGTTTCCGACCAGCTCCAGTCTTCGACAGCTCGCAGACAGAAGGTGAGGATCTCCCAAGTCTCGATACGAGTGCGGAGGGTGACGCAGAAACACTTCTTCCGGCAGTGTTGGACGCTGCTGAAGAAATTGGTGTCGAGGTTGAACTCGTCTCGACTGGAGAATGGAGCTACGGTGATGCGAAGGGCGTTTGTCGTGAATCACCAGACGGTGGCTTCCCAATTGTCGAAGTGCTTCGCCGGGACAATGACGCAGCAATGGCGTCGACGGTAGTCCACGAGTACGCTCATGCGCTTCTCCACGTCGGCATCGATGATGATACCGAACGGTCGAAGCGTGAAGTCGAAGCAGAAGCGGTAGCATACGTTGTGGGGAGGCACTTTGGTCTCGATATGGGTGGTTCGGCGTTTTACCTTGCCACCTGGGAGCGTGATGATGCAGACGTGATTCGTGAGCGACTCAAGCGGATTAGTCGAACGAGCCAAACGCTCATCGAATACATCCACGAGAACTACGACATTTCTGAAGCCCAGTAGTTGGTTCTTCTCACGTTTGATTGTCCTCCGAGAAACTCTTGATTCGCACAATCGCTTAAGTAGTCGTATTTAAAATACAAATATAATGTCCCACGAAGCACGCCTCGGTTCTCTCGAGATTCAAAACGTGGTTGCATCGAGCGCTGTCGGTCAGGAGTTGGATTTGGAATCGCTCTCGAACGACGTCGCCGAAGCGGAGTTCAACCCCGATAACTTCCCTGGACTCGTCTACCGGACCCAAGATCCCAGAGCAGCGAATCTGATCTTCCGGTCTGGCAAAATCGTGTGCACTGGGGCAAGTAGCGTCGACGAGGTCAACCGTGCGTTAGAACAGGTGTTTGAAGAGCTCGGAAGTCTTGGAATCCCGATCGATGACCGCGAAGAGGCAACGGTGCAAAACATCGTCTCGAGTGCAGACCTTGGAACGAATCTCAACCTGAACGCACTTGCGATTGGCCTTGGACTCGAAAATGTCGAATACGAGCCCGAGCAATTCCCCGGCCTTGTCTATCGGATCGACGAACCGAAAGTAGTGGTCTTAATGTTCGGATCGGGGAAGATTGTCATCACAGGCGCGAAGAAGGTGGACTTTGCACGTGAGGCGATTCAGGTCGTCAGCGACGAGATTGAATCGCTTGGGTTACTCGGCTGAGCGCCGGAGCGTTTTCTCCGGAAACGGTGGGGTGTGTTGTTCGGATACCAGCGGTTATTCGGGGAATTACCGCCAGAACGTCAACGAACCAAGCGAACATCATCCAGACGCGCCCAGTGATGAGAGTCCGCCTGAAATTCTGCCACCTCGTCACTCATTGTCGCCCTCACCGGGACAGTTAATAGTACATCATTGAACCACCATCTCACTTGAGCGACCCTGTCGCCTTGAAATGGAAGAAGGCAGCAGTTGTGTACGGTTTGCTTGCTGTTTCGACTTGCGCTTCGACTGATTGGGAGTGAGATGTGCGGCGTATCACTGTCGATTCCCGCGGTGAAGGCTCGAGCTTCGTCGACACCCGTTGCGAATGACCTGATGTTTCGCCGGTCAACACATTCACAGGCGTTTCGGTCTCGTCTGTGAACATTAGACATTGAATCACGAAGCCCTGGGTGGGCTCAGTCACCCTGCCTCAAAAAACAAACCCTGTTGCTCAGATGGAAGATCGCTCAGAGATCTACTCGACCGTCACAGTGCCTGTCATCCCCGAGCTTTCGTGTGGAATACACACATACTCGTACGTCCCAGTAACGTCAAAGGTGTGTTCGTACGTATCACCGGTAGCGAGCAGCCCTCCACTCACGTCGTTTCGTGCGGACCTTTCAGACTCGAATCCTCCACTAGCGAAATACACTGCCTGCGTTGGTATCCTGTCCTCGTAGGCCGTCACTGTATGCCCGACATCGCTATCGTTCACCCATCTCACTGTTGTGCCGGCGCTTACAGTGAGCGTCTTTGGGTCGAATTCGAAGTCTTCGTTCATCGAGACACGTCTCGTCCCGTCGGGGTTGGTGTTGGACGAACAACCCGCGATTGCCGTTGCTACAAGAGTGCTTCCACTGAGTTTGAGCATTTGCCGTCGATTCATCTCTTGTATAATGGTTAGTCTGGGGGGTTTAGAGTGCGACGAAGAGGTCTGTGACGTACATCACGACAAGTCCGACGAGAAACGTCACGAGATTCAGCGCAGAGCCGACACGTCCATTCCGGCTGACCATCTCTCGAAGTTCCCAGATGACCTGCAGGATCGCTCCCACGCCAACGGCGAGGAAGAACGCCCCGAGCGTCGGAGAGAAGGCAAGGCTGCCCAGCCAACCACCGAGGATGACCGGAGCGCCTGCAATGAATCCCAGACCGACGAAGTGGAGGACGTTCGGACGCTCACCACGTGCAACGGGTGCGACGACAGCTGGCCCTTCAGTCACGTTGTGAAGCATGAAGCCGATGACGAGGAACGCACCGAGTGAGACACGCCCGAGGGCGAACGAACTCCCGATGGCGAGTCCTTCGGCGAGGTTGTGCAAACCGATGCCGAGTGCAACCAGATAGGCCACCCACAGGCCGCTCTGTGCACGCTCGTCGCCAGCGGCTGCCCGACCTTTTCGCCATGCACTGACGGCCTGTACGGCGAGGAGTGCGCCAATGATACCGAGTGCAACGAGTGCAGGCCCCTCGAACGCGCCCGGCACTTGTTCACCGAGTTCGAATGCCTCGAACCCGGCATCGATAGCGAGGAAGGCGAGGATACCTGCCGAGAAGGCGAGAATCGCGTGCAGCCAGCGGTCACTCATCGATTGCAGGAATGGGAACCACAGCATCCCGAGTGCGACCGGGATGACGCCGACGAACAGCCCGATGACGGCCATCGTCAGTAAGAGGTCACCTGTCAGCCCCGGTGACTGGCTTGGCGCGACGATGGTGTGGTGGACTGTGCTGCCGTCCGAGAGCATCAAGGCCACGTCGAGGTCCCAACCCGGATTCCAGTGGTACGGGATGACGACCTGTGCGCTCTCGCGCGGCGCAAGTGTGTTGTCTCCGCCCGCGCCTTCGACGTCGAAGTTCCAGTATGCGTCGGCGACGAGAACTTGCGAGATGGTTACATCGTTTGGCCCGTTGTTCGTGACGTGGACGACGACAGTCTCGTCACTCGGGAGGGCCGTGTGCGTCACCGTCACGTCGGGGAGGGGTTCGCCACCGGTGTCGAGCGATGCGAACGGCGTCGCCGCGAAGAAGCCACCAGCGATGAGTCCAAGGAGGATAATCGGGAGGAGTGCAGCGACCCACTTGGGTAGGCCCAGCGGGCGCTCAGATTTGTTCACGTTCGTACCGCCGTCGGTGTTTGGTTTGCTCATTTAGATCACCTCGAAGAAGCTCATCCAGCCGAGTTCAGCGAACTCTGACTGGTGGGCATGGAACATGTACAGTCCCGGGTCGTGGTTGGAGTAGTCCAATTCGATGATACCGCGCTGTGCCTGACACTGCATGACCGTATCCACAGTTTGGAGCGTCGGGGTCAGCGTAGTCCCGTGGTCGTAGTAGTCGAAGAACTGCGAGTGCGTGTGGAAGGAGTTGATGAGGTCGAACTCAATCGCGTTGACGAGATACACCCGATGGCGCTGGTTTTTGTCGAGTTGAATCGGGCGCTTAGTCTCACCTGCTTTCCAGTTCCCTTGCCCGTCGGTCTCGCCGACGCCGTAGGCGAACGCTCGTGTATTGACGGCGTACACTTCGTTGTCGCCGTCGAAATTGGTGTCGAACCCGTTCATCACCATCACCATCTCGTTGACTGCGTCGTTTTCGGGGTACTCGTGATTCCGGCTCTTCGCTTCCGCGACGAGTTCTGCGCGGAGTTCGTCGGTTATCTGCGACCGGTGGAAGTTGCAGTACTCCTCGGGTCGCTCGGCGACGCGCTCGGGGTCCGGGTCGATAATGATCGACCCGTAGAGTCCACGGTGGATGTGCTCTTTCAGCGGGAGCGAGTGGCAGTGGTAGAAGTGCGTTCCCGCCGGTTGGGCAATCCACTCGTAGGTAAACGATTCGCCCGTGTTGAGGACGCCCGGCCCGTTCGTCGGGATGCCGTCCATCTCGGGGTTGAGATTCCGGAGGTGCGGGTGGATGGTGTGCGCGTGACGACCGAGGTTGGTGAACTTCACCCGGATGAGGTCACCTTCGACGGCCCGAATCGTCGGCCCCGGAACCTGTCCGTTGTACGCCCACGCGGAGAACTCGATACCCGGTGCGATGGTGACCGTAGTATCGACGGCCGTGAATTCGAACTCGCGAACGGTCCGGCCGTTCTCCTCGTAGATGTCTTGTGGAACGTTCTCCTGCTCGCCACGGCCCGTGTTGAACTGATAGAGAAACTCGTGTGGGTCAAAATCGAGGTCACGGTACTCACCGACAGCACCGAAGTTCCCGTGTGAGTCCTCTCCTGGACCATGCTGCTCGTTGCTGTCTGCCCGTCCGACGCCAGTGAGAGCGGCACTCCCTGCAAGACCTAGCCCCCCGAGAACTGCCCGTCGAGTGGTCTTGAAATCTGATTCGAGCGAATCAACTAGTCGTTGCTCCAATCTCTCCGATAGCTTTGCTGCTTGTGAATAATCTTGTGAAGGCATGTATTACGCCTCGTTGTACTGTCTGCGTTCGTTTTCAGCCGGTTCAGCAGGCCGTGATACGTATATGTCTGCAGCGACGCCAGTTGGGAGCGAGAGGGGTTTCTCTGTCGTCCTCACTTCGCATGTGATCATCCCGAATGGTGCAGTCTCGACCACTTCGAGTTCCGTTCCAAGCGAGATTCCAGAGTTCGTAAGATACGACAGAACGTCTGCGCTGCTCTCTCGCACTTCAGAAACGATCGCAACTGTTCCCTCTTGACACTCCGCTAACGATTGCTGTGTCTCGCACTCTCGAATTTCGAGGTCTGCTGTAGGAATCGGTTCTCCATGTGGGTCTACTGCAGGCGACCCAAGGAGCACTTCGATTCGCTTGACTAACTTCTCGCTCAGATGATGCTCGAGTACGTCTGCTTCGTCGTGTACTTCTGCCCAATCGTATCCGAGTTTCTCGGTTAGGAAGAGTTCGAGCAGTCGATGGTTGCGGAGCACTTTGATCGCCTGCCTCTCACCGAGCGTGGTGAGACGAGCACCCTGATAACTCTCGTAGTGTACGAGACCATCGTCGTCCATTCGCTGCAACATCGTTGTCACGGTTGGTGGTTTGACCCCTATCGCGGACGCAATTTCGGATGACGCGGCCGGGGTGTCTCTGTCCTGAAGACGGTATACTGCCTTCAGGTAATCTTCGACTTTTGGGGTCACCATGGGAGAGATTTTGACACCTCTAAATAAATAGTTTCGTATTATAGCCTTATTGTTTAGAAACTATCAACTACCCAATTTGTACTTTCATACTCACTGAAGGATCCGCACGACGAAACGTGGGAAGACGAGTTCCAGACGAAGCTGCGTACTTTGCAAGTAGTGGCTTCGAGTCAGAGCGTGCTGCGAGGGACCGGGTTATTGAGGGACCTATCGCTCAAGGCGAGGGCTACTAAAGAAGTCCGTGGGCATATAGCCTATTACCAAGCTCACGGACGTATTCGAGAGCTTAACCAGAATCGTTTTTCGGCTGACTTACTTAGCACCGGGCAATGACAAACGAGAGGGGTATCCCTCGCAGAGAATTTCTCAAGTCGGCCGTCGCAATTGGAGGTGCAGCGGCGTTTAGTGCCTGTTTGGGCCGTGAAGGGGTTGATGTCCCGACGGGACCGGATGATCTCTCGTCGTATCCACAGGGACAGCACGCTTGGAATGAAGCCCTGCCACGGGACGACCATGGGAACGTCGTCGCTCCGAGCCATCGCGTGCTTCTCTATCTGAATTACCGACGGGATGGGCAACCGAACGAAGACGACCGTGAAAAGGTTGAAACAGCTCTCCGTGGCATCGAACACGCCTACGAGCGAAGCGGCGATGGGTTATTGGTCACGGTGAGCTATTCCCCTGCATACTTCGACCGATTCGACGAATCACTTCCCGAAGGTGTTGACCTCCCCGATCCGGGAGCACTTGCTCCGTTCGAGGATCCTGAGTTCGATACGCCGGACGCAGTCGTCCATCTCGCGAGTAACACGGCACAGGTTGTGCTCGGTGCTGAAGAAGGCCTCAAAGGAAACAGATCGACGCTCAACGGGACCGAACAACCCGATGCGGCGTTGACCGACGTCTTTACCATCGTCGACCGGCGGACGGGCTTTATTGGGGACGGGTTACCGGCGGAGAATGCAGGTGACGCTGAGGGGGTTCCAGCCGACAAAGTCCCCGAAGACGCACCCCTGTTTATGGGATTCAAATCGGGGTTCAAAAAGAACCAGGCCAGTGAAGACCGCGTGACGATCCAGTCGGGCCCGTTCGCCGGTGGAACAACTCAACACATCTCCAAGCTCCACCTCAACCTCAACCAGTGGTACAACCAGGACGACCGCTGGCAGCGTGAGGCGAAGATGTTCTGCCCATATCACGCCGAGAACGACGTCATTGAGGGTGCAGGCGACAATCTCGGCGACAGTAGTAAAATCGACGACTGTCGGCCGACCGATAAAACTGCCCGTGAGATGGGCGTCGTCGGCCACGCTCAAAAGTCCGCCCGTGCGCGCGATGATAATAACTCACCGCTCATCCTTCGACGTGACTTCGATTCTACCGACGATGGCGCTGCTGGCCTCCACTTCCTAGCGCTCCAGCGACAGATCATCGACTTCGTCCACACGAGAGAAGCGATGAACGGAACTGATGTCACCGAGCAGTCGGCCGTCGGTCAGCGGAACAACAACGGCATCCTACAGTACATCCGTACGGAACGTCGCGGTAACTTCCTCGTCCCTCCGCGGTCGTTGCGTGCGCTGCCGCCTGCACAGCCGGTTGAGAACGCACAGGAGGTGACGCATGAATCGTCGTGAGGTGCTTCAGGCGATCGGGGGCACGTCACTTGTGGGGCTCGCGGGGTGTACTGGCCTATTTGAGACGCAATCGGCACAAACACCGCCGCTTCCCGAGAATCGGCCGGACGCAGTTTACTATCCGAGTCACTGGGAGGGTATGAAGATGCCTGAAATGAAGGAACAGAGCGGATACAAGTGTGCGCTCACGTACTCATATGCACACCGGTTCTGGCTGATGAAGCCGAATGGGCTCACAAAGGTCGAGATTCAACCCGAGAATTCGATCCATCTCATGCCGGTCGTTTGGGATACTCAGACCGGAATTATCCCACCGGACATCAATCCACAGCTCACGATCACGCAGAACGGCGAGCAAGTCGACCAGTTCGCGCCGTGGCCGATGCTCTCCCAGCCGATGGGCTTTCACTTCGGCGATAACGCACAACTCCAGGGCGACGGAACATACACTGTCGAGGTCAGCATCGGCGGGCCGTCGACGCGACGGACGGGATCGCTGGCCGAGAACCAGGGGAACGCATCGTTCACGTTCGAGTTCGGATTCAGCGAATCGACGCTAGATGAGATCTCGTATACCGACATCCCCGACGATAAGGAAGGCACGAAAGGTGCCGTCGACCTAATGGATATGACGATGTTGCCGAGTTCGCAGGTGCCGAAGCCAGATGCACTCCCCGGCGACGTCCGTGGATCGGGGACGAGCGGGGACGCGAAGTTTGTGGTTACGATCCTCGATGACGCGTCGCGTTTCGGTGGTAACGAAGAGAAGAAGTACCTCGCTGTTTCTCCACGCAGCCCCTACAATCGAACGATGCTCCCGATGATGTCGCTTTCGGCGAAACTACAACGTGACGACACGTCGGTGTTCAACGGAACTCTCCAGGCGACCATCGATCCAGAACTCCGCTATCACTACGGAGCGATGGTCACAGATGTACAGACAGGAGATGAGTTGACAATTGAAGTCAATTCACCGCCGCAGACGGCCCGTCATGAAGGATACGAGACGGCCTTCGTTGATATGCCAAACGTGCAGATGACGTTGTAGTTCCAAAGATGTCTTTAGAATCCTATTCGAAGTCAAACCTATGGAAGAAAAGCACCTGCTACTGGTGGCGTTACTTGGCGTTGTCTCACTGCTGGTACTCGCTGGATTTGTCCTTCGCCTGGTGTAAGGATTCACAGATTGGCAGTTACAGGCACTTCCGGTTGACGACAGCGGGCGCGAATTGATATGGACCAACCAAACATAACATCACAGATGAGAAGATGAATCGACGAACGTTTCTCAGACAGGGAGCCGCACTTTCAGGTGGACTGCTGCTGTCTGGTTGTCTGGGTCGGCTCGGGTTCGAGACGCAGTCTGCGTGGCGTGACCCACCGCTCGTGGAGGATCGACCTGCCGCCGTTTACTATCCCGCGATTATCGAAGGGATGGGAATGTATGGGACGACGACAGCCGGTGACATCGGATTTGCGCTGATGCACTCGTTCCCGCACCGTTTCTGGAACCTCACCGGCTCACGCAAAACGAAAGTCGTCGTCCAATCCGACGATTCGGTGCATCTGATGGCGAGTGTCTGGGACACCGAGACGGAGACGATCCTCCCAGTTGACGTCTCTGTCGAAATCAGTAACAGCGACGGTCAAGTGTCCTCGACCAACCTCTGGCCGATGATTTCGCCGAATATGGGGTTCCACTACGGCGACAATATTGCTCTCCCAGGGGAGGGACAGTACGATGTAACGCTCCAGATCGGCCCGCTGCAGACAGCTCGTACGAATCCATTCGATAGGCGATTTACTGAGGGAAAATCAGCCACGATGCAGTTCACATTCGATACCGATGAGACGTACAATTTAGAGATTCGTCGGTTAGGGGAAAAAGCGGGCACCCGCGGGACAGTCGATCTAATGGATATGGAAATGATCCCTGAACCGGTCGTACCGACAAAATCCGAGCTTCCTGGTCAACTACTCCACGAAGGGCAATCCGGTGACGCGACGATGCTCATTGCTCTCGTTGACGGTGACCATCGGTTTAGTGATAGTGAAGGCCCATTCCTGATTGTTTCTCCTCGAACACCTTACAATCGGGTGATGCTCCCGAGGATGGCTCTGTCAGCAACACTCAACCGAGGAGGGGACACAATCGCACAAGGGACACTCCAGGCGTCCCTCGATCCCGATCTTGGGAGTTTCTATGGGATGGATATTGATGATCTTAACTCGGGTGATACGGTCAGAATCACTGTAGAGACACCACCCCAACTGGCGCGGCACGATGGCTACGAAACCGCGTTCATCGATATGGAGCCGATCGAATTCACTGTTGAGTAAAGTTCCGGGAGACGGTGTCTGTCAGTCAGTGTGCGACCGGCTGAATCCTCGAAACCACCAGAATCAGGATAGATATGGGGGTGTCGCACCAGGAAGTGAGAGAATCCAGAGGCTAATGACGGTGTAACCGATCATCACAACAACGAACGGGTACTGGCTCCGGATTGCGACGAGACGACTCGAGAAGAGTTCGTAGGCGGTCGCGTGCGCTGCCCAGATGGTGAGGAGATGCCCGACGAGCACGTAGGCGATACTCAAGCCCTCGAACCATCCCGGTGGAGACAATGTCAGGGGGTTGGCTGGGGGCGACAGTGGGGAGACAATCGCCATCCACAGTGCCGGACTGAGGGACACGGCCAGTCCGGTGTAGTGAGCGAGGTGATATCCCGCTGCGATGGCCAATAGCGAGGGTGCAAACCGAAAGGCGATGCGTTTCGCTGTGATGTATGTCCCGGTCCGTCGCCGAGAGAGTACGCCCGCATACCAATACGCGCCGAAGAAAACGACGTAGCCACTGACGAAAAGGAGTGTGTAGATGAGGATGGCACGGGTCTGTACGGCGCCCACTCCAATATTGGAGAGGCTGACGAATGTCTCGATAGTTGCTGCACCCGTCCCGGTCGTGATGAAGCCACTGTACGTGAGCTCCCAGATTAGCCCAATGACGAACGCAACATCGGACGTATCTGTAATTAAGTCGGAGTCCGTCAGGTCGCTACCAGGCAGTTTTACGGTGAGCTTCCCGTCCCGCCGTTTTACAGGAGCGACTGCCCCGAAGAACCGGAACAGGACAGATATCGGATCTACGTTCTCGAACCACGCGTCGGGGCCAAAGAGTACAGCGCCTGCGATAGTGACTGCACTGTAGCCGAGAATAGCAATGGATAGTACTGTCGGAACCGTGCTGACGGGAAAGATTACCTCAACCCATACGAGGAGTAATAGGCCACCAACTGCTGGCCAGCGGCCTAATTCTTCTGGATACGTTCGGTATCCAGTTGGGAGCAGCGAGACAATCCCTCGCCACGGGTTCAGCACCGGCCAGAGATTACCCCCGAGATACGTGAGCATTGGCAAGCCTGCCCGAACGACAACGAACGTGACGAGGATGGTGAAGCTTGCTGTCGGAAGCTGTGGTCCCGTCACTCCGAGATATACTGCCAGTCCGAGGACGAGGATTCCGAGCCCACGACCGACCCATACTAACGGCGTCCACCAATCGTTGACTGTCGGGCCGGGGAGCGACCAGTTGTGGAGATAGCGGATAAACGCCCGATCAGTGACGAAGCTCGTAAGTAGGGCAGAGGCTCCGATAGTGGCGCCTCCAGTGGCAAGATACAACCATCGGGGGATAGCAAGGGTATCCCGTGACTGCTTCGAGAGCGTCATTCCGTTCCCAGCAGCGACTGTTTCAGTGAATAGTATCAGTATCGTGACCCACGTTACAAACAAGACGAGAAGTCTAAGCTTAGTATTCGATAGGAACCAATTCCAAAGTCTCGACTCTGGACAGGACTGTGTGTGTCCCTCGCTGCACCCCTCGTAGTTCGTGTCTGGGTCAGGCAAAGATGGCATACGTATTTAGAAGACCGAAATACAGGAGCACGAGGGCTCCGAGTGCTTTTATCCGTAGTGTGCGTAACTCGTCTTCTTCGTCTGATCGAGCAAAGAGATATGTGTCCTTCTCGTCAGCATCCAGCTGCTGGGGATGTTCTAAGCCTTTGTGGAGGACGAGACGATCAGTCGTTGGAAACGGGTGTCCACAGTAATCGCACCTACTCGCGGGTGATTCGCTCCGTGGAATAGTAGTGCCTTCGTATGACATAAGCTCGAACGCTGTTGTTCGGCCGTATGCCATTCAGCGTTGAAACCGTTCTGGTTTGACGTTCGGACTTTTCCATCGATCATTGAGCTACGTGGCGCCACCAATAGTCGAAGATCTTCGATTACAACAGATCTGCTATTGAGGACCGAAGTTGTCCAAGCACTCCTTTTGACGGCGGGGAGGTGGACTTTGGTTCTGAGTGGTTGTGCTCAGCCGATGGCTGACTCTCCTCTTCACGGTCTTCTTCGTAGGCGTCGCAGTAGATGCACATTGGAGAGAACAAGCAGAGCAACTGTAAAAAACCGCTTGACGACAGCATAAGAGATAACGTGGAACTACACTTTTGATTCGTCAAAGCGAGAAAGAACTAGTACGATACCAAGAATCACACCGAGCCCGATTGTCGCTGCTGTTGCCCCATAGAGTGCCATACCCGGCGGTGTCGGATGAAAGAGAACGATGTCAAGAACGGAAATGTGCTGAATCTTTGAGCTCGTTCCAATAATTAATCCGAGCCCAGCGCCGACGGCGATCCCGACGAGTATGACGAGTCCAAAGATTCGCTTTCCACTCAGAGTACGTACCGTATCGCCCATATTGGTTGGTTGTAGCCGATAGTGTAAGAACGCTCTTGTTCGGCTTGGGTTATTAATTGATAGCGTTCGAAATGATTTCATCAGGAAAAATAGGGCGACGCGATAACAGTCGGTTTATTATGTTCGTGGCCGTAGCTTCGGTAATGGCCACTCAATTTGAGAGTCACCACGCCCACATCCAATCGCCAGGAGTGTGCCAACGGATGTCTGCAGCGGGTGTCCCCTGGAGACGGCCGATGGCGTCTCGGAATGGACGTAATCAGAAGAGAGGACTCAGAGAAGCAAGTGAACTCCCGTTACTACCCGACAATGAGTGACGAGTCCGACACCAATTCAACCTACACCGGAGCGAGCCCGTGGCCGCTCTTCGTTGCCCTCGGCTTAGCACTCTCTGAGGTTGGTGTTGTCCTCGGACTTCGTCCAGTATCCGTCGCGGGACTGCTGCTGTTCGTCGGGTCGGTTGCCGGCATCCTGACTGAAGCAGGGTACGTCTCTCGACCTGCGCGTGCGGCTGGGGTGCAAGGAGTCGCACTAGTCGGCATTGGGATTACGTTGGTACTTCAGAATCAGACCGGGACGACGGTTCGCGGACAGTCGATTGCCATCGCAGGCGTCCTCAGCCTCCTCGGTGCACTGCTCTGGGTGGGATTCATTCGGACACGTGTTCGAGATTCGATGGCGACGATTAAAAAGACAGACACGACATCCGATTGACTCCACTACCTGATACAAATGGAATTTAAAACGACAACAACCGCGGTCGCATTCATCATCCTGCTCGCCGTTCTTGTCGGCGGTACGGCAATGAGTCCGATGAGTACGAGTACCGTTGCGATGGTGAGCATCAGCCTCGTCGTCTTCGGTGTCCTGTCGCTCGCCCTTGGCATCAAACACGGAGAATATCGGGCAAGTCACGACCGATAATGCATCATAAGCCTTGTTTAGCTGAAAGAGAGGGCGCTAAGCCCCCTTCCTCAAGGAGCGACCGAAGTGTAGCGAAGGAAGCGAGTAGGCCGGAGAGGAAACCGACATGGTACGACACAACCGACGTACTGCGACCGGTCGAACTGCCGTCGTGAAACTCACCATTTCCGACGAGCAACGCGACGCCCTCCACCGAACCCCGACTACTGTTGGTCCGGTACTTCGTACACCGAGTGCAAGATCAACAAACGGCAGGTTCGTGACGCGCTGTACTCCGATCTTCGAGGGGAGACAGACCTACAGGCACAACTCGTCCAAGCCGCCATCAAACGGGCCGTCGAAGCCGTCAAAGGTAGTGTCGAACGCTGGAAGAAGGGACAGCGCGTCTCTTGTCCCACGTTCACCGCCGAAACGATGGGTTACGACACGCGGAGTGCGACCTTCTACCGCAACAAGGTGTCGCTGACAACTGTTGAGGGCCGGGTCGAACCCTCGTTCGTTCTCCCGGCAGACAGCCCGACGCCCTACGAGCGGTACGTCCTCTCCGAGGACTACGAGTTCCGCGAGAGTACACTCCGGTACGACGCGGCGACAGATGAGTTCTACCTCAACATCTCAACCCGGCGGATTGACGGCGTTGACGAGACGAACGTCTCGTCCGCACACCAGAACGCAGAGCGTTCTGGGGACGTCGACGCAGAGGTTCCGACAGATACCGGGCACCCCGACCAAACGGTCCTCGGTATCGACCTCGGCGTCAACTCACTCGCCGTTTCCTCCACCGGCACGTACTGGCAGGGAGACGACTACGACCACTGGTGCCGCGAGCTCGAGAAACGACGAGGAGAGATGCAACAACGCGGCACTCAAGCCGCGCACAACACCTTACTTCGACTCGGGAAGCGCGAAGACGCATGGCGGAAACAGTACATCCACACCGTCGCCAACGAGCTTGTCGCGGAAGCCGTCGAACACGACTGTAACGTAATCGCGTTCGAGGACTTAACCGACATTCGAGAGCGGCTTCCCCACGCAAAGTGGCACCACGTTTGGGCGTTCCGACGCCTCTACGAGTACGTCTCCTACAAGGCCCCAGAACAGGGTGTCTCCGTGGAGCAGGTTGAGCCGAACCACACGTCCCAACGGTGTTCTCGAACGAACTGTGGGTTCACGCATCCGAACAACCGCTACGGAGAACACTTTGAGTGCCAGAAGTGTGGGTACGAAGTGAACGCAGACTACAACGCCGCGAAGAACATTGGGATACGCTACGCCCGAAAGCGGACACACAGACTCCGTTCGTCGCCCAAGTCGGGGAACGGAGACGCAGAAGTAGACCTGCGTATAAATGGTGGGACGTTGAACGGCAAGAGTTACCGGCCTGTCGCTGGCGACTGATTGCCGGGAGTCCACATCAAAGCCCCACCCTCAAGGACCGAGGCGCGTATGCACTGAGGGAGTAGGGTGGGGTAGTTTACTAGGTCAAATGGGAACCGAACTGGCTGGCATGATTCGGTTGAATTATACCCCACGGAACAATCTCTCAGCGTATGAACAAGGTACTTGGCAACGCAATAGTCGTGGCAATGCTACTCTTGCTGTTAATGATGTACATCCCGTATGTATTGAACCCAGACCCGGCAGGATCGCCGACGTCGAGTTTGATTGTTAATGGTTCTCTTGGGGCTATCATCATCCTCACCATCACTCTCGTTGGGATGGTGATGAAGGACGCTGATTTCGGCACACACTAGTCAACCACCAAGCAGCACGACGATGAATCAGTAGCAGATTTTCGACTGAGAGGAAGGAATATCCAGCTAGAGTGTCGTCGGTAGGTTGTCGGACAGAGTGTCGGATTCATTCCGCTCCTAAAGGCATGGGTATTCTCCTTACTCATTTTGACATCCTCCCCGCCCTAAAGGGCGAGGATTCCCGAGCGTTGGGATATTAGGGTTTGCAACCCACCTGTTCGCTCGGTGCGAAACGCCCCGAAGTTTGATTGAACAGGTAAACTGCTGGCCGTGCCAAACGACCGTTACTCATATCCTCCGTCGGAGGACTCTGAGTTATCTTTCTTCGAATGTTGACTGCACCATTCACGTCTGCATTCATCGTCGCCCCGCACGATTCACAGACGTACAAGCCACGCTCCACACGGTTCGCATCACGCTTCCGCCCACAGCACGAACACGTCTTCGACGTATCTCGCTCTGAAATGCGGTCAACGAGGATACCGTGTTCCTCTGCTTTGTACTCCAATAGCGTCGTGAAGCGGTCGAACTCCCACCCGTGGAGTTTCTTGTTCCCACGCTTGCCCCAGTTCCGAGAGTCACCGTTCTCGTCCTCACGAATCTTGCTCAAGTCACCGATGGCGATGCGACCGACCTCGTGGTCGATACACTGCTCAACGATGTGCTTGGCGAGGGCGTGTAGGAAGTGGTCTTTGCGCCGAGACAACTTCTGTCGGGCACGAAAGGCACGGCCTGACGGGCCGTTCTCGCCCTCCGTGTCATACTCGTCGCGGGTGAAGTAGTGCTTGTCCTGTTTCAACACGTTCCCCGGATACAACTCCGCATCACCGTCGTCGTAGGCGATAGCGAGGTAGTTCTTAATGCCGAGGTCAATTCCAGCAGTGTTGTCGCCGGGTACGTCCTCGACGGGGATTTCGACCTTGCAGACGAGGTGAAGTTCCCAACAGTCGTCGTTCCACACGGCTCGAACCTGCTGGATGTTCTCCACGGTCACGTCCGGTCGCGTTTCGTACTCTGCGAGGATGAAATCAGAGCGGTGGTTCTTCAGGTTGAACCCTTTGCTCAGACGGAGTTGGTTGTGCTTGGAGTCGTGCTTGATTCCGTTCTGTTTCCACGTCACGGTGGAGCGTGGGTGGTTGTCGCCTCGCTTTCGGTAGCCGGGCGGATTTGCGTCTGTGTCGCCGTTCTTGCGTTTTTTGAACCAACCGTTGAACGACTCAGCGAGTTCTTCGAGAACGCGCTGACTTGACTGAGAATGGAGGTCACTATATCGTTCGTGGTCTTTCAATTCGCGCTTGAGGTCGGCTTCGGACGGGATCTCGTCGGTATCATCCCATTCTTGTTGGATGTGGTAGCGGGCGACGTTCCACAGTTTGGATGCTGAGTGTCCGCAGTCATCGAGGTCGTCACTCACCTGTTGATGATTGACGATTTTTGCTCGATATGTACGGGTGGTTTCCAGCATTGGACTGTGTTCATAAGCACTTATGAGAAATTGAGTATTAAAAGCAACGACTGGGGTGGGGAATATCCGGTAGTGCCATCGACGGTGGGTTGTGTAGGGATTGTCGGCTGTATCCCGCGCTGAAGGGCGGGGTTTTAGCCTTGTAACTTCGATAAGCGACGGTGCTTTTCTTCAATAAAATTCGTTATAACAAGAAAGGTCGCGTTCGTACCTCCTACTCGCCACCAGAATTGGGGAGACAAGGATGGCCCGATGAGTACCAGTACGTTGATGATGGTAAGCGTCGGTTTCATCCTGTTTGGAATCCTTACGTTCCTCCTCGGGATTAAAACACGTTGAGTATCGAGTAACCCGGACGTAGGTCCGGGAATAGACCGAACCAATGCCAAGAATAATAATTTAATCTCATGGTTTTATTAACTGTTGCCATTACAATGCCGTCTGATAGCAGCCGATTTAATAAGTCTGTAGTGGATAGCGGAATGTAATGACCTCACCTGACGAGGAATCCCACGACGGAAGTGGCGAACCACCGGATCACACCCACGACCACGAAGAGGATTCTCACGACCATGGTCATACACATGATCACAATCACGATGATCACGAACACGTTCAGCACACAGGACAAAAAGAGGATGACGTTGTCCCATCGATAGACGAGGGAGACGTTGCACAGTTCTCCGTCCCGGAGATGGACTGTCCATCCTGTGCAGGAAAGGTCGAAAACAGCGTCGAAAAGCTGGATGGAATCGATAGCGTCGATCCGCAAGTGACGACAGGAACCCTCTCTGTGTCCTACGACAGGGGGAAAACGACGCCAGATACGATTGCCGAGCGTGTCGAAAAAGCCGGATACACGGTTGAGGACCAAGGAAAAAGGACCGCGGCGTTCTCAGTCCCCGAGATGGACTGTCCCTCCTGTGCTGGAAAAATAGAGAACGCCCTCGATGCTCTCGCCGACATTTCGAGCTACGATACCCAGCCGACGACTGGGAAAGTACTCGTCACGTACGATGGGACGTCGCTCTCACCATCTGATATCGTCAGTGCGATTGAGGGCGCTGGCTACGATGTGACCGACTCGACCGCGACCGACACGGGCACTGAAAGCGATTCCACTGACGACCGCGAGAGTATCTGGACCAGCTCGCGGGCGATCAAAACGTGGATTAGCGGTGGATTCGTCGCGCTTGGACTCCTCTTTGAGTTCTTCGCCACCGGCCAGAACATCCTCGTGGCTGAAATCGTCGGCCGCGAGCTACTCATCGCAGATGTCCTCTTCCTCGTCGCCGTTGGAACCGCTGGCCAGGTAATCTTCCGTAATGGCTACTACTCTGCGCTAAACCGTAACCTCGACATCGACTTGTTGATGAGCATCGCCATCAGCGGTGCCATCATCGCCAGCCTCGTCTTCGGCGAGTCGCTCTACTTCGAGGCCGCCACGCTCGCGTTCCTGTTTAGTATTGCTGAACTCCTCGAACGCTATTCGATGGACCGCGCACGCAACTCCCTTAGAGAGTTGATGGATCTGTCTCCGGACGAAGCGACGGTGAAACGGGACGGCGAAGAGGTGACGGTTCCCGTCGACGACGTGGATACCGGTGACATCGTCGTCGTGCGTCCAGGTGAAAAGATCCCGATGGACGGAGACGTGCTCGATGGTGAAAGTGCCGTCAACCAGGCCCCCATTACCGGCGAGAGTGTACCCGTCGACAAGACGCCGGGGGACGAGGTATACGCCGGCACGATTAACGAACAGGGGTATCTCGAGGTCGAGGTTACCTCTGAGGCGGGCGACAACACGCTGTCCCGTATCGTCCAGATGGTCGAAGACGCCCAGGCGAACAAAACCGAACGCGAGCAGTTCGTCGAGCGGTTCTCCTCGTACTACACGCCGGTCGTCGTCGGCTTCGCGATCTTGGTGGCGGTTATCCCGCCCCTCCTATTCGGCGCGTCGTGGCCAACGTTCATCGTCTACGGGCTTACTCTGCTCGTGCTTGCGTGTCCGTGCGCGTTCGTCATCTCGACGCCCGTCTCGGTCGTCTCGGGGATCACCAGTGCCGCAAAGAACGGTGTCCTCATCAAAGGCGGGAACCACCTCGAAGCGATGGGCGCGGTCGAAGCGATCGCGATGGACAAGACCGGGACGATCACGAAAGGCGAGTTGACGGTCACGGACATCGTCCCGCTCAATGGCAACAGCGAGGGGGACGTCCTCCGATGTGCCCGAGGGCTGGAATCGCGGTCGGAACATCCCATCGGTGAAGCGATCGTCGAATTTGCCGAGGAGAGCGACATCGGGACACCAACAGTCGACGACTTCGAGAGTATCACCGGAAAGGGCGTCGAGGCCGACCTCGACGGCGATAAGCACTACGCGGGCAAGCCTGGTCTCTTCAAAGAACTGGGCTTCGACCTCGCGCACGTCCACGCCACGACCGATGGCGGTGTCGTCACCACGAAGAGCCGTCAAATGTGCGAGCGCAATGGCTGTCTCGACCTCCTCGAGGAGACTGTCCCCGAACTCCAGTCACAGGGCAAGACCGTCGTGCTCGTTGGCACCGAGGACGAACTCGAGGGCGTAATCGCCGTGGCCGATGAGATACGGCCCGCAGCGAAGCAGTCGATCCAGCGACTCCACGACCTCGGTGTCGAGCACATCATCATGCTCACTGGAGACAACGAACGGACCGCACGAGCGATCGCCGACGAAGTTGGTGTCGACGAGTTCCGGGCGGAACTCCTGCCTGATGAGAAGGTCGAGGCAATCAAGAAACTCGACGAACAGTACGACGGGGTTGCGATGATCGGCGACGGCGTCAACGATGCGCCAGCCCTCGCGACGGCGACCGTGGGCGTCGCGATGGGCGCGGCCGGAACGGATACCGCGCTTGAAACGGCAGATATCGCGCTCATGAGCGACGACCTCTCGAAGCTGCCGTATCTATATGAACTCTCTCACGACGCAAACAGCGTGATTCGGCAGAACATCTGGACGAGCCTCGGCGCCAAGGGGCTCCTCGCAGTGGGCGTTCCCTTTGGCCTTGTGCCTATCTGGGCAGCTGTTCTCGTCGGGGACGCGGGGATGACGCTCGGTGTCACCGGGAACGCGATGCGCCTCTCTCGTATCACGCCGGGTACAGATACCGAAACTAACGCTTTGGAGGGGTAAGATGGGTGCAGAGAACGAGGGAAACGCAACATCCCATACGGAGTCAGATCAGCAAAGATACCCGTTCGGGCTCTCGTCTCCACAGTTTGCCGTCCTCCTTGTGCTCGTTGGGCTCATCGGTCCCGGTTTACTAGTATCCACCCTCGAACAGGCGAACCTCTCTACCGTAGCTGACCTCGTGTGGATCGTTGGCTATGGCACAACCATTTTTGTCGTTTGGTTCATCTGGTTTCGTCCGCTTGACCTCGTTGGACCCTCCGCCCAGGATACATCGCTCACCGAGGAATCGGAGCAGTCCGAAACAGCACCTGAGGAACGCGAGAGTGAGTCTGAACCACTGGATAGTGCTGAATCCTCGGCACTGGATTCGACGTTGGCGACCGAAGACAGCGCACAGGAGTCTACCCAGGAACACCCAGAGTCCTCAGATTCGAAATAGCACCCCCTCTAATGTGAACTCATGACCCTCTACGAACATACACAAGAGGATCCGGCAGAGCACGAACCTCCGTCTGAAACAGGTGGCAGTACGCGCCGACTTGCGCTCGTCGCGGTCGTCAATTTCCTCGGATTCGTGGTCGAGCTGGCTGGTGGGCTCCTGTTCGGGTCGGTGGCGCTCATCAGCGACGCGCTCCACATGCTGTTCGATATGCTCGCGTACGCGATGGCGTTCGGTGCGAGCTACACCGCCGAACGCTTCGAAGGCGGCGAGTCGTGGCCCTACGGACTGCACCGACTGGAGCCGGTCGCCGCATTTCTAAACGGCGTGCTACTGTTGCCGATGGTCGGGTACATCCTCTGGGAGTCCTATCAGCGATTCCTCGACCCGGTCGCAATCGATCCGGTACTCACGTTAATCATCGCGACGGGTGGTCTCCTGGTCAACGTCGGTTCCGTGTACGTGTTGCAGGGTGACGAAATGAGCCTCAACGAACGGGGCGCGTTCTACCACTTGCTCGGTGACGCCGGTGGCTCTGTTGCGGTAATCGTCTCGACCGCTGCCGTCGCAATTTTCGACCTCCCTATCGCAGACCCGGTCGCAGCAGTACTCATCGGACTGCTGGTGCTGGCATCGGCTGGCAACGTCCTCCGAGAAAGCACCTCTATCCTGCTTGAACGGAGCCCGGTGTCGTCCGGAGAACTCCGAGAGGAATTGACTGCACTCGACGGCGTCGACCAGATTGAGGATCTTCACGTCTGGCAGATCTGTAGTCAGCTCACCGTTGCGACCGTCCGGCTGACAGACACGGCGGCCACACTCGAAGAGCAACGGGCGACCCGGTCGCGGGTCCACGACCATCTCACGGATCGAGGGATCGATCACGCGACCGTTGAGCTCGTCGGACATACCGACACCGAAACTGACTCTGTCGGTACGACGAATCACTCCCACTAACGATGTCCCACACAGCACCCGATCAAATGTTCAAGGTGTTGGACGAGACGAACGAGAACCTCATTGCGTTTGGGCCCGCGTGCCACCGACAGTACTGGGGAAAGTCGCTGAAAGGGTGCTGGCTCTCTATGGGGACATCGAACGGGAAGCCTACGAACACACTCTCGTCGAGTTGGAATACTTCAAGGACGTGGTCGAGAAAGGTACGGGGAATTGATTAATTTCGACTACGGTCAACCCTACCGAGGGAGGAGTGTTATTAAAAGAAGAAGCACTCCCAGAAGAGTCAGGTAGCTACCACGGCAAGCATCAAATATAACGAAACCCGAACCCTGTGTCATTTCTGGATGCGGAGAGAGTACATAATAACTGCAAGGCCAAGCGCGACGAATACGCTGTTAATGAGTACACCGTGTGCTAGCGAGACGGAAAAGAATTGATTAGCCACGCCTGTCAGTAGTGCGCCGAGTGTAATGACACCGAATCCGATACCCAAAAGCCGGAGCGATTTCTCACCCGTTCGACGATAGGCTTTGAACGCGATGTAGGTAATTCCACCCCCGAGAAGTAGGATGGCGAACTTAACCACCGCAATCGCGGTTATGACTCCGTTCATACCTCGTCTCCCATCATCGACCAAATGTCTGCAAGTCGTTTATCAGTAGACTGCGGTGGTCGTTCGACACTCACGGAAAACTCGCCTGTGTCGTCCATAGAGATCATTACGTCATCGAACGACCGTTCGTAGTGGGTGACTCGTCCCCCACCCGGGTTGATCGTATCCCGCTCTTGCACGAGAGACGCGCAACTAAGCAGTTCTAATTTGCGATACATCGTCGACTTAGGGATGTCACAGGCGTCAATGAGTTCGTTCGCTGTCATGGGTTCAACGGTTTTGCTGAGAATGGCCCGGCACTCGGGATCATCCAGTGCATCAAGGACGTCCTGTAACGCCGGTGTGTCCTCGGACGACACTGAATTGTCTCCCATTATTTGATTATACGTGTTCGTCGGGATATGATGTCCGATTGTCCTTCGAGAGTTCTCTCGACAGTACAAATTCAAGGCAGAGTACAACACTTAGATCATAACGAACGCGCAGTCGAAAAAACCGCAAGACGAGCATTAACATAGTGACACTGGTAGCGGGGTATTATGGCCGACGTTGAGTTTCGAGCCGTTGTTCTCCCTCTTCAGTGATTTCGTAGAGGCCTCGGCCAAATGGACGGATACACTCGTCACTATTGAGGTGGGCACAGGTCTGGTCAACAGTGATCGGATGCCCATCGACCGCGTTAGCGATTTCCATCACATGAAGAGGTGACCGATCAGCAAGCGTTTCTAATACATCCATCTCGGTCTGTATCGAGTACTTGCTCATAGTTGAAGTCGGGTCATAGGTGAATTAGTAGCTGTACTCCGTCCGCAGAGGCCGCCCGGTCAGTCATGCTCCGCGTACACCTCGAGAAGTTCCTGATATCGGTTTCGAATCGTTACTTGACTGACGTGGGCCACCTCACTCACCGTCTCCTGTGTGAGCTGTTCGTTCGTGAGATGAGTCGCAGCATACAGAGCGGCGGCCGCCATTCCTGCCGGACTCTTCCCACTGTGGACAGCATTATTTGTTGCCACCTCAAGAAGTTCCCGAGAACGCCGTTCTGCTTCGTCGCTCACATCAAGCGACGACGCAAATTGTGGAATATATTGAGTGGGATTTTCCGGCTCGATTTCTAAACCGAGTTCACGGGACAGATATCGGTATGCTCGCTGAATCCGAATTTTTTCGACACGGCTCACGTCGGCGAACTCAGTCAGCGGCCGGGGTATTCCGTGCTGTCGGGCAGCTGCATACAACGACGCCGTTGACATTCCCTCGATCGATCGACCAGGTAGCAGACTCTTCTCCACAGCACGCCTATACAGAACACCGGCTGTTTCCCGTACCGATTCCGGAAGCCCGAGAGCGGACGCCATGCGGCTGACCTCTCCAAGCGCTTGCTTGAGATTCCGCTCGTGAGCATCTTTCGTCCGGAACCGCTCGTCCCACGTCCGAAGGCGCTGTAATTGAGCACGTTTGCGACCGGATATGGCCTGTCCGTAGGCGTCCTTGTCCTGCCAGCCGATAGTCGTACTCAGCCCCTTGTCGTGCATCAGCTGCGTCGTCGGAGCACCGACCCGACTCTTTTCATCGCGTTCATCCGACGTGAATGCACGCCATTCCGGGCCGTGGTCGATGGGGTCGTCTTCAAAAACCAACCCACAGCTTTCGCAGGTTGCTTCATGTCTATCGCTGTTCAGGATAATATGTCCCTGACACTCGGGACATATGTTGTCGTTAGCAGACTTCACCTCACAGTCGCGTTCATCTATTGATCGTTCCTGGGTATGTTCTTGAGCCATCATACTATCGGCGTATAGAGGTTTTCCCTACAAACCATGGGCCATCTTAATAGTGCCGTGGGACGGCTCCTCAATGAATAGTTGGCGGAGTCCCACTCACTGGGAATCCGGCCTAACGCTTTGTCTCCGAGACATCAACTCGGCACACCGTGAGTTGGAGTCCCTATCCAAATTACATTTTTCAAGCTTACAGTCCTCGCTGGATCGTACCTCGTCGAACCTGAACGTCAGCCATGAACAAAATCACTACCGGGAGATATCTTGGAATGAATAGCGCCGGAATCGACCTATCGAAGCCAACTTGTAGGGTAGAGCCCTACAACCACGTCTGATTAATGTCGTCGACATCTCGCTTCCAATCTGTCGCCTCGGCTATTGGTCTCACGTACGGACCATACGCCGCGGGGGGTATCGTGATCTTTGCTGTCGCGGCGGTCATCAGGCTGTTCGGAGTCGACCTCGCGTCGCGTCCAGCCCTCAGGGTGATTTTGAGCACGTTCTTCCTCCAAGGGGTGGCGTTTGGCGGCATTGCCGTCCTCTACCTCAAAGGCCGTGATCTCGGATTCGGATTCGTTCCAGTTCGTCTACCTGACAAACGTGATGGGGCAGTGATTGTCGGGGGGTGTATTGCGCTCTTGGGCCTGCTCTTTGTGGCGTCCTCTGTAATCACGGCCCTTGGTCTGAATTCGGCCCAGAACCAGATCGCCGAGGTCGGACAGCAAAACCCGAGTGTATTCCTTGTTCTGATCCCCCTCCAATTCCTGCTGGTCGGTCCAGGAGAAGAACTGTTGTTTCGGGGACTCGTCCAAGGCACCCTACGTGAAAATCTCCATCCAGCCCGTGCAATTATTCTGGCAAGTGCTCTGTTTGCGTCGATCCATCTCTTCTCGTTGTCAGGGGACGGCAAACTGGTGTACATCGGTATCGCATTTGTCTTGGCCCTAGTACTGGGTGCAGCATATGAGTACACGGACAATCTCGCAGTACCGGCTGTGATTCACGGGACGTATAACGCGGTGCAGTTTGCAGGAGCCTATCTGACGGCGACGGGCGGACTGTGAACTACCCACCCTACTCGTAACGGCTGACGCCGTTCGTTCCTTGAGGGTAGGGCTTCTGCTTCCACGACACGCTTTGCAGATACGGGCGTGCCCACAGGGAGCGCAGTCTCCACAGGCTTTGATCAGGAGTGTCCCACTCCTACTTCATCGAAACCGCAAGAAAGGATGTTCCAAGTCGCGTTCGCATCTCTGTCCGCTTCGAATCCACAAGACGGACAGGAATGTTTGCGGGCCCACAACGGCTTCTCCACCGAAGTGCCACACGCGGCGTACTCCTTGGTCGTCCTACCGAGTTGGTTCCGAAGGCTACGAATCGGCGTAGTCTATCGGTCCGTCATGGATACGGATATCTTCAACCCGCTTATGGAGTACGCCGGCGACTCCGCGTAGCCACCACTCGGAATGCCTCATTGAGGACATGAACGTTCGCCTTCTCACTGTGACCGAGGGAGACACCTGAGTATCAGCCCTGGCGTCTCCAGACTACCTCAACTCCACCCCAGAGGAGGCCAGTACCGAGGAGCATCATGAGTTCAAACACTTCTACGAATCCCATCCAGACCGGTGTGATGTACATAAGTCCATTCAAGTACTTCCCGGGGATGAGTTGTTTACCGAAAGTCAGGACACGGTCACTCAAACTGCCCGTCCGTGAGTCAAGACTTGCTTGCGTCGCACTTGGGCCACCTGCACTCTCGTCTCCAGTCCCGAGACGTTCCGCCTCGTATGGGAAGGCGATATTGACGCTCCAGACAACCTCTCCTTGTTTGTCAACTTCGAATACACGATTCCCGTTCGAATCTGTTACCAAGGTGTGACCATTTGGAAGTCGGTCGGCGTCCCGTGGCCACTGCATCCGCGCGTCTCGCCACACCCACGACTGTTCCCACCTGTCTTCCGTCCGTTGGTACTCGACGACGCGGTTGTTTTCCGAATCCCCGACCAGGACCGCGGGGCCGCCGTTGGCTTCAGGGATGTAGTCCGGGTTGTGCTGTTCGTAGAGGATACTGTAGTCGTCCTCCGCACCGAGCGTCCACTCGTCGATGAGTCCACTCCGGTTGAGGAACACGACCCGGTCCTGGTTACGGGCGCTCACCATGAGTCGGCCATCCTCGAGTACCTCGATGTCGTTGATGTGCGTCCAGTCCTCGGGGTACGGACCACCCGTATCCCGGACAAACCCGTTGCTGGCGTTCCACGTCCACTCGGTCTGGCCGGAGGTGGTGTTCACGACGAATACCCGGTCGAGGTAGATATCCGCGACAGCCAAGTGTGTCTCGTTGAGCCGGTCGGCATCATGGTAGCGTGTTGCTTCTTTCCCAGGAGTGGTTTCGCTCCAGACGCGCGTCACCTCGCCGGTCGTCAAGTTGACTCGCTCATATCCGTTGCGCGTACAGGCGTTGGTCGAGCGAGCAGCCTCGTATTCGTTCCAGACCCCCTCGTCAACTCGGCGCTGGGCGAAGTTACTGGTGTCCGGACATGCCGACGGCTCGAGGTGGTCCGCGAACATATACTCAACGGTGGTTCTCGTTTCAGGTACCGGATCGACATCCCAATACCGCGTGTGTGAGTCGTTGTAGTAGAGGATGCTTCCGTCCGGGTTGAACGCGACGAGTTCCGCTCGGGCACGAGGCCCACTACTCGCCTCGCCTCGCCACGAATTCGAATCGGTCGCGATAACCGTGATGTTGCCGCGAGGTTCGGCGGCCTGTTGCTGTGGGTTCGCAACCCCTTGGTTCGTGAGGTGGCTCTCGAAGGTATCGTTGGTTGCCCCAACTGTGTATCCGTAGGCTAGGCCAATACTAGATAAACCGATAATGATGACGAAAAACACACGGAGATAGGCCTTGGTTGTCACGGTAGAATCTCTGAACAGATTCTAGTTGGTTATACGGATGCTAAGAATTCGAGGCAGTATTATTCCGTGAACTCACTGTACGAGACGCTGCCTTGGTCGACGATAGTCTGGCTTTCAGGAACGTCTCCGTCCGGCGGCATACTCCCCTCCGCGGGACCGCCGGGTTCGCCGACAACGATCCGACCGACCATCCCCAGGGTCTTATGCGGGATACAGAAGTAATCGTACGTCCCCGTGGTTTCGAACGTGTGTTCGTAGGTCGCGCCTTGTTCGCTTAGAATTTCGCTATTGAACGGTTCTGCTCCCTCGGGAATCCGATTTACCGAGGCTGTGCTCGTTCCTTCTTTGTAAGCGGTCGCCGAGTGGCTCCCACTCTGGATTTCAAACGTGACGGTATCACCAGATTCGACGAAAAAGACCGATCGGATCGAAATAATACTCGCTACCCTCGGTGACCATCATGACCGTATTCGACCCCCCCGAGCCGTCGGTTGTCTCCTCTCCCGAATCGCCAGTTGTCTCCTCTGTCTCGGTCGTAGTCGGCTCACCGCTACCATCACCGTTTCCTGAACTACTACATCCTGCGAGACTGGTCACGCCGCCTGTTGCGAGAATTCCAGCTGTCTTTAGGACCTGTCGACGCTCCATACCCACATATCAAACCCCCCGGTATAAGGGCCGAGGGCGGATTCCCAATACATAGGACACCGCCTTCGTTTGACGTACCGCAGTCGCAAAGTTGGGGTGATGGCATTCTATCCGAGGACGGGCCATTTTTCACCCAATCTGCGAATCATCGTTCAGACCACTATCGACATCTGTCGAGGTGAGACCGGTGGTTGATCCCGTTCTTGCGAGCCGACTCCAGTTTGCGCTCACCACAATCGTTCACATTATCTTCCCAGTGATGAGTATGGGACTTGCACCGTTTCTCATCTATTTCACATGGAAAGAGATTCGCACCAAACAGCCAGTGTACGAACAACTGCGCCGGTTCTGGACCCGCATCTTTGCGGTCAGCTTCGTCGTTGGCACAGTGACCGGGCTCGTCCTCGAATTCGAATTCGGAACGAACTTCGCCGCGTTCTCGACGACCGCCGGGGAGCTGTTCGGCGGACCGCTCGCCCTCGAAGGGATGATGGCGTTCATGCTCGAAGCCACGTTCCTCGGCATCTTCGTCTTCGGCCGCGACCGGGTCTCAGACCGGCTCTACTTCTTGTCGAGTATTGCCGTCGGGCTCGGTACGTGGCTCTCGGCCGTCTGGATCCTCATCGCGAACTCGTGGATGCAGACACCGCGTGGGTTCGAAATCGTCGTCGAGAACGGCCAGCGAATTGTGAAGCTTACCGACCCGCTCGCAGCCTACCTCAATCCGAGGTTCTCCTATATGTTCATCCATATGCAGAACGCGGCTGTCGAGTCGGTCGCGCTCTTCATGGCCGGCGTTGCTGCCTACTACGTGTTCCGGCACCACGTCTGGGGCTACCCGATTGAACACATCGATGTCTGGGAGAAGACGCTCAAAATCGCGCTCGTCGTCCTGCTCATCACGGCCCCACTGCAGGTGATTCAGGGCGATGAGTATGCCCGCCACGTCTCTGAAACTCAACCCCAGAAATTCGCCGCGATGGAAGCCGTCTGGGAAACCGACTCCTACGTTCCCGAGTATATCGTCGCGTTCCCGACGGACGTCAACGACCTGCTGAACCCACGGACGAAGGAGCTCTTCGGTATCGGAATCCCGGGTGGAGCATCTTGGCTCGCGAGTGGCGGAAACCCACAGGCAACGATACGTGGACTCGAATCCTTCTCGACGAAAGCCCCACCAGTGGCGATCGTCTTCTGGGCGTTCCGAATCATGGTCGCGCTCGGCTTCTGGTTCATCCTGCTGGCCGTCTGGGGTGTCTATCGATGGTGGCGCGGCGAACTCTTCGAGGACGATCTGTTACACAAGGCGTTGATGGCCTCGTCTCTCTTGGGGTTCCTCGCCGTGGAGGTGGGCTGGATCGTCACCGAGGTCGGGCGACAACCGTGGGTCATTCAGGGGGTAATGAAGACGAGTGCCGGCGTCTCTCCAAATCTCACAGGCGCCGAAGCAACGTTCACACTCCTCGGATTCGTCACCGGGTACATCCTGTTACTGGGTCTCTACACATACGTCGTTAGTCGTATTATTCGAGCGGGGCCGCCATCGAAAGACGAGCTCAGGCAGAGCAATTCTGCCCGCATCTCAGAATCGGAGGTGACGTCCGGTGACTAACGTGGAATCGCTGGCCACGAAGCCGCTATTCGGATTACCACTTGCCGAGCTCTGGTTCGCGCTGCTGTTTTTCATCTTCGGGATGTTCCTCTTTCTCGACGGCTTCGACTTCGGCGTGGGCGTCCTATTTGCGACCCGTAACGATGATCACGAAAAAGAACAGCTGTTAGCGGCTGTCGGGCCGTTCTGGGACGGGAACGAGGTCTGGCTCGTCGTATTCGGTGGAGCGCTATTCGCGGCATTTCCGTCCGTGTACGCGAATCTCTTTAGTCGGTACTATCTGTTGATGTTCGCGATTTTGGCCGCACTCGGGCTCCGAGGACTCGCCCCAGAAATGTACGAAGAACGTGAAGACGACCGGTGGCGGACACTCTGGGGCTACTCGTTCGTCATCGGGAGTACCGGTACGCCGTTTCTGCTGGGGCTGTTCGTCATGAACTGGCTGACCGGAGCGACCGGCCTCATCACCCCAGTGGGGGTCCTCGGTGGTCTCACAGTCCTCGTCCTCACGATCGTCGACGGGGCGGCGTTCCTCGGGCTGAAAACCCGTGGCGCGCTGCGAGACGAGATGCGGAACTACGGTGTCCGAGCTGCCGGGGGCTATCTTGGTGGAGCGATCATCACTCTTGGAGCGATATACGTGACTGAACCAGGGCTGCGCTCCTCATTCCGATCACCACTCATCGTCGCACTTGTGGTTCTCACTGCTACCCTGACGGGTATCTACGTCGTCGCGCTCCGCAGACGTCGGTATTACGCCGCGTTCGCGGCGACAGCCGCACTCGTCTTCGGACTCGTAGGGCTCGTTGCGATCCTTCTGTTTCCCTTCGTCGATCGGACCGCAGGACTCACCATCCGAGAGGCGATCATCTCGACGCTTCCGCTCAATCTCATGTCGATCATGGCGAGTGTTCTGCTTCCAATCGTGCTCGGCTACTTCGCCGTGCTCTATTCAGCGTTCAGTGGTCCCGTCGATACTGAGGAAGCATACGGATGAAACGCACAATCAGGCAACATCGTGTCGTTGAGTTGTGGAGATAGAGTCCAATGAGAAATCAACATCAGTTCGTGAATGTGGTGACCTGAGACGATGCCATCAACACAGTCCAATTCGGAACCCCGATTGCTGTCTCGTATCGTAGTGACGTGGGTCGAACTCACAGTTGTCGGATTCGGTGGAGGTGCAATTGGCACATCGATTGGTGGCCCGCCAGGATTGATTATATATTTTGTCACAACCCTCGTCTCGGTTGGAATTCTCTTTTACAACGTGAACGAGTTCATCAAACAATGGGTGAATGGGTGATCTGTAATGCAGATACCACGTAGTCGTCTGAGTATGTCGAACCGTTTGATGAAGTGGTCAGGCCTAACAGGAGTGACCAGCGAGTTCAAGATGCTCCGTTAGTGTAGCCCGGCCAATCATCTCGGCATCTCTCGTCGAGGACCGGGGTTCAACTCCTCGACGGAGCATCCCTGATCCGTTCCACTGCTCTACTCATAACTGTCACAGATGGCCACCTCACAACAAGAAACCGGGGAACACATTTTGACCCGCTATGTCTCCGTAGAGATCGGTACACTCACTAGCCCGTGTCTGTTTGTTCTTGCCGCCGCCACGGTCGTATATAGCTGGCCACCGGCTGTACTCGGATGGTTTGTATCCGGCTTACTCGGACTGCTTGTCGCAATAGCTTCCGGCCGGACATCAGCGGTCAAGCTCAGTCTCATCAAGTGGCCCCGGCCTGAGTCGAGAGGCGATTTAGCGGTGAATGCGATCGCATACAACGGCGTCTTGATTATTGGCACCGTCCTCGGGCAAATCGTGTGGACAGTGTCGAATAATCTCCTACTCGCTGTAGGGGTTGGGGCCGTTCTTCCAGTCTGGTTCCTCAAGCATATACAGTTCCTCGTGTTTCTGGACGGCGAGTGAATTCACCGTGCCGGTCATACGTTCGGAGGAGGATATTTCCACACCCAGCATGATCCAACGACAGTCAAATCCAGGATAGAGAGGTGAATCAGTCAGGTAGAAGTGGCTCCCTGTCCAAGACTGAATAATGTCTCCGGAAGAGCGTCCACCTCGGGAGGAAACCCCCCGTGGACAGACCTCTCGAATCGGATCTATTCGGCCACTCTCTGTACTTCTCGCAGTGATTGTTACGCTCACTCAGGTTCCCGTTGCGTCCGCCCACGGGACAACCGGAAGCGGTGGACTCTCGCAAGGACACGGTTTCATTCTTGCTCTCGTCGGTGCCGTTATCCTCGGCGGATTCGTCCTCCTCAAACGGTTCGATCGAGTCACGCCGACAACCGCTCTTTACGGTGTATTCGTCGGGATCGCAATCACTGCACTCGGAGCTGTTCTCTTCGAAGGACTCTCGCCGGATCCGACATATACCGCGAGCTCGATGCCGTTTCCCCGTGCGTGGTATCAGCCACTGGCGCTGCTGAGTGGCTTGGGCATCATGGTCGCGAGCTTCGTCGTTGGGTGGCTTCGCTGGCCATCGCGACCACGGTACACGTTCCTCGGCATTCTCATGGGATTGTGGATCTCGTACCCCTACCTCCTTCCAGGTCTGGCAAGCGATACGCATCCACTCGGGTACGCTATCGTCCTTGGCACGCCAATCCTGATCGGCTATGTCATCTGGAAGGATGCTGGGAGTGTCATTCGCGCAGTCATGCGTGATCCGGTTGCGCGTCGCTTCGGCATCGGCGTCGGTGTCGTGTTAGCACTCTTTTTTGTTACCGTGACGGGCTACCTCTCGTTTTTCCCCGAAGAAGGCTTCCCCGAGGAGGTGACGGTCGTCGTTCTGCCCGCAATCTATCAGCTGGTATCGTGGCCGACGCTCGAAATCGCGATTCCGCATCTCCCGTTCGTACATATCCCGTTCTTCCTGGCCCTGTCACCTGGCCAGGTCATCGTCGTCGGGATGCTGAGCGCTCTCATCGGGTTGAACGCTGCTCTCATTGCCCGTCACTGGCGCGTTGAGGAACGAGCCGGTATGACCGAAGGGACCGCCGGGAGTGCTGCAATCGTCGGGACGTGTACCTGTGGGTGCTGTGGGCCACTCGTTGCGAAGATAGCGGTGCTTGCTGCCGGACCATCGATTGCTGCACCCCTCTACTGGGTATTCGTTGATTCGGCTTCGCCACTCAGTGCAGTATTCATCGTTGTGAGCTTCCTCCTCTTCACTGGGAGCCTAATCTACTCGGTCCAAGCTGCTCGACAGCCCGAGCAATCGTCGTCTATCATCCCGGCCGACTGAAGTCATCTCCTCCGTGAAAACGTGATAGCTGCGGGGCCGACATCCAATATTTGAAGAACAACTGTTGCCAAGGCGTTTTTTTTTCGACTAATGGCGGTATACAGCGTATCACAGGGGCGAAGCGAGGTTCAACTCTGACTACGGGGTGGGCTCCGACCTCAGTCGAACGGCCACCACTGGCAGTAGAGCTGTATTGAGACTTCTCCCGGTCGGTGGAACTAACTCAATCCTCAGTGTGCTCTGAGGGTTCCGGTTGGAGAAACATAACGTTTACACGTCCCACGGCATCGAAATCTCGGAGATGGTATACCAACTCCCGAATTCGTGCTGCAGAGCCCTGGCAAAAGAGCGTCTCCAGACACCACTCCCCGTGGTGCATATGTTGGGTGGTACTGATGACATCCTCGAACTCATGCTGGACGGTATGGAGTTCACCAATGACGAGTGTGTGCTCGTAATCGAACGCCAGCGCTGCGACGGCAGGGCCTTCCAATCCTTCGAGTTCCGTGTGACGCTCGATGTATTCGTGAATCGCCTCACGGACAGCACGGGAACGTGATTCCAATCCTTCGTCTTGCCACGTCGCATCGAACGACTCGAGGACCTCTTGCGGAATGTTCAAACTCGTTCTCATACGCAAGCCATAGACGGCAGCCCTCAAGAGCGTGATTATTACGAACTCCCGAATCGGGTCATAACAACCCCTATGAGCCATCCAGTACCCCTATCGAGTATATGGCGACCGGAATTCTCGGGCTTGCACTCGGGGCAACTGCTCTCGGTCTCACCCACGGCCTCGCCCCGGGGCACGGATGGGCAATCGCGGCGAGTTATGCGCTCGACAAACAAAACAAATGGTTCTATGCCGCCGCATCGAGCCTTATTCTCGGTGTCGGCCACCTTATCAGTAGCATCGCGATGGTGGTCGTGTACTTCTGGGCGCTCTCGTATTTCGATATTACCCAGATTCCCTGGATGAACTACGTCGCCGGGATACTACTCATTGCATTGGGTATCTGGCAATACTTCAATGGGCACGACCACACCACGCCGAATCACGGTGACGACCACAGTGGGCATCACGAACACGATGGCCACGATCACGATCACACCCATCACAGTCACGACGATGATCACGCCTCCGACCACCATCACAACCACGGCGACGAGAGCCAAGGATGGGTTGCTCGAGTCCGGCGAATAGTTCCGTTCGTGGGCCACTCCGACCATTCACATTCTCACGATCACCTCGACGAGACGCCGGATCGTGGACTCTACGGAATGGCAGCTCTCGCGTTTGCTCTCGGGTTCACGCACAACGAGGAATTCGATATCATCGCTATCTGCACCGGCTCAACCTATTGTCTCGAATTGATGCTCCTCTACTCACTGGCCGTCATCACGTCACTCGTCGGTGTGACGCTGTTACTCGTGGCTGGGTACCAGCGATACGAAGACCGCCTTGAAGACTACGCAGAGTACCTGCCAGCGTTCACCGCAACAATTCTCATCGTTATGGGATTCGGGTTCATTCTGGGCGTCTTCTAACCAGCAGAGAGCATTCACGTTCCAGGTATCGGGGACCCAGATTACTCACGTCGAGATAGATCTCTCCCTACACTAACGGTCCCTACGAGCGAAGAAGCTCTTTCAGCGACTCCAGACTGAAGAACCGAGGCGTCTGTTCACAGAATTCGTCATAGGTCTCGCCGTATTGTTCACGCAGCCATGGCTCTTCAGCGAACGGGAACAATACGTAGATGATGATGATGGTCAATATGCCGTGGATGGCGAGTTTTCGCGAGTTCGTCGCGATAATTGTGCCGACGACGAACGGGATGAACCCTACACTCTGCGGATTTCGGGTGTACCCATAAATCCCGTCAGTTCGGAGCTCACCTTCCCGCCCGCTGCTCTCCATCCATCCGAGTTCCAAGAGCGCGGAGAGGGCAAACCTATCCCGAGCGTTGCGATGGCTCCTCCAGCGAGCTTGCTTCGAATACTATCGAACACGAACGAATCACGGTCAAGAATAGTCAGCACGGGGAACCCAGCAAACACGACCGAGAGTGCAGACCAATTGAACCACCATCTCCACGAATGTTCTCCGATCGGCCACACGCGGTCGTCGGGGCGGAGGGCACTCACCATGTATCAGACGATTAGGCTGGCATCCGCGATAATGATCGCGAGGAGAGCGCGATCTGCACGCGAGGACATAGTCGACTGTTTTGCAAAGAGCCAGATGAAATCCCACCCAGTTGGTGAGAGTAACACAGGTCTCGGCAGCTCACGAACTGGCTAAGGATCCCAAAGGCATTAGCCTACGATACTATCCACTTCTTGGAGGGCCTCAGTCGCCACATCCCCGAGTTCCCCAGCCTCAATATGTGAGTACCGCTCGCGAACCATTTCCTCCGAGTTGTCGAGATATCGAGCTGCAACCGTGTAGCCGAACGCTCTGACGAGGACCTCTCCCATTCCTCGTCGACCACCGTGCGGTGCAAGATAGTCGTGTTTCGGGTGGTCGATGTCGATCTCTGCGGCTTCAGTGAGTCGCTGGAGAATCGACCGGGCGCCGTCCGTCGTGATCGACGGCGGGCGGATATCCTCATCGAGTGCCAGCAGGAGGTCGCGAGCGTACTCATTACGTCGTTCATCAATCGCAGCTGGCCGCTCTCCCCGGTCGGCTAGCTCCTCCTGCACGAGTTCCGCGAGCGTCCGCTGGTCGAATGTCGGGAACACCGGCCAGCGCTCGGCTGGGGGGGCCATCAGCTTCCGGTAGCTCCGCAGCGGCGAGATCACCGGATCGGGGAGGCTAGCAGCGTCCCACTGCTGTTTCTTCCGGTAGACGTCCATACTCCCGTCGTCGAGCGAGAGGTCCTCCCAGCGGACGCCGCGCCGGCGCGGGTCATTCGGGTCTCGAAGGAGTTCGCCAACGCGGACAGCTGTGTACGCGAGGACGAATACGAGGGCGCGGTCACGAGCGGCTTTCAACGCCGCGTAGCGGGCTCGCTGCTTGTCGAGGGGGTCAGTATCCTCCGGGAGTGTCGTGTACGTCTCGATGGCGTCGCGGGCCCGTTCGTCGACGTGACGGGTGAGGGCGTGGCGCTGTTCCGACGTCCAGGCCTGCTGGTCACCGGGCTTGCGGCCGTCGTCCTCCGGCAGCGGCGCCATCGCACTCGCCCGCTGCGCGTAATGCGCCTCGAGATATCCCTCGTTGACGCACCACCCGCACCACGCAGAGATATAGCGGTAATAGGTTTGTACCGTATTCTGCTTGAGTCCTCGATCCCCACCAAGATGCCGGGCGTACTCCCGGAACACGCGTTCGTCGAGATCGTCGAAGGTCGGTTCGCGGTCGACGTCGTCGGGGACGATCCCGGTCCAGTCGTCGTCGCCGCGGTCGCCGGCGGCCCACTCGGCGAACCGCTCGAGCTCGCGGGCTGCGTTGCGTCGATAGTTCCCACCGTCCCCACCGCGGCCTTTCCCCTTGTCCTGGAGGTAACGCTCGAAGCTATCGTCGAGCGGCGTCGAAAGCGCTCGATCAGGCATTCACCGGCCCTCCACCGTCCTGCGGGCCCGGTCTCGGTGCCTCTACCCCGGGGGAAGCGCCGTCCTGAGGCGGTTGCAGCATTCGTGCTTCACCGACGGCGTCGGGGTACTTGAAAGTGGTCGTGATTACCAGTGTAATCACGTCCAACTGGATATCTGCCCGAAGTGCCGAATTCCGGTAGTAGCAGTGCTAATAGCCAAGAAATCCAATTAATAAACCATATTCCGCTATACTAAAACTGAGCCGGTGGGAGTTCACAGTTTCGGAGGATAGGCCAGTTTCGGGTGGGATCTCCGCCGGTTCGGGTCCATCTCCCAACGAAGTGCTCGATTTCTGCCTATGCTGAACGAGATAATCGAGCGACCATGGGATATTGAGCGGATTTGGGTGCTCCTACAGAGCGTCGCCACTCCCAAGCGGCGAACCCAATAGGAAATCGGTCGCTCAGTCAGGCGGTATCAATCCCGAGGCGACGATCTCGACACACTCGCCCGCGGTCAGGACCGGCGCGTAGTCCATCTCACCATCGACGCCCGCTTTCAAGAGGAAGTCCGTGAGCCGCCAGATGTTGTAGAGGAGGACGGCGAACACGAAGTAGAACAACCGCACTCGGTAATCTTTCGAGGAGGTCTTCGCCAAGAAGTCGTTCTTGATGCTCTTGTACTCGTTCTCGATCTGCCAGCGACGACTGTAGCGGCGGCAGAACGTCTCAGCTTCCTTGGGGCCGACTGAGAGGTTCGTCGCAAAGACCGCTGTCCCCTCTCCTTTCGTCGAGGGCACGTAGAGAAACTGCATCGCGTGCGAACCGTGATCGACGTGAACAGTTGCTGACTCAGTAGCGACTTCTTGCCTGTCTTCGTTCATTGCCTCAATAGCCCCTCGCTCAGCACTGTGAATCCGCTTCGGAATGAGGTAGTTTACGTTGAGGTTCGAAAGCGTCTGATACACCGCTTTCGAGTCAAACTCCCGGTCGCACAGCACCATTTCAATCGGCACGTGCTCCTGTGCGCGTCGAACGAGCCGTCGGACTATACGATGGACCCGATTCGGTGGGTTCTGGTCCCACGGCGAACTCTCACGGACAGGTTCGACAGCGAGAATCAGCGGGATGTTCCATCCGACAATCGAGAGAGTGGCGAACTTGAACGCTCTTCCTTCGCTGTCCTTCGTCCCGCTCACCATCGGCATTCCTTCCACGTCACCGAAGTAGCCGATGGTTGTGATGTCGATCGCGACAGTGACTGGGCGACGAAACGAGGAGTCCGATTGAATCACCGAAAGCAACCGTTCTGTCGCCTGTTGAAATCCATCAAGTAGGCTCTCAGGATCAAATTTCTTGACAGCTCGAAGGTGGGTGTCTCCGTGGGGACCGTACTCCTTCCCGCGACGGAACTTGAACCGGGCCGCACCCTGTGGAGTACCACACCCGACCATTCCGATGAACGTCTGGAGTTCGAAGAACCGCGTATCTTCGTAGGTCGCGTTTTGCGCTCTTTTAGAATCAAACGGGCTGAAGCCATGCTCACGAGCGAGGCGGGTGGTTTGGTAGATCTCTTCATCGGAGAACTCGGTAGGACCCTCAGGAACTTCAGATGCGTCTTCGGACGATTGTTTCACCTCCTCCAGTGGTCGAACTTCGGGAACAGAGAGATCCTCGTTGTGGACCTCCTTGACTAAACAGTGTGCACTGGCGGTGATATACCCTCGAATATCGTCATCAAAGCGGTTGCGCCACGTCCGAGAGAGGACTGATTCATCAGGAATGCGGTCAAGCCCGAATACGTCAGCCAGTTCTGGGTGGCGGGTGAGGGACCGATAGCTGTCCCCAGTGACTTCCAGATAGATGAAGAGCTTAAGCATCCCATGGAATGGATACGGTGCGGGGTGCCACTCCGGGTAACCGTCATCCAACGTCTCGATCTGGAGCTTGAGGTCGGTGAGCGCACCGCAGAACGCTGTTCCTTTACGGAGGTGCTTGCGGAGTTCGAGAGCAGCAACAAATGCGTCGGTCAATCGGCGGCCACGCTGTTCCATCAAATCGTCTTATCGAGAGATAATCAACGGCAGTGATGGTTCTTTCTTTTACTTCCCATGGGCTTAGCTCTCTCGTGACATTGATCAACGACACCTCATACTCAAGAGTAAATCATAAGGACATAGAGCTCACATGTAACTAGCGAGAGTGGTTACTTTATCGATTGTTTAGTTCTGATTCGTAGTGAAAACTGGCATTTCGAGGGAAGTGCTGTTTCGCTCGAGGTAGTGTCCTCTCTGACCGAGAGTTTGGACTCCACTGAAAAGGAGTCACGTGGAGTTGGGATACTATGAAGACGGTTGAGATCTCCACTCTCGTAGGTATCTCACCATAGCTTTCTGGACTGCCCGCATAACGAGTGAGACTTCTCCAACATGATTATAGGATGGCTCAGAACCAGCCTATTAGAAGATTTATAGGATGAATCCAATACCCATCGCAATGAGGATTATCGCCGTGAACGCTGGCAGGTACGCCCCGACAGCCAGTGATTCCGGTGAATGCGAAAAACGGGGTGACGGGGATGATCGCTCCCAGTGCGAAGAGGATGAATGACGCACCTGCAGCCTCCCAGGCAGACCCGCCCAATTCTTCGGGATCGATGCCTAACTCCTCACGAGCAAGTGTATCGAGCGCTGTGGCCTCGTCTGCTACCAGTCGCTCTGCGAGTTGCTCTGCGTGCTCTCTGGAGAGGCCTTTCGCTTCGTAGATAAGCGCCAGCTCTTCTGCCTCCTCTTCGGGAACTTCAGCGAGTTCAGTGGCCTCGATGTCGATCTGGCGCTAGTAGAATTCCCGCGAACTCTGGACGGAGAGCCACTCGCCCATCGCCATCGACCCGGAACCGGCGAGGAGCCCGGCTAATCCAGTGATGAGGATGGCTGTCGCGTTGAGAGCGGCCCCTGCGACACCCATCACGAGACTCAGGTTCGACACGAGGCCGTCGTTCGCACCGAGAACGGCCGCCCTGAGGGCGTTACCACTCGTTGCGCGATGTCGCCCTTCGAGGCGGGCGAGGACGTCCCCTTCTGCGCCACGGCCGGGTGCCTCGGCGATTGCTGTAAGCAGGCGATCGTGGGATCGTTCGTCAGCCACCATCCCCGTTTCTTCGACTTCCGGTTGCGTGGCGTATCCTGCACCACCAGTTGCTTCTCCGGCACGCATCGTCGGGGCGACGACGTCAGGACCGAACCGTCGGGCGAGCCACGCGAGAACACGAGCTCTCCAAGACGGTCGTGGAGTAGACATATCGGTGCCAGCCTCGCGAAGTTTCTCGACCCAGAACTCCGCGTGTTCACGCTCGGTCGCCGCCAAGCGTCGATACACGTCGGCGAGCTGCGGTTGAGATTCCGCTGTGGCCATGGCCTCGTAGACGGTCGCACTGTCTATTTCGTCCTGTATATTTCGACGATACCGCGTAACATCGTCACGTGCGCTCATTGTCCAGATTTCGATGTAGAGAGTCTTAGTGATACTAGGGGTCGAAACAGTACAGGCTTCAGAATTGTTTGTGAGACTGCGGCTTCCGTCCGACCGAAAGCGCGAGCAGTAGCTGGATTACTCCGTGTATATTGTTGGCTGTTCTTCAAACCGTTGCTGACACTCTTCGCTACAGAAATAGTACGTCGTCCTGCCGTGCTGGACAGTAGAGACTGCATCGCTAGGCGAGAGTTCCATCCCACAGACCGGATCAATCGGCATCTAAGCGACCGGTTTGGCCCCCATCCGAATGATGATTTCGGAACGCCTCCAACACGTATCTATTAGGGAACGACGAGCGAATTCGCTGGTGACTCTGATGGTTCGATTTTCTCTTCGACTCTGCCGGATCCTAGGCAAACTCGTTCCGTTTGTGATTCTCTTCCTCCGCGACCGGCGTCGGTTTTTGCTCTTCGGACGTTCCCGTTCGATCTCTCGTGAGGCGCACGAACAGCGGGCTCGCAAGCTTCGCGACGTAATGCTAGATCTCGGGCCAACGTTCGTGAAAATCGGACAGGTCCTCTCGACTCGCCCCGACGTCGTTCCACCAGTGTACGCCGAGGAGTTCGTTACGCTGCAGGATGCGGTCCCAACGGGGCCGTATCGCGAGATGATCCCTGCGCTTGCAGATGATGTCGGCTATCACTCCTACGATGACTTCGATCCGGAACCGATTGCGGGTGGGTCGCTGGCGCAGGTCTATCGAGCGACGTATCAGGGCAATCACGTCGTCGTGAAGGTTCGACGACCTGGCATCAACGATCTCATCGAGACTGACCTTCGCATCATCCGCCGCCTCATCCCGCTGGTAATGCTGCTTGCCCCGGAGCGCCTCCAGTTTTCGCTCCGAAACATGGCTGACGACTTCGAGCGCATCATTCTAGAGGAACTCGACTTTGAGCGCGAAGCTCGAATGATGGCAGAGATTCGGGCAAACTTCGAAGCCGACGAGAACGAGACGGTCGTCGTCCCCCGTGTCTATCACGACGTGTCCTCGGAGCGCGTTCTCACCATGGCCTACGTTAAGGGGACGAAGGTCACCGATGTCGACGAACTCGAAGCCGAGGGACACGACCCGAGCGAGGTCGCTCGAGACGTGGCGAACGCGTACTTCACGATGGGGCTCGAACACGGTGTGTACCACGGGGATCCCCATCCCGGCAACCTCGCCGTCGACGAGGAGGGACGTATCGTTTTCTACGACTTCGGGATGAGTGGTCGATTCACGCCGGCGATGCAGAACAGCGTCGTGAATCTCTATCTCGCTGCTGTCAATCGGAACGTCGATGGAATCATTGACGAACTCATTGCTCTCGGTGCCCTCGACCCCGATGCAGATCGAGCCGCCGTTGGGCACGTCCTCGAGTTAGTCATCGACGACCTGGAGGGCAGCGAGACCGTGAACTGGCAGCAGATCATCAGCGAAGTGACCGGGATGCTCCACGAGTTCCCGTTTCGCATCCCGCCCGACATCATGCTCGTCCTCCGAGTGGGCTCGATCAGCGAGGGGGTTCTCAGACAACTCGATCCGGAGTTCGATTTCCTCGCCGCGGCACAGGCATTCCTCCGCGAGCACGGGTTCATGGAACGGGCAGCTCGGATGAAACTCGCAGAGATGCGAGGCGAACTGGAAACCTCACTCTGGGCACTCCTCCGACTCCCAGCGAAATTCGAGCAAGAGCTTGACGCCCGACAAGAAGAGCGTATGCAAGCTGCTGTCAGGACTCAGCATCAGGGATCGCGTTCACTCGGGTATGCGATTCTAGCAGCGGCGTCGCTCATCGGTAGTGCCCTGCTCGTCTCAGTGGACATAACGTACTCGCTACTTGGAATGGTCGTCGTTCTCGTCTTCCTCTTTTTGTTCATCCGTTCATCATACGATGGCAGACGATGATTAGTCGGCTATCCTCACGCCTGTAGACCCAGACGATTCTATACTTATTCGAGGGCGTTCGACCACACAATCATCCGACCGACTCGCGGTAGGCAGTTCGTCCACCTCGGTAGACGATGAGTGCGGCGACGCTGAGCGCAGTTCCGAAGAGGAGCGTGAGACTGAGATAGTGGAGGATTCGAATATCGTACGTGTGACTAATAGTCTTGCTCGCTACTGCGACGCTGTCGATGAGTAGCATCACCGCAAAGTAGCTCATCAGCGTGCTCTCGTCGACGACATCTGTTAGCCGTGACCCGACATAAGACCCGAAGACACTCCCTCCGAGCAATGGGAGTACAACTGTGAAATGGACGGCTCCTTGCTGGAGGTAGCGAACGGATCCGAACGCGCTCGATCCTGCGATTTGAAAGACATCGGTACCAACCGCTACCGATTTCGAGATTCCTACACCATAAACGAGACTCGGAACCATCAGAAAGCCACCGCCGACCCCGAGAAAGCCGGAGAGCGTTCCGATAGCGATGGCGACGACGAGGATGAGCCACACGGAAACCTGCACAGTAGATCGGAGTTCGATTAGCGGAGGGAGTCGGCTGAGAGCATACTGCTCGAACACGGGTGGAGTGCGTCGTTCGACGGAGTCAACGAATCGTTCATTGCGAACTCGACGGAGAATAATCACGCCCACCACTGCCAGCAATACGACGTAGGCGATGCTGATGACGAGATCCGCAAGTCCTCTCTCGGCGAGCCAGAAGAGTATCCGCCTGCCGACCTCGATTCCAGCTGCCATCCCGAGGACAAGGAGGCCACCGAGTTTGTAATCGATGTGTCCGGCAGATCGGTGGGTGAAGGCTGCAGCGAGTGACGTTCCAAAGACGAACACAAGACCGGAGCCCACAGCGGCTTCGGCGGGATGGCCGAGCACGAGGAGTGCCGGGGTGACAAAGAAGCTCCCGCCCAGTCCAAAGAATCCGAATAGAATGCCCACTAGAAGCCCGAACCCGACGAAGAACAGGACTTCTGATTCTATGAGTACCATTGGCCTCCAACCTCTGCTAGTTTATCTGCAATCGGTGTCTGGAGCATCTATGATAAATGACGAAAGACACACCAGAAGGTCCCGTCATGAGCGAGAGTACGGCTGGGAACCTGAAAAAGGATACAGCGCCCAACGAGTCCTTGACGATACGATGGACGTCTAGTTTAGACCGTAACTATGAACATCCGCAGTTCCTTGGTCAACTGGACTTTTGGATACGGTACTCCCAGTCATTCGTGTAGGCGTCGTATACGCGTTGAAGTATCGACGGGGTTGAGAGCAACCGAGCGAACACAACTGGATGGCGAAGTAGTCGAAAAAGGACGTGCTTCGGTGCTCGGTCTGCATCCTCAACATCGAGGCCAGAAACCGCAGCCAATATCTCGCCAAGCAGGTATGGCCGGTTCGATTCAAGAACCCCCCGAACCACATGCGCAAGCAAGTACTCAGGGCGCATCGTCTTGTGTAACGCCGCAGGATATTCTGCTAATCGACCGTTAGCGGCATACTCAGCCATGATGTATGCCGAGTGGACGGCCTGTGAGATTCCTTTCCCGGAAAACCGGTTCGCAATTCCGGCTGCGTCGCCAACTCTGACGACGTTGAATTCGGGCACGTATATCCGCGAGGGATTTAGACTCGGTCCCTCTGGAATGATCGCGACATTCGTTTGCTCTCGGGAAGGAATGGGCCAGCCGTTTCGTTCACACGCTTGTTTAAATGCCTCCATGTAATCAGTTGGGAGATCGCGTTGTGCCCACCCAATTCCGACGTTTGCCCGGTGTGTCGATTTTGGGAACACCCAGGCGTAGCCGGCATAGTTCTCGAGGATCATCCGTGTGTTCGGATAGATGTCGGAAAAATCGCCCTGTACGTCGGTATTGAGTGCGGTCATATATCCCGAGTACTCGTCGGTGCTGCCGGTCACTTTGCTCGAGAGTGACGGCTGCCCGGTCGCGTCGACGACCAGATCGTGGCGGTCGATGAGCGAGTGAAACTTCGACTTTGTAACTGGTGACCCCGAACGCACGGTTACCCCATCGGCCTCGAGGGTAGCTGCCCATCGACGCTCGACGACGTTACGGTCGGCTACATACCCATCCCCGGACGGAAATACCCCGGTTCCAGCTAGCTCTCGGGCCGGATTCGTTCCTGTGTACACATCCACCTCAAATTCTGGAACATCGTTGACGAACCCATTCTCTGGCGTCTTTTCCAGCGGAATCATCGAGGCTGCAGTCATCGCCTCTCCACAATTTACTCGCTTCGCATCGTACGACTGCCGTTCGAACAGGTCGACTGTGTATCCTAGGCTGTTCAACGCATGAGCCGCTGCTAATCCACCCATCGCCCCACCAATGACAGCTACCGATTGCCCACGACAGTCGATCGCGTGGGATACACCCGGAAAGTGACCTGCCCCATCGAGAAACGGGTCCGTATCCCCCAAATGCTCCGATGCGTTGTCTATATCGCTCGGAGAAATTCTACGAGAAATCATTTTGCACACACCGTGTTCACTCGCGTGACGTAATGGCGGACATAGCCCGCTAGCGTCAGTTTATTTCCTCTCGTCATTTCTACCACCTCGTTCGGAATCAGATTCGCGTTCGTGTTTCGCGTACCAGCGCGGTTCGGGCCACTGGAAGCCACCTTCACGGTAGACGTCGAACACGCCCCGCTCGATGTCACCTCGGATGATGTCGGCGGTTTCCTCGTCCACGCGGACGAAATGGCAGAGTGGGTGGCCGGGATAGGCGAGCGGACACTCGAGGACGCCGACGACGATGCCCGTGAACGGCGCTCTGACTTCGGTGACTTCCTCCTCGAAGTGATCCGAGAGCGTGAACAGGAGGTCTCCTTCCTCGACGAGCGGACTCGGTCCCCACTCGACGTCGATGAGACCACCGCGATCGGCGCGGATCCACGTCTTCTCGGTCGGTTCGGCGACGACCCGTGTCCAGCCCGGCCACACAACCGGTTCGCCCGGAAGGACGCCGTACTCGCCGAGGACACTGTCGATACCCCGCAACGCACGCTCCACGAGATCCGTCTGGAAGCGATGCGCGCGTCCCGTCTCCACCGTGATCGTCGGAATCCCAGCCGCACTGGCAGCTGTTCGGAGTGTTCCCTCGGAACCCGCACCGGCGAGGATGACGCTCATTCCGAACGCTCTAGCGAGACGTTCGACGGCGGGATCAGAGACGTCTGCGCGGACGTGGGGCATCGTCGTCCGGTGGCGCGTCGACGTGTGGAAGTCGATGCCGAGGTCGCACTCGCGGATGAACGTCGTGAAGAGTTCGTCGGCGAATCGCGAAGACGTCTTCCCGCTCGGATTCCCTGGAAACGCGCGGTTGAGGTCCTCGTCGTAGAAGGGGAGATAGCGTTGCTGGGCGAGGAACCCCGGAACGTTGAGCACGTGCAGACAGACGAGCGTGCCGTGGAGGTCTGCGGGATCGTACCGACTGGCTGCCTGCTGGAGGATCTTCACGCCGTTCATCTCGTCGCCGTGAACGGCTGCCGTCACCAAGACCGTCGGGCCGTCGTGTTCGCCAGTGATGACGGAGACAGGGACTTCGACCGCATCTCCGTTGTAGGTCTCGCTGAGTTCGTACCGGAACTGCCGCCGCTCGCCCGGTTCGACGAGTCGTCCACCGACTTCGACCGGCTGGGCGTCCGTAATCATTGTTCGGACCCCCTCGACCGAATCTCCCAGCCACGAAATCGACGATTCGGTCGATCCATCGAGCCGACCGATTCATTGCGGACGGCTGCACCTGTCGGTCTCTGGGTGGGCGAGCGATACTGGTGTGTCGAGTAGGTAGGTGCGGTCATCGTTCGTCACGCGGTGAGTGAGAGGTCAACGTTCCCGAGTCGGCGGGCGTTGATTGCGACGATGATCGTCGACAGCGACATGAACACGGCGCCGATCGCCGGCGACAGGAGGATGCCGATGGGTGCGAGAATCCCCGCCGCGAGCGGGAGCGCGAACACGTTGTAGCCGGTCGCCCACACGAGGTTCTCTTGCATCTTCCGATACGACGCCTTCGAGAGCTTGATGAGCCGCACCACGTCAACCGGGTTGTTGTCGACGAGGATGATGTCACCCGACTCAATCGCGACGTCCGTCCCTGAGCCGATGGCGATGCCAACGTCGGCTCGCGTGAGCGCTGGCGCGTCGTTGACGCCGTCGCCAACCATCGCGACCAGCTTTCCTTCGGACTGGAGTTGTTCGACCTTCGTGTCCTTCTCCTCGGGCAGCACCTCCGCGAAGTACTGGTCGATACCGAGTTCCTCCGAGACAGCCCGTGCGACGTCCTCGGAGTCGCCGGTCAGCATCGCCACCTCGATGTCCATCGCGTGTAGCGCCTCGATGGCCTGCCGGCTTTCTTCCCGGATAACGTCCGCTAGCGCGAATGCTGCGACGACTTCGGATTCGTCGTGAACCAAGTAGATTACCGTCTCTGCGTTCGATCCAGCTTCCTCAGCGAAGGCAGCGATGCCGTCGGATCGTTCGATACCGAGTTTCTCAATCAGGTTGGGACCACCGATATGAACCGTCTCACCGTCCACAGTGGCTCTGACGCCGAGACCGCGGAAGTTCTCGAAGTTCGAAACGCTCGATCGCTGGACGTCCCGTTCCTCGGCGGCGTCCCGGATGGCGCGAGCGATCATGTGCTCGGAGTCACCCTCGACACCAGCGGCGACTTCGAACGCTCGCTCCTCACTCCAGTCACCTACCGTCTCGACGCCAACAACGCCCTGCTCGCCCTTCGTGAGCGTCCCGGTCTTGTCGAACATCACCGTATCGAGGTTTCGCGATTCCTCCATAGCAATCCGGTCGCGGATGAGCATCCCGTTCTGGGCAGCCGTCGAGGTGTTGATCGCGACCACGAGCGGGACGGCCAGGCCGAGTGCGTGGGGACACGCGATGACCAGTACAGTCACGACGCGTTCGAGGACGGTGATGTTGTACCCGGTGGCGACGATCCACGCGACGGCCGTAATCGCCGCGACGCCAAGTGCCACGTAGAATAGCCAGCCAGCTGCCTTGTCGGCGAGCAACTGGGTTCGAGATTTCGATTTCTGGGCTTCATCAACGAGCCGCATGATGCCCGCTAACGTCGTCTTCTCGCCCGTCTTCGTGATTTTGATGCGGAGGCTCCCGTCCTGGTTGACCGTCCCGGCGACCACTTCTGATCCCGGTTCCTTGCCCACGGGCCTGGATTCGCCCGTAATCATCGATTCGTCGACGGACGACTCGCCTTCGACGACTTCGCCGTCGGCCGGCACGCTCGCGCCCGGGCGAACGAGCACGACGTCGCCCTCGAGGAGTTCGGAGACGGGGACTTCTTCGGTATCCCCACTCTCGGTGAGGCGTTCGGCGGTGTCGGGCATGAGCTTCGCCAGCTCGTCGAGCGCCCCGGACGCCTGCCGGACCGACCGCATCTCCACCCAGTGGCCCAGCAGCATGATGTCGATCAGCGTGACGAGTTCCCAGAAAAAGGGCGTCGTCCCCGGGAGGAACAGGCTCGCAATCGAGTAGACGAACGCGACGGTGATGGCCAGCGAAATGAGCATCATCATCCCCGGCTCACGGTTTTCCAATTCCGTCCGGGCCATCGAGAGGAACGGCACGCCACCGTACGCGAAGATCACAACCGAGAGGACGGGTGTGATCCAGACGCTCCCGGGGAACGACGGCGCCGTGTAGCCGAAGACATCCTGGATGAACTCGCTGAAGAAGATGACCGGCACCGAGAGCGCGAGCGATACCCAGAACCGCCGTCGGAACATCTGTTCGTGCCCCGAATGGTCGGTGTGGCCGCTGTGGTCCTCGTGCCCTCCCTCGTGGACGTCCGCGCCGTCGTCGTGTGCGCCGTGATCGTGTTCGCCCCCTCCAGCGTGGGCGTGTTTGGTCTCGGCGTGGCTGTGTCCGGACTCGGCTTCGTGATCGTGGTGTGCGTGTTCGTCGGTGCTTTCGGGTTCCGTGGTAGTCTCGCCCGTCCGGTCGTGGTTCGTGTGTTCGGGTGAGTGGGGAGGCTCCGTGGTGGATGAGGGATCTGTCGCTCGACTCCCTCCATCTGCTTCTAACTGGCAGATACGGCAGCAGTAGACGGGTCCCTCGGAATCAGTTTCCGACGAAGCGTCCCGGATACGTTCGTGGTCTGGATGGTTGCTCATGGGTTGGGTGTTGGTACCGCCTCCCCATTATTCTGTCCGGTGCCTGAGACTGCGCAGGACGATCAGGGCAGGCGGACTCGGAAGACAACGACGGGGCGGTCGTCCGCGAACGTTCTGGGTGCTCTCAGGCGTGGGCGGTGTATCCAGCGTCTTCGACGGCTTGCACGAGGGCCGTGACGTCGGCGTCACCATCGACGCTCGCCTGTTCGGCCTCACGATCGGCGGTGGCGTCAGTCACACCAGACACGTCTTGAAGTGCCTCTTCGACTGTCTGTTCGCAGTGGCCGCAGGTCATTCCTTCGACGGTGATCGTTTGACTCATTCCAGTAAGATATACGGACCGCTCCCCTTTGTCGTTTGCTGCTTCGATACTGCTGTTCGAATGGTTGTGAAACGACGCATTCCAAAGTGACTTCAGGGGAATAGTATTGTATCTTGCGTCCTTTTCGACCAGTATGCGGGACTTGGACGAAACCGACATGGAGATTCTCTCGTTGTTAGCCGAGAACGCCCGTCGCCCGTTCAGCGCGATCGGCGAGGAAGTTGGTCTCTCGGGGCCAGCGGTTTCAGATCGCGTCACACGCCTCCAGGAGGCCGGGGTCATCAACCACTTCACCATCGATGTCGACCGTACTAAACTCAGAGCTGGTGTGCCGGTACTCGTCCAGCTAGATCTCCCATCTGAGTCATTCGACGCGGTACGCGAGCGGGTCAGAAACGACGACGCCGTCGAACACGTGTTCATTACGTCCGAGGGTGACCTCTGGTTCTATGGACGTGCAGAAGCACAGAACGTCCGGGCGTGGGTGAACACGCTTCTCGATGGCGTCGGCTCAGTTGATTACGCGATCACGTTAGTCGACGAAGTCGAGTGGACGCCATCGATCGACGGCGTCGAGTTCGCACTCACGTGTGCTGAGTGCAGTAATACTGTGGATTCCGAGGGGGAGACGAGTCGGATTGGCGGAGAACTCTATCATTTCTGTTGTCCATCGTGTCAGAGTCGGTTCGAAGATCGACACCAGCGTCTCGAAGAGGGCGTGTAGCACTGACTTCGGTTTGGAATCGAAAGTAAGCGCCGTTGGTTACTCCCACTCTCGAAGTAGAAACTCACCTAACGGAGTAGCCCCTATACTATGACGATGGAAACACGCACGGCACATCTCGACATCACAGGGATGACCTGTGCCAACTGCTCGGGGACAGTTGGCGACGCCCTGGAGTCACTCGACGGCGTCATCGAGGCGAATGCCAACTTCGCCACGGACGAGGGCTCCGTCGAGTACGACCCTGACGAGGTATCGCTTGCAGAGATCTACGAAGCGATCGAGGAGGCCGGCTACGGTGCGGTGTCTGACACGGTGACCATCGGTATCTCCGATATGACCTGTGCCAACTGTGTACAGACGAACGAGACCGCACTCGAGAACACGCCGGGTGTTATCTCGGCCGAGGCGAACTTCGCCACCGACGAAGCGCAGGTCAGGTACAACCCCGCGGACACGTCCCTCGACGCGCTCTACGACGCTATCGAGGGCGCTGGTTACTCGCCGGTCCGTGAAGACAGCGACAGCGGTGAATCGGGTGAAGATGCTCGGGACGCTGCACGACAGGGTGAGATTCGGAAACAGCTTCGACTGACGCTGTTCGGAGCCGCGCTGTCGGCCCCGATGTTGTTTTTCCTCGCAGAGAAGTTTCTGCTTGGCGGGGGAATTCTCCCGGAGACGGTCTTCGGCGTCGAATTCGGGTGGGTCGAGTTCCTGCTGGCGACACCCGTTCAGGCCGTGCTCGGCTGGCCGTTCTACAAGAACTCGTACAACGCGCTGGTCAACAACAGACGCGCCAACATGGACGTTCTCATCGCACTGGGTTCGTCCACTGCGTATTTCTACTCAGTCGCAGTACTCGCGGGATTGATCGCGGGAGGCTTGTACTTCGACACCGCCGCGTTGATCCTCGTGTTCATCACGCTCGGCAACTATCTCGAAGCCCGCTCGAAAGGGCAGGCAGGCGACGCCCTTCGGAAGCTCCTCGAAATGGAGGCTGAGACGGCCACCCTCGTCGACGAGGACGGTACCGAAGTGGACGTGCCACTCGAAGATGTCACAGTCGGCGACCGCATGAAGGTCCGTCCCGGCGAACAGATTCCGACCGATGGCGTCGTCATCGACGGTCAGAGCGCCGTTGACGAGTCGATGGTCACCGGCGAGTCGGTCCCCGTCGAGAAGGGCGAGGGCGACGAGGTCGTTGGCTCGACGATCAACGAGAACGGCGTCCTCGTCATCGAGGCGACGAAGGTCGGTGCGGACACGGCGCTCCAGCAGATCGTTCAGACGGTCAAGGAGGCCCAATCCCGCCAGCCAGACATCCAGAATCTTGCCGACCGTATCTCGGCGTACTTCGTCCCTGCAGTCATCGCAAACGCGATCCTCTGGGGCGTCGTCTGGTACCTCTTCCCCGCGACTCTCGCGGGCTTCGTCGAGGCAATCCCGCTGTGGGGACTCGTCGCAGGTGGCCCCGTCGCCGCTGGAGGGGTCTCAGTCTTCGAGTTCGCGCTCATCGTCTTCGCGTCGTCCGTGTTGATCGCCTGTCCCTGTGCGCTGGGGTTAGCGACGCCTGCTGCAACGATGGTTGGGACGACGATCGGTGCCCAGAACGGAGTGCTGTTCAAGGGCGGTGACATCCTTGAACGCGCGAAAGACGTCGACACGGTCGTTTTTGACAAGACCGGGACGCTCACAAAAGGTGAAATGGAGCTGACTAACGTCGTGGTGTTCGATGGCGCCGGACATCCCATCACAGACGGCGGGGATCCCGCTGCCACTGACGGCCAACTAACCGCACGTGACCGCCTCAGCGAGGACGACGTGTTGCGGCTCGCAGCCGCGGCCGAGAGTGGGAGCGAACACCCGCTTGCCCGGGCCATCGTCGACGGAGCCGAAGAGCGTGGCATTGATGTCACCGACCCGGACGATTTCGAGAACGTGCCAGGACACGGCATCCGTGCCACGGTGGGTGAGAGCGAGGTCCTCGTGGGCAACCGCAAACTCCTTCGGGACAACGGCATCGACCCCGAGCCAGCTGCCGAGACTATGGAGCGGCTCGAAAACGAGGGAAAGACCGCGATGTTAGTCGCCTACGAGGGCGAACTCGTGGGCGTGGTCGCCGACGCCGACACGGTCAAGAAAAGCGCGAAAGACGCCGTGAGCCAGCTGCAGGAACGCGGTGTCGACGTGATGATGATCACCGGCGACAACGAACGGACCGCCCGCGCCGTCGCCGAGCAAGTCGGTATCGACCCCGAAAACGTCCGCGCGGAGGTCCTCCCCGAAGACAAGTCCGACGCGGTCGAGGCCATTCAGGACGAAGGGCGCAAGGCGATGATGGTCGGCGACGGCGTCAACGACGCACCAGCACTCGCCGTCGCGTACGTCGGCACCGCCATCGGCTCGGGCACCGACGTTGCGATTGAAGCGGCGGACGTGACGCTCATGCGCGACGATCCGCTCGACGTGGTGAAAGCCATCCGTATCTCGGACGCCACGCTCTCGAAGATCAAGCAGAACCTCGTGTGGGCACTCGGGTACAACACGGCGATGATTCCGCTGGCCTCGCTGGGACTGCTCCAGCCCGTGCTGGCGGCCGGTGCGATGGCGTTCTCCAGCGTGTCGGTGCTGTCGAACAGCCTGCTGTTCCGCCGGTACACCCCCGACCACGACTACAAACTGCTCGGGAAGCTGCGCTGACTACACCCCTTCTGATTCACCATGTCTAACGTATCCCGCCGCACGGTGCGCGCGTACCTCATCAACAGAGCGGACACCGAGCCAACGTACCTTCGCGCTCGTGAGATAGCCAGCGATCTCGACGGATCACCGAAAGCCGTCGCACAGTATCTGAGCCAGCTCCAGGACGACCTTGCCGATGTGTCACTCGAACAGTGGGGGCGCTCGAAGAGCACCACCTGGCGAGTCGAGGTGAGCAAGTCGTGAGTACCGTCAGTCGGCGCGTCGAAACCGTCCTCCCCGACACCGGAACTCGAGAATGGTGGGTCCTGTATCTGCTTGCTCCGGTCGTACTTATTGGTGTAGCACTTCTCGCGTTCCCGACGCTCGTCTACGACCGATTCGTCTGGCAGTATCTCTGGGGCCCGGTCGTCGCCGATGCCGCCAGCCAGCCAGTCACGCACGAGGGGATACAGGCCGTCCGCGGATACAACGCCGTGAACACGGTGACGTACCTTGCGGCCGTCGTGTACAGTCTCCCAGGGCTCCGGGCATATCTCGACGCGCTGGACGTCTCGTTCGATACTCGACTCGCGTACGGGTTCGCGCCGATCATCGTCGCCGGCGGCGCGATGCGTGCGCTCGAGGATATCGGTTTGCTCGGTGACTACGCGGTGTGGTTCATCACACCGTCGATCTACTTCTTCGTCACCGCCGTCACCGTCCTCTCACTCGGCGTCGGCGCACTAGCGCGCGACCGGGATATTGGGTCCATCCCGTCGACGGTCGGACTCGTCGGGTCGGTCTGGGCTGTCGGAGCCATCGGATGGGCATTTTGGTACGGGCTCTCGACATCGGCTCCTCTCCGTCTGTGGGTGCCGGTCGCGACG
>NZ_JBHTAB010000009.1:0-178898 GCF_042663345.1 Haloferax chudinovii
GATGTACCCACTGAAAAACTGCTTGAAACGAGCGTTCTACGCCCAGTAACCGAAGAATCGCTTCTGTCTCTCTGAGTGAAAGACCGGCAGTATGGAGCCGGACGGCGAACGCCCTGACGGGCGTCGCTGTCCGCTCACGCTGCCAACATTCAAGCGTAGCGGTGTCCAAACTCTCCTTGAGCAGGTCTGAGAGTAGCATAGATCACTCACTCTTCGACCTGTTCGTTCCTTAACTAGACGGTGCCTTAATTGTGTTTATACCGCACAACTGATATCTCGATATTATCGAATATTTTGAACGGTGCTGTTGACTACCACAGTTACAATCCCTGTACGTGGTATGAGTGGGAAGACAACCCCACGAGACAGTGAAAATGAATGTCTGCGTCGATGAATAGTAGAGGGATGACGCTAAGTGAGAAAGCCATCACATTGAACAAGTCACCGACGTTGCTTCGCAATCTCGGGCTTTATTTCATCCACTAGAATATGTATGGATATTGCCCGGGTCCTGACGCTTGAGAGTATAGATCATACACAAGTCATGGGTCTCCTGAGTGTCACTCCAGATTCGTTCTCTGACGGTGGTTGCTACACGTCTCTCGAGAGCGCAGTCGAATGCGCTCGTGCCGACACCGCGACTGCTGATGAAGCTCGGTATTCAGATCTACTCGCTAACTATCGCTTTCAAGTACTACTTTTATTCCTGAGATATTTGGTGTCAGTCGGGCTCGTTCCACCGTTCACAAGGCCGCTCTACAGCCCGACGACGGCCGAAGCTCGGATTACGTTGCGGTCGGTGAAACCGTGATTCGACTCAATGACGAGCAGTACTGGCTGTACGCGGCTGTCGATTCCGAATCAAACGAATTGCTCTATACGAAGCTTGAGCCGACGAGAACGAAGTTCTCGCCCATTCGTTCTTCCGAGAACACCGCGAGAAACACGACGTCGACGACGCCGTGTTTCTCGTCGATGGCGCGACGCCGCTGAAAGACGCCTGCAATCGGCACGGGCTCCGATTCCGGTACGAAAAACAGGGAATCGAAACAGCGCCGAATATGTCATTTATAATATAAATATACGAATATTATCGTTCTCAAACTATTTCAGACACGACGACGCAGAGACTGCCGACGACTGGCTCGAATCATTCGCCTTCGCATGGAATCATCGACCCAGATGTTCGTGAGCTCGTCTTGAAATGTGTCGTTCATAACATCAAGCATGCCGCAACATAGCCAAATCAATCGCAGTATGGTGGTTCACCAGAGCCTGTAACAACTAATTCCGTGAGAATTTGGTTTCGGTACTGAGTAGCATCGTTTATTTCGTCACTTGGTACCGTTTCTAGCGGTTATGTTTCGTCAATCTCGAATAGGTGCACTTTGGTCGTCACCCGTTTATTGCCCGGACAGTACTCAGCATACCTCTCTTTCGAAGTTCAGCGGTGGAACAGGCATAACCGTCCAGCGCCCTTCTAGTAGAGAGTCACACATGGATATATCTGAGATCCTCTCCCCAAAATTCACAGAGTTCGACATCAGAACACCGCTCTCGAAGGTCGCCGGCGCATTCGAGAATCAGGAGCTCGATGCCATCGTCGTAACAGACAGCGACGAGTATCGCGGCATCGTTCATCGCCGACAGCTGGCGTCTTCGTCCAATCACCCGTCTGCGAAGGTCGGCTCACAGGTACAGCACGTCCCGACTGTCGAACGCACCGAGGACGTCCGCGAGGTCGCGCGGCTCATGATTGGGAGCGACGCCAAGGCGCTTCCCGTACTCCACGACGACCGTGTCGTGGGGGTGGTGACCGCAGATGATGTTCTCGAGGCCGTCCGCCCGTTTCTCGACGCGGCGACCGTTGACGACGCCTACACGGCGGAGCTGATTAGTGCGACCCCTGAGACCACAATCGGAAAAGCGCTCAATATACTTCGAGAAGCTGGCATCGCTCATCTCCCAGTCGTCGACGGGAAGGACCTCGTGGGAATGTTGAGCCTGTACGACGTTATCGACTTTACCATGCGGGGCGGAAGCAAGAGTCAGGGTGGTTCACCGGGGAGTTTCGGTGGCCGCGGGCGCTCTGGGAGCAGTCACGGTGGATTCGGCGCGCGCGGAGGTGACTCCGACCGCCTGCTCGATCTGCCGGTGCGAAATCTGATGTCCAGTACAGTCGCGACGGTCGAGCGGAGCGCCCAACTCGACGTTGTCGTCGAAACGATGTTCGAGCAGGGAATATCCTCTCTCGTTGTCACAACCGACGACTCCGGTGAGCCGGTCGGTATCATCACGAAGACGGACGTCATCGAGGCGCTCACATGGGAGCGCGATGACCGGAGCGCCGTGCAGGTGTTCGGGCTTGACCTGCTGGAGGAGATGGACTACGACGACGTCTCCGCGCTGATAGAGAGCATGGTCTCAAAGTACGGTGAGATGAGCGTGATTAAGGCCAGCATCGAACTGCAGGAGCACAAAGAGCAATCACGGGGCGTACCGCTGGTGCTCGCACGGATTCGCCTGGTCACCGACCGTGGCTACTTCACGGCCGATGGCGAGGGGTATGGTGCCGCTCACGCCCTCCGACTCGCCGCGAACGCGGTCGAACGCCAACTTCTCAAGGGGAAGACCTACGGCCAGTCGAAAAAACATTCCGACAGTAACGAGCAAGAACAACTCTACGGATGGTGGCTTGGCGGGTAACCGTTTCGCCACTCGGTCCACGAGTAGGAACTGTTCAATTGCTGACCAGCAACGTCTCACCCCAACGTTGATTTGACCTCCGCAACGGTATCCGACTAGGGCAGTCTGGTTAGACCTGCGGAAAGGCTTTTTCGGAGAGCGAGCTCTGCAGGCCGATATATATTTCAGGCCCCGACGTGCGAAACCCACGCCGGGACATCTGTCAGGGTCGTGATTCGAGACGGAACGGTCCACAGAGTCTGGGTGTGCGAGAACTGCCCGGTCTGGACCCGCGAGTGCTTCATCGAGGTCACCGAGCCGCCCACCAAGATCGCCGCTCATCGGCACGTTTCACGTCGTTGCCCGACGGCGAAACTGTGTAACTACGTTTCTCTTGCACTCACTACTTCGAGAGCAACGGCTTTCGGAGAGGAGTGATACTTGAGACGACCGGCATACAACAGTTCGAGTTCGAAGAAGAACGAGGATGGTCCGGACGACTCGGACCTCAGTCGTGGATTGCCGACGAATCGAACTCTTTGTCGGACTGCCGATAAGTGATGACCAAGGTGCCAGGTGACGGAGACTCGGCCGCATCTCGAAGTGTTTTGAACGAATTAAGGAGTTCGGTTGCATCCTCCGAACCCTCCCGGACGGTGCGTGATTCTTCTCGAATCGTGTCGTAGGCGTATGCTAGGATGCGCCGAGTTGCGTTCGAGTCCCTCACGGATTCAATCTCGAAAGAAGCCTCGTAGTGCGGCATACTCGTGTTTGGAGCCGTACGGAGTTAACACCCCGTACGGTTGTTCTTTTTGACTTCAGTAACGATTACGCGTCCCAGTCCGGCACGTGCTTTCGTTCCTCCCGTATGGATTGAGAGCGTCAGTCTCAATATCGCTCGTCATCCTCCGAAGAACAAGCGTTCAATGGCGTGTAAACGGCTTCTGTACCTTCCGATTCACCGTCGAATCCGGCGTCAGCAGTCGGCATCCGGTGAGCGGATATTTCTCCGAAGGTCAAGTCACGGGTCGCCCTGATACGAGTATGGTCGCATCCATCTCCCAGCGAATCGCAGAGTCGGGCATCGTCGCAATCATCCGCGGGACCGACCTCGAGACGGCAATCGAGACAGTCGACGCGCTCCGTCGCGGCGGCGTTTCGACGGTCGATATAACTGCGAACACCGAGGGCGTCCTCGATATGATTCGAGACGTGTCTGAGTCGTTCGCGGCCGACGAAGGAAACACTGCTTCTCAAATCGGTCACGAGCAGAAAGACTGTCCGCAAACTTGACTGCGATGTCGAGATCAGACGCCGTCGTCGCCTCGCCCGTAATCTGTGAGCCGAATGCGACCACGAATTCAGTATCCGAGTCAGAATAGACTGCTTCTCTGAGGGCAGAGAACACCTCTGAACGTCCATCACTCGGTACCATGTCTAATATACATTGTGTATCGTCACAAAAGAATTCCGCCGGACTGAGACAAGTCATCGAGTGTGGCACACAAAGTCACGGAGGAGTCTGGCTTGGACTCTGCAGAGGGGACGGCTCACCGCGTTCAAATTGATGGGCGTTACAGCACCTGGAGACAGGGAGACAACTAATTAATAGTTACAGTACGTCTGGTTGTCAAGTAGAATTCTCATGCCACTCTTAGACGATTTCTCCGGATTCGAATTTGAGGACCTGATGGAGGATGTGTTTCGGAATCTCGGGTACGAAAACGTCCATCAGGCACGCAAAACCGCCGACGAAGGACGAGATATCCTCATGGAGGAGGTCGTCGACGGGACACGCCGTGGAGTTGTCGTCGAGTGCAAACACACAGGCTCTGTCGGACGGCCTGTCGTCCAGAAACTCCACTCAGCCATCGCGACGTACGACTACGATGGCCCAAAGCGTGGCATCGTCGTCACAACAGGACAATTTTCTGCACCCGCTGAAGAGTACGCTACTCGACTTAGACAGAACGGCGATCCATATCCAATTGAGCTCATCGACGGTACCGACCTGAGAGACATCGCCGACGAAGTCGGCTTGGACCTCTACAACGGCCGCATCGAGATTCTCTGTAACGAAACGCTCCGGCCATTCGACCCTGCAAGCGGTGTTGACGCACCAGTACGTGAAGTAGCCCGTGACATCCAAAATCTCGACGCAGACGCACTACCAAAACCACACAAGCTAGTTGACTTCCAGCCTTATCTCACCATTAGTGCACGAACAGACGCGGTCTTCGAAACATCCGTTGGCGTCATCCACCGTGTCAACGAATCAAACCGTTTCGTTGTCCATGCGACACGAGGAGAACCCAGCATCGCAGACAGCCGTCTCGCAGACCTCATCGCGAACAACAGCCAGCAAGCAGTCGAACTCGATTCCGACCGCTTCAGCACGCTGTTCGACGACGTCGACGTCGCTCGCTACGGGCAGACAGAAACCGACTACAAAGAATGGGCAGTCTCTCGCCTCCAGCACCACCACACGACGACCGTCACCTACACAGGTGGCAACAATGTCACCTACGAGAAGACGTGTGAGCCGAAACAATCGGATATCTCTATCCAGGCGATTTCACCGCTCTACGTCCCACGGGTTCGACAGACACTACAACTCCAGCAGTACACCTATCCGTACTCGTACCACGCTGCGGGGCCCTCCCGAGTAGCGATCGAAGACGGAATCCATCGCTGCGTCCACTGTGAGAAAGAAACCGCGAAATCGTACACGTACTGTGCAAATTGTGGGAGCATCAACTGTGGCTCGCACATCAAAACAGAACGGCTCGAAGGGACACCAGTATGTACGGGCTGTGCAGTTACCGAGCGATTTGTGTTGAAAACGAAGTACTTCTACGACGAAGCAAACCTCGAAGAGTTCCGCTCAGAGTACGAACAGATGGCCCTCCACGAGAAAGCAATGGAGAATACACCACTCGTTGGTGGTCTTCTCCTCGGCGTCGTACTCTTACTTGGGTTCATTCTTACGTCCGGGGTCATCTAACAGATCGCAGTCTTCCGAAGAGCAAGGAACCAGCTGCCGGAGACGGTTGTCGATCGGTTCTGTTCGATTCTCGCCCACACTGAACAGGTGAGAGAGTTCGCCTACGGCGTGATCACGGCACGCCCATCGATCTCGCGGTGCTCGAGCTTCTCGGCGACCTCGTTGATCTGATCGAGGTTGTACCGGCTCGTGTGGAGATCGACGTCCCCCTGCTCGACGAGCGCGACCAGCTCTTGCAACTCGGCGTACCGGCCGACGATGTTGCCGACGAAGGAGAACTCCCCGTTGACGAGCGCCTGTGCCGGTTCGTGGATGTGGCCGCCGTATCCGATGATGTGGTGGTCGCCACCGGCCGCGGTGATGTCGGGTGCGTACGCCGTCGTCACGTCCTCACCGACGAAGTCGAGGACTTGCGCCGCACCGTTGCCGTCCGTGATCGCCTCGATCTCAGTGGGCACGTCGTCCTCGGAGGGGTTCACGAGGTGGTCGGCGCCGTAGCCACCCGCCAGGTTCAGCGCCGACTCCTTCAGATCGACCGCGGTGATCTTCGCCGCGCTCATCGCCTCGAGACACTGCAGGCCGATGTGACCGAGCCCCCCGACGCCGATGACGACCACGTGATCGCCGGGGTTCAGTTCCGCGACCGCCTTCTTCGCGGCGTGGTAGGCGGTGATCCCGGCGTCGGCGTGGGGGGCGATGTCGATCGGCTCAACTCCCTCAGGCAGGGGAATCACGGAGCGCTCGCTCGTGTGGAGATACTCGGCGAAGCCGCCGTCCGTCGTGAGGCCATTGAATTTGTCGTTCTCACAGTACATCGTCTCGCCGAGCCGACAGGGACGACACGTGCCACAGGTCTGGACCGGGTGACAAATCACCGGATCACCCGGTGAGACGATGTCGACGCCCTCACCCGTCTCGACTACCGTCCCCGCGTTCTCGTGACCCAGTGTCAACGGGAGCTCCTGCGGGACGTACTCTGCCCACATCCCCTCGATGATGTGGTTGTCAGTCTGGCACCAGCCGGCACCCTCTACCTCGACTATCACGTCGCTCGCGCCCGTCGCCGCCGGGCGGTCGGCCTCGTCGATCGACAGTCCTTCGCTCATGTCGTCGGTGTACTCGTGCAGTCTCGCGGCTTGCATGCGACACACGTCGGTAGTAATCCGGGTTTGTCGAGTTATCCAAATTATTCAAATTATTAGAATATTGAGAATTATTCTGATATGTTGGGATAGCAGAGTTCTCCGGAGAATCAAAAGCCACTGGATTCCTCAAAGATGTGCATTTTTCGGGACACCCGAGCAATCAGAATAACCCAGATAATTCACAGTATCTATATATGGGCAGTATCCCGGCTGTGGACCGCCAGTCGACAGATTATAAAGGAATAATCTGGATAATAGAAATTATAGAGATAATTCGAATCAGACAGATCATACATCTATTCTCATTTGCGTGGATACCACGACTGCGACGAACGGGCTACAGAATTACGGTTAGCTGAACTTCTCAGGTAATTGGAATAATTTGAATTATCTATAGTATCCTCATTATGCACGTTTAGACAGCCGACTTCGACGCGCCCGAATCCGCGGCCACGGAGAAGCAGTCCAAGACTGGGTGATGCAGATAATGCAATTCGGGTAAATTATGCAGAATACGTGGATAATGTACAATTAGTAGATAATAGCCTGACGCCGAAGTATGTGCCCACTCGACGGGAGACACCGTATCGACAGTACCGAAATTACCGGAGTACTGTAGACTATCCACATAATCCACAACTCGAGGTGGCTTGGGAAATTCAAATTATTCGGATTACTCAAATATAGTGGCTCTAGTCGGCCGAATATACCCAGCGAGAGAACTGAGAGGAACGTCGAAAACGGCGCGAGAGTAGTTAGCAATCGTGTCTGATAATTCGACCACTCACCAGCGGGACAAACCGAGTCGGAGACGACAGATACCACAGTTATAATCATTATATCTGAGCTCGGAATATGGTCGTGACCCGACATCATCGTACGATATATAATTATTAGGTCTGCCTAAAGTTCGAAACGATTATCAGTCTTTAGGCAGGCCTAAATAACATGGTCCGAAGACGACAGATACTCGCAGGCAGTGCAGGACTCCTCGCGTCGGCGCTCGCTGGCTGTACCGCGGGCGGGAGTGCGGATTCCGAGTCGACGACCCCCGAGAAATCCGAAACCGAGACCCCCACGGGGTCGGCGACCGAACAGACCACCGAGAACGCCTCACAGTACACCGTCGAGATAGAACCGAACGACCCGTACACGTTCGAAGCAGTGCCGGAGACGTACGGCGTCGTCTCCGGTCCCTTCCTCGATATGGGGATGGCGCTCGGCATCCATCCGAGTGCGACCACCGGCCTCGAACGCGCGCCACTCAAGTTCTACGACCTCCTCGGTCTCGAATTCGACGAGAGTCGAATCACCAAGCTCGCGAGCGGTGCGGAGTCCGGCTTCGACAAGGAGAACTTCTACGCCGCCGACGCCGACGTGTGGCTCATCGCCCGCGCCACGCTCGGCCGCTACGTCAGTTGGAACGAGTCGGACTACGAGGAAGTCGAATCCCAGACCGGGCCCTTCCTCGGCACGACCCTCAGGTTCGCCCCGACGGCCGCCGTCAGCAACGAGCCGAACCCGTACACGCTCTACGAGGCGTTCGAGAAGGTCGCCACGGTGTTCCAGCGCCAACAGCAGTTCCAAGCGTGGCAGTCGTTCCACGACGACCTCATGAGCACTATCGAATCCGGTCTCCCCCCGGAGGACGAACGGCCTACCGTCGCCGCGATCTGGCGCGGCGTCAGCCCCGACTCCGGTCAGTTCCGCGTCGCACCCCTCCACCGCCTCGGAAACAACACCAAATCGTACGTCCGGGTCGGCATGAAAGACGCCTTCGAGGGGCGCTACCCCGAGGGACCCATCGGCTACGAGGAGCTCATCGACGTCGACCCCGACTACATCGGCGCGGTGGGTGCACTCACCTCCTCGACGCACGAGGAGTTCGTCGACACCGTCGTCGAGCCGTTCGAGAACAACGAGAGCGGACAGCGACTCACGGCCGTTCAGGAGGGCAACCTCATCCGGAGCGGCGGGCAGTATATGGGCCCCATCGTCGATACGTTCTCGACGGAGGCCGTCGCCAAGATGGTGTATCCCGACCAGTTCGGCGAGTGGCCGGGGGCGGTCGGCGACGTGCCCGAAGATCAACAGCTCTTCGACCGCGAGCGCCTCGTCGACATCGTCAACGGGAACTTCTGACGCCCGATGAGCAAGGTCACAGACGCGGTCGGTGCGGTTCGCTCGGGGTGGCGCGACCGGTACGCCGATTCGATGCTCGCCCTCGTCATCGTCGGGAGCCTCGCGGTCCTTCTCGGGGCGACGCTCCTCCAAGTGAGCTTCGGCGCGTACCCCCTCACGCTCGCCGAAGCGTGGGGCGCGGTCTTCGACTCGGCGGTCGTACTCGACGCAGACGTCTGGCGGGCGTTCCTGCTCGGCGGCGACATCCCCGAGTGGTTCACCCAACGCCAGTTCGTCGTCTGGAACATCCGACTGCCGCGGATTCTCGTCGGCGTCCTCGTCGGCGCGAACCTCGCGGTCTCGGGCGCGATTTTCCAAGTCGTCACCCGAAACGAGCTGGCGAGTCCGTACGTCCTCGGCATCAGCGACGGGGCGGGTCTCGTCGTGCTCGTCACGCTGACGTTCCTGTCTGGACTCCTCCCGCTCATGCCGGTACTCGCCGCCGTCGGAGGTGCAATGGCGTTCCTCATCGTCTACCTCATCGCGTGGAAGAACGGCACCTCGCCGGTCAGACTCGTCCTCGCGGGCGTCGTCGTCGGGACGGTCTTCGGCTCCGTCCAGCGCGCGATGTTCTTTTTCATCAACGACCTCGGCGTCGTGATGTCCGCGCAGGCGTGGCTGTCCGGGTCGCTGCTCGGAACCGACTGGGCGCAGGTGCGTATCGCGCTCCCGTTCACTCTCGTCTCGCTCGGACTCGCGCTCGCAGTCACCAAAGAACTCGACGTGCTCCTCCTCGGCGAGGAAACCGCGCAGTCGCTCGGCATGCCCGTCGAGAAAGTCCGCTTCGGCGTCGCCGGTATCGCCATCCTCTCGACGGCCGCGGCGATAGCTGTCGCGGGACTGGTCGGCTTCGTCGGTCTCATCGTCCCGCACATGGTTCGGAACCTCGTCGGCAGTAACTCGAAGCGGCTCCTAATCGGCTGTGCGTTCCTCGGTCCGGCGCTCCTCGTCGGTGCCGACGTGGGCGCTCGACTCGCGCTGAGTCCGATTCAACTCCCGGTCGGTATCATCACCGGCCTCGTCGGGGGACCGTACTTCCTCTACCTCATGCGGAAGAAAGAGGACATCGGGTCGGTCTAAGGTCGTCGGCTCGCGTCCTCGGTCGGCGAGACCGACTCGGCCGCGTCAGTGCTCCGGCGTGGGGAGCCTCACTTCGACCGTCGACCCGCCTTCGACGCGGTCCGCGATGGAAACCTCGCCGTCGAACTGCGTGACGAACCAGTGGACGGTCCACAGCCCAATCCCGCTCCCGTGTGCCAGCGGGGTCTCTTTGCCGCGTTTCAGAATCTCGCGTTCGGTTCGCGGGATGCCGGGGCCGTTGTCCTCGACCGTGATTGCGACCCGCTCGCCGGAGAGGCGGCGCGACGCGACCGCGACCACGGGACAGTCCTCGCCGTTGTGGACGATGGCGTTCTGTACGAGTTCGTCGAGCGCGAGGTACAGCGAGTGTTCGCCCGCGAGTACGGTCTGCTCACCCAGTTCGAGTCGAATCTCTACCTCGGGGTATTTCTGCTCGTAGGTCTGTTTGAGGTCGGTGAACACGTCGTCGACGCGAACCGGGCGTCTCTCGGCGCTCTCCTTCACGACGTTCTCGGACCGACGAGCCTTCTCGCCGGTCGACATGAGCCCATCAGCGTTCTCGATGATTCGGTTCGTCTTCGACACCATCGCCTCAGCCGAGAACTGGCTCGCCGCGTCGACCAACTTGTCGAGCGTCCGCAGTTCCGTGTCGATACCCTTGGTCGTCTCGCTGATGTTCTCCAGTGTCTCGTGTAACTGTTCGTGGTCGGCGTCGCCTATCGCCGAGATATCGACCGCGTCGAGATCTCGGCGTAGCTCCCGCGCGTAGCCGCTGACGATGTTGAGGTTGTTGCGGAGGTTGTGACGAAGCACGCGGTTCAGCACCGTGAGCCGCTCTTCGTGCTCCTTTCTGTCCGTGATATCGCGCACCGCGCCGCGGACGGTCGTCCGGTCGCCCGTCGGCTCGCCGCGGACTTGGACCCATCGCGTTCGCCCCGTCGCCGTTATCACTCGTATCTCGATGTCGAACGGCTCGCCGTCGGTTCGCGCGCCCTCGATAGCCTCGTCGACGGTCGCGCGGTCGTCCTCGTGAAAGTGGTCTCTGAGTTCATCGAGCGTCAGTTCCGTGTCGGGCGGGGTATCCACCAGCCGTTTGGTTCCATCGGTCAGCTGTAGGTCGTCGCTCTCATAGTCGACTTCCCACCCGCCGATATCGGCCAGTTGCTCGGTGCGTTCGAGTCGGTCTCGGCTTCGCTCCAGTTCTTGTCGGTACTCGTAGGTCTCCGTGATATCCCGGACGATTTTCGTGAAACCCTTGAGTTCCTCGGCGTCGTCGTACAGCGCGCGGACGGTCACGTGCGTGAAGATGTGGGACCCGTCTTTCCGGACGCGCCACCCCTTCTCCTCGTAACTCCCCTCGGATTCGGCGATTGAGAGCACCGTCTCGGGGGGCGTACCGTCGCCGCTGTCGGGGTAAAACACGGACAGATGGCGGCCGATAATCTCGTCGCGTTCGTACCCTTTGATGCGTCTCGCGCCCTCGTTCCACGTCGCTACGAACCCGTCCGCGTCGAGGAGAAATATCGCGTACTCAGTGACTTCCTGAAAGAACTCTCGAAGAATGAGGTCGGCTTCGACGTGTTCGAGCAACTTCATCCGCTCGCTTGACATTATTGGTTGAATACCATCCCCACGCGCATAAACTCCCCGGCGGTTCGAGGGGGAAACTGTGCGAGCACTGTGAGGAGAATGCGCCCGCGACGCGCGTAACAGTTGGCCCGTTGGTATTCGTGGCCCCGGCGTCCAGAAGTATTTAGCCGTCGGCTCCCAGACACGCAGTCGAACTCCCTGTCAGGGTGTACTCAGCATGACTCGCCCTCCCTTCCGACTCAACCGACGCACGCTCGCCGTGTTCGTCCTCGTCGCCGTCGCGCTCCCCGCAGTCCTCTGGACGACGGGTGGCGCAATCGGCGACGCGAGCCCCGCTGTCGACGCGAACGTGACCGAGCGCTACCGCGGCATCGACACGCTCACCGGGACGCAGACGGTCGAGATTCGAGCCAACGACACCGTCAGGTCTCGGACAGTCGCCGACGTGGCGCTCGTTCCGGAGACCGAGCGGAAGCGCGTGAACTTCCGAGACGCGGCGAATCGACGGTACGACCGACAGGTCTCCAACGGGTCGACGCTCTGGCTTCACGACACCGACCGAGACGCCGTGACCGCCATCAACCTGACGGGGCCGCCGACACAACCACGGACAGCCGAACGGCTCCAACTGCTCGTCGCGGCCGCGGGGCTGACCGACGGCGACGGTCGCCCGCAGTCAATCGGCGTGTCGCCGCTTCCCGTCGTGCCGCGACACGCCGGTGTCGCGCCGGATGCGGACGCGAACCGTAGCTACGCGGTCGAGTTCGTCGAGACCGACACCGTCGGCGGGCGCGAGGCGTACGTCATCGAGATCGCCCCCGAGACGAACCGGAGCGAGGCGGGCTACCACCAGCGGCTGTGGCTCGACGCAGAACGGTTCTACCCGCTCCGCAAACAGACGGCGTGGACGGCCGATGGGACCCGGCGCTCGGTGACGACGACGTACACGAACGTCACGTTCGACGCGTCCGTGTCCGCGGACGCGTTCCGTCCGGAGATAGACGCCAACACGACCGTCGAGCGACCGAACACGCCGAGCACGGAGTGGTTCCGGAGCAGGGCCGACTTGGAAGCGCGGAGTTCGATTTCGGTCCCCAAGCCGACGGTCCCGCCCGCGTACGAACTGGTCTACGCCACGCGGACGACCGGCCGCATCGACGGGGTCGGACTCCGCTACGCCGCCGGCGGCCGCGAACTCACGATGGCGAAGTTCAACTACACCCTCGACATCGACGACGACGAGCGCGACGCGACGGTCGGCGGTCGGCCGGCGACTATCGATTACGGACCGAGCACGTCGCTGTCGTGGAACTGCGACGGCTACGGCTACACCGTCCGCGGGACCGGCGTCGAGACGGACCGCCTCGTCGAAGTCGGCCGCTCGGTCGGTTGTCCCGCCTGAAACCCCGCGAGTTTCTGGGTCAGAAACTGGCCCCCTTTTTATATTATATACCAGCGCGTTGGTCGAACTGCGATGGGTCCCGCCGCACCGACATCGGACTGCCCTCCCGAGCAGTACCGTACTGTGCCCTCTGACAGCACTTCGGCACCCATCGCGGCCATCGCTGACGCGACAGCCCCTCCACAGCATCGCCGTACGCTCCCGCAGTATCGTCGTACTACCCCGAACCACCGTGCTATCTCGACAACCCCACCGAACCCGCGTTCCGAACCGGTCGCCGCGACCAACAGGGGTGGAAACCCGTGGGCCTATTAGTCCGACGGGCAGTCATTCGACCACCGTGAGTGAGGATCCGGCGCTGGGTGACGTTCTCGACCTCCTCAGCGACGAGTACGCCCGGGACATCCTCGAAGCGACGAGTACCAGACCAATGTCCGCACAAGAGCTTGCCGACGAGTGTGAGATGTCCAAACCGACGGTCTACCGCCGGGTGGAACGATTACAGGCGTACGGACTCCTCGACGAACAGACCGAGATTCGAACCAGTAACAACCACTACAGCGTCTACACCGCCACGCTTTCCGAGTTCTCCGTGGAGCTGGATGACGGGTCGTTCGAGTCGTCCCTGACGCGCACCGACGACGAGTCGTTTCCCGGCGAGGCGGAAACCGACACTGCCGACCGCTTCAAACGGATGTGGGAGGACCTCTGAGATGGCGACCCTGTCGGCCGTCCTCGACTGGCTCATCGTCGCGCTCGCCTTCGGGTCGACGCTCGTCGGGAGCTACGTCGGCTATCAGGCCTATCGCGGCTACCGCCGTCACGACAGCCGGGCGATGCGGGCGCTCTCCGCGGGCCTGTTCTTCCTCACAGCCGTCGCGTTCGGCGTCGCCTTCGTCGGCTCGGTGCTCCTGCGTCAGGGCTACATCGGCCTCCAGTACCAACAGCCGCTCACGCTCGTCACGCGGCTGTTCCAGTTCTGCGGCGTCGTGCTCATCGCCTACTCGTTACATTCGCGAGGGTAGTCCGTTCCGGGTCGTCGCGGGCGGTCTCATCGGGCGCTACTCACGACTCACGCTCTCCTCGAACGTTCTCACGCCGACCGACGCCACCCACTGTGGCTCGCCGGTCAGTCGGCCGTGGGCGGACGAGTCGGTCGCCGAAACGCGGGAGGTCAGCCACCCGCTCGCGAACACACTCCCGACGGTATCGCCGACGAGCATGAACGCGAGGAGGACGAAGTCGGGGCCGGCCGGCAAACAGCGCTTTCACGCCGGAAAGCGGACAGCAACAGCAGTTCGAGGACGTAGACCGCGACTATCGCCTTCCGCACTTCCCGCCGGACGCCGTCGGAGTCGCGTCGCCACGGTCGAATCACCAGCTGACGAACGGGAGGTCGGGCGCGTCGAGCGCGACGAACTCCGAGACGAACTCGTTCGCCGGGGATTCGTATATCTCTCGGGGCGTGCCGACCTGTTCGACGCGGCCCTCGTTCAACACGGCGACGCGGTCGCACATCACCATCGCCTCCTCCTGGTCGTGGGTGACGTAGAGGCCGGTGACGTCCAACTCCGCCAGTAGCGCGCCGATTTCGGTCCGCAGGCGCGCCTTTAGCTGGGCGTCGAGCCCCGTCATCGGCTCGTCCAACAGGAGGATGTTCGGCTCGATGGCGAGCGCGCGAGCCAGCCCGACGCGCTGTTGTTGGCCGCCGGAGAGGGTCGTCGGGTCGCGGTCACCCATCTCGCCGATGTCGAGCAGTTCGAGCAGTTCCCCGGCCCGGTTCCGTCGCTCGCGCTTCCCGACGCCTCGCATCTTCAGCCCGAACGCGACGTTCTCGGCGACGGTCATGTTGTCGAACAGGGCGTACTCCTGGAAGACCAACCCGACGTTGCGGTTCTCCGGGGGGACGTTCGTCACGTCCTCGCCGTCGAACCTGACCGTGCCGTCGGTCGGCGTCTCGAAACCGGCGACGGTGCGAAGCGTCGTCGTCTTCCCGCACCCCGAGGGGCCGAGCACGCCGAGAATCTCGCCGTCCGAGACGGTGAGCGAAACGCCGTCCAGCGCCGTCGTGTCGTCGTAGTCCTTTCGGACCGCGTTTAGTGTCACGTCTGCCATTAGCTACCTCTGGTGTCGAATCCGCGGCGACCGACTCGCTGTAGGAGGAGGGTGACCGCGACGATGATGAAAAAGAACATCGACACGGCGGCCGCCGCCTTGGTGAACGAGCTGTTCGAGATGTGTCGTTGCAAGAAGAGCGCGAGCGGCTGGGTGCCTTTCGCCCAGACGATGTACGAGAAGTTGAACTCCGCGGCCGCGAGCGCCCAACAGATGATAGCTCCCGAGACGATGCCCGAGCGGGCGTTCGGCACGATGACCGTCAGGAACGTCCGCGGCCACGACGCGCCCAGCGAGCGGGCGGACTCCTCCAGTTGTCGGAGCGGCATCGACTCGAACTCGCTTTGCACCGCCATCACCATGAACGGCGCTTTCAGGAGCGAGTAGCCGACGATGAGCCCGAAGCTCGTCGCCGAAAGGTCGGGATACGCACGGAGGAACGCGACGCCCAGAATGACGCCCGGCACGAGCGGGAGCACCGAAATGGCGTTGACCCACTCTTTGCCCGGGAACTCGTAGCGAGACACCGCATACGCGATGGGGACGCCGACGACGAGGTTGATGAGAACGCCGCCGAGGGCCAGTCCGATGCTGAACGCCAACTCCGCCGGGACCGACACCGTCAGCGTCTCGCCGCCGAGCGGGACCCCGAACAGGGGGTCCCACCCCATACTGCGCTGTGAGCCAATCGTGTCCGCGAGCCCCAGCACCGCCCGCCAGTTCTCGAAGGTGACGAACTCGGAGGGGAGAACGCCGGTCCAACTCCCGGCGAACGAGGCGACGACGGTGAGCACGATGGGCGCGATGAGGAACGCGACCGTCGCGAACAGGGTCAGCGTCACGGCCGACCGCCCGAACCGACGCGAGAGGGCCGACGTCATATGCCGACCTCCGCGCTGGTGTACCGAAGTCCGAGGACGGTGAACAGGAACGTGAACGCGAAGTAGACGGTCGCCATCGCGCCGGCGACCTGCACGTCGTAGCCGACGCCGAGTTCCCGCGAGAGTTGGAGCGTCCAGACGACGAGCGTCTGGATGACGACGAGCGTCCCGAAAATCGCCAGTCCCGTCCGGAACGTGAGAATCAGCGCGCCGGTGATGCCCGGTCGAATCTGCGGGAGCGTGACGTACCGAAACGTCTCGAACGGCGTCGCGCCGAGGGCTTGGGCGGCCTCCTCGGCGGCCGAGTCGACCTCGGCGTACGTCCCGCGGAGGATGAGCGTCGCGCGCGGCACCATCGAGTAGACGAAGGCGACGAACAGTCCCGGGACGCTGACCGCAAAGGCGAGGTCGGTGGGGCGGCTCCCGGTGAGGGCGGCCGCGACCGCGGTGACGACGCCGTTGTTCCCGAACAGCACCAGAATCATGAACGCGGCGACGATACCGGGGAGGCTGATGGGAAACGAGACGAGCGTGACGAGGAGGTCCTCGCCGGGCAGGTCGTACTTCTCGAGGGCGTGCGCGATGGGGACAGCGAGCCCGACCGAGACGAGCGTCGTTCCCGTGGTCAGCCACAGGGAGTCGAACGCCACCCGGCGGTAGTAGGGGTCGCCGAACAGCGTCGCGTAGGCGTCGAGCGAGAAACCGACCGACCGGTACTGGGCCGTCGAGACGCTGATGCGCACGACTTCGGAGAGGGGGTACAGCCCCGCGACGAGCAACAGCACGGCAAACGGCGCGCACAGCGCGACGATGCGGCGGTACTCGCGCTCTCGTTCGGTGACGGGGTTCGCGACGGTTTCGAACGCACCGACGACCCGCGCCGTGAGCGCCCGGAGCGTCGAGCGCGAACTGTTCTCGGCGTGTCGGTCGGACATCCTCAGATGTTCGCGCCGCGCGTTATCTCTTGGATGATGTCCTCCTGTTTTTCGACCAACTGACCGTAGTCGACTTGGAACTCGGTCCGGTCGTACTCGGCCGGGTCGATGAACTCGTCGGGAAGCTCCAGCTCGGAGGAGCGAATCGGCCTGACGTAGGCGTCGAGGAACTGCTGTTGGCCCTCCAACGAGAGGACGTAGTCCATGAACAGCTTCCCCGCCGCCGGGTTCGGCGCGCCCTCCAAGAGCGCGTAGCCGTACGGCATGTTGAGCGCGCCTTTGTTCCCGTTTTCCCCGCCCAAGAGCGCGACGCCGACGTTCTCTTCTGCGACCTCGTCGTTGTTGTACTTGAGGTCGAGGCCGGAGTAGTCGTACCGGATGAACGTCGCGTACTCGCCGCGGGAGAACTGCGCGAGGAAGTTGTCGGTGAACTCAGCGCCGCCCTCCTGAATCCGCTCGTAGTAGTCGATGACGGGCTGGAGGTCGTCCATACTGCCGCCGCGGGCGTTGTTGACCGACAGCGCCGCCGCGAGCCCGACCGCCGCCTGCGGGGTCTGGAGCGCGAGGTCCTGCATGATTTCGGGCTGGAGCAGGTCCTCCCACGTGGTCGGCTCGTCGAGGCCGCGTTCCTCGTAGATGTCCTTCCGGTAGGTCACGGCCGTCGTCACTCGACGGGTCGCCGTGACGTGGCCGTCGTCGGTCTTGAGCGAGTCCGGCACCTTGTCCCACCCCTGCGGCTTGTACGCCTGCGTGAAGCCCTCGTTCCGGGCGACGATGCCGTAGGTGTAGCCGCCGTTGTACCCGGAGTGGGTCATGTTGTTCGAGTGCGAGCGCATGTGTTGGAGCGCCTCGCCCGACGAGCGGTCGTCGTCGTGGACGGCCACGCCGTAGGAGTCCTCGAACGACTGCATCAGCGACGGCCAGTTCATCCACCCGGACTGCACGCAGTAGAAGTACAGCATATCTGGGAACGCAGTGGCCTCGATGTTCGTCTGGAAGTCCTGATACCCGACCTCGTAGGTCTCCGCGTCGTCACCGGAACCCGTCGAGGCGGCGTCGCCCTCGGAACTACTCGTGGTCAGACAGCCGGCGAGACCCGCCACCGCCGCGGCAGAACTCCCGATGAAACTTCGCCTGGTTGATACCATCACTCGGGCAACACGACCGGCCACTAAAGAGAATTGCTATGAGTCTAACGTAGCCGTTTCGATGGGTGAAACACCCACATAGCGCTACTTGGGGAACAATAGAAACGGTTGCTCTGTCGCATTAGTGGAGTTTCGGCTTTCGACGTGCACCACCTCGTCGAATCCGACGACGGCGCCACCGAGTTCTCGACGGGAGCACTCCCCCAGTTACTCCCGCGAGAGGCGGTTCGGGATTCCCTACTGCATCATCAACCCGAGCGGGACGCTCCCGAGGAACCCGGTGAGTATCGCGGCGAGCCAGTGCGCGGGCGGCACGTCTCGAATTGCGGCCCGGATGCGGGTTCGCCAGCGTCGCCGGTCGTTCCGCGTCCGCGTGGCGTCTTCGTTCATTGAACGACTATTCGTGGGCGACGATATGACTCTACTGAGTGAGTGCTTACTTAGTATCAGACGCACGAAATTGTCGTGACGAACTACACTCGACTAGCCACATTCGGAGGACACCCGGCGCGACAGATTCAGTTACGCGTCTGTCTTCCCCGCGAGGCTTCGCTCGACGGCCCGCTCAACGTGGAGCGCCGTCGTGTCGAACAGCGGCACGCCCGGTCGATCAGTCTGTTCGACGAGTAGTTCGATTTCCGTGCAACCGAGGACGATACCTTCGGCACCCCGCTCGACCAGACTGTCGATGGCTCCCAGATAGAACGCGCGAGACGACTCGCGAATCTCGCCCTTGGTCAACTCCTCGAAGATGATTCGGTCGAGTTCGCCGAAGCGCGAGCTGTCGGGGACGACAACGTCGATACCGCGTTCTTCGAATCGCTCCCGATAAAACGCGCCCTCCATCGTCGCCCGAGTCCCCAAGACGCCGACCGTGTCCAGTCCCTCGGCGCGAATCGCGTCTGCGGTCGGGTCGACGATGTGGACGAACGGAATCGACAGCGCCGCCTCGAGTCGCGGGGCGACCCTGTGCATCGTGTTCGTCGCCATGACGACGAAGTCCGCGCCGCCCGCTTCGAGGTCGGTCGCGGCGGCGGCGAGGTACTCCCCCGCGTCGCCCCACTGCTCGGTTCGGATGAATCGCTCGATGGTACCGAAGTCGACGCTTCGAATCAGGAGTTCCGCCGCGTGATGGCCGTCGCGAACATCGTTGATACCCTCGTCAATGAGTCGGTAGTACTCAATCGTGGATTGGCTGCTCATGCCGCCGAGGACGCCGACCGTTCGTAGTTCGCCGCCGACCGCATCGTCTTCGTTCATGTTGGGTGAGTAATTACTCGTTCACGGTGGTAAATATCGCTCGGCGGGGGTGCAGCCGCGCTAGTTCTTGAACGCACCGGCGACGATAAGCGGGAAGACGAGCGTCGCCTCGGCTTCGATTTGCGTGTAGTTCGTATCGTGGTCCTTGATTTTCCCCCACGACACGGCCTTGTTCGGGGGCGCGCCCGACAGCGAGCCGTCGCCCTCCATCCCTATCGAGGTGTAGACGACGTAGTCCGCGCCGACGAAGTCGTAGCCCCGAACGTCGGCCGAATCAATGCCTCGTCGCTTTCGGGGACGACGTGGTCGTGAGTGTCGTCTTCGGTCATCGAATACGTCGCACCAGCGCGCTTGAATCCGTTCCGTTCGGTTCCGAAAACAGCCGGACGGCGTGGGAGAGGACACTAATCCGCTCGGTGACTGTTAGCGGTTCGGCGACGAGTCGACGCCGTCGTCGAACCCCGGGCGAGTGTACCACCACGCCCACGCGACGAGTACGCCCTGAAGCGGGAGTCGAAGCCACAGTGCCGCGTCCGAGGGCTCCCGAAGCGCCGCCGGGACGCCTTCGAGCGCGATGTCGCTCGTCGCCATGTAGACGTTCGCGGGGAAGACCGCGACCAACAGCGCGACGAGTCCCCACGCGGCGACGCGCTGAGTGCGGCGGAAGACGACGCCGACGCCGAGGGCGATTTCGGCGACGCCCGAGGCGTAGACGAGCGCGAGCGCCGCCGGGAAGACGGGCGGAACGACCTGCGCGTACGCGTTCGGCACGACGAAGTGCATCACACCGGCGAGGACGTAGAGGCTACCCATCACGTACCGGAGCGGTGTCTTGAATCGGCGGAGTCGTTCGGCGGCGAGGGTCATCTCGAATCGACGTTGGACCGGCGGTCAAAGACGCTGTCGGCGACAGCGAATCGGTGACCACGTGCGTGTTCGAAATTCACTATCTAGACAATAAAACACTATCTGATCTGACATATCTTGTATGGTGCCTCAGGAGTCGGCAGAAACGTCTGGTTTCGGCGTAGACGACAGCTAGCGGGTGCCTCGACCTCGGAACGCCCGTTTCAAACCTTCAGGCACGACGATAAGGCCGCGGTGTGAGTCGGACTCCTCTCTGAGCATCACGCTAACTCGGAAAGCGCTCGAATTACGTGAGAGTAAACAGGCTCTCACGCCCCATGCATTTCGGCACTCAAACGCGTCGAATTCGGCGTTTCAAGGAGTCAGAACAAGAATTTAGTGGTCATAGAACTCCGGTGGGCGAGTCACCGCGTCCACCCACGTTCGAGACGAAGGACGCGAGGCGAAAAATATATCATAATACGCGAAGATAATAGTATGATTTTCTGATTGTTCGAGACGAAAGTCGATGCGGTGGCGGGCGGGGCGTCTATCGGGTATCAGCGGGTCGCTCGTGCGGCCGGCCGGAGTGAGCGAGGCGCGTCGCCGCCGCGGGGAAACGTGTTGTTCGAGCTACCGATAGTACGGTTCGGTATATATCGCTACTAGCAACTGACTTGTAGGTGTTGTCGAGAACCTGGGCTATGTCCGTAGATGGACGACAGACAGAGCCGTTTGTAGAGACGTTGATAGAGGGCTGTGAGAACATCCCGGCGGAGCCGACTCCGGGTGACTACGTGGTGGTGGACGTGACCCACTTCTCGGCGACCGTGGCGGAACTGCTCGCGCTCGGCGCGGAGTACGTCCACGTGACCGACGAGCGCGGCGACGAACCGGCGTATCGGGAGGACCACCCCGAGTGTCTCATCGGCGGCGGCAAGACCGACGATTACGAGCCGAACCCCGGCTACGACTTCTTCAACTCGCCGAGCTACGTCCAGCGACTGGACCTCGACGGGCGGCCGACCGCGATGACCTCCACGAACGGCGGGCGCGCCGTCTCGACGCTCCGCGAGCGCGGCGGGTCCGACATCGAGGTGTTCGTCGGCGGTTACACGAACGCCGCGGCGGTCGCTGACTTACTCGGCGACCGCGGGCGACCGATAACTATCGTCGCCAGCGGGTCGAGCGGCCAGCCGACGCCCGACGACACCCTCGGCGCGGCGCTCATCGACGAGTATCTCCACGGCGACGGCCTCACCGACCGCGACCGCGAGCGGTACGCGCGCCTCCTCGTAACTGCGAAGGGACCGCGATACGAACAGAAACACGAGATTCGGCGGCGCGACCTCCAGGAGTTCGAGACGGCCATCGACTCCCGGTCGGTCGTGCCCGTCCTCCGCGACGACCGCCTCGTCCCCGCGAGCCGGGTCGATGTCTGAGGCGACGCCCGTCCAGCGACCGCGGTTCGGCGCGTCGATGGACATCCGCTACGCCGACGAAGTCGCGTCGTTCGCCGAGTTCCTCCGGCGATTCGACCTGAACCACGTCGAACTCCGCGCGGGCTATCTGGACGTCCGGGCTGACGAGCGAGACGTCGAGCGCCTGCGGGCGGTCGCCGAGGAGTTCGACGTGAGCTACACGGTCCACGGCCCGCATCTCGACGTCGCGCCCGGAAACGTCAACGAGCGCCTTCGGGAGGCCTCGGTCGCGGCGACGAGAGACGCCATCGAACTCGCCGCGGCAATCGATGCCGGCGGCGTCATCGTCCACGGCGGGTCGGTTCGGACCCGCTATCCCGAACACGTCCGCGAGCACACCCGCGAGCAGGCGGTCCAGACGCTCCGCGAGTGCGCCGAGTTCGCCGCCGACGCGGGCGTGCCGGTCTGCCTCGAAAACCAGCGTGACAAACCGGGAACGCGCCGACACACGGCGACTCCGGACCGACTCGCGGCGTTCCTCGACGACGTCGGCGTCGGCGACGAGTACCTGAAGCTGACGCTCGACGTGGGCCACGCGAAGGCGACGGGCGTCGACTACCGGCAGTTCGTCGAACGGTTCGGCGACCGCATTCAGGTTGCGCACCTCCACGACAACGACGGCACCGAAGACGCACACGAACCACTTCCGTCGTTCAGGTCGGTCGCCGCGGACATCGACGCCCCGTACAACGTCTTGGAGATGAAGTCCCGCACTGACGTCGAGCGCTGTGTGAGCGCGACCGACGCCTGATAGTCGGCGTCGGCGTCGCCGCCGAGCAGTTCTTTTTTCGACACGAGCAGTCGCGTTCAGTCGCGTCCGAATCGGTCCGCGAGCGCCGCGACCGGGCGGCATCCGGAGCACAATATACCGACGCGATTGCTATGTACGTCCACCGATTGCTCCACAGAGTACAGTCCAATATACAGTCGTACGCTATGTTCATACCAACGGTTAAACAGGTTGCTTAACCACCACCACCCGGATGGTGACAACGTCCAGCAACTCGAGTAGTGCGTTCAGTTTCGACCATAGGGACATGATGGCGTTCATCCTCGTCATGTCGCTACACGGTCTGCAAAGCATGATTACGGAACTCCTGCCGGAGTTCTCGGTGGGTGGGTTAGGTCTCTCTATCGGACCGTTCTGGTTCGTTGCGATGTCGGTCGTTCTCCTCTTCCGGTCGTTCTGGGCCTGTCTCGCGATTCCGGTCGGCGGCATCGTCTTCGGAGAGATTCTCATCGGTGACTTCAGCGCGCTCGGAGCGGTCGAAGGGCTAATCGTCATCACGCTGTCGTGGTTCTTCGTGATGTCGCTCATCACGGACCCGAAAGACGTCAAGCAAATCGCGGCGCTGGGCTTCCTCGCGAAGGCGATGGAAGAGACCGCGGCGTGGTTCATCGACGTCGGGAAGTTCTACGTCGGCGTGGAAGAACTCGAAGCGATTTCGTGGCTCCCCGAGACCGTGTGGGCCACCGAGGGAATCGGTGCCCTGCTTCAGATTATCATCGCGGGTGTCATCTTCGGGGCGATTCCGACGCTGTTCCTCTACCCGCGGCTCCGCGGGAAAATCGAACCGCTACTCGGCATGAGTCCCGTCGAGGGCCGCGACGGCCCGATGTTCACGCGCACGTCTCTGAAACGACTGATCGCGTGGGTGGCGCTGATACCCGTCGCGTTCGCGTTCGAGACGCTGAGCGAGACCAGCGGCGGGCTCATCACGTTCACGCCGGAGTTCGTCGAAACGTACGGCCAAGCGTTCCTGTTCGTGCCGATTGCCATCGCGGCGGTCGTCTCGTTCGGGCTCGTCGCCTACCGCCAGCGCAAGGTCGACGGCCTGCAGGACTGACCCTCGTCTCCTTGTTTTTATGAGTAGCAACAACATCGTCGTCGAGAACCTGACGTTTCAGTACCCCGGCGGCGACGAGGCGGTATTGCGCGACGCGAGCGTGACGATAGAGCCGGGCGAGTTCACGGCCGTCGTCGGTGGCAACGGAAGCGGAAAGACGACCCTGTGTAAGACGTTCAACGGCCTCATCCCGCACTTCTTCGAGGGGACGTTCGACGGACGCGTCACCGTCGCCGGCACCGACACCCGCGAGTCGGACGTCGCCGAACTCTCGAAGACGGTCGGCTACGTCTTCCAGGACTTCGAGAACCAACTCGTTCAGGAGACGGTCCGCGACGACGTGGAGTTCGCACCCCTCAACCACGGGCTCGACGACTACGCCGAGCGAGCGACCCGCGCGCTCGAAACGCTCGGTCTCGACCATCTCGAAGACCGGTTCATCTGGGAGCTGAGCGGCGGCCAGCAACACCTCGTCGCCCTCGCGGGGGTGCTCGCGATGGACCCCGAGTTCATCTTCGTCGACGAGCCGGCCGCACAGCTCGACCCCCGAAACGCCCGCGAGACGTACGAACAGCTCCGACGACTCAACGAAGAGCGGGACAAGACGATAATCGTCATCGAACACCACTCCGAGTTCATCGCCGACTACTGCGACGAGATGGTGCTCGTCTCCGACGGCGGGGTCGCCTGGAAGGAACCGGTCGAGGTCGGGCTCAACCGGCTCGACGACTTGCTCGCACACGACATCCATCCGCCGCAGGTCACGAAAATCGCCGACGGCCTGCCGTCAGAGGCGGGCACCCTGCCTGACGGCCGGTATCCCGTGACCGTCGACGAGGCGGCGACGGCGTTTCAGCCCGCCACGACGTGCGAGTCGCGGGCCGCGGTCGACGGCGGCGCGGTAGCGACACTCGGCGCGGACACCGACGACGCGCCGACCGACCGCGGGCAGGACGGGGACGCGCTGGTGACGATGCGCGGTGTCGGCCACGGCTACCCCACGCTTCGCGAAGGCTACAATCGCGTGCTCGACGGACTGGACCTCGAACTGCACGCGGGCGACCGGGTCGCGCTCGTCGGTGCCAACGGCTCCGGGAAGTCGACGCTGTTGCGGTTGCTGACGGGGTTAGAGTCCCCGGATCAAGGGAGCGTGACGGTTCTCGGCCGCGACACGAGCGAGACGCTCCCCGAGCAACTGGCCGACGACACCGTCTACATCCACCAGAACCCCGAGGAGATGTTCGTCGAGGACACCGTCCGCAAGGACGTCGCCTACTACCTCGAAAACCGCGACGCCCCGAACGTAAACGAACGCGTCGACGAGATTCTCGCGTATCTGGACCTCGAACACCTCGCCGACCGCGACGGTCGCCTGATGAGCCTCGGCCAACAGCGCCGCGCGTCGCTGGGCATCGGGCTCGCGACCGACCCGACGGTCGTCCTCTTGGACGAACCCACGGGCAGTCTCGACCTCCAGAGCCGCCGCGAGGTGACCGGAATGCTCCGGAAGGCCGAGAGCCGCGTCGAGACCGTCGTCGTCGCCTCGCACGACCTGCAACTGGTCGCGGCGTGGGCCAACCGCGTCCTCGTCATGGGCGACGGCGAGGTGCTCGCGGACGCGCCGCCGGCGGCGGTGTTCTCCGACCCTGACCTCCTCGCCGAGACCGACCTGCGACAGCCGCAGGTAGTCGAACTGAGCCAGCGACTCGGGCTGGAATCGCCCGCCCTCAGCACCGATTCGATGTGTGAGACGCTGGCTCGTTCGCTCGACGGCGACGGGGTCGCAGACGGCGGTGTCGGCGACGTGGGCGGCGACGCCGAGTCGGACGGAGGGACGCGATGAAGTACGTCGACGCGTTCACCGACATCTCGGTCACCGACATCAAGGTCGACTTGATGCGGACGGCCTACGACAACGAGGACGCGCTGTTGAACAGCTTCGACCCGCGAGTCGTCCTGCTGTGGACCGTGCTGTTCATGATTATCCCGTGGCTGTTCTACGACACGCTTCCGCTGGCCATCCTGCTCGCGGCGGCCTTCGTGCTCGCCGCGCTCTCGCAGGTCAGCAAGTACCTGCTCGCGTTGCTCCTGTTCGGCCAAGTCACCAACGTCGGCTTCTTCGTGGTGTTGGTCCCGCTCATCGGCGGGGCGATTCGAGCGGTGGGCCACTTGGGAGACAACGCCGCTCGGGTCGTCGAAGGCGTCATGACGGGCGACGTGAGCGTGTTCGCCGAAACCGGAACTATCGTCGCGGCCGCGGTCGGTCAGGGTATTCACACCGCCACGACCAGCCAGGAAGTCGGAATCGACGCCGTCGGGGCGCTCGTCCCGTTCTTCCTCAAGCTCACGATTATCTCGGTCATCAGCCTCGCCGTCTTCTCGGCGATGAGCCCGCAGAAACTCAGCAAGGGGATGTTGCGTCTGGGCGTCCCCCGACAGCTCACGTTCGCCATCGCGTACGGTTACCGGATGATGCCGTTGCTCGTCGAAGAGTACCACGCGCTCATCAACTCCTTCCGCCTCCGGAGCAAGGTTCCCGAAAAACAGGGGCTGTTCAGGTGGCGGTACTTCTACTACCTGCTGAGGCTCTCGGTCAAGGCGTTTTACCCGCTGATTTTCAACGTGGCGAAGCGCTCGCGGGTCACCGTCGAGGCGATGGAGACGAAGGGCTTCTCGCGCTCGCTGGGCGACGAACAGAGCCAAGCCCTCCGGACCGAAGGCATGATGATTCGGACCAGAGACGTCACGTTCGTCTTCGGGTCGTTGCTGTTCGTCGCCGCGGTCTGGGTGTTCACCTGACCGGCGCTCGCCGACCGCCGGGCTATTTTCGACTCCGTACGACTACCGAACACGGGGTTCCGCTATCGAATACAAAGTGAGTCAGACAGTCCACATAGCAACCACTTCATCGGTCATCGCCGTCAACGAGAGTATGCAAACGAGACAGAAGCCGCCGGTCGGACGCGGGAGACGCACGGGGCGTGGTGAATCGAAATGAAAGCCGAAACTCGGACGCGAGGGGTCGACGGCGAATCAGCGGGGGCAGGCGAGGAACCCCCCGGGGTATCCCATCGATACCTCCCGTGGGCAGTCGCCGCCGGCTCGGCCGTCCCGGTCGTCGCGCAGGTCGTCACGCTTCCCCCGGACCCGACGACGACGGCGCTCGACCTCGTCGGCGAAGGCGTCGTCGTCGCCGTGCTCTTCGCGTGTCTGTTCGTGGTGCAACGAATCCGCGACCCGTCCGTGTTCTATCCGCTGGCGGGCGGCGTCGCGGCCTCGTACCAGTTCGCGCTGACCGACTTCCTCGACGAGTTCGTCGAACAGCCCGCCTGGTTCAGTTATCTGTTCGAAGACGGCGCGCAGGCGCTCGGCGCGGTCCTCCTCGTGTTCGGCATCTATCGGTGGACCGTCGCACGCCAGCGGCGGGAGACCGAACTCCGCCAACAGCGCGAACAGCTCGCCGTCCTCAACCGCGTCCTCGAACACGACATCCGCAACGACACCCTGGTCATCCGCGGGTGGGCGTCGGTCATGCGGAAAGAGGCGGGGTCGGCGGCCGACGACCGACTGGGGAACATCGTCGCCGCGAGCAACGGCATCATCGACCTCACCGAGAGCACGGCGCAGTTCACCGACGTGCTCACCTCGGACCGAGCCGCCGACCTCGAACCGAAGCCCCTGGCCGAGACCGTCGAGACGGAGCTTCGGAAGGTCCGCGCCGGGCACGACGCCGACGTGGTCGTCGCCAGCGACCTCCCCGCGGTGGACGTCCTCGCCCACAGCATGCTCTCTGCGGTCTTTCGAAATCTCCTCGTCACGGCCGTCGAGCGGGCGGACGCCGAGCGCCCGCGGGTTCGCCTGCGCGCCGAACGCGGTGACGGCACCGTGACCGTCCGCATCTCCGACGACGGAACATCGTTCCCCGAGGACGCCCTCCTCGGCGCGGGCGAGACCGTCGCGGAGACGTCCGAGTCCCGAACCGGCCTCTCGCTCGTCGCCGCGCTCGTCGAGCAGTTCGACGGGAGCATCGCGGTCGAGAACGACCCCGACGGCGGCACGACCGTCGCCGTCACGCTCAGAACCGCCGAGGACGCGACGGCCTCCACCGTCGGCCGGGTCGCTGACGGCTTCGACGACGCCGAATCGACACCCGCAGAGTCGCCGACGGCGAGCGTCGACGGGGACGCCCGGGACGACTTCGCCGCCGTACACTCGGACCGCGAATCGCCGACCGGTCCAGGCCCGTCGACCGGCCGCGGCGACGCCACCAACTACTGACGCTCCTTCTCGGCTTCTCGTTTGCACCCTCTGTCCCCTCTTCTGCCTTTCTGTCCCTTCCTTTGCCTCTCTGTCCCCTCCGTTGCACCCTCACCCGGAACCACGTCCCCCGCGTCAAGCATATGTGCCCTCCCCGAATAGCAGTCGGTAGTGAGCGACTCACACGGCTCCCCGGGCGGGAAACGCGGCCCCGAGAGCAAGGTCAGCCGACTGCTCCGCGAGCGCGGCTTCGACGGTTTCGGCGCGGAGCTCGAACGACGCTGGACCGCCGAGGCGGGCGCGCGGTCGAGCCTCCGCGACCTCGCGGACGCGTTCAACCGCCGGCTCCTCCGCGCGGCGCTCGCCGAGCGGAACGAGCACGCCCTCGACGGCGAAATTGAGAACCTGTACCGCGTACTCACCGACGACGACGTTTCGAGCGGGGCGCGGACGAAAGCGGTCCACCGACTCGAACGCGCCGGCGTCGATGTCGAGCGACTGGAGGCCAATTTCGTCTCGCACCGCGCGATGCGCACCTATCTCACCTCGTACCGCGGCGTGACGCCGCCCTCAGAGACCGACCGCGACGACGGCGACCTCCGAGAGCGCCGCGCCGAAACTATCCGACGCCTGCTTGGTCGCGTCGAGCGCGTCACCGAGAAGTCGCTGTCCGACCTCGCGGCCGCCGACGAACTCGACGTCGACCTCGAGACCGCCGAACTGTACGTCGACGTTCGCGTCCACTGCCCGGACTGTAACGCTCAATACACCGTCGAATCCCTCATCGGCCGGGGCGGTTGCGACTGCGAATAACGCCGCTTTGCGCTTCGTTCAGCCCGACATCGAGCACCCCGAGACGACTGGGCTCCGAGTTCCTAAGACGTTCCGAAGCTCGCCGCGGTTCGAAACACATTCCACAGATATCTTTGGAACGAGTTGCGCGCCACCGCCGTCAGACGGAGATACGAGGCAGAAAGACCGGTCGGCACGGAGGCCGTTGGGGACGAATCGACGACTGACTTCCCGAAACGGTTAAATCAAGGACTACAGGCACCGATACGCAGTTTTTCACTCGGACAGAGAACACGTTCCATTACTATCCATGGAACGAGTTTTGGAGTTATCACCAACTGTTTTCACGGACCCCGGTGTGGTCACCGTATGGCCACGACGAACGGACCGGCCCGCCTGACCGTCGCCGGAATCGGCGGACTCGACGAGACCACCGTCGAGTTCGAACGCGGCGTCACCGTCCTCACGGCAGGGGACGCCGCCGACCGAACGACGCTCCTTCGGAGTCTCGTGACCGCGCTGGGAAGCGACGAGCACTCACTCGCCCGCGACGCCGATACCGACGACAGCCGGGTTGAACTCTCCGTCGGTGGCGAGCGGTACGCGCGGACGTTCGAGCGGAGCCACGGCCGGGTCGTCGCGTCCGGCGACCCGTACCTCGACGATTCGACGGCCGCCGACCGATTCGCCTTCCTCCTCGGCTCGAACGAGGCCAGACGGGCGGTCGCAAACGAGCGAGACCTGCGAGAGCACGTACTGTGCACCGTCGACACCGACGCCGTCCGCCAGGAAATCGCCGACCTCCGCGCGGAGCGCGCCGAGTTGGACGACCGAGTCGGGGAGCTAGCGGCGCTCGAATCAGAGCGGCCGAGCCTCCGCGAGCGCCGCGACGAACTGGACGCGACTATCGAGCGACTCGAAGCCGAGTTAGCGGACCGGCAAGCGACCCTCGACGGAATCGAATCGGCGGCGGTCGAAGCCGATGCCGACGCCGAGGAAGGCCCCGATACCGACGCCAATGGGTCCGACGCAGACGCGCGACAGGACCGACGGCGGGAGTTGAACGCGGCGCTCGATGACATCGAGGTCGAACTCGAAGCCGAACGTGAGTCACTGGACGCGCTCGACGCAGAAATCCACGAAATCGAGTCAGAACTGGACTCGCACCCCGCCGACCCAGCCGCCGAGCTCGATGCCCTGACCGACGAACTCGCGGACTCGCGCACTCGGAAACGACGGTTAGACGCCGACATCACGGACGTTCAGCGAACGCTACGGTTCAACGAGCGGTTTCTCACGTCGGAGACGTCGCCCGTCGCCGCCGTGAGCGAGGCCGAGAGCGAGAATGACGAAAGTGACGGCGAGTCGGACGACGGCGACAGCGTCGTCTGTTGGACGTGCGGAACGTCGGTCCCAGAAGCGAGCATCGAATCGACGCTCGACCAGCTTCGGACGCTCCGCGACGACCGCCGCGAGGAGCGCGCGGAGATCGAAGACCGCATCGAGCGGCTCCAAGAACGCCGGTCGGAACTCGAATCCCTGCGAGAGCGACGATGCGACCTCGAAACCCGACGCGAGGAGTTACGCCGCGAGCGCGCCGAGCGCCGGGGGCGCGTCGAGGACCTCGAAGCCCGATGCGACGACCTCGAATCGGAGATTTCCGACCTAAGACGCGATGCCGAGACCGCGGAGCCGGACGGCCGCGCCGCGCTCCTCGACGCCCACCGGGAGGTCAACCGCGTCGAGTTCGAGTTGGAACGGCGGCGCGAGGAACACGACACCGTCGTCGCCGACCTCGACTCCCTCGAAGCCGAACTCGACCGGCGGGCGGATCTCGAAATGCGGCAGGACGAAATCGACGACCGAATCGACGACCTCCGAGGGCGCATCGAACAGCTCGAACGCACGGCGGTCTCGGAGTTCAACGACCGCATGGCTGACGTTCTCGACGCCCTCGAACACGACCGGCTCGCTCGCGTTTGGATCGAGCGACAAAGCGATGATGACGCCCGCGACAGCGCGCTCCCATCGAGACGGTTCGTCCTCCACATCGAGCGCCGGACGGACGACGGGAAGACCTACGAGGACATCATCGACCACCTTTCGGCGTCCGAGCGCGAACTCGTCGGACTCGTGTTCGCTCTCGCCGGCTACTCCGTTCACGAAGTGTACGACGAAGTCCCGTTTCTCGTTCTCGACTCGTTGGGAGCCGTCGACGCCGACTACGCCCGAAAACTCATCGACTACGCCCGCACCGCCGCCGACTACCTCGTCGCCGCTCTTCCCGACCCGGACGCACGGACTCTTCCCGAGTCGTACCGACGAGTCCGAGTCGCCGACTGACGGCCGGTTGCCGGAGCTATCGACAACACGCAGGCGTCACGAACAGATCACTACGAGATGCACCGATACGTGACACCGTTACCAGTGTAATGTCTGCTGTAATCGAACTGGCGCTTCGAGAGCACACGCCGGTACACCGAGAGTAGCCCGACAGACAGATATGTAATTATTGTACAATTCTACCAATTAGACGGTATCGGTATTTGTACTCTCTAGACGACGTAGAACCGGTTTGAACCGGTGTTAGTCAGAGTATCGCAGTTCACACCATCTGAACTATCGATGCCTTGGCACCCTAAGTAAGAGATAAACAGGTCCTAAACAGGTCCAAGGGCGAGTGATTCATGCTACTGTCAGACCTGCTCAGCGACAGTGTAAAATTGTATATATTACACATTACTACAATTTTAAAGGCCGCATCAGACTCTCGATGGACGAACGCCAGTTCAGGAGGTTACCTAAACGGTACTTGAACTATCCAGATGCACTCATGACAAACTATTTAACTATCGAACGTTATCACCAGCCAACACGACGTCTCGTTCGTCACCAAGTGCTGTGTTAACCCGTGACTGAAGTGAAATTGAGATAACATGGCCAGCCATATCATGACTGTGACCCGTCCTCGACCGCTCTCACGTCCAAACTCGACGGTTCAAACGTCCTACAAAAACCGGCGAACACCTCGAAACCGGAGGCGTAGCCGCCCGTCGGCTGACGGGGGGTTCGGAGCACAACTGCTTTGCACGGCGAACGTGACGTCCCAGTATGCGAACTGGTGTCATCATCGCCGGGGGATACTCGACGCGGTTCGGCGAGGGGGACAAGGCGGTCGCCTCGCTGGCGGGGGCACCGCTCATTCACCGCGTCGCCGATCGGATGTCCGGCGTAATCGACACCCTCGTCGTCAACTGCCGACCGGAACAGACAGATGCACTCCGGACCGCGCTCGATGGCTACGACCACCCGATGACGATTGCGGAAGACACGGAGTGCAACGAGGGGCCGATGGCGGGAATCATGACGGGCCTGCGGGCCGTAGAGACGGAGTACGCGTTCGTCGCCGCCTGCGACATGCCCTTTCTCGACCCTTCGCTCATCGACCGACTGTTTGAACGGGCGACCGGCCGTGACGCCGCCGTGCCGCGGGTCGGTGACGGCTGGTTCCAACCGACTCACGCGGTGTACCGAGCCTCGACGATGGCCGACGCTTGTGAGGCCGCGCTGGCCGAAGGGAGCCAGAAAATTATCAGCCCGCTGTTCGCGCTCGACTACGTCGTCATCGAGGAAGACGAGGTGCGCGAGTATGCGAGTCTCGACACCTTCGAGAACATCAACACCCCCGAAGAGCTCGCCCGCGCGGCGGAACGGTTGGGCTAACGCACCACGACGGCCACGACGGGTTCAGACGCCGGCAACTACGTCAGGGCGACGCGCGGAACGTCGGGCCGAGCGAGGACGTCCGAAGCGACTTCTCGCGCGACCGTGCCCGTAGATGGGTTGTATCTCGGGTTTACGCGGTTTGAGGTGTCAGTCGAGAACCGCCCCGAAGCCCGGTGTATCAGTAATAGAAAAGTAAGTTTTCGGGTACTATCTAGTTAGTGACCTCTTCACCCGGTGTTCGTCTATCGAGCGCTTGCGGTGGTCTCTGAGAATGATAGTAATGAACAAATAATACAAGATATTGGCGGACGCTCAGCCGACTGCTCACCCACAAGTTGTGGAAACGGTCGACCCTCATTTTGAGCGTGTGAAACTACGTTTCAATCAGGTTTCGGTCGGTATAGTCGACTCAACTGTTCACTTTAATCGAGAGAATAGTATCAGATAGCCGAACGCATCGGCGAGAAACACGGCCTCCGAACAATCGTGTTTCTCGGAGACCCAATGGAGAAGCGCGGCCGCCGGAGCAGTTCCATGACGCTCGAACAACGTGGCGGCGATATTACTTTTGTGTCGGTAGATATTGTTTTTTTTTTATAACCAATACTGTCAGCCGTTGAGTTTGACAGCGGTCTCGTCGACCGCGACCCACCTCGGCGTCGCCGTGGACGGGTCTGTGACGCTGTCAGTCAGCATACATACTCACCAGAAATTGTTTGAAGCGAGTGTTCAGCGCCGAGTAGACCAAGAATCACTTCTGTTTCTCAGAGTGATAGACTAACAGCATAGGGTTGAACAGCCAACGCCCTGATAGGGTTGCTGTCCGCTCGCGTTGCCAACAATCAAGCGTAGCAGTGTCTGAACTCTCTTTGGGTTCTATACTCAGATAGTGACAGACAGACATTTTGTATCTTTTTCTGTTATGTCTTGGGGGGTGATCCGAAGCGTCGTGCGGTCGCGTCGGTCCAACCAGCATCGGTTCGGTCTGGTCCATGCCGTGACTACTCTTCGATACCGGAGACGAGTGTGCCGTCGGCATCGAATTCGAGGCGTCGACGGTCGCCGATTTCGACATCGTCGCGTCCCGCTAATTCTTCGAGCACGGGCTCAGAAGCCAGCATCGTCCCCGGTTCGAGCGTGTTGGTGATGCGGCCGATGCGCATCTCACTCAGGTCGGGGACACCGGTCATCGACGCCGCGAGGATGAACGCTGTCGCATCACAGGGGACGACGAACGGAATCTTCGAGCGTTCGGGCTCGCCGCTCGTGGTGATGTTGACGTACATGTCCTCGAAGTCGACGGCTTCGACGAGGTCCCGGTTGACGTAGTCGGCGAGGCCAATGCCGATTGCGTTACCGTGTGACTCCGCCGTGACCGAACGGACGTAGATTCGCGTTATCTCCGGCGAGTTCACTTCGGGCTGGTTGTGGAACCGGACCCGGCCGACGACGTTCGTATCCATACCCGTTCCGCTGATGTTCTTCCCCAGTTCGTCGACCAGCAGAAAGTCCAACTGGTCGACGGGGAGCGACGGGAACAGCTCTTTCGAGCGTTCGAGCAGTTCCGTCTCCCGTTCGGGAAGCTCCTCGGCGGGGACGCCTTCGATGAAGGCGGCACGCTCGTGGTCGTTCTCGACGACGGCGATGCCGCCGACGATATCAGTCTCAGCGAGCAGTATCTCCGCGCGCTCGGGGATGACCTCGTCGAATCCGCGAGCGATTGCGGCGTTGTGCATGTTCTCGGCACCGCGGTGCTTCCCGAGGCCGACGACGGCCATCTTACAGAGCCCGGATTCGATCGGACCGCGGTAGTCGGTGTGGAGTTTCACGCGGTTCGCGAGGAGGATGGCGTCGGCTCCGAGGGCGTCTCTCGCCGCGTATATCGGCTCGCCGTTCGGGTCTTCGGCGACTCGCTCGACGGCCATCGACGAGCGGACTTCACAGCCCATCGACGCCTCGGTGACGCCGAGCGAGGCCAACGTCTGCACCTGACCGTCCGCGGTCGCACCGCCGTGACTCCCCATCGCGGGCATGATAAACGGGTCGAGGTCCCGGTTTTGGAGTTCCTCGACCACCGCCGCGAGGACGGCCGGCATGTCGTGAATACCGCGACTTCCCGCCGTAATCGCCACCGACGACCCCGATGGAAGCGTCTCGAACACCGGTATGTCGTCGAGTGCCTCGACGGCGCTCGCTCGGACGTCGTCTACCTCCGGTGGGTCCGAAACCGAGCGGACGGTCGCGAAGGCCGGTAGGTCGTCTACCGAGGCGTCGTTTACCGCTTCGAGCCGCTCTCGACTCGGGAGATCGAGTGTCACCATTTGTGTCTGAGTCCCGTGTTCACGTCTCGTCCATGACCGCGACGACGGGGACGTCCGCGCTCAGGAGGACCGACTGCGTCGTACTTCCGAACAGCGCCTTGCCGACCGCCGTACGCTTTCGTCCGCCAATGACGAGATACGACGCGTCAAGTCGCTCAGTCTCGTCCAACAGTTCGTCGACAACTTCGCCGACGAGGCCGCGGGTCTGGACGTGCCCCGGTCGGTCAGTCGTCGCTTTGACGACGGACCGTGCCACCGACTCGGCGTCGTTCTGGCCGTCTTCGACCGTATACCCCGCTTGGTGGACGTCGTCTCTCTCCTCGAACTCGTTCTGGTTGAGAACGTTGACGACGACGAGTTGGTCGTCGAACGCGTCCGCGAGGTCTTCGCCAATGGTCACGACGCGGTCCGGATTCTGCTCTCCATCGACTGCTGCCAGTATCGTCATCGTGCGTCATGTTCTCACATGTGTACATAAATGTTGACGCCTCGCGCCGAGTCGTGAGAACATATAACTGCCATCGGTGGGAGTACGAGACGATGACAGACGTAGCACGACGGTTCGATGGTGTACACTGCCCGCTCGTCACGCCGTTCGACGGTGATGCAGTCGACCACGAAGCGCTCGAGGCGCTCGTCGACCACGTCGTCGATGGTGGCGTCGACGGACTCGTCCCGTGTGGGACGACGGGTGAGTTCGCGAGTCTCGACGACGCCGAGTACCGCGCGGTTCTCGCGACGACGGTCGAACGGGCCGACGGCACGCCGGTGATGGCGGGCACCGCCGCGACGAGCGTCAAAGCGACTGTCGACCGAATCGACGCCGCGGCCGAGGTCGGTGCAGACGCCGCTCTCATCACGCTCCCGTATTTCCACGGGGCGAACGACCCGGCCGGTGACGTCGCGTTCGTCGAGGCGGTCGCCGACGAGACCGCACTCCCGCTGTACCTCTACAACATCCCCGCCTGCGTCGGTCGGTCGCTCGACGCGGACGCCGTCGTCGAACTCTCCGGGCACGACGCTATCCTCGGCGTGAAAGATTCGAGCGGGGATTTGAACTACTTCTCGGAGCTACTCCGGCGGACTCCCGACGGGTTCCAACTGTTCGAGGGGTTCGACAGCCACCTCGTCCCGGGGCTCGTGATGGGGGCGACCGGCGGCGTCAACGCCCTCTCGAACGTCATTCCCGAACCGTTCGTTGCCGCCGCGACCGCGGTCGACCGCGGCGACGTCGCCGAGGCGCGCCGAATCCACGAGCGACACATCGCGCCCCTGTTCCAACAGTGCGTCGAACACGGCTTCGCGCCGGCGACGAAGGCCGCACTCCGCGCCCGCGGCGTCCTCGAAACGGACGAGGTCAGACCCCCGCTCGTCGGCCTCGACGGGACTGCCCGCGACGAGATTTCGTCGCTCGTCGAGACGAGCGTCACCGCGTATCGCTGACGGCGTTCGCATCCTCGTATTCTTCGGTCGCCGCGGGCTCGACACCGACTCGGAGGCGATACGAAATCCGTCGGAGGAGCCACGCGACAGCGTCGCAGACGGACGGGAGCGGCGGTGCCGATGCGACCGACCGACGGGTGCGCCGTCGCAGTGTCAGTCGCTCAGTGTGGTACTGTGGTCTAAGGCCTCGACGGCACCGTCGGAGAGATGGAGCGCGTCGACGCCGGCGACCAGATAGTCGACCCCCCAGTCGATGCGGGTCGCCCGCTGGGCGGCGTCGGTCGCGAGGGTTCCGACCGCCACCCCGGCGTCGGACGCGGCCTCGACAACGTGGTCGACCGCTTCGAGGAAGTCGTCGTCGTCCCACTCACCGAAGCGACCCATCGACATCGAGAGGTCGACCGGTCCGATGAACACGCCGTCGATTCCCTCGACCGCCGCGATATCTTCGGCGTTCGTGACCGCGCGCTCCGACTCCAGTTGAACGTACCTCACGACCGTCTCTTCGGCGGTCTCCACGTGCTCGCCGAGCGCGCGTCCGTACCCCGTCGCCCGGCCGAGGCCGAGCCCCCGCGTTCCAGCGGGGGGATAGCGGCTGGCGTCGACGACCGCCGCGGCCTGCTCCGGCGTCTCGACCATCGGAACGAGCACCCCGGTCGGGTCGAGGTCGAGCGTCCGTTTCAGCGTCGCGGGGTCGTCGTCTGGCACCCGGACGAGCGTTTCTGTCTCACCAGGTGCCGCGTCGACCGCGCGGACCATGTTCGCTATCGTCTCGTACGACATCGGCGTGTGTTCTGCGTCCAAGACGACGAAATCGTATCCGACGTCGGCGAGCAACTCCGCGGTGCTTGGGTGGGGAATCACGGTCCACGTCCCAATCAACTGGTCCGGCGACTGGCCGGCGTGTTTCAGCCCATCGTGTTCGACCATGTGACCACTCTCGGGTTTCGCGTAAGTATAGCTTCGCAATACTCGGGAGGACCAGCGGCGCGCCGGTGACGAACGCGACGCGCAGTCAGGTCGCTATCGAGCGGTTGACTCACGCCTCGGTCGCACACGCGTCCCCGGCGTCTGCCGCGCTCGCGCGGAGCGACTCGCCCGCACTGACGAACGCGCTCGCGTCCCCCTCGACGTTCCCCGACTCGACGCGGCTGGTTATCTGTGCGGCGACCCGACACTCCGCGGCGTGTAGGTCGGCTTCGACCGTGTCGACGCGTTCGCGCTCGCTCGTCGCCGACGCGTCTTCGCGGACCGCACTGAGCTGTGCCGACACTGTCTCAGAGAGGAAGACCGCCTGTCGGCCGTGAGTGGTGAGTTTGTCCGCGTCGTCGCGGTCCCACCCGATTTCGACCGCCTCCTCGCCGAGCGAGTCGACGAGAAATGCGGCCTTGTCGAGTGCGGCGTCGGTCGCGTCGTATCCGGGCGTTGCCACCGCTCGCGTGTCGTAGCCGACGAGCACGACCCGTTCGGGCGGGCTGTAGGCGTCCGCCGGATAGGCCGCACCCACGACGCCGCCGGCACCGAAGACGAACACCACGACGAGAGCGAGCCCGAGGAACGCCCTCGGTGCGCCTCGGACTGGCTTGCGGGCGAAGAAGGGGTGGGTGCGGCTCCGTTCCATCGTCAGCGATGCGACGCGCTCGACGAGCGCCGCCAGCGAGTGCGTGTTCTGCGACGCACCCGTCACGACGAGGCGGCCGTCGCCGGCGACGCGAACGAACGAGTTGTGGAATCCGGTGTGGCGAACGTTGAGGCCGCGACCCTCTCCGAATCGGTCGCGGCGACACTCGTCGTACTCGTCCGCCGCTTCGACGGCCGCTTCGATGTCGCTGAGTGCCTTCTCGGCGTCGGTCACGGTGTCCGCCGAGACGAAGATGGAGTCGCGCTCGAAACTGAGTCCGGAGCCGTTTCGTCGGTACTCGGCGAGTCGTCGAATCGCGAACTTCGCGTGTGCGGCGACCAGCGGAACCACCGGGAGGAGGACGACGGCGACGAGCGCCGTGACGTATCCGCCTCTCGAAGCGGGGCCGTAGCCGTAGTGAAGTCCGACGAAGGCGAGGGCGAGCGAGAGCGTCAAACAGCCGACGACGACGAACGCGCGGAGTTTGTTCATGCTGTCACCCCCCGAAGAACGTCTGTTTGATGCGACCGAAGAGCCCGACCTGCCGCCGCTTACTCTCGGCTTCGAACACCGGTCGGAGTTTGGTGACGAGGTCCTCGTAACTCTCGAATCGGTCCACCTCGGCGTTCCCGAGTAGCTCTGCGACCATGATGGAGTTCCCGTCCGCGTCCACCTGCACGTTCGCCAACGCGTGCTCGCGCTCCAGTCGGCGAACTGAGACGGGGTACTCCCAGCCCGACTCCTCGACGAGAGCGTGAACCGCGTCCGGTCCGTATGTCATGTTCGTTCGTCTCGTTGCTTCGACCATAAACCTTTCACGGGGCGGTCGGGGGTCGCGGCCGTCGACGGCCGGCCCTGTCGCATCGATAATTTCGACGCCGATATCGTCACCCGAGAGAATCGAGATAGTGTATGTCGCGCACGAACATCGCCGAGTGAGAGCAAAAGCGTTCCCTCGCGTGGGCGAAGATACCGATGTCGTCGCTCCCGCGTGGTTCGAGTGGTGGCCGTTCGTTAGGCTTCTTGTTCGATCACCTTCGGCGTCGATTCCGCCCGTTCGTGCCCGTGGACCAGCGCTTCTTCGGTGTTGCGGTCGAACAGGTGGAGGTCGGCTTCGTCGAAGCTCACAGTGATGACGTCGCCCTCTTCGGGTTCGGTTTCGGACGGGGCGCGGAGGCGGCACTCTTTGCCCGCGACGTCGAGGTAGATGAAGTTGTCAGAGCCGATGACCTCGACGACGTCAACGGTCGCCTCGAAGGACCGTTCACTGGGGGCCGACGGGTCGACATTGAGGTTCTCCGGGCGGATGCTGAGGATGTATTCGCCGTCGCCGCCGACGAGGTCGACGAGCGAATCCGAGACGCTGTAGGTGAACCCGTTGCCCACGAGCGTTCCGGTCCCGTCGCTTGCGACTTCGAGGTCGACGTCGAAGAAGTTCATGCTCGGACTCCCGATGAAGTCGGCGACGAACGTGTTCGCCGGCCGGTAGTACACCTGTTTCGGCGAGCCGACCTGCTGAAGCTGTCCGTCGTTGAGGATGACGATTCGGTCGGCCATCGTCATCGCCTCTTCCTGGTCGTGGGTCACGTAAATCGTCGTGATGCCGAGTTCGGAGTGGATGCGCGAGAGCTCCGTCCGCATGTGTTTGCGGAGTTGGGCGTCCAGGTTGGAGAGGGGTTCGTCGAACAGGAACACCGCCGGTTCGCGGACGATAGCGCGACCGGTCGCAACGCGCTGTTGCTGGCCGCCCGAGAGGCTTCCGGGTTTCTTGTCCAGCAGATCCTCGATACCCATCATCTCTGCCGCCTCGACGACTCGCCGGTCGACCTCCTCGTCGTTGAGGTCGGTGCTCAGGTCGAGGCCGTACCCCATGTTACCGCGAACGGTCTTGTGAGGGTACAGCGCGTACGACTGGAACACCATCGCGATGTCGCGGTCGCGGGGTGAGATGTCGTTTACCGGTTCGCCGTTGAGGCGAACCTCTCCGTCCGTGATCGTTTCGAGTCCGGCGAGCATTCGCAACGTCGTCGACTTCCCGCACCCCGACGGGCCGACGAAAACGACGAACTCGCCGTCGGGGATGTCGAGCGACAGCTCCTCGACGGCGATGATCGGACCGGACGTGTCTTCGAATACTTTCGTAATGTTGTCAAATTCAACGCGTGCCATGGTAACGTACTGTGTGATTGGTTTGTCGGTCTGTTATTTATTCGTGTCCCCGAAGTGGCGGACGTTCGCCGCCACTGGACCCCGGGACTTCAGGCACCTCCGAGGCCTTCTCCGACGTACCGCTGTGAGAGGCCGTAGAAGACGACCGGTGGTGCGACAAGGAGCACCACGGCCGCCATGAGGATGTTCCACTCGCGGAGCACGTCGCTCCCGAGGATGAAGTGAATCGCCACCGTGGCGGTTCGGACGTCTTCGTCGCTCGTGAGGACGAACACCCACAGGAAGTTGTTCCACGCCGTGAGGAACGAAAAGAGCGCGGCCGCGCCCACCGCGGGTGCCGAAAGCGGAAGGACGATGCGAAGGAACGCACCGATTTCCGTGTGCCCGTCGATGAGGGCCGCCTCTTCGATGTTCTCCGGGATGCCCTGTCTGAAAAAGCCCTGTAACAGCCAGATAGTCTGTGGCAGGACGAAAATAGACAGCGCGATAATGATGCCCGGGAGGGTGTTTATCAGTCCGAAGACGTAGAACACCTCGTACACCGGGATGGTGATGACGATCCAGGGGAACATGATCGTGAACACGGCGGTGTAGAACAGGAGCTTCCGCCCGGGGAAGTCCAGTCGTGCGAACGCGTAGGCGCCCGGAATCGAGAACACCAACGAGATGAGCGTCGCTGAGATCGACACGATGAGGCTGTTCCGGAAGAACGTCACGAAATCGAACTGGTTCCAGATATCCGTGTACGCGGTGAGCGTCAGCGCGTCCAGTGCCGGAAGGTAGCCCGTTTCGGGGTTAATCGCGGCGAAGTTCGTCAGAAGCGACGTTCGGACGACCCAGAAGTACGGCGTCAACGCGAAGAGCGCGAAGACACCGAGGCCGGCGTACAGCAGGAATCGACTGCGGCGAGTCTCGTTAATCATGGTTAGACGTACAGCTCCTCTTCGTCCTTGATGACGGTCACGTAGAAGACGGCCGCCGTCATGGAGACGAGAATCATGGCCATCCCGAGCGTGTACGCCCGCGAGAACTGCAGGTTGACGTACGCGGTCTCGTACGTGAGGATACTCATCAACATCGTCCGGGTCCCCGGCCCACCGCCGGTCAACTCGAACGGCTGTGCGAACTCCGCGACGTTCCACGCGGTGCGGAGCGCGAGGATGATAATCGTCGGCGTGACGAGGTGCGGTAGCGTCACGTCACGGAAGCGTCGGAGCCGCCCCGCACCGGCCAGCGCCGCCGCCTCGTACTGCTCCCGGGGGATACCCACGATGGCGGCGGCGTAGATGATACCCGCGTACCCGTAGTCGTGCCACGACTGGGCGACGATGAGGGAGACGTACGGCCAGACTCCGTCGGCGAGGAATGAAGGTGCCTGAACGCCGAGGAAGTCCGCGAGTATCATGGGGAGCATCCCGAAGTCGCTGTTCAGGAACCACATCCAGATGACACCTCCCGCGAGCGGCGCGGAGAAGTACGGGGACATGATAATCGCACTCGTCCAGTCTCGCCACCGACTCCGGAGTTCGCTCAGGAGCAGGGCCGCGATGAGGCCGATGACCAGTTGCAGGAGCGTCGTGCCGAAGACGAAGGCCAACGTCCAGCCGAAGGCGAAGTGAAACAGGTCGTTCGTCAGCAACCACGAGTAGTTTTCGAGGCCGACGAAACTGCCGGCCTCGCCGAGCCGGGTGTTCGTGAACGTCAGGAAGATACCTCTGACGATGGGGTAGTAGAACAGGATCGTGAACATCACGAACGTCGGGACGATGAACAGGTACCCAATCCAGTTCTCCCGAACCCGGTCCATGAGCGTGGTCTCCTCTAGCCCATACTTCTGTCTGATGTGTTGTGCGGTTTCTTGTGACATGATATTGTTGTATTTTAATATTGTATAAAATCGTTTGGGGTGCCCTGCTGAGGTGTCTCGCTCCGGTCTACTGTGCCAGACGGTCCTGGATGCGCGAGCGGACGAGCGACGGCGTCTCCTCGATGGAGTGCTGTCCGGCGATGGCTTCGCTTATGGTCTCGTTGATGTCGGTCCACCGAATCGGGTCGGTGTCTCTGACGTCCCAGGCCGCACCCGTCGTCGAGTACTGTTCGCCGTAGGTGTCGGCGTTCTTGTAGGCCTGTTCGGTGCTCTGTGCGAGTTCGTACTCGTCGAGAATCTTCTGGAGCTTGGGCTGGAGTCCGGGAAGCGACTCGTAGTGTTCGCCCCACGCGGGTAGGACGAACTCGTCGTCGCCGAGGAGGAACATGTTGAGGTCCCACGCGGCGTTCTGTTCCGTGTCGCTCGCGTTGAACAGCGTCTGTTGCTGTTCGAGCGCCCACATGTGGCCGCCGTGTTCGCCCTCGACGCCCTCCAGTTCGCTGATGCCGAAGTTGCTACCGAAGTCGGCGTCGACCTTCGGATGCGGAAGGAGCATGAAGTCGCCCTCGCCGTCGTTCCAGCCGAACTGGACGTCGTCTTTGATGGCGCGCCAGCGGTTCGCCGTCGGGACGGCGTAGTTGAACGATGCGACTTTGCCGGTCAGCATGAGTGACGGAATCTCCTCGTCACCGCGCTGGGCGGACTCCGAACTGCTGAACTCGTGGGCCATCTTGACACAGGTCTTTATCATGCCGTCGGTCTTGCCCTGGTCTTCGTGTTCATCGTTGGCGACGACGATGGTCGGGTTCTCCGGGTCGTCGCTCTGACGCATCCACGGGTCGGTGCCGCCGGTGTACGCGGTCCGCGCGTACCCCCAGTAGGATTCGAGGTCGCCGGGGACGCCGGTTTCTTCGTAAGCGATGGCGTCAGTCTGCTCGTCGATTTGACGGACTGCGTCGAGGAAGCCGCTCCACGTCGAGAGCTCCGAGGCCGGGTCGCTGACGCCGACTTGGCTGAACAGTTTCGGGTTGATTCCGAGGTTACTGTTCGTGTGGCGCATGCCGCCCGCAGACCAGTACTCACCGCGGTATTTCGCGGAGTCGAGGTTCGCCGCCGTGTAGTCGCCGGGGAGCCGGTCCGTTCCCTCGATGAACGGGGAGTGGTCGGGCACCTTCCCGTCGAGGTAGAACTGGAGCCCACCACCGCCGGCCTCGGCCATCGTCGGCGGGTTCCCGCTCGACACCGTCGAGGCGAGCTTCGACCGGATATCCCCGTAGGACGCCGTCTGCAACTTCACCGTCACGTTGCCCTGCTGTTCTTCGAAGGTGCTTAGCGATTCCTGGAAGTGCGACTTAATCGAAGAGTTCTCGGCCGCCTGTGCGTTCAGGTAGTCGATGGTAATGCTCTCGGACCCACTGGAATCAGACCCCGAATCCGTGTTCGAGTCGGACCCCGAGTCCGTGTTCGAGTCGGACCCCGAGTCCGTGTTCTCTCCGCCGCCACCACTACAGCCTGCGAGCGCACCGAGTGCCCCGACGGTCGACGCGGCCGCCGCCGACTGCATGAATCGTCGTCTCGATGGCTGTTTGTCGGTCTCGTTACTGGCGTCTTCACTACGTTCACCACTGCCCGTGCCACTGCGTGACATTGTGATAAGGTCAACATACACGAAGGGCTTAAATGTTTCCCCATCGATGGCGAATTATCATACACAATTCGAGAATGACATTGTGTGCCAACACCATACACTTATCATGAGTGACCGTCGACAGAACGATTATGGACTCCGACGCACGGCACGCGCTCCTCGCCGACGTCGACCGCGTGTGCGACCTCGTGGGGACGACGCTGGGGCCGTTCGGGACGAACAAACTCGTCGTCGAATCGGGCGGGCGTGTGACCACGACCGCTTCGAGTAGCCTACTCCTCGAACGACTCGAACTCGACGACCCCGCGACGACCCTTCTCCGAGATGCGGCGACTGACTTCCGTGATGAGCAGGGAGACGGCTCGACCCGGGTGGTGCTGTTGACGGGTGCACTGCTCAGTCAGGCAGACGACCTCATCGAACAGGGGCTTCACCCCACGACCGTCGCACGCGGGTTCAGAGATGCGTTCGACGTCGCCAGCGAGCGACTCGACGCGCGTGCCCGGCCGCTGTCGCTCGTCGGTGCCGAGCGGGTTGCGGAGACCGCGCTCACGGGGACGCGGAACCCGGCCACTCGCCGCCATGTGAGCGAAGCCATCGCGAGCGCCGTCACGAACGCGACGGCCGACGATTCCGTCGACGGCGGTCGGGCGAACGTCGACGTGGTCGCTCGAATCGGCGGCGTCGGTGACACCGAACTCGTCGACGGTGTCGTCATCGAGACGCCACTGGTCTCGGATGCGATGCCGCGTCGGCAACGAGACGCGGGCGTCGCGCTCCTCTCGTCGACGGTGGACGTCCCCCGACTGGGCGGGGCGACCGACTCGCCCGAACGGTCGGTGTCCCTCGATGTGGATTCGTTCGAAGACCGAGCGGACGTCGGTGCGTACGAGCGCGACCAGTTCCGTCGGACGCTGTCGGACGCCGCCGACGCCGGGTGCCGGTTCATCGCGACGGAGGGCGCAATCAACGACCGCGTGAAGACGCGGGTCGCAGACGCGGGCATCACCGCAATCGAGCGCGTCGACGACGACGTCATGCGGCGTCTCGTTCGCAACACCGGTGGGCGGGTCGTCCCCTCGCTCGAAGACGTGACGCCCGAGGCGATGGGAACCGCCGACGTGGGGTTCGAACGACTCGCTGGGCGAGAGTTCGTCACCGTCGACGGGACCGCCGAACGAGTGTACACGCTCCTGTGTCGCGCACCCGACCCGCGGTCGGTTTCGGCGTTCGAAGCCAGTGCGACGAGCGCCATCAGCGCGACGTTTCAGGCGCTCGCCGACGAGCGGGTCGTCCCCGCGGGCGGGGCGACGGAAATCGACCTCGAACGGTCGGTTCGGGAGGCCGCACGAGGGACCGCGAGCCGCGAACAGCTCGCGATGGAGGGGTTCGCTCGTGCGCTCACGGCAATCCCGCGACAGTTGGCCGCCAGCGCGGGGCTCGACGGCTGGACGAGCGTGCTCCGCCTGCGCGTCGCGCACGCAGAGGGGCGCTCTTCGATGGGCGTCGACGCGCTCTCGGGCGAGATACGAGACGTTCTCGACGCGGACCCGGTCGTCGAACCGCGTCGCCTCCAGTGTGATATCCTCGGCGCGGCGACCGACCTCGCGGTCCAACTCATCCGAATCGACGGACAGCTTTCCGCGTCGAACCTCGCGGACGACGAACAGTCGCCGCCGGTGCAGTAACCGAACGCTCGGTCGGCGGCGTGTGTTCGTTCTGCGGCGCGGTGAAAATCGCGTTCGGGTTAGTCGTGTTCTATCTGTGGGTCGAGTTCGTCTAGATCGATACCGGGCGAGACGACGGCGTCGATGGTCGAGAGCTGTTCCGACGTCGCTACGGCGCTGTCGAGCGCCTGTGAGAAGACTCGGCGCGGTTCGACGACGCCGAGTTCCCACGCGTCCGCCGGCTCACCGCGCGTGGCGTCGAGGCCGACCGGTGCCGGGTCGGTCGCCGCGTCAGCGTGCGCGGTTCGGACGGCGGCGAGAGCTTCGAGCGGGTCGTAGCCGGCGTTACGAGCGAGCGTCTGCACGAGCGATTCGCACACGTCGGCGAACGCCTCGATTGCGAGTTGTTCTTTCCCCTGGACGCCGCCGGCGAACCGTCGAAGGTCCCGAGCGACCGCGAGCGGCGCCGCGCCCGCACCCGGGAGGACCTGTCCGTCCATCGCCGCAATCGCCGTCGTCTCGACGGCGTCTTCGACGAGTCGCTCGTGAGTCGTCCGCGCCTGTTCGGTGGGCGTTCCGACGATGACGGTGAACACCGGCCCCTCGCACTGCCCGATGGTCGTCCACTTCTCGTCACCGACGCGTCGCTCGGTCACCCGCCCCGCTCGTCCGAGCTTTGAGGCGTCGAGGTCGGAGACGTGGCCGACGACTTGCGCGCCCGTCGCACGGGCGACGCGGTGGATATCCGATTTCGGGTACTGCGCGCGGTCGACGACCGCGACGCCCCGCGATTCGAGCGCGTTCTTGACCGCGTCGTCGAGTTCGGCGCGCACGACGAGCACGTCGACGCCGAGGTCGGCGACGCTCGCCGCCACGTCGTCTATCGCGTTGGTGTGTGCCGCGGTGTAGGCCGTCACCGCCCCTGCCGAGCCGAGCGAGACGGTCGCGCCCTCGCCGTTTCCGAAACTGGTCGCCGTCCCTTCGACATCGATGTCGCGTTCGAGGACGGCGATTCGAGCGTCCGCCAGCACACCGTCGACGGACGGCGTCCAGTCGAACGAGAGCCGACTCTTCTCGCTCGTCTCGTGGGCACCCGGTCGTCGCCGAATGACGTGGCCGCGAACGAGTGTGACCCCGTCACCCGCGCGCGTTCGCACGCTGATGTCGTCGGTGTCGAACCACTGGTCCTCCGTCGACCCCGCGAGCTCGGCGACCGCCGTCGAGACGACGTCTGCGTACGCGTCCCGACGGGACGACGAGAGGTCGGTCGTCATCGCCGTCTCGGCGACCTCGCGAAGGCGGTCGCGGTCGGTCGCGGTAATCGGGCGCGCGAGGTCGTCGAGTACCTCGCCCGCTCGGTTCGCCGCCATCGCGTATCCGACCGTCAGCGTGCCTTCGTGCAGGCCCGACTCGGCGAGTCGAGCACCTTCCGCGAGGAGTCCAGCGGCGAGGAGTGCGGCGGTCGTGGTCCCGTCGCGGAGTCCGCGTCGGACGGAGTCGAGTCCGTCGACGAACAGCGCGGCAATCGGGTGAACGAACCCGTCACCACGTTCAATCGCGTCGAGGAGTCGGCCTGCGTCGGCCGTCACGACGGTCTCGGGCACCTGTTGCCCGTCGACCGTCTGCACGAGAGAGGTGGACCCTCGTGGGCCGTAGGTCGAAGCGAGGAGGGACTCGACCGCACGGGTCGCCCCGACGACGTACGCTCGCGCCGCCTCGTCGCGGGCGAGCCAGTCGCCCGTCTCCGCGTTCGTATTGTGAGCCATAGTGTGCCGCAACGTACCACAGTACATAAATCTATGTTCTGTTCTCCGGACGCCACCTCGACTGCTGAGTGACCGAGCGGCGAGTCGTGACGACGCCCCCACCGCCCGTGGTCCCCCGAGAAGACGCGGTCGACGAACCACGGGCATCTCGTAGTCACCCTCGACCCAGTCTTTGTGCCACGACAGTCGTGCGACAGTATCGAACGGCGGCCGCCTGTCGAATCGAACGCCGTTGATTCGGCCAGACCGCAGTCCGGCGAAAACCGCCGCACGTCTCTGCTGGATAGTCCCCGGAGGGTCGCAGTGAGCGCGTTCGAACGAGATTTGGGTTCGACATCACAGGACCGACTTCGTCCGTCCGCTCAATGTCGTTTATCGATAGTGAACGTTCGAATTGTGGGCGAACGAGAGAGGCTGGCGTCGACCTTCCGATTACTGGGAGAGAATATGTGTACGTTCGGTAGGTTTGTCCGCCGTCCATCTATTAACTATAATTATAAACTCGCGACACATGTACAATCGTTCATCGAGAGCGGCCACTGTCTCGAGGATTATCATGTTCCTACCAATTACACCCATACTCTTGTAATTGTAATTTTGGAACACCACGCAATGCGCGTATAACCGCCTCATAAGACCGAATCGCGACTCTATGCGACGATAGTAAACGGGTGTCGAGAGTCGGGTTTCACGGGGCGGACGCACGGGGATTCCGGGAGACCGGGTGCCGGCGGCGTGAGAGCATTTATTAGGGACCCCTGTGTGAGCCGACGTATGGCACCGACTATCACGAGAATCGAGTCGACAGAGTTCAGTTACACGCTCGACGACGTCGGGACGGACGGGCACGGATTCAATCTCGTCTACGACCCCGGTGAGACGACCGAGCGAAAACTGTTCGCGTTACAGATTCACACCGACGAGGGAATCACCGGTGAGTACATCGGTGGGAACTCGCCGGGCGCGGCGCAAATCAACACGTTCGCGGACTATCTGGTCGGGAAGAACCCCCTCGAACGGGAGCGACACTGGAGCGAGATTAAGCGGGCGCTCCGGAAGTACGACCGGATGGGAATCGGCCCGGTCGACATCGCGCTGTGGGACTTCGCCGGGAAGTACTACGACGCGCCAATCCACGAACTCCTCGGGACGTATCGAACCCGCCTCCCCGCGTACGCGTCGACGTATCACGGCGACGAGGCGGGCGGTCTCGACTCCCCCGAGGCATACGCAGACTTCGCCGAGGAGTGTCGCGACGCCGGGTTCCCCGGGTTCAAGATTCACGGCTGGGGGGGTGGCGACGACGCGAGAGACGTGCGCCGAGAGGTCGAGACGGTCCGAGCGGTGGGCGAACGCGTCGGCGACGAGATGGACCTGATGGTCGACCCCGCGTGCGAACTGGCGACGTTCGCCGACGCGTTGAAGGTCGGACGGGCGTGCGACGAGTACGACTACCTCTGGCTCGAAGACCCCTATCGGGACGGCGGCATCTCCCAGCACGGCCACCAGAAGCTCCGCGAACTCATCGACACCCCGTTGCTCCAGACCGAGCACGTCCGCGGGCTCGAACCGCACACGGACTTCGTCGCCAGCGGGGCGACCGACTTCGTCCGCGCGGACCCCGAGTACGACGGTGGTATCACCGGCGCGATGAAAATCGTCCGCGTCGCCGAAGGCTTCGGCCTCGACGTGGAGTTCCACGCCCCCGGCCCCGCACAGAGACAGTGCATGGCGGCGGCCCGGAACGCGAACTACTACGAACTCGCGCTCGTCCACCCGCTCGCGAACAACACCCAACCCCCGGTCTACCGCGGTGACTACTCGGATATGTTCGATACCATCGACGAACGCGGGACCGTTCCCGTCCCGGACGGTCCGGGCCTCGGCGTCGACTACGACTGGGAGTACGTCGAAGCGAACGCGACCGGCAGTGTCCACCGCTACGAGTAATCATGACCTACAGGGCTGGAATCATCGGAACCGGAGGTATCGCTGGTATGGGAATCCTCGGGATGCACGACGAGTCGCAAATCGGGAAGGCGAAAGTGCGCGCGAGCCACGCCGGAGGGTACGACGAGACCGAGGACATCGAACTCGTCGCGGTGGCCGACGTCGACGAGACGAAGCTCAATCGCTTCGGCGAGGCGTGGGACATCCCCGAAGCGGGGCGGTACATCGGTCACGAAGCCATGCTGGCGAACGAAGACCTCGACGTCGTCTCGGTCTGCACGCCCTCGTACCTCCACGCCGACCACGTCATCGACGCGGCCCGCTCGGCGGCCGACCCGGACGTCATCTGGTGCGAGAAACCGATTGCCTCGGCCGTCTCCGACGCGGAGGAGATGGTCGCGGTCTGCGACGAGACGGCCACCGAACTCGTCGTGAACCACTCGTTTCGGTTCACCGACAAACTGCGCCGCCTACGCGAACTCCTCGTCGAAGACGGGCTTCTCGGCGATGTTCGCTCGGTGGCGACACAGTTCCGTATGGAACTCATGCGGAACTCCACACACCTCCTCGACACGCTCGTCTACCTCCTCGACGCCCGCGCCGACCGGGTCTCCGGCTACATCAACGGGGAGAACGAGGCCGTCGAATCGCTCGACGCGACGGCCGACGTCGACGACGCTGGCGGTGGGGGGTTCGTCGTCATGGACGACGGGACGTTCGTCACCGTCGACTGTACCATCCCGCGCGACGTCTCCTCGATGACGCTGAGCTTCATCGGCACCGAGGGCAAACTCTACATGAACAACGACGACGGCGAGTGGCGCTACTGGCGGCTCGAAGACGGAGAGCACGTCGAGACTGACCTCCCCGGTATCGACGGTGCGTGGACCTGGGACGAGGATTACCGCAACGCGTTCCCGAACGCGGCGAGACACATCGAAGCGATGCTCCGCGGCGACGCGGAGAATCCCTCGACGGGCGAGGAGGCGACGCGGTCGTTGGAGATTATCGTCGCGCTGTACGTCTCCGAGTTCACGGGCGGGCAGGTGAGCGTCCCCCTCGAACGGCCACTTCGCGACGTCGAAATCACGTCGTGGTGAGCGTCGGTCAGTCGGGTTCGGTGGGGGTCGTCGCGGTCACCGTCGACATCACCGATGACGGGCGACGTCGGCGGCCACCCGAATCGCATCGACCATGCTCGTCTCGCTGGCGACTCCCTCGCCGGCGATGTCGAAGGCGGTTCCGTGGTCCACGCTGGTTCGGACAATGGGCAATCCGATAGTCATATTGACGCCGCTGACGCCGCCCGCCGCGTCGAAGCCGAGCATCTTCAACGGGATGTGGCCCTGGTCGTGATACATCGAGACGACGCAGTCGAACTCGCCTCGGGCGGCGCGGACGTAGACGGTGTCGGGGCTTATCGGTCCGGTCGCGTCGATGCCGTCCGCGCCGGCACGCTCGACCGCGGGCGCGATTTCGTCGTCGTCCTCGTCGCCGAGGAGGCCGCCGTCGCCGGCGTGCGGGTTCAACCCGGCGACGGCGACGCGGGGTGATTCGATACCGAGTTGCCGGAGCGCGTCGTCGGTCACGCGGACGGTTTCGAGGACGTTCTCCGTCGTCACGAGTTCGCACGCCTCGCGGAGTGGGACGTGTGTGCTGACGTGGGTCACGCGCAGGTCGTCTTCGATGAGCATCATCGAGTAGTTCTCCGTGTCGGTCCGCGCGGCGAGGAGTCCGGTATGGCCCGCGTGTTCACTGCCCGCCATCCGTGTCGCCTGCTTGTTGATGGGGGCCGTGGCGATTGCGTCTATCTCCCCTTCGACCGCGAGGTCGATGGCGCGTTCGACGTACGCGAGACTCGCGGCACCGTACTCCTCGCGGAGTTCGCCGTGGACGAGGTCGCCCACGTTGTCGCAATCGAGGACCGACAGCGCGGTCGGGTCGTCGTCGACGGCGTCGACGGAGTCGACCGCGCGCACGTCGAAGTCCGCGTCGCAGGCGTCTCTCGCGCGTCGCATCACGCCGAGGTCGCCGACGACCACCACGCGCGCGAACTCCGTCACGGATGGGAACGCTTTGACGGCGACTTCCGAACCGATACCCGCGGGGTCGCCCATCGTCACGGCAATCAGGGGGTTACTCGTACTCATCGTCCCCACCCAAACGGGCGATGCACTTACGTATTGCCCCGGGGGTGCCGAACGCGCCGGCCTTCGTCACGACCGGGACGCCGTCGGCGGCTCCACCCGACAGACGGCCGAGCGGAATCCCCTCTTCGACGGCCGTCCCCGAGAGGACCACGCCGTCCGCGTCCAACGATTCGAAGACGTCGGCGGCCACCGCACCGCCGGTCACGAACATCGACTCCGGGGTCGGGGACCCCCCGGCCCAGAGCCGTTCGACGGTCGAACCCAGCGTCTCGGCCACCCGAGCGCGGACCGTCTGGTCGTCGATGCCGAGGCGTCGACCCGCGTCGAGCGCGCGGCGCGGGGCGGCTTCGTCAGGCGCTGAGACCAACACCGCGGCGTCGCGGTCCGCGAGGCGTTCCGAACAGGCCGCGGCGGCGTCGGCACTCGCACTGGCCGGGTTCTCGACGGCACCCCCAAGGTCCAGCGAGACGACCGACTCCGCTGGGAGCGCGTCGAGTTGATCGAGCGTCGCCGGGTTCGTGCTCCCGACGACACAGAGGACCGTTCGGTCTCGCGTGGGAACCGACGCCGGTCCGGCACCGCGAGGGGGCGGCGTCTCGACGTATCGCGCGAGCCCCGCACTGCCGACGTAGACGACGCTCAGCCCCGAACGTGCCGCGCCGTCCGCGATGGCTTCGAGATGCCGCTCGTGCGACGCGTCGGCGACGACGATGCCGCGGCCCGTCCGGGCCTGTTCCCGCAACGCGTCCGCGACGGCCGACGGTCCCGTTGCCACGCGGTTCACCGGCAACCGAGAGACGGGGTAGGACGACGCGGAGTACCGCGTGGGGAGGTGCGACGTCTCGACGGGTTTGTCCGGGTCGTTGCCGGCGGCGGTCTCCGCGACCGGAGTACCGTCGACGAGATGGTAGCCCTCGACGGTCGTCCGCCCGTTTCTCGGGGAGGCGGGTGCGACGACCGCGAGGTCGGCCGCCGTCGCGTCGAGTACGGCGTCGGTCTCTCCCACGAGGTTCCCCCTGAGCGTCGAATCGACTTTCTTGTAGACGAACGAGTGGTCGCCGGCGGCGACGACGTCGAGGACTGCCGCCGCCGCGCTCGACGGGTCGGCGTATCGGCTGTCCGTATCGACGACCCGGACGTCCGTCTCGGCGCGGGGGTTCTCCGACGGCACAGTCGACGCCGAGACGAGCGTTCGGAGTCCGCGAGCGGCGAACTCGTGGCCCGTGTCCGTCGCCCCGGTGAGGTCGTCTGCGATGACGAGTCCGGACGGAAGCATATATGAGGAGACGAAGGTGCGACTACTAAAATCCCACCCCCTTCGGCGAAAAGACTAACACGGTACTTGCCATGAACTGTGAACATGGGACATTCGTTCGAAGGATACCGACGGTCGAACGGCCGAGTTGGTGTCCGAAATCACGTCGCCGTCATTCCAACGTCAGTCGCGGCGTCTTCGGTCGCTTCCGCGGTCGCAGACGAGGCGGGGGCGTGGGCGCGGGCGACGCCGCACCAACTCGGAACGAGCCAACCCGACCCGGCACGACGACAGACTGAGCGCGTCCTCGTCGGAACCGGTCGAAACCCGAACGTCGGGGCCGCGCTCGTCGTCGAACTCGGGACCGAAGACATCGACGCCGAGACGGTTGCGGACGACATCGCAACCACGGGGAAGGCGACAGAGACGCTCACAATCAGGGAGACGGGCGGAACCGCGAACGCGCTTTCGGAAGGTGCGGAGCGCCTCGGTCGACTGAAATCGGAAGCGGACCGCGCGAGGCGCGAAGACGCCGACGTCTCCGAACTCGTCTTCGGGGTCGAATGCGGCGGGAGCGACGCGACGAGCGGAATCGCCGCCAATCCCGCCGTCGGTGCCGCGTGCGACCGCCTCGTCGAGGCGGGCGGGACCGCCTCGTTCAGCGAGACGCCGGAGTTCATCGGCGCGGAACACATCCTCGCCGACCGATGCGTCTCCGGGGAGACGCGGGAGCGTATCCTGGAACGCGTCGAGGCGCGCGAGGGGATGGCCGAGTTGATGGGCGTCGACCTCCGCGGTGCACAGCCGACGCCCGGAAATCAGGAGGGCGGACTCACCACTATCGAAGAAAAGAGCCTCGGAGCCATCTCGAAGGGCGGGACGACGCCGATTCGCGGTATCGTCGACTACGGCGACGAACTGCCGACAAACGGCGGACTCGTCCTCATGGACACGCCGGGGTACGACGTCGAGAGCGTCGTCGGGAAGGTCGCTGGCGGGGCGCAGGTCGTCGCGTTCACCACCGGTCGAGGGAGTACGACCGGAAACCCGCTCGCGCCCGTCATCAAGGTGACTGGAAACCCCAAGACGTGGGACCGGATGTCGAACAACATCGACGTGAACGCGGGGACGGTCTTCGACGGCGAGTCGATAGACTCGGTCGGTGCCCGCGTCTTCGAGACGCTCGTCGAGGTGGCGAACGGCCGCCGCACGGAGGCCGAACACCGCCGGTTGGAGGAGTTCGCGATAAACGAGATTCAACCCGAGGAGCTGACCACGGAGGTGAAGGGATGAAGGGCCGCGTCTTGGACGACGCGCTCCTTCGACTGAGTGCGTCCGACAACGTGGGAACGACAGTCGACGACCTCGAATCGGGCACCGAAATCGACGCCGATGGCCGAACCGTCGTCCTCGTGGAGGACGTCCCGTTCGGGCACAAGGTCGCGCTCGAACCGGTGGACTCGGGCGGTGAAATCCGAAAATACGGCGAGGTTATCGGAACGGCGACGCAGGCAATCGAGGTCGGCGAGTGGGTCCATACCCATAACTGCGAGAGTACGCGCGGCCGCGGTGACCGGGCGGCCGCGAGGGGTGAGTCCGCATGAGCACCCCGAGTACTTCGGGCCGAACGTTCGAGGGGACGCCGCGAGCGGACGGAACGGTCGGCGTCCGTGACAACGTCTTGGTCCTCCCGTCGGTCATCTGTTCACATTTCGTCGCCGAACGAATCGCCGCGCGCGTTGACGACGCCGTGGCGACCCCGCACGACCACGGCTGTGCCCAGCTCGGAGCCGACAACGAGCAGACTCGGCGGACGTTCCTCTCGATGGCGCAGAACCCGAACGTCGCCGGCGCGGTCGTGGTCGGACTCGGGTGTGAGGAAGTCCAGAGCGCAGAGGTGGCGACCGCGCTCGAATCGCGCGACGTCGCCGTCCGAGAACTGTCCATTCAGGGTGTCGGCGGGACCGACGAGTGTATCGAACGAGGCGTCGAAGCCGCGACCGAACTCGTCCGGTCACGGCACACGTCGCAGACGGTCGCCGACCTCAGTGACCTGACGCTCGGCGTCGTTTCGAGCGACCTCGACGCGTCCACGATAGAGTCGGCCGACCCGCTCGTCGGCCGCGTCGCCGACGAAATCGTCGACGCCGGGGGTCGCGTGGTCGCCGCCGGCAACGAGCGGCTGGTCGCCAACCCGGACGAGGCGCGCAGGGCCGCAACGGACGAGGCGCGCGAGGCGATGGACGCCCTCCTCGATAGACACGAGGGACACCCGGCGCGGGCGACCCGTGTCGGCCAGTTCGCGCGTGACCGCCCGTTCGAGGACGTCACGCGAGCGTGGGGGGAAAACACCGTCTCAGAGGTACTCCCGTACGGTGAGCGTGCGACCCTCTCGACGGGCCTCGCCGCCGTCGACGCCCCGTCTCGGTTCGCCGAGGCGACGACTGCGCTCGCCGCGGCGGGGGCGAACGTCGTCGTTCACGTCACCGGCGACGGAATCCTCTCCGGTCACCCCCTCGTCCCGGTCGTCAAGATGACCGGCGACCCGGGGACCGCGGCGGCGCTCCCGAACGACATCAGCCTCTCTGCGCGGCGTGCTGACCCCGACGACGTACTGGAGCGACTGGTCGACGTGGCGAACGGAACGGCGTGTCTCGCCGAAGAACACGGCTTGACAGAATTCGCAATCACCCGCGTCGGCCCGTCTATGTGAACGGCTCTGCGGTGTCGCCGCGGTTGCGTCGTGGACGCCGACGCCATCGACCGGCCGCCCGGCGCGGCGGCTCGGGCGAGTTCGACGGTCGAACGGGATTGCGAGAGAGAACCGGAGAGCGGCGGCGGCCGGACGGGAGGGCAAACGAAGGGCTGTCGTGTGACGTTCGGGGAGACACGCCTGTCGGCGTGCAGACCGCTATGAGTACGTCAGGTTGAGTTCGATGACGTTCGCGGCGCTCATGACCTGTTCTGGGATTTCAGATTCGAACCGCTCTCCCTTCATCCGACTCGTCGGGCCAGAGACGCTCACCGCGCCGATAGCGTGGCCGTCGGGGTTCTTGATGGGCGCCGCGATACACCGAAGCCCAGAGAGGCGTTCCCCCTTGTCGTAGGCGTATCCCCGTTCGCGAACCGCCGCGAGCTCTTCTTCGAGCGCCTCACGCGAGGTGATGGTCGTCGCCGTCTGTGCAGGGAGACCCCAGCGCTCGACGATGTTGTCGACTCGCTCCTCGGGGAGGTACGCGAGAATCGCCTTCCCGAGCGACGTGCAGTGAAGTTTTACACGCATGCCGGCGTGCGTGTCGAGTGAGACGGCCTGTTCGCCCTTCGAGCGGAAGAGGTAGACACCCTCGCCGTGCTCTTCGACGAGCAGGTTCGCGAGCTCTCCGGTCTGTTCGGCGAGTCCCTTCACTTCGGGCTTTGCCACCTCGTACAGGGGCATCCGGTCTCGGGTGTGCTCGCCCAAACTGAGGAATTTGAGGCCGATGCAGTATCGCTCGTCGTGCTGGACGACGTATCCGTGTTCTCGAAGCGTCCGAAGGTGACTGTAGACCGTACTTTTCGGTAGGTCGAGGTCGGTGGCTAACTCCGTGACGCCCGCTGACCCTCGCTCTTTCAGCGCTTCGAGAATCTCGAGCGAGGTGCCCAACGCCCCGATCGTGTTTGCCATGTTCGTTCCCATTCTAGCCTCCTGTTGACAGTCATCCATAATAATTGTTGTTCACGATTGTCGTATGTCTGTTCGTCATCGCTAGGTGCTCGCGCCCGAAGTTGTCGAAGGCGAAACCGTTTTGCCGGGTGCGCGTGTCTCCGTCAGACGTGCATCGAGTTAGATTTCGCGACCCAGCGGGGAGTGTCAGAACTGGCGAATGGACCGACGACGGAATCTCGTTCGGTGGCGAAACGTTCGACCCGGCAACGGTCGACGTCCTCCCGCCGTGTGAGCCAAGTAAAATCGTCTGTGTCGGGCTGAACTACGAAAAACACGCCGAGGAGACGGGGATGGACATCCCAGAGCGGCCCCTGCTGTTTCTCAAGCCGCCGAACGCGCTCGCGTCGCACGGAGACACGGTCTCCCTCCCTGCCGGGAAAGAACGCGTCGATTACGAAGCCGAACTGGGCGTCGTCATCGGAGAGCAGTGTCGGAACGTCGAACCGGACGACGCGATGGACGTGATTGCCGGCTTCACGTGTCTGAACGACATCTCGAACCGAGACGACCAAGAGGTCGAACAGAACTGGATTCGCGGCAAGGCGTTCGACAACAGCGCACCGCTCGGACCCGTCGTCTCGACGCCCGACGAGGTCCCCGCAGACGCGAGCATCGAACTCAGAGTCAACGGGGAGACGAGACAGGACTCCTCGCGGGCCGACTTCATCTTCACGGTTCCAGAGCTCGTCGCGGAGATTACGACGTATATGACGCTCGAACCGGGGGACGTTATCTCCACGGGGACCCCCGAAGGCGTCGGTCCGCTCTCCGACGGCGACCGTGTCGAAATCGATATCGAGGGCATTCGGACGCTGGAACACACCGTCCGCTCCGACTGACCGAGAAGTCGGGGGCGGCCCAAAGATTCATGTGGTGTGGTGATATATAGTACGACGTACGGGAGGAAGAAGCGGGTCATCAGACTATCAGCCAGTAATCGCCTGCCTGCTTGCGACACCGCCGCAACTCCCGTCTCTTCCTTCCGTTCGTCCCGACCGAATCCGTCGTGAGTGGGGGGCCCGTATCCACTCGTGGCAAGGATTCTCGACCCTTGATAACAATTATGTAGTAGTGACCGTTCCGTTGTTTCATGCGATACCACGCACTCGCGGGGACAGAGCGTTCAGCACTCGCTGTGTCCGAGGGCGACAACGCCTACTACGACCTCACCAGCGCGAACGCCAGCGTCGAGACCTTCTGTGACCTCGCTCGGGCGGCACACATCACTGGGCGGACTATCGACGACGTCGCTGAGGGACTCCTCGACGACGCGGAGCGACTCTCTTCTGCGTATGTCGACGAGCGAATCGAGCGTCCGGTGGTTCCCGACGAGGTGTGGGCTACGGGCGTCACGTACCACATCAGCGAGCAGGCACGAGAAGCCGAAAGCGGGACGCCCGACCTCTACCTCGACGTCTACGACGGGGAGCGTCCTGAAATCTTCTTCAAGGCGACAGAGAGCAGGACGGTCGGTCCGCACGAGGCGGTGGGCGTCCGGGGCGACTCCACGTGGGACGTCCCAGAACCCGAACTCGCGGTGGTCCTCTATCGGGGTGAGATAGTCGGATACACTGTCGGTAACGACGTGAGCAGTCGTTCCATCGAGGGCGAGAACCCGCTGTACCTGCCGCAGGCGAAGATATACGACCGCTGTTGTGCTATCGGACCGTGTGTTGCGTCCACCGAATCGGTGAGCGACCCGCACGAACTCGAAATGTCGATGAGCATCGAACGCGACGGGGCCGTCCTCTACGAGGAGTCGACGTCGACGTCCGAGATGGTGAAGTCGTGCGACGAACTCGTCTCGTACTTCACCCGACACAACGCTGTCCCGGAGATGGTGGTCTTGTTGACGGGGACGGCACTCGTCCCCGAAGAGGGGTTCACTCTGAAACCGGGTGACCACGTCAGCATCGAAATCGACGACATCGGCGTCCTCGAAAACACGGTCACGGCTGTCTGACGAACGGGTGGTTCGGGAGCGTCTCCCCGACCGAACCCCCGTACCGTTCTCGACCTCGACTCACTCCGTCCCGCGAGTTCCGTTTCCTATCACCGGACAGTCCGCCCCCACGACCGAGACGGATGGAGTTCGAAGCGACGCGATACCACGCTCTCGCCCCGCGTTTTTCAGCAAAACTACCGGAGAAACCGACAAAAATGTCGGAGAAATAACCTTCGCTCAGCCCCGCGTTCGATATCATCGCACGGACGCTTGCGGATTGAGCATCGTTTGAATTACAACACTACCTTCGTAATGGAAACCGACCGACCGGGGCAAATCGACCGACTGCGACGGAACGCGATGTGACGCGGTGACGCGGGAATATCGCCGCCGTGTTTACCATCGCTGAACAGGCGGTCGCCAATCGATTCGGGCGCGGTGACCGCCGGGACGTTCGAACGGTATCCGACACGTATTTCAGCGCACTCTGTGAATGACAACCAATGCCATATTCACGCGGGTCGGAGCTATCCATGGTCTACGACCGGGCGCGAACGAGCGGATACGGGTTCGTCGCGAGCAACATCACGGAGACGAACATCCTGACCGGACTCGTCCGCGGCGCAGAGCGCGTCGATTCCGACCTCGTCGTTCAGGTGAAACGTGACACCGCCGCGTTCGCCGGGAACGGCGACCCTGTCACAGGGTTAGATATCCTAGCGACGCACGTCGAGAAACTCGGCGAAGACGCCGACGTCGGCGTGTTTCTCAACGTCGACCACGTTCCCGCAGACGACCGCGCGTTCCTCGAATCGTGCATCGCTTCCGGGGGTCCCTCCTCGCTGATGGTCGACGCTTCGCACGAACCGTTCGAGGAGAACGTCTCACGCACCCGCGACGTGGTCGAAATGGTTCGAAACCGCGAACAGGACATGCTCGTCGAAGCCGAACTCGGCATGATAAAAGGTCTCGAAGGCGGCGTCGAGACCACCGAAGCCTACTACACCGACCCTGAACAGGCCGTCGAGTTCGTCGACAGGACGGGTGTCGACCTCCTCGCAATCTCCATCGGAACGGAACACGGCGTTTCGAAGGGGCGCGACCTCGAACTCCGCCCCGACATCGCACGCGACGTGGGGCAGGCGCTGGCGGACCACGGCCTCGAGACGCCGCTTGTCGTCCACGGGTCGTCCGGGCTGTCCGATAGTCAGGTCGGGGACCTCCTCTCGACCGGGGTGTGTAAACTGAACAAGAACACCAGATACCAGTACGAGTTCGCCAGAACGGCCTGTGAGTTCTATCGGGAGCACGAGTCGAGTATCCTCCCCCCCGAAGGCGTCGACGACGACCGACAGGGGTTCTTCGGCGACGCGGAGTGGTCGCCGAACAAACGCGAGTTCACGCCCCACCGGGTCTGCCGGGAGGTTCAGGACCGAATCGCCGACGTGATGGCGGAGGTCGCCACGCTCTCCGGGAGTGCCGGCGAGAGCCTGTACGTGTGATACATGACGACGACTGACGACCCACTCCTCCTCGGAGTCGACGCGGGGTTGACGAACGTCAAAGCCGCGGTGTTCGATACCGACGGGAGAGAGCGGGCAGTTGCGGTTCGACCGACCCCGAACGAGCGCCCGCGTGCTGGCCGCGTCGAGCGCGACCTCTCGACGTTCTGGGACGTGACGTGCGAGACGATTCGCGCGGTCCTCGGGGATTCCACCGTCGAGGCGAGTGCCGTCGCCGGAGTCGGCGTCGCCGGCCACGGACACGGACTGTACGCGCTCGACGACCGCGGACAGCCGGTCAGAGACGGTATCACGTCGTTGGATAGCCGTGCGAGCGACGTCGTCGAGTCGTGGGACGAAAGCGGCCGCTCGGACGCTGTTCGCGCGATTACGGGGTACGACCCCTTCGTCGCCGACCCGTTGAGTATCCTCGGGTGGATGCGCCGGGCGGAACCGGAGGTCTACGACGCTATCGACCAACTCCTGTTCTGCAAGGACTACCTCAAATACCGGCTCACAGACGTCGTCTGTACGGACCAGATGGAGGCGAGCGTCTTCTACGACATCGAAAACGAGGCGTACTCGTCGGAGCTGTTCGACACACTCGGACTCGGCGACTGCGCTGACGCACTGCCACCCGTCGTTCGAAGCACGGCGGTCTGTGGCGAGGTGACGGCGGCGGCGGCCGACGAGACCGGCCTCGAAGCCGGCACGCCCGTCGCGTCCGGACTTCACGACGTCGGCGCTGTCGCACTCGGGTCGGGCGCGTTCCGACCGGGGCAGGGGTCGCTCATCGTCGGCACCTGGGGACAGAGTATCTACGTCTCCGCCGAGCCGAACAGCGCCGACGGCGGAGGGCTGAGTCGGCGGTACCTTGGAGACGCGTGGCTCCGGTATCGCGGGAGTAGGTCTGCCGCGGCCGCAGTCGACTGGTTTACCCGAGAGTGCTGTCGCGATTGGCACGACGAGGCGACGTCCGACGCCGCGTTCTACGCCAGGCTGAACGAGGCGGTAGCGGAAGTCCCCATCGGCTCGAACGGGCTGGTGTTCCTCCCGAACCTGCAGGGGTCGACCGACGACCCGAACGAGCGTGGCGCGTTCGTCGGTCTGACAATCGAACACGACCGGGGCGAGATGTTACGGTCGATATACGAAGGCGTTGCCCTCTCGTTGAGCGATAGATTGCTGGAACTCGCGTCCGAAGACGGACTCACCACCGTCCGTCTCGGCGGGGGCGGCGCAAAGAGCGCGGTGTGGTCCCAGATGTTCGCCGACGTTCTCGGTGAACGGGTCGTCGTCCCGACGGGTCAAGAAGCGGGTGCCAGAGGTGTCGCCATCTGCGCCGGTCTCGCGGTCGGCCTGTACGACGACGTCGAATCCGCCGTCGAACACGTCGTCGGGGTCGAACGTCGACACGACCCGACGCCGGCGCACACCGACGCGTACCGGGCGGTCCACGACGCATACCGACTGGCCGCCGACGGGACCGCCGCCACGTGGGAAAAATTAACGTCGATTGAGCGGGAGACCCAGACGAATGACAATTGAGACCGTGCTCCTCTGTGGAGACCCACAACAGCCGAGCGAGTACATGTACGAGGCGGCGTCGTTCCTCGAATCCGAAGGCGTGTCGTTTTCCCGCATCGATTGGAAAGGCGACGTCTCCGCGGAACGGTTCCGCGAGGTCACGATGGAGATGGAGTCGCGAGGGCCGTCCGCCTACGACACGTCGATAATCGAGGAGCACCTCGACGGCGTGGACGCGCTCGTCGTTCACAAAGCCCCCGTCTCCGCGTCAGTAATCGACGCGGGCGACTCGTTGCAAGTCGTCGGGGCCGCTCGGGGAGGCGTCGAGAACGTCGATATCGAGACGGCCGAGACGAACGACGTCGCCGTCCTCCACGCGCCCGGACGGAACAAGAACGCGGTCTCCGACTACGCCGTCAGCCTCCTGCTCGCGACGGTCCGAGAGATTCCACACCACACGAGGGCGCTCCACGCCGGCGAGTGGAGCCAAGAGTTCGACCCGGACAGGTTACCCCGTGACATCGAGGCGATGACCATCGGTATCGTCGGCTTCGGAAACATCGGCCAACAGGTCGCCCGACGGCTCTCGGGGTTCGGCCCCGAACTCCTCGCGTACGACCCCTATCAGGACGAGGCGACGTTCGACGACGCCGGTGTCGAACGCGCGACGCTCGACGGCTTGCTCGAACGCGCAGATGCCGTGACACTGCACGCGCGGTTGACCGAGGAGACGCGGGAACTGCTCGGCGAAGACGAGTTGGCCCGGATGGACCAGTCCGCGATACTCGTCAACTCCGCCCGTGGAGGGCTCGTCGACGAAGCGGCGCTCGTCGACGCGTTGCGTACGGGGTCGATTGCGGGGGCGGCGCTCGACGTCTTCGAGACCGAACCCCTCCCGGAGAACCACCCGTTCCTCGAAATGGAGAACGTCGTCCTCTCGCCACACACCGCGGGGTCGACTCGCGACGCCGTGACGAACGGTCCCCGCATGATTGCAGAGGGGATAGAGAGCCTCATCGGCGGTGCGGACCCCGACAATCGAATCGCCTGACCGAAGCCGGAACTGAGTTCGGCGTGCTGGCACTCGGTATCTCGCTTTACGCGCCCGTTTCGGGGCCGACGCCGTCTCTGGTGGCGGTACATCGGTCGAGAGCAGAGCGGTCACGCCGCGAGTGTCCGGCCGTTACTCGACCGCCTCCAACAGACCTTTCAGATACCCCGTCGCGTACAGTCGCCCGAGCGTCATGTACCCCGGGTTCGAGTTCTCCTCGCCGGCCATCGTCGGGACGTGGTCGGGTCGAACCGGCCCGTCGAAGCCGATGTCGCGGTACGCCTGGACGCAGGCGCGCATGTCTGTCGGCCCCTCGTCGTGCCACGTCTCGACGAACCGCCCGTTCGTTCCCTCGACGTCGCGGAAATGCACGAAGTTGATTCGGTCGCCGAAGCGTCGAATCGTCTCCGGGATGTCCGCGCCCATCGCGGCGAAGTTGCCCTGACAGAAGGTGATTCCGTTGTGCTCGCTGTCGTACATCTCCATCACGCGCTCGTAGTGCTCCGGCGACGTGATGATTCGGTCGACTCCGCGGAGGTTCTCAATCGGCGGGTCGTCGGGGTGCAAGGCGAGTTTCACACCCGCTCCCTCGGCGACTGGGACGACCTCGTTGAGGAAATGTTCGAGCGCGTCCCACAGCTCGTCCGCACGTACGGGGGCGATGTCTTGTTCGGACGCGCCCTCCATGAACTCGTCACTGTACGCCGTCGTCAGCGACCCACCGCGAGCGGGAAGCGCCGTCGAGGTCCGCGCCCACCGCTCGCCCGCCATCCAGTCGTAGGCGACGACGGGCACGTCGAGCGAACCGAGGTGTCGGAGGTACTGCTTGAATCGCTCGATCTCTTCGGTGCGGCCGTCCCGACCGAGTCGGGTGTCGTCGGAGATCGGAACACAGCCTTCGATAACCCCGACGTCGAGGCCGTAGTCACGAAACTCCCGAGTCAACGCGAGCAGTTCGTCGTACTGCCACGGGCGCGACCCGTCGCCGATTTCGAGGGTGTGGACGACGGCGGTCTCGACGCCGACCTGTTTCGCGAGGTCCCAGCGTTCGTCGCGCTCCGGCGGTAGGATGAGTGATGGCTCCATACCACACGGTTTCGTTCGAGTGTTATCAGTGTTTCTCGTCTTCGACTCCGTCAGTGGTCGCTCGGTTCGAGGACGTCTTCGACGAACTGGCCGTCTTCGAACTCCACGGGTGCGGGCTCTTCGACGACGCGCAGGTCGTCGCGGTCGCGCGCCTCCTCGATGAGCGGTGCCGAAGCGGCGACGCGACCGAGACGCATCGTATCGCGGATGCGGACGACGCGCGGCGCTTCGAGGGCTTTGACGCCGATAGTCGAGAGTGAGGCGATAAGGCCGGTCCGGTCGGTTTCGACGGCCGGCGGAATCTGGGCGGCCCGCGGGGTGCTCGCGGTGAGAACGTTGACCAGCGTATCGCTCCAGTTCAGCTCCTCGAAGAGGTGCGCGTGGACGAAATCCGCCGACCCGAGACCCGTGCCGTTACCGTGGGAGGCCGGCGTCAATCCGCGAACGAATATCCGAGTGATGTCCGGCTCCGGCGGGTCAGGTTCGAACCCGAACACGATTCGCCCGATGACGTTCGTGTCCATCCCCGCCCCGGAGACGTCTTTTCCCATCCGGTCCACCACGAGCACGTCGACCTCGTCGAACGGGATGGTCGGGAGGTGCTCGTAGGCGAGTTCGAGGAGTTCCGCCTCTCGGTCCAAAAAGCCCGACGGCGGCACGCCCTCGATGAGCGCGGTGTCGTCGTGTTCGTCTTCGACGATGGCGATGCCGCCGGCAATCGGGAGGTTCTCGACGTGAAGGCGCGCGATTTCGGGGAGCATCTCCCGGAAACTCCAGTCGGCGGCCCATTCGTGTGCCGTCTTCGCACCGCGCTGTTTGCCCATCCCGATGACGAGCATCTTCGAGAGCCCCGATTCAACGTCGCCCCGAAAGTCCGTGTGAGGTTTCACGCGGTTGACCGGGATTATCGCGTCCGCGGCCGCCGCGTTCGCGTCCGCGTGGACCTCGACGTCTCGGTCCGGCGTCTTCCCGATGACGACCGTGTCCATCGTCGCTCGAATCTCACAGCCGAGGCTCGCTTCGGTTATCCCGAGCGCTTCGAGCATCTCGCGTTGGCCGTCGGCGGTGGCACCCCCGTGACTCCCCATCGCCGGGAACACGAACGGCTCGTAGCCGCGGTCGTCGAGCGCGTCGACGACGGCGCTAACGATGGTTGGAATGTTCGCGATACCTCGGCTTCCCGCCCCGACGGCGACTTCGCCGCCGTCCGGCACCGCGTCGAATTCGAGCTGTTCGACGGCATCGAACACGCTGTCCCGAAGCTCCGATTCCGGAATCGGGTCCGTCTCCCACAGCTGTTCGATGATACCCATCTCCGGGACCGCGTCCATGCCGCTCGCTTCGAGAACGGTCTCCTCCGAAATCGGGACTGGTCCGTCCCGGCGGTTGTCACTGTCTGCCATACAGCTTACATTCGTACATTCGAAGAAAAGTCTGCCGCCGTCAGCCCTCCGCTTCCAGCGGTTCTTCTCCGGCGGCGAGTCGGTCGTTTACTTCCCCGACGTCGAGGTCGATGCCGAGGCCCGGCCGCTCGGGAACCGCAATCTCACCGTCTTCGATGAGTGGACCGCCCGCGTGCAGGTCGTCCCACCAGTCGACGTCGCGGGCGTGGTATTCGAGCGCGAACGCGTTGGGAACCGTCGCACAGGCGTGGACGGACGCCATGGTTCCGACCGGACTCGCGACGTTGTGCGGGGTGATCGGCACGTCGTACGCGTCGGCGACGGTCGCAATCTTCCGGAACTCGCTCAGCCCGCCGCACTTCTGGATGTCAGGCGCCGCAATATCGATTGCGCCCGCCTCGAAAAACGGGAGGAACCCCTCCGTGCGAACGAGATTCTCCCCCGCGAGGATTGGGGTCGTCGTCCCCGCCGTGACGCGCCGATGAGCGTCGGCGCTCTCCGGCGGGACGGGGTCTTCTATCCACGCGAGGTCGTACGGTTCGAGCTTGCGCGCGAGTCGAAGGGCCGTCTCGACGGTGAAACTCCAGTGGAAGTCGAACGCGAGCGTCGGCTCCGCCCCGATTCGCTCCCGAATCGCGTCCGCGATATCGACCTTGTGTTGGACGGCGGCGTTCGTGAGCCGCCGCGTCGCCGTGTCGGCGTTCCCCGGCGCGACGTCGAGGTCGAACTTCAGCGCGTCGAACCCTTCGCCGACGACCGCTTCGGCGACATCGGCGTACACGGCCGGGTCGTACGTTTCGTGGGGGTCGTCGTCACCTTCGCCGAGGTGTTCGCCCGCGTGGCAGTCACAGTAGATGGCGACCGAGTCGCGGAACTTCCCGCCGAGCAACTGATAGACGGGGAGGCCGGTGAGCTTCCCGACGGCGTCCCAGAGGGCGGTTTCGATACCGGACACCGCCGCCTGCGAGTAGCCCTCGCCCCCGGCGAGTCCGGACAGCATCTGGGTCATGTGCTCGGTGAGGCGCTCGACGTCGTAGGGGTTCTCGCCGACGAGGCCGTTCTCCAGGAACTCGACGTGTTCGCTGACCGGCCCGGCGAACGCTTCACCGTATCCGCGGACGCCGGCGTCCGTCTCGACGGTCACGAGGTTCCACGGGAAGTTCCCGCCGAGCACTCGGCACTCGACGGCCGTAATCTCGACGTCGCGCGTCGGGTCGCGGGACAGTCCGTCGTCCGCGAGGTTTCGCCAGCCGACTCCTGCGTTCATCTCCGTTACGAGATGCTCGTACTTCGAGTGAGGCATCGTCGTGATGGTCGCGGGCCACTGTCAATAATCTTCCGCGGGGGAGCCGCCGCGGACACCCCCGAGAGACCGTGGGTGACCGCTCCGCGGGAGTGAGCGTCCGCGCCTGTCTACTTCACCCGTCGGGTGCGATGAGCTCGACCGGATGGACGACGTCTCGTTCGAACAGGTCGCCGAGCTGTTCGGTACAGGAGGTCCCGCTCGCGACGAGCGTGCGGTCGGTCTCGTCTGCGAACTGCGCTTCGAGGTCGCTCCCGACGTCCATGCTGAGCTCGTAGTACTCGCTTTTGTAGCCGAAGCTCCCCGCCATCCCACAGCACTCGACGTCCGAGGTGAGGAGGTCGAAGCCGAGTTCCGTCAGGACGGCTTCGGTGTACGTCTCGACGCCGAGGGTGCGTTGCTGGCAGTGGCTGTGGTACGCCAGCGGCTCCGACGGCTCGGCGAGCACGCCCGCGTCGGCTCCGGCGTTGAGTAAGCCGTAGACGTACTCCATGACGTCGTAGGAGTTCTCTGCGAGTCGCTCGTGGGTCTCCTCGTCGAGGAGCTTCCCGTACTCTCGGCGGAACGCGGCGAGGTCCGAGGGCTCGATGACCGCGACGTCGAACCCGTCGTCGATGTACGTCGTCAGGTCGGCGGCAACCGCGGACGCTCGCCGAGTTGCGGTCCGTATCATCCCCTGCGAGAGCGGTGCCCGACCACTCTCCTGCGGCGTCGCGAGTTCGACCTGCGCGCCCAGCGCTTCGAGCGTCCTTACTGTCGCTTTGCCCCGGTTCACGAGCACGTAGTTGGTGTACGCGTCGGGGTAGACGACGACCTCGCGCCCGTCGTTGTCCGGCGAGTCGCGGGCGGCGAACCAGTCGGTGAGCGTCTCCCGCTCGAACGTCGGGAGGGCGCGCCGGGCGTCGACGCCGAAGAACCGCTCCATCGCCGACCGCACCGGTCCGAGTTCCGCGAGTCGGTTCGAGAGCGGTGCCGTCGCCGAGCCGACCCGTGCGAGCGTCCCGAAGTTCCCGAAGAGACGCTTCTGAACGTCGAGGCTCCCGGGCTCCGCATCCGGAGTCAACCCCTCGACGAGGAAGTCGAAGGCGGCCCCGTCCGACTCGTTGTTGATTCTGTCGCGGACGACCGTGTTTATCCACGGGATATCGATTTTGACGGGGCAGGCGTCCGCACAGCGCGAACACCCCGTACAGAGGTCGTTGAACGTCGCCGCCGAGTCCTGTCCGTGAACGCCGGCTTCCCACCCCGTTGCGATACCGCCGGTGTAGGTCTCGCCGCCGAACGCGTGCCCGCCGACGTGCTGGAAGTTCGCACAGGAGTTCGCGCACGCACCACACCGGATACAGTAGAGCGTCTCTTCGAGATGCTCGTCTTCTCGCATCGCCATCAGGCCGTTGTCCACGAGGACGAGGTGGAACTCCCTGTCGTCGTCGCCCGACCCGAGCGGTTCGGTCGGCCGAGCGAAGTCGATGGTCGGCGACTCCACGGGCGGGGTGAGCATCGTGACGTACTGGGAGATGGGTTGCCCCGTCGCCGCCTTCGCGATGAGTTCGACGAAGGGTTGGAGTTCGTCGGCGCTCGGGATGACTTTCTCGACGCCCGCGACCGCGATGTGCGTATTGGGGGTCACCGCGGTCTTGCGGGCGTTCCCCTCGTTCGTGACGAGCGTAATCGTGCCCGAATCCGCGAGGACGAAGTTCGCACCGGTCATCCCCACGTCCGCAGAGCGGATGTGTTCTCCGAGATAGTCCCGCGCGAACGCCGTGAGCTCTTCTGCCGTCTCGAACGGCTCCGCCGGGTCGAACCGCTCGTTGAACAGTCGAGCGACGTCTTCCTGTGAGCGGTGGAGCGACGGGCCGACGAGATGCGACGGCGACTCGTCTGCGACCTGAAGCACGAACTCGCCGAGGTCGGTCTCCCAGACGTCGACGCCGACGCTTTCGAGGTGGTCGTTGACGTCCAACTCCTCGGTCGTCATCGACTTCGATTTCACCACGGTCTCGGCGTTTTCGTCGTCGACGACGCCTTCGATGTAGCGATTGGCGTCCGCCGCGTCGTCGGCGACGTAGAGCTCTCCGCCGTTGGCTTCGACGCTCTCGCGGAGCCGGTCGATGAGCTCCGGTAATCGGTCGATTGCGTCTTCCTTGATTCGGCGCGCTCGACTGCGGAGGTCCTCGTAGTCGTCGAAGCTCTCGGAGACGTCGTACCGGTCTTCGTTGAACACGGTCGTGTTCTCTCGAATCGCGCCGCCTTCGGTCTCCAGCAGATGACGGATGTGCCTCGCCTTCTCCCGGCGGTCTTCGAGGCTCATAGTCCCTCCACGAGGACCACGCGCACCGTTTTCGGCCCGTGGACGCCTTTCACGAGTGCGCCCATATCACCGGTCGCGCTCGCACCGGTGGCGAAGACGACCGAGCCGCCGTCGGAAAACCGCTCGGCGAGGTGCGGCATCGCCTCGGTCACGTCCGCGAGGACATCGCTCTCGCGGACGACGCCGACGTGGGTCGGCGGGTAGAGCGAGACGGGTTCGTTCCCGGCGGTGTTCGACTCGACGACGAGCGTCCCGTACTGCGCGATGGCGCGCCCGATCGGCGTGACGCCGGTCTGCGCTTCGGTGAGGTCTCTCGGCGTGAGTTCCGTCGTTACGGGCGTGTCTTTCAGCGAGACACCGTCGAACCCGAGCGGGGTTCCGACGGCCGGCTCGTCGACGACGCTCGTGAGGGTCTCGGAAAACGTCGCGGGGGTCGCACGCGTCAACTCGACACCGACGTCTGTGAGCGACCGTTCGAACTCTCCGATAGTACCGGTAGCCATAGCAGTACCATGCGGGACGGAAATGATAATTGTTGTCATGGGACTCGGCGGTGCTTATGTCGATGCCGGACGGTCGCGCTGAGTACGGAGAGTACAGGGGTACGAAGGATACGGGGAGTACGGCGAGTGCGGCGGGTGCGGCGGTCGGTGCGCGCGACTGGTATCGGTGACTCTGTCGCCGCCGTGCCCGTCGTTGGGGGCGCACCCTCCAGCGGTGGACCGCGAGTGAAACACCCGCCTGAGAAGAACCGGCGACGCTCAGTAAGTGATGTTCTGGCCGGTCTCGTCGTCGAACAGGTGAATCTTGTCGAGCGTGGCCGAAAGCGAGATGGGCTCGCCCGGCTCGACACTGCTCTCGGGCGCGACGCGGGCGCTGAACTCCGTGTCCTCGTCGGTCTTCGACGTCACCGTGAGGAACTTGTCCGAACCCATCGGCTCGACGACTTTCACCTGCGCGTCGAGGGTGCTGTTTTCGGTGTACTCGTCCTCGTCGAGGACCGACAGGTCGCTCAGGTCCTCGGGACGCACGCCGAGCGTGAGGCTATCGAGGGAGCCGTCCCACTCGTCGACCGCCCGCTCGACGTCCGTCGGGAGGCCGAACTCGAAGAACTCCCCGACGGCCGTATAGCCGTCGTCTTCCTTCCGTATCGACACCGGGAGGAAGTTCATCGGCGGCTCTCCGATGAACCCGGCGACGAACCGGTTTACGGGGTTGTCGTAGAGATACTGCGGCGGGCCGATCTGCTGGAGCTTCCCGTCGTTGAGCACGACGACGCGGTCGCCGAGCGTCATCGCCTCCGCCTGGTCGTGGGTGACGTAAATCGTCGTCTTCCCGACGCGCTGGTGAATCTCGTTGAGCTCTGTCCGCATCTGGACGCGGAGCTTCGCGTCGAGGTTCGAAAGCGGCTCGTCCATCAGGAACACCGACGGCTCGCGGACGATGGCGCGACCGAGCGCGACGCGCTGTTGCTGGCCGCCGGAGAGCTGTGACGGCTTCCGGTCGAGGAGGTCGTCGATTTCCAGGAGATCCGCGGCCTCGGTGACCCGAGTCTCGATTTCGTCGTCCGGGTAGTTCCGAATCCGAAGGGGGAACGACATGTTCTCCGCGACCGTCATGTGCGGGTAGAGCGCGTAGTTCTGGAACACCATCGCGATGCCCCGCTCACGGGGGTCGTACCCCGTCACGTCCTCGTCTTCGATACGGATGCGGCCCTCCGTCGGGGTCTCTAACCCCGCGACCATCCGCAGTGACGTGGTCTTGCCGCACCCAGAGGGCCCGACGAACACGAGGAACTCACCTCGACGGATGTCGATATTGAGGTCCTCGACGGCGACGATTTCGTCGCTTTCTTGGTCCCCAAAGACCTTCGTCACGCCTTCGATTTGGACGTTGATGTCTTCGTTTGCACCGGCGGTACCGTCTTTCGTGTCCGGCGTTTCAACCGGCCTCGATTCCGAATCACTCATTGTCGTTGTTTGGTTTTGGTTACTCATTCTTTCAGTGCTCCGGCCGTCAGTCCACTGACGATGTATCGCTGGAAGAACACCACGACGAGGATGGTGGGGACGATTGCGATGACACTCGCCGCGGCCAGCGACGCCCACTGCACCGAGACGTCGCCGACGAACTGGTAGACCGCCACCGAAATCGGCATCGATTTGAGGTCCGTTGTGACGATAAGCGAGAACAGGAACTCTCGCCACGAGTACAGGAACGTCAGGATTGCGCTCGCGGCCACGCCCGGAAGCGCCAGTGGGAGCGCGATCTTCCGGAACGCTTGGAGTTGCGTGCAGCCGTCGACCCGCGCAGACTCGTCGAGGTCCGTCGGAATCGACATGAAGAAGTTCCGCATGATGTATATCATAAGCGGCAACCACAGGTAGACCTGCGCGATGATGATACCCGGAAGCGAGTTCAACAGGCCGAGCCACGACATGATCTGGTAGTAGGGAACGATCAGGCCGATAGGCGGGAACAGGCGGGAGAACAACACCCCGATGAACAGGACGTTGTCGCCCCGGAACCGGTATCGACTGAACGCGTATCCGGCCGGCACAGCAAGGATGATGACGGCGATAGTCGTCGCCGTCGAGATGATGACGCTGTTCACCACTGCCCTCCAGTAGCTCTCCCCGATGAGCACCTCGTAGTACGACGAGAGCGTCGGGTTCCGCGGGAAGTAGGTGAGGTTGTAAACCGCCTCGTTGGTCTTGAGCGAGGTCAGTACCTCCCAGAAGATGGGAACGATGACGGTCAGGACGGCGATGGCAAGCACGAAGTGGATGACTTTCGGGCTTTCCAGTAGGTCCCAGAACCCCTGTCGCGTCTCGTAGCTGAGTCGTTCGTAGCCTTCGTCTGCGTTGCTCATTCTTCCATCCCTCCCATAACCTTGGTAACGTAGAACGTCGCGACGACGAGCGTAATCCCGATGATGAACACCGCGACTGCCGACGCGTAGCCGTAGTTGAAGTTAATCATCCCCTCGCGGTAGATGTGAATGCTGAAGATGGTCGTGGACGTTCCGGGACCGCCCTTCGTCATGGGGAACACCACCGCGAACGCGCGGAACGCGAACATCCAGTTTATCAGTGCGACGATGGCGATGTAGGGGCGGAGATACTGAACGGTGATAGCGCGGAAGGTCTGGAACGTCGTCGCGCCGTCGACTTTCGCCGCGTCGTACATGTGTTCCGGGATGGACTGCAACCCGGCCAACAGGAGCAACATCGCGAACGGCATCCGAGCCCACGCGTCCGTCAGCGTGACGGCGAGCATGGCGAACTGCTGGGTCGCCAACCAGGAGATGGGAGACGAGATGAGACCGAGGTCCATCAACGCCATGTTGAAGAATCCGAGTTGGTTGCCGGTGAACATCCACTTCCAGATGAGGGCGACGACCGCGAGCGGAATCGCCCAAGAGAACATCAAAAGCGTCGAGTAGACGTCTCGGAGCTTCGAGTGGGTCACGTGGTTAATCGCCAGTGCGATGACGAGACCGGTTCCGAGGCTAATCACCAGCGAACCGAACGAGTAGATGAGCGTGTTCAGGAAGTAATCCCAGAACGACGCCCGCTGGAACATGGTGACGAAGTTTTGAATCCCGACGAACCGCTCGACCGAACCCGGGATTGTCAGGTACAGCGACTGCCGAAAGAGATAGAAGACGGGGTAGACGAAGATGGCCGTAATTGCCAGTATCGCGGGGCCCAGCAAGACCAGGAGAATGTGGTCGTTTGCGAACTGGGAGGCCCGATACCGTATCTTCTCGTATTTCGTCTCGGGTATTGTGAAGCTGGTTTCTGATTCGAGGGACATGGTAACTGAGATTCAGCCCCGTTAGTTACTGGCCGAGGACCGTGTTGATGAATTCCTGCGCGGCGTCCAGCGCCTCCTCCGGGGACTTCGATCCGGCGATGGCCTGCTGACACTCCTGACTGATGCGCTGTTTGATAGAGCGCTGTTGCGGGAACACCTCGGTCTTGTTGAGATTGGCCTGTTGACCGCGAATCTCGGGGTAGAGCGCGGCACCCGTCTCGGCCGCTTCGTCGTACACGCGCTTGTGCCACGACTGGTTCCCCTCGACGACGAACTCCCACCACGCGGTGGGCTGGGAGATTCGCGCGTCGAGGTACACCATCGCGGCCAGTTTGGCCGCGTCGGAGGCGTTCGAGTTGATGGCCATCACGTTCGGTGACGCGAGACCGGCGCGGGTCGGGTTCGGAGCGTCGGAACCGCCCTCGGGAGTGAGCGTCGGCGTGTAGTCGTCGCCGAGTTGGTTCTTGGCCTGTCCGGTCAGGTCGCCGTACACGGGGACCATCGCGAACTGTTCGGAGGTGAAGCCGTCGGCCAGGTCGCCCTGCCCGAAGTTGACCACGGATTCAGGCACCCAGCCGTTGTCCAGCCACTCGACCATCTTTCCGAGCGCGTAGTAGCCGGCCTCGTCGTTGACCGTGACCGAACCGTCGTCGTTGACGAATTCGCCGCCGGCCTGGTAGTAGTGCTTGTTGAAGTCGCGCATCGTGTACGTACGCGATGCGCCCCGGTACGCCCACGCGTACGCATCAGTGCCCTCGAACGCCTCCATGCACGTCTCGAGGTCGTCCCACGACCACTCGCCGTTCGTGATTTTGTCGATGACGGCCTGGTCGACGCCCTGGTCTTCGAGCATCCCGACGTTGACGTGGACCAAGTCGCCTTCGAGATAGGCGGGACCGCCCCAGAGGTTTCCGTCGTAATTGATCGTCTGCTGGGCCACGGGCTGAATCGGCTCCCACATCGAGTCGTCGCCGAAAAGCGGGTCGACCGCTTGGAGGTGGCCCGCCTGTGCGAACGACGACAGCGAGTCGGCCACGACGACTTGGAACCCCTCGGGTTCTCCCTCACCGGCCTGCAGGAACGCCGTCTCCTTCGGAATCGCCTGATCGACGGTGATTTCGAGGGGGTTTATCGTGATGCCGGTGCGGTCCTCGAACATGCCGTGTGCCGCCGCAGTCCCCGGGTCGTACTCCAGTGAACCGAAGTTGAGGAGTTGAATCTCGTCGATCTCCCCGGCCGCCGTTTCGTCCCAGCCCTCCGGGGGACTCCACGGAGCCGACTGGACGGCCTCCGACTCGGCCCACGCGCTCGAATCGGCGAGCTGGCCATCATCGGGTATCGCCTGTCGCTGTTCGAGTGGCCACTCGTCGAGTGTCGTCAGTCGACGGTCCTCCCAGTTGTCTGTGAAGCCGATTGAACGGGCTTGCTCCATGAATCCGCTGGACTCGCCGCCACTGGTACCTCCGCCACCACTTCCCCCGCTGGGACTGCCACCGCCGCCCATACAGCCGGCGAGGCTGGCGAGGCCGGCGAGACCTCCGTATTTCAAAATATCTCTACGGCTTGGGCTATCGTCATCCGTATTGGATGCCATACGAGAACCTATGGCACAAGCACATACAAAAAACTATGCATATTATTACTGGTAGATGCTCAGAGCGGCGGATAACGACGTGACGGGAGCGACGGTGGTCCGGCGTTGCACCCCAGCTCACGGGGTTTCGTCCGCGGGGGTCAGTCAGTTTCGGGTATGAGCCCCGTTTATTCGTCGTCACCTTCCCACGGCGGTGTCAACCGCGGCGGTGAGAACACTTCGATACCGACGGCGTCGACCTCGCCGCGGTTCTCGGCCGAGTGCGGGACCCCACCGGGAATGACGTAGGAGGTGTTCGGCCCGACGAGGTACTCTTCGCCGTCGACCGTGAACAGCAACTCCCCCGACGACACCCATCCAATCTGCTCGTGTTCGTGGCTGTGCGTTCCGACGAGCGCCCCCGACTCGATACGGAAGTGTTGAACACTGCCCTGACGCCCCGCGGCGAGCTGTGCGAGGTGGACCCCGTCGAGTACCTCCTCCCCGTCGTCCGTCATCGATTGAACGTCCATACGAGCGTCTCGTTCGGGATGGACTTAACAAGTCCCCCGTGTTCGGGCGTTCGAGTCACGTTCGACACAACTGAACAGTCGCACGAAGTGACGCGGCGGCGTCGATAGCGCCGTTCACCGGGCTACCAGACCGAACCGTAGCTGTGAATCCCCTGCATGGCCGCCGCTCACCGTACCCCGGTTTACTATCGCCGAACGCGAGCCGCCGAAATCCGCGAATGATTACACGAGTAAACCTGTAATACAGCCCTCGATGGACTCGCGATGAACAGCGAGCACGTTTGCTCTCGTCGCACACCGACTCGCCGGCGCGCCACCGCCTCCGGACTAGCTCTCGGACGGCCGTCCCGCGTCTCCCTTCGAGAGACCGACGGCTCTCCGGGGTGGGGTACGAGGGAGTCGCCCGATTGGCGTCGCCGTTAGTCGGGGGAGTCGACGCTCCCGACGACGAGGCCGCCGGCTCCGTGCCTGCCGTTTCTCACTAGCACTGAGGAGACCGTCGGAGGACTCATTGCCACGGCGCACCGTCGCGCTCGACGAAGCGCGTGCGCCGGTCGATGTCGTCGATGCGGGCGATGTCTTCGTCGTCCAGTTCGAGCGCGGCGGCACCGAGGTTGTCTTCGAGGTGGGCGCGTGAGGTGGCTTTCGGAACGGCGACGACGTTCTCGTGGCTCGTCACCCACGCGAGACACACTTGGGCGGGCGACGTCTCGTACTGTTCCGCGATGTCACAGATAACCGGGTTCGCGAGCGCCGCGCCGCGTGCGAGCGGCGAGTACGCGACGAGCGTGTAATCGCGTCGCTGTGCGTCTTCGACGAGCTCTCGTTGCGGGAGAAACGGGTGCATCTCCACTTGATGTGCGAAAAGCGGTGATTCGAGGACTTCGCGGGCCTCGTCGAGGAGACCGACGTCGAAGTTCGACACGCCGATGTGTCGGACGCGGTCCGCCTCGACGAGGTGTTCGAACGCGCCGAGGGTCTCGTCGGCCTCGTACTCCCCGACCGGCCAGTGGACGTACAGGAGGTCGAGATAGTCGACGCCGAGTCGGTCCATGCTCGCTTCGGCCTCTTCGAGGACTTCGTCGTGAGTCAGCCCACCGCTTATCGGGTGGACTTTCGTGGCGAGAAACAGCTCGTCACGAGGCACGTCGGCCGTCGCAATGCCGTCGCCGACGGCTGATTCGTTCCCGTAGTGTTCTGCGGTGTCGACGTGTCTGTACCCCAGTTCGATGGCGGTCCGGACCGAGCGGGCGCACTGCGTCGGGTCGTCGTTTTCCCACGTTCCGAGCCCGATTGGTGGCAGAGATGGTACCATACGTCGTATCTTCCGTATCGGCAAGTAAACTCTTTCGCCGTCGACACGCCCCCGGCGTCGCCTCCCCGGAACAGATACGGACCGTGGGGAGCCGCCTCCCGACTCGCACTGACCGAAACTGCGTTCGTTCTCGTCTCCACGCCCTGGGGTAGATTGATACGATGGCGGACGAATGTATGGTCCGATGACGAGTTTGACTGTCAAGCTTCCAAGCGGAGACGACCTCCCGAAGGTCGGCCTCGGAACGTGGGATATCGATGGAGCGACCGTTCGCGCGGCTGTTCGCGCCGCACTCGACGGGAACTACACCCACGTCGACACGGCCGAAGGGTATCGAAACGAGCGCGAAATCGGTGAAACGCTCGCGGACTACGACCGAGAAGACCTGTTTCTCACGTCGAAGGTACTGCCGGCGAATCTCAACTACGGGAGCGTCATCGAGTCGTGTGAGAACTCACTCGAGAGACTCGGCACCGACTATCTCGATTTGTATCTGATTCACTGGCCAAACCCGTCGATTTCGCTCCGAGAGACGCTCGACGCGATGAAGGCGCTCTCCGACGACGGAAAGGTTCGCAACGTCGGCGTCTCCAACTTCAGCGGCTATCAGCTTAGTAACGCGTTGCATATCACCGACGTCCCCATCGCCGTCAATCAGATCGAGTTCCATCCTTGGTTCCAGCGGCGCGATTTGGTCGACTACTGCCAGTCGAACGGAGTGGCCGTCGAAGCGGCCGCACCGCTCGGACGGACGGAGGTGCTCCAAGATTCGACGATTCAGGCCATCGCAGAGACGTACGACAAATCTCCCGCGCAAATCGTTCTCAAGTGGGCCGTCGAGAAGGACGTCGTCGTCCTGCCGAAATCGAGTTCCGCGACTCACATCGCGGAGAACAGTACGCTGTTCGACTGGGAGCTCGATACGGAAGACCAACGGCGTATCGACGGGCTGGACCGGAAGCGACCGGTCTACGATACGCTCGAACGAGATTGGTCTCGGGAGGTATACGGCATTCCAGAGTAACCGATTCGGGCCGTCGAAGGGGTTCGGGCTGTCGATGCGAGGACGGAGGGCGCGTTTGCCAGCACCTCGTTTCGCGCTCCGCCGTCAGAACTCGTCGATCACTGGGATACCGACGGTGTCGAAGTCCGTCATCGAAGCGAGTATCTCGGGAGTCTGGTCGAGCGACACCGTCTCGGATATCACTGCGGCCGGGTCGAGCGCACCACGGTCCATCATTCTGAAGATTTCGTCGTACCGCGGTCGAGGCATCCCGACCGCACCGATGAACTGGAGTTCGTTGAGTACTATCCGGTCTGTCGGGAGCGCGACCTCACCGCCCTCCTCGTTCGACGTGAGTCCGACTTGCACGTGCTGACCTCTCTTTCGGAGGCTTTCGACCGCGTTCTGGCACGTTTCGGCGATTCCGAGGGCGTCAACGGAGACGTGAGCACCGCCGTCTGTCAGCGCTCTCACCGCCGACGGGACGTCGGCGATATCGTTCGCATTGAGCGTTTCGTCGGCGCCCAGTTCGCTCGCAAACGACAGTTTCTCGTCGAAGAGGTCGACGGCGACGACGTTGGCCCCGAGCGCGTCGGCGATATGTACGGCGGACAGGCCGACACCTCCACAGCCGTAGACGACCACCCAATCCCCCGGGGTGACGTCTGCACGGTGGACGAGGGCGTGAAACGACGTCATGAACCGACAGCCGAGGCCGGCCATCTCGACCGACGAGACGCTGTCCGGGAGGTGGACGACGTTGTAATCCGCCCACGGCACGTAGAACCGTTCGGCGAAGGCCCCCTGGGATTCGGGCGCGAGTCCGAGCGGGACCCGGTTGTCGCAGATGTTCGAGCGACCCGAGCGACAGGACGGACACGTCCCGTCACCGAGGTTGAAGGGGACCGTCACCCGGTCGCCTTCGCGGACGTGCTCGACCTCGCCGCCGACCTCGACGACGACGCCGGCCGGTTCGTGACCGAAGACGTGTCCGTCGTCGAAGTTCCGGGACTCCCAGAGTGGGTCTCCCTGCCACGCGTGCCAGTCGCTTCGACAGATTCCACACGCCTCCGTCTCCACGACGACACCCGTCTCGTCTAGTTCCGGTTCGTCAACCTCCCGAATTTCGAGTGGCTCACCGGGAGTGGTGAAAGTTACTGCGCGCATCGTCCATGCTGATTGGTGGCAATCAGTATAGTTGTACGGGGATGTCGCCCTCGACTCTCGGACGCCCGACCACAGACAGGGCGAATCACGAGTCGAGTAAGCGGCGAACGAGAGCGGTGACAACTGAGAGTGGCGCACGTGCCGTGCCACCGACTCGGTCGCCGAGTAGTCGACCCCAAGCATTCAATTACAGATATAATACTGGTATCTGATAATATTGGCGTCAAGCGCCGTCCCACCACCCGAACGTCGCCGGAGACCAGCGACACTAAGACGGCCGTTCTTCGGGTCCACAGCCGTCGAGACCGCGATTCTGCTGATTCTGCTCGGTGGGTATCAGTACCGACTATCTGCCGCGACAGAGACCGTCACGAGTCCGGTTTTATCCACACGTCTGTTCGCGAGGAGGTTCATGCGACAGTTGCAGTTGGAATAAACCATCCCGTGGGAGTCGTCTCATCAACGGTATCGATGGAATCGGCCACACGTGGGTGTGTAGACCGCATCGCTCTCGGGAGTCCACCTCAATCACCGGTTTCACGGCCCCTGAAAGAAAACCAAGACGTATAGTAATCACTTAAATTATCTTTCTAAAGAAATATTTGTGTTGTGATAATTTTGATTCGTGGTCGATAGCCGTTGGTACGTCTCTCGCTCGGGGGTGAGAGTTCGACCGCTCGCGCAAGCGGGACGACCGTCTGCCCCGGTCCTCGGGGCGACGGACACGAGACGGCGGTCGCGGAACTCGCCCGGATATCCGAGACCCCCGCGAGTCAAGCGAACGGTTCATCGAGGCGAGGGAGTCGCGCGTCTCCGACCGACCGGGCCAGTCACGGTTAAGTATCTCCCGTCGAACTCTCATGAAGAATAGCTATGAGTGAGACGGTGAACGGGGTGGCCGTCCTACACGTCGACGACGACAGAGCCTTCGTGGAGTTGGCGGCGGCGTTCCTCGAACGAGCGCACGGTCGGTTCCGAGTCGAGACCGAGACGTCGGTGGCGGCGGGACTCGACCGACTTGCCGACGAGGAGTTCGACTGCGTCGTCTCGGACTACGACATGCCCAGCCTCGACGGTCTCGACTTCCTCGACGCCGTCCGCGAGGACGACCCCGACCTCCCGTTTATCCTCTATACGGGGAAGGGAAGCGAGGAAGTCGCGGGCGACGCCATCTCCGCGGGCGTCACCGACTACCTCCAGAAGGAACACGGGACCAGCCAATACACCGTCCTCGCCAACCGCATCGAGAACGCCGTCGAGCAGTACCGCTCGCGGGCCGCTCTCAAAACCAGCGAGCAACGGCTCTCGCTTTTCATCGAGCAGTCGCCCCTCGGCGTCCTCGAGTACGACAGCGACTTCCGCATCGTCGGCCTCAACGAGCGTGCGGAAGATATTCTCGGCTACTCCGAGGCGGAACTGCGCGGCCACACCTGGAGGGCCATCGTCACGGAGGACAGTTACGACAACGTCGACGCCATCACGGACCAGCTCGCCACGGACGCCGGCGGCTACCACAGCGTCGACGAGAACGTCCGAAAGGACGGCGAACACATCCACTGCGAGTGGCACAACCGCGTCGTCACCGACGACGACGGCGAGGTCGTCGCGGTCTTCTCGCTGTTTCAGGACGTGACCGAGCGCATCGAGCGCGAGGCGCGACTCCGGGAGACGACGGCGCGGCTCACCGCGCTCTTCGAGGAGTCGCCCGACATGATTAACGTCCACAACGTCGACGGCGACATCCTCGACCCGAACCCGCAACTGTGCGAGGCGACCGGTTACAGCGCCGCGGAACTCACCGCGATGAAGGTCTGGGACCTGGACCAGACGCTGGACCCCGAGCGAACGACGGCCATCTGGAACGACATGGGGCAGGGCGACAGACGGCGGACTGAGGGCGTCTACACCCGCAAGGACGGCTCGACGTTCCCGGTCGAGGTTCACGTCCGCCGGCTCGACCTCGCCGGCGAGGACCGCTTCGTCGCCATCAGCCGCGACATCTCCGAGCGCGTCCGTCACGAAGACGAACTCGAACGCACCAACACCCTGCTTTCGACGCTCGTCGGGGCGCTCCCGGTCGGCGTCCTCGCCGAGAACAGCGACCGGACCGTCCTCGCCGTCAACGACCGACTGCTCGAACTGTTCGACATCCCGGGGTCACCCGCGGACCTTGTCGACGCAGACTGTCAAAAACTGGCACGGGAGGCCGGCGAACTCACCACCGACCCCGAGGGCTTCGTCGAGCGCGTCGACGAACTGATATCCGAGTCCGAACCCGTCTACTCAGAGTCGGTCGAACTGGCGGGCGGCCGGACGCTCGCCCGAAGCTACGAACCAATCGAACTGCCCGAGGGGACCGGCCACCTCTGGATGTACCGCGACACGACCGAACAGCGGGAGCGCGAACGACAACTCCAGCGGCAGAACGAGCGGCTGAACGAGTTCGCCAGCGTCGTCAGCCACGACCTTCGGAACCCGCTGAACGTCGCCACCGGCAACGTTCAACTGGCGCGCGAGGAACACAACAGCGACCGACTCGCCACCGCCGCGGAGGCGCTCGACCGCATCGGTGACCTCATCGACGACCTGCTGACGCTCGCCCGCGACGGCGACGACGTCGGCGACTGCGAAACCGTGGTGCTGTCATCGCTCGTCGCCGACTGCTGGCGGACCGTCGAGACGGCGGACGCCGACCTCCGAAACGACCTGACGACGGCCGTCGTCGCCGACCGAAGCCGGCTCCAGCAACTCATCGAGAACCTCGTCCGTAACTCGGTCGAGCACGGCGGCCCGAACGTGACGGTGACGGTCGGCGACCTCCCGAACGGCTTCTACGTCGCCGACGACGGCGACGGCATCTCGGCCGACCACCGCGACACGGTCTTCGAGGCCGGGTACACCACGTCTCACTCGGGGACCGGCTTCGGTCTCGCCATCGTCAAGCAGGTCGCAGAGGCCCACGGCTGGACGGTCAGTGTCACCGAATCGGACGATGGCGGGGCACGATTCGAGATTACGGGCGTCGATTTCGCTGAGGCCGACAGTTGAGACCGACGACAGTCGGGCGAAAGGCGTAAGCGGGGTTCATTCGCAGTCGAAATAGTCCGGCGTCATCGACGCCGCGGTCCCCGCGGGTCGGCAGATGAGGGTGGATGGGAGCCCCGGTCCTGTTAGGTGTTCGCGGTCAGTCGTCGTCGACGCTAGCTGCCGTTCGCAGTGGGTCGTCTCCGGCCGGCCCCGGTTCACGTAGCGCCAGTGCGGCCACACCGGCGAGGAACGCGAGCACCCCGCCGAGCCGGAAGGTCATCGGCCAGCCGACTTGTGTCACGACCCAAGCGGCCACCGCGCCGCCGAAGACGCCGCCCCACATCTTGCCGGAGTAGAGAAGTGCATAGTTCGCAGAGGAGTTCTCTTCGCCGTAGTAGTCGGCGACGATGCTCGGAAAGAGCGTGTACTGAGGACTCCAGAAGAACGTCGCGATGACGACGGCTGTGAGGAAGCCGACGGTCGTCCCGGTCTGTCCGAAGGCGACGACGGCGAAAAGACCCAGCCCGCAGAGGCAAAAGGAGGCGGCCATCGCCATCCGACGGTTGAGCCGGTCAGAAAGTTCGCCCATGACGAGGCGGCCGACGCCCCCCGCCACCGGGAGTAGCGTCGCCGCCGCGGTGATGGTGGCAGCGTCAAGTCCGACTGTCTGCGCGAACGAGACGACCTTCGCAGTCAGCATCAGTCCCGCGCCGCTGACGGCTACGAACATTCCGTACATCAACCAGAACTGCCACGTCCGGAGCATCTCACGCCAGTGGTAGTCGCGGACGCTCGTCGTGTCGCTCCCGTCTGCTTCAACTTCGGACTCTTGGTCTCCCCGCCGCGCGTCGAACCAGGACTGTGGGGGGTCGCGTAAGACGACCGCGGCGATGAGGATGCCCGCCCCAATGACCAGTCCCATCCGCTGGAGCACGGCGTTGTACGCGCCGGTCGTCGCGTTGGCGCGAACGTACGGGATGAACAGCGCCGCGCCCGCGGCGAAGGCCATCGTCCCGACGCCCGTGGTGAGTCCCTTCCGGTCGGGGAACCACTTCAGCGCCGTGTTGACCGAGACGGTGTAGACGACGCCAACACCGAGGGCACCCAGCGAGTACAGCAAGTAGAGTTGCCAGACCGCCGTCGCGTACGACAACAGATAGTATGCACCGCCGGCGAGCACCGCGGCCGCGAGCGTCAGGAGCCGCGGGCCGTGTTCGTCGCGCCACCAGCCGACGGGGAACTGCGACCCCGACTGGACGATGACGAACAGCGTGAAGACGAATCCGAGCTGTGTGAGCGGGATTCCGAGGTCCCGAGCCATCGGCCCTTCGATGGACGACCAGACGTACTGATAGGGGCTGACGACGGCCATCGCCAGCGCGGCGGCGACGACGAGCCACCACCGCGAGAAGCCCAGTTCCTCGCGTGCCCGCGCGTCGTAATCGGGGGCGTCTCCGTTCTCGGCGGCCGGCGACGACGAGCCAGTGTCACCAGCCATCAGTAGCCGACGGTCAGCCCGTCTTTACGCGGGTCTGTCGCTCCCGAAAGGGTACCGTTGTCGTTGCGAACGATCTGCGCGCCGCCGAACTGGAGTCCTTCGAGGATGCGCACGTCGTGGCCCTTCCGAACGAGTTTCGTCGGAATTCCCGCGGCCATCTGTTCCTCGACGGCGATAGTGCCATCCTCTCGGTAGCGCCAGCGCGGTTCGTCGAGCGCCTCCTGCAGGCTCATATCGTAGTCGACGAGGTTCGAGATGACCTGTACGTGGCCCTGTGGCTGCATGTAGCCACCCATGACGCCAAAGGCGGCCCAGTCGTCTTCGCCGAGGCGGGCGACCGTCGGGATAAGCGTGTGGAACGGCCGCTTGCCCGGTTCGAGGACGTTCGGGTGGTCGGCATCGAGCGAGAAGGAACTACCGCGGTTCTGGAGCGCGATACCGGTGTCGCCGGCGACGAGGCCGCTACCGAATCCGGCGAACCGGGAGTTGATGTACGAGACGACGTTGCCCTCGTCGTCGGCGACACAGAGGAGGACGGTGTCGGCGTCCTCGGCGTTGGCGCTCGGGACGCCGAAGGAGACGTCCGACATGCGTTCGTCGCCGATTTCCGCCGCGCGCTCCTCGGCGTAGTCAGTCGAGTTCAGCGGGGGAATCGTCTCGTATTCGGGGTCCGTGATGTAACGGTGGCCGTCGTGGAAGGCCAGCCGCATCGACTCGGCGAACTCGTGGACGCGTTCGACCGTGTGGAGACCGTGTTCACCTGCCTTGCGAGCCTGCGCGATGTTGAGCGCCTCCAGAGCGATGAGTCCCTGGTTGTTCGGCGGTAGTTCGAACACCTCGACGCCGTTGTACGTCGTACTCACGGGGTCGAGGAACTCCGGTTCGAACGCGGCGAGGTCACCCACCGTGAGAAACCCGCCTTTCGACTGGACCTCCGCGGCAATCTGCTCTGCAATCTCGCCCTCGTAGACGACATCTGCGCCCTCCGCGGCGATGGTCTCCAATGTTGCGCCAAGCTTCGGGAACCGCATCGTCTCGCCGGTCTTCGGCGCGCGGTCGTTCAAGAGGTAGGCCTCTCGGGCGTGGTCGTCGGTGAACAACTCCTCCGCGTAGCCCCAGTGGCTAGCGATAATCTCGGTGACGGGGTAGCCCTCGTTCGCGTAGTTGATTGCGGGCTGAAGGACCTCAGAGAGCGTCAGTCGGCCGAGTTCTTCGACGGTGGTCTTCCAGCCGCGGGCGGTGCCGGGAACAGTGACGGTATGCGGGCCGACGTCGGGCATCTCGGCCTCGGCGGGCTCAACGTCTTCCTCCTCGGCGACGGCCCGACGGACGTTGTTGAGCGTCGCCTCCGCTGGCGCGCCGCCACAGCTACGCATCGCGCCCACGTCGCCGTCGGCGGTGCGGTAGAGGCCGAAGACATCGCCGCCGAGACCGGTGCTCGTCGGCTCGACGACGTTCAATACGGCGGCGGTTGCGACGGCGGCGTCGAAGGCGTTGCCACCCCGTCTGAGGATTTCGATACCTGCCTGCGCCGCCAGCGGCTGACTCGTCGAGACGACGCCCCGCTGGCCGTACACTGTCGACCGGCGAGAGTGGTATGTATCCAGATCTACCATATAGCATAATGGAGCAAATACAGCCTCTAATACCGAACACCGAATCTATTTGGGTGCCGTTATAGCCCCGCTCGCCACACAGAGAAGAATATGACGTTCTCAATCTGTGTCCGCGAGGAGACGGACGACGGCACGGTCTTCGGCGTCGCCGTCGCGACTGACGCACCCGCTGTCGGTGCGCTCGCCCCTTGCATCTCCCACGAGGGAGTCATCAGTACCCAAAGCTTCGTCAACGTTCGACTCGGCCGCCGAGGTATCGAGTTGCTCTCGGACCTCGCGGTCAGCGACGCGCTGGCTGGCCTGCTCGCGCGTGACAGCCACAGCGACCTCCGACAGGTCCACGGCCTCGACTATCGGGGCGTGGCCTTCGCCCATTCCGGCGAGGAGTGCGACGGCTGGTTCGGCCACGAGGTCCACGAGGAAGCGGGCATCACCGCCGCGGGCAACATGCTCGCGAACGACCAGACGCTGTCGGCCGCTGTCGACGCCTATCGGTCGACCGAGGGACGGGTCGGCGAGCGTCTCGTCGCGGCACTCGAAGCGGGCAAAGAGACCGGCGGCGACAAGCGCGGCCACACCTCCGCGGCGCTGAAAGTCAAAGCCCCCGAGACGACCATCTATCACGACCTGCGGGTCGACGAACACGAGACACCGGTCGCGGAGCTTAGGCGGGTGTACGAAGCCGCCCGCGAGGCGAGCGAACAGTTCACCGAAGCCAAAAAGTCACGCATCTTCGACTGAGTGTACCGCCGCTCTGGAACGACGTCCCACTCGGCGAGTGAAACGTCGTGAAAACCGAACGAGAACCCAACGCGGGGATTACTCTATCCGGTGACACGCCGCGGTGTGCGCGTCATCGACGGTGACCGTCTCGGGCGTCTCGCCCGCACACGGTGAGGGAAACGCCGCTTCGACCAGTCGGGCCGCGCGTTCGTCGTTGCCCGCGACGGCCGCAGTGGTCGCCTCGTCGATGGCAGTCACCGCGTCGGCCGGGAGGTGCGCGCGTGTCTCCCCGAGCACCCCCTCGATGAGGTGGTCGACGACGCGGTTGTCGTCGGTCGGTTCGCCCTCGGCCCGAAGGCGCTCGCGCGCCGCCGCGGGGTCTACCTCGCCCGCGACGAGTCGCGTCCGGTAGCGGAACGCCCGACGGAACGCCTCCTCAGACCCCGCCCAGTCGGCCGGCGGTACGACCTTCGGACAGCGCGTGTGGAACCGGCATCCAGAGGGCGGATGGAGGGGGCTGGGAACCGACCCCTCCAACAGGATGCGGTCGGTCCGAGCAGTCGGGTCGATGCGCGGTACCGCCGACAGGAGCGACTCCGTGTACGGGTGTTGGGGGTTATCGAACAGGTCGTCGGTTGGCGCGGTCTCGACGAGCTCACCGAGGTACATCACGGCGACTCGGTCCGCCAAGTAACGGACGACCGAGAGGTCGTGCGTGATGAAAATCAACGAGAGATTCAGCTCGTCCTGTAACTCCTGTAAGAGGTTGAGAATCTGTGCCTGTACCGAGACGTCGAGCGCCGAGACGGGCTCGTCGGCGACGATGAGGTCTGGCTCCAGCGTCAGCGCGCGGGCGATGCCGATGCGCTGTTGCTGGCCGCCCGAGAACTGCTTCGGATACCGCTCCAGTTGGTTAGCCTTCAACCCGACGCGTTCGAGCAGATCGCTGGCTATCTCGGTCCGCTCTGCGTCGCTGTCGCCGATTCCGTGGACCTCCATCGGCGCTTTGAGTATCTGACCGACGGTCTGTCTCGGGTTGAGCGACGCCAGCGGGTCCTGAAACACCATCTGGACGTTCCGGCGATGTGCCCGCATCTCGCGGTCCGAGAGGTCGGTCAGTTCCGTCCCACGGTAGCGAACGCTACCCGCGGTCGCGTCGTAGTGTTGCAAGAGCGTCCGGCCAAGCGTCGACTTCCCGCATCCGGACTCGCCGACGACGGCGACCGTCTCGCCTTCGTGGACAGTGAGGTCAACCCCGTCGACCGCCTTCACCGACGCGTTTTCGCCGAGCAGTCTGTCGAGGAGTCCGTCGGCCTGCGCGAAGTGTTTCTTTACGCCGCTGGCTTCGAGGACGACCTCGCCACCGGCCGCCTCGGCAGGAGGACCGTCGCTCGTCTGCTTGGTGCCGCTCATAGCTGCTCCTCCGTGGGACCACGCCGGAGACAGGCGGCCTCGTGGCCATCCTCGCCGACCGGGCGGAAATCGGGGGCAATCTCGAAACACTCGCGTTCGGCCTCGGGACACCGCGGCGCGAAGTGACACGCGTAGGGGATGTCGATGAGGTCCGGCACGTTGCCCTCGATCGGTGTTAGTCGGTCGTTCGGTGCGTCGAGCCGCGGCGTGCTGGCGATGAGCCCCTGCGTGTATGGATGCCGCGGGTTGTCGAACAGTTCGCGGGCGTCGGCCTGCTCGACGATTTCACCGGCGTACATGACGGCGACGCGGTCACACACCTCCGAGACGACCGCGAGGTCGTGCGTGATTATGAGGATGGAAGTGTCAAACTCGTCTTTTAGGTCACGCAGTTCGTCGAGGATTTGCGCCTGCACGGTCACGTCAAGCGCGGTGGTCGGTTCGTCGGCGATAAGCAGGTCCGGTTCGCAGGAAAGCGCCATGGCGATCATCGCCCGCTGGCGCATCCCACCGGAGAACTCGTGGGGGTAGTCGCCCGCACGGCTTTCTGCCTCCGGAATCTCGACCGCTTCGAGCATCTCGATGGCACGTCGCCACGCCTCGCTGTTCTTCGTCGCGCCGAGCAGTTTGCGTTTCAATTCGGCCGGTAGCGACACCGACTCACCGACGTCCTGGTGGAGACGGACCGTCTCAGCGATCTGCTCGCCGACTGTCAACGTCGGGTTGAGGCTGTTCATCGGGTCTTGGAAAATCATCGAAAGGCGACCGCCGCGGAGTGCTTCGAGCGCCGCGTCTGACTTATCGAGCAGCGATTCGCCGTCAAGTCGGATATCGCCGCCGACGATTTCGCCGGGGTGGTCGACGATGCCCATGATACTCTGAGCGAAGACGCTCTTTCCGCTACCCGACTCGCCGACGAGACCGACGATTTCGCCGCGTTCGACTGTCAAATTGACGTCGTCGACGGCGATGACGGTCCCCCGTGAGGTCGGGAACTGCGTGCGCAGTCCCGCAACTTCGAGGAGGCTCGTCGCATCCGATTCGGCCGCGGAAGTTGCCTCTGCACTGGTGTCAACCGAGTCCATCGTGTTCATCGCGCTTCCACCTCTCCTTCGTCGATATCGAAGGCGTCTCGAAGGCCATCGCCGAACATGTTGAACGCGAGGACGGTCAGCATGATGGCGAGGCCGGGCATGACCGATATCCACCACGCCTCACTGATGAACTGCCGGCCGTCCGAGAGGAGAAGCCCCCACGTCGGGGTCGTCGGCCTGACACCGAGACCGAGGAACGACAACCCCGCTTCCGCGAGGATTGCAAGCGGGAGCATCAGCGTCGCCTGCACAATAAGTGGGGCGACGGCGTTCGGCAGAATCTCTTTCGTCATGATGCGCACGTCGGACATCCCGACCGTTTGGGCAGCCATGATGTACTCTTCTTCGCGGATTGAGAGGACCTCGCCGCGGATGAGCCGGGCGAAGTCGTCGATATAGGCGATGCCGATGGCGATGACGACGTTGACGACGCCCAACCCCCCCGAGAGGGCGATGATTGCGACCCCGAGGATGAGTTCGGGGAACGCCCACTGGAAGTCTACGTAGCGCATCAGCAGGCTGTCCACCCATCCCCCGTGGTAGCCCGCGAGGATGCCAATAGCGGTCCCGAAGGTGAATGCGACCGCCAGCGTCGCCAAGGCGACGAGTAAGGAGACCTGCGCGCCGTAGATGAGCCGCGTCAGGATATCGTGGCCGAACGAGTCGGTCCCGAGCGGATGGAAGGCCTGTTCGAGTTCGCCGTCGCCGTCGAAGTCGCCCTGTGACGACGACAACGGCTCTTTCATGAAGCCGAAGGTCTGTTCTTCACCGTAGGGTGCGATGTAGGGGGCGAAGGCGGCAGTGAGGATAAACAGGAGAATAACGACGGCACCGAACAGCGCCATCCGGTCGCCGAGGACGCCCTCGACGAGGCGCTGGCGGGTAGTGGTGAACTCCTCGGCGACCGCCGACTGTTCGTACTCGGGCGGGACCTCGCCGGGGCCGTAGGTGCCGCGGTTCTCGCCGAATTCGGTGTTCACGCCGATTCACCTCCGTAGCGGATGCGCGGGTCGATAGCAGTGTACGCCAGGTCGACCGCGAGGTTCGTAAAGACCAACACGGCGGAGACAAGCAGGATGACGACCTGCGTCACCGGGTAGTTTCGGTCAAGCATCGAGTCGACGAGCAGACGACCGAGTCCCTGAATGCCGAAAACGAGCTCAACCGTGACGCTCCCGACGAGCACGAGCGCGAGTTGGATACCTGCGACGGTGACGACGGGGATGAGTGCGTTCTGCAGGGCGTGTTTGTAGAGGCGCACCCGTGACCCGACGCCCTTTGCGAGAGCGGTCTTCATGTACGGTTCATCCAGGACCTCCAAGAGCGACGAACGCATCATCCGCATGACGACCGCGCCGTAGGGAAGCCCCACGGCAACCCCGGGCAGGAGGATGCTCTCGAGCCACGGGGCGACGCCCTCAGCGAGCGGCGTGTACCCGAAGACGGGTAACAGGTCCAACCAGACGCCGAAGACGAGCGCGAGCAGGATGCCGACGAAGAACGCGGGCATCGACAGTCCGAGAAACGCCGCCACGGTGGCGAGATAGTCCACGGATTCGCGCTTCCGCGTCGCGCTGACGATTCCCGCCGGGACGGCAACGCCGAGACCGACGACGACGGCGACCGCGCCGATGGAAGCCGTCCGCGGGGCCGCCTGCATGACGAGTTCGGCGACGGGCTGGCTCGTCGTTAAACTCTGGCCGAAGTCGAACGTCGCGAGATCGACCATCCAGTCGCTGTACTGCACGTACCACGGGTCGTTGAGTCCCAACTGTTGGCGCAGGGCCTGCGCCGCCTCGGGCGTCGACTCCTGGCCAAGCATCGCCGAGACCGGTCCTCCCGGGATGGCTCGGAGACCAAAGAACACCGTTGTGGCGACGAGCCACATGATGAAGACGGCGTGTGCGACCCGCTTGAGGACATATCGGCGCATTCTATCGGTCGACCATCACGCGCGAGAGGTCACGCATGAACGGGATGTGGGTGAAGTTCGACACCGCGTCCGTGTAGGCGGCGATGTCGTTCTGGTGGACCAGATAGGCGTGGGGGACCTGCTGGATGAGACGGTCTTCGAGCTGGTGAAGCAGGTCTCGACGCTCGTCGCGGTCGAGCGCGCGACGCTGCTCGTCGAGCAAACTGTGGACCTGCTCGTCCCGGAAGTCCGTCCAGTTCCAGACGCCGCCCTCGTCGGGGAGCCGATAGAAATTGTAGAGTGACTGGTCGGGGTCTGGGTCGCCGACGCTACCAGCGATAGTCGTGTCATAGTCGAGTGTCTCGTAGCGCTCCCAGTAGGTCGAAGACGTGACCTGTTCGATTTCGACCTCGAATCCGGCGGCGTTGAGCTGTTGGCGCATTGCCTGCGCGGCTCGGGTGTCACCCTGCGCAACGAGGATACTGAAGCTCTCGCCGGCGATACCGGCTTCTTCAATGAGCCGCTGACCTTCCTCTGGGTCGTAGGTCTGATCGTCGGGTTTGTCCTCGCGGTAGACCCAGTTGGTCGCCCTGTTGATGGGACCGCGGGCGGACAGCGCGTTGCCGAAGTAGGCCGTCTCGATGAACTGCTCGTTGTCGATGACCTTCGCGATGCCGAGTCGCGCCTCGCGGGAGCTGAAGATGTCGCGCGTCTGGTTCATCGACAGCCCGTACCAGTTAACCCCTGGGGCGACGGAGGCTGTCGTGCTGTCGGTCTCCTCGATGCGATCGAGATTTTGAAGCGGAATCAGGTTCGCGAAGTCGATGTCGCCCGACCGAAGCGCGTTGACGAGCGTCGCCGCCTCCGGGATGGGACGGACGTCGACGCCGTCGACGTACGGAAGTTGGGTACCCTCGTCGTCGGTCTCGAAGTAGTCGGGGTTGGCCTCGAGCGTGAGACTTGAGCCGAGTTCGTGCTCGCTGACCATGAACGGGCCCGTCCCGACGGGTTCGGTCCGGTAGGCCTCCTCACCCATCTCCTCGATAGCGCCCTGTGAGACGATGGTGGCCGCCCGTCCCGGCCCGCGGGTCAGGTAGATGAGTGCGGGAGCCATCGCCTGCTCGAAATTGAGCGTCACCGTGTAGTCGTCTTCGACGACCACGCCGTCCTCGTCGAGAGGCCGGAGCGTACTGAGCTTCGAGGCCGCGGGAGCCTCCTGCGAGATGGTTCGAGCGATAGTGTAGCGAACGTCGTCGGCGGTGAAGTCGTCGCCGTTGTGGAAGGTGACACCCTCTCGCAACTGGAAGGTCATACTGGTGCCTCCGTCCGCCACCGTCCAGTCGGTCGCAAGATCGCCGCGGACGGTCAGATCCTCGTTCAACGTGACGAGACCGTTGAAGACGTTAGCGGCGATCTGGAAGTACTGACCGACGCTGATGTACGGCGGGTCAAGCACGTCAATACTACCCGTGAACCAACCGGCGTTAAGCCGGCCGCCCGTCGAACTCCCCGACTCGGTCTGGGTCTCTTCGTTCTGGGTCTCCTCGGTCTCGGTTTCCCCGGTTTCGGTGTCGCCGCCGGATCCGCCGTTACCGTCACCACCGGCACAACCGGCGAGGCCAGTGACGCCCGCTGCCGCGAGCAACTTCATCGTCGTCCGCCGGTCGATTCTCGGTCCGCTGAGCTCCTCGTCCGTGAACCCTTGAGGGTCGTCGGATACCGTCATTACAGTGGGATGTATGAGAACATATATCAAATAAGAGTACCCGAATATATCCGGTAGACGTTGAACGACGCAACAATCCACCACAAATTTAGATAAATGATGCCCACTCACCAACCAAGTTGCAGATACGGTACCAGGATTGAACGATGAGAGAGGTGACTCTTCTCATCAGACACCACGACACACCCGAGAGCGACGTGAGTGCCAACTATCCAGATGTGACGCTCCGGTCGCGCTCGTCGATGACGGGGCGGACGTCGAACCGCAAACGCATCATCGAAGTCTCGGGGGACCCTGAGGTCATCCCGGAGTTCCTCGACGAATTCGGCGACGCGAGCCCGGTTCTCGATCTCGAGCCACTCTCGCCGGTCGGCCGCTCTCGCACGTACGTTGCGATGACGTACGACGCCTACCAGTGGGACAGCATCTCCGAGCGCCTCTCGGATATGGAAGTCTACTACCGAAACGGGACAACCATCACTGCCGGCTGGGAGCGATGGACGCTGTATCTCGAAGACCATGAGAGCATCGGCGACATCCGCGCCTCACTGGAGGCCGCAGGCAACGAGACAGAACTGGTCCGCGCCGTCGAGTTGAGCGAACTCGACGCACCCGCACAACTGGATATGTTCGACTTCGTCCAAGAGTTGACGCCGAGACAGAGAGAAGTGCTAACGCTCGCCATCAGCGAGGGCTACTACCAGCGCAACCGCGGCACGTCCGTCGAGGACCTCGCCGACAAGGTCGGCGTCGCGTCGACGACGGCGTGGGAACACCTCAAACGCGCCGAGGAGAAGGTGATGGACGAACTCTACGACTATCTGCGGTCCGCCCCGGAGTAGCCGACCCCGTCAGTCGACCGGTTTCGCCGTCGGTCAGACAGTCGAGACACGCGCCGTAGGCGCCTCCGAGGGCGTCGAAAGGTGTTCCAGTCAGGTTCAGTATTTAGTTCGAGAGTGGCAAGTCGAGAAGAACGGAGTTCGCCACGCCGGTCGCGGAGTTCAGTACGGAACGTCGCAACTCGGACACATCGGTGGCGCGTCCTCTGGGGAGGTCGATACCGCAGTGGGGTACACACCCCCCGCGTCGGGCGACGTAATCTCGGCGACTGCGTCGGGATGCTCGAGCGTGACGTAGCTAAGCGCCTCGGCCGACCGAGCGTGGACGTGGTAGAACTCCTCCTCGTCGGCGAGTCGCTCGGCTGGTCGGGTAGTCCGTTCCTTGGTTCGTCAGTTCGGAAGCGGCGGCCACGTCGTTGCCACCGTCTCGGCGATGAGTCGGGTCTGTGCCCGCCGGAGTCGCTCGGAGGCCGAGGAGGCGGTGATAGCGAGTTCGTCGGCGACCTCCCGCAGGGTGGCCCCGCGGGGGATGTCGAAGTAGCCCAGTTCGTACGCCGTCCGGAGCGCCTCGTCCTGTCGGTCGGTGAGCCCCTCGCCCGGCGGTTCGGGGTCGCCGTCGCGGGCGAGGCGTCGGAGTTCGAAGCCGGCGTTCCGCCGCCAGAACGACGCGAACCGCCCGAATGCGTCGCGGTCCGCGAACCAGCCGGTCTGTCGCCAGCCCGTCGGCCGGACTTCGATGCGCTCGATGATGGCGTCGGCGGTGGCGAGGGCCTCCAGCCCGGCGAGGTCGTCGAGGCTGTCACCGAGCTGTGCTTCGAAGCTCAGCGCCGGGACGGCCTGATACCGGCGTGTCTCGCCCGACTCGCCGATTCGGGTCCAGTCGGCCACGTCGAGGGAGTCATCCATGGCCCTTTCGAGCGCCCGCGTCGAACCCCCCGTGACCGTCACGACGAACATCGGTCGCTCGCCGTGGTTGTACTGGAGTTTCAGCGCGAGCGTCGCCTCCGGGACCGCCGCCGCGACCCCGGTCAGCGGGAGCGCGTCGCAGTCGATGTCGAACTCGGCGATGAGACCCATACGTCCGCTCTCTCGGCGGTCGGTCAAGGGCGTGTCGAAGCGGCCGAGACGGTCTCCGTCTTCGGCCCCCACATAAACGGCCGCACGGCTGAGAGTGCGACTTAGCCGGCATCGGCGACAAGCGAAACTGCGATGCAACCGATTCCATTCGAACGCGGAACCGAACTGTCCGACGAACGATTCGGGAGCGGCACGCCGCTCCTGTGCTGTCACGGCGGGATGGCACCGCCGGCGTTCTGGGACCCGGTCGTCCCGCATCTCGACGGCTACGAGGTCGTCGTCCCGGAGCGACCCGGCTTCGGCACCTGTCTGGACGACGCCGAGACGACGCCCGCCGAGGCGGTGCTGGAGCGCGAAGTCGAGTACGTCCGGGAACTCGTCGACGAGATTCGCGAGGCGACCGGACGCGACCCGGCGCTGTTCGGTCACTCCTACGGCGCGCTCACGGCTCTCGAAGCGGCGACCGACGCGCGGGTGGCCGCCGTCGCCGCCTACGAGCCGGCGGTGCTCCCGGAGGCGTACCGACGCGAGGCGGCCCTCTCGGACCGCATGGCCGCGCTCGTCGAGGCGGGAGAGCGGCGCGAGGCGGTCAAACGCTACGTCGAGCAGGTGCTCCACCCCGACGGCATCGACGACCTCGACGCGTGGCTCGACGAATGGCCCGTCTGGCCCGACTGCGTCGCCCTCGCCGAGGAGGTCGTCCGGATGAACCGCGCCGTCGAGCAGTACCGGCTTCCGGCCCGCTTGGACGTGGACGCGCCCGCTGTGGTCTTGGCCGGCACCGACGGCCCCGACTTCCTCCGCGAGAGCGCCCGGAACGTCCACGACGCCCTGCCGACCAGTCGGTTCGTCGAGTTCGACGCGCTCGGCCACGGCGGCCCCGGCGACGACCCCGAACGAGTCGCGGCCGCGGTCGACGCGTTCCTTCGTGACCGGGTCGGTCGCCCGTGAAGACGCCGACCACGGGAGGACTCGTGTAACGACAACCGCGGAGCCACGGGGCGTGTCGCGGTCGTCTGCGGCCGGCTTGCGGTTCGGGATGCGGACGACGTGAGACGACCTGTCAACCAAACATTCTTTACGCGGTGCCGAGACGTGGCCGGTATGGCAGCCCTCCAATCCATCGGCACGGCCGCCGGGTCCCTCAGACGGAACCCGGTACTGTTCGTCGTCGCCGCGGCGTTCAGCCTCGTCCAACTCCCGTCGGCGTTCGCGCAGGCGGTCAGCCCGCTCATCGGGAGCATCATCTCGCTGGGGTTCAGCGGACTCACCATATTTATTGTCCCGTTCTTCCTCGGTGGCGTCCTCGGCATGGCGAACGAGGCCATCGACGGTCGCACCTCGCTCGGCACGTTCGTCAGCGAGGGAAAGACACACTACGTCTCACTGCTCGTGGTGTACTTCTCCCTGCTGGCCGTCAATCTCGTGTTGTCGTTCGTCGGCGTCTTCGTCTCGGTGTTCGCGGGTATCGCCATCCTCGGGAGCGACGGTGATGTGAGTACCGTCGCGCTCGCGGTGCTGGGTGTCGTCGTCCTCGCCGTGGTCCTCACCTACCTCGCCGTGGTGTTCGTCGTGCAGTTCTTCGGCCACGCCATCGTCATCGACGACCTCGGCGCAGTCGACGGCATCAAGCGAAGCGTCTCTTGCGTCAGGAACAACCTCGTGTCGGTCCTCGGCTACTCGGTCATCACCGGCCTCGGCGGTCTCCTCGCCGGCGGGTTCGCTGTCGTCATCTCGCTCCTGCTCACCCCGTCGCTTCGACATCAGGGGGCCGCAATGACCGGGTCGGGTGCCGGCGCTCCCGCCGCCTCGACCCTCTCGGGCCTGCCCACGGTCGGCGTCGTCGGCATGGTCGCCCTCGCGGTCGGACTCGTGCTCGTCAGCGGTCTCATCGGCGGCTTCTTCGCCGCGTATTCGACGGCGTTCTATCGGTCGATTCGCCCGACGAATCCCGAGACGACGACTCCCTGAGACGGCGGGCGAATCGACTCGTTTCTGTCGCTCGTGTATCAAGTCGCAACCGTTAGGCGTCAGGAGAGAAAACTGGGAGTCGTCCCATGCCCTCCACGAACGCGGACGCCGCGGTCGAAGCGGTCGACCTCAGGAAGACCTACGGCTCCGAGGTCGCGCTCGACGGCGTCTCGCTGTCGATTCCGAGCGGAACGGTGTACGGATTTCTCGGGCCGAACGGCGCGGGGAAGACGACGACGATGCGCATCCTGACGGGGCTCTCACGGCCCACGAGCGGTTCGGTCCGCATCTGCGGGCTCGACGTGAGCGACCGCGAGAAGCTCGCGCCGCACGTCGGCTACCTCCCGGAGACGCCGCCGTTGTACGACGAGTTCAGCGCCCGCGAACAGCTCGACTACGTCGCCGACCTCCGCGACATCCCGTCGGAGACCGCCGAGGCGCGCATCGACGACCTGCTCGGTGCATTCGGCCTCGTCGACGACGCGAACAAGCGCATCGGCACGTACTCGAAGGGAATGAAACAGAAGACCGCGTTCATCCAGAGCGTGCTCCACGAGCCGGACGTGCTGTTTCTCGACGAGCCGACCTCGGGGCTGGACCCCCGCGCGGCGAGACAGATTCGAACGTCAATCGGCGACGTGGCCGACTCGGGGTCGACCGTCTTCCTCTCGACGCACATCCTCCCCGTCGTCGAGGCCGTCGCCGACGAGGTCGGCGTCCTGTTCGACGGCCGCGTCGTCGCCGAGGGGACGCCCGACGAGGTGAAATCGCGCGCCCAGACGGGCGGCGAGGGCTCGCTCGAAGACGCGTTCCTCGCGGTCACGAGCGACGAGACGCGACTGTCGGGTGTCGCCGACGAATGAGCCTCCGACGAGACGTTCGCCACGGCCTGCGAATCGGGCGCGCCGAGTTCGTGCGGAGCCTCCGGGGGTACGCCTCCGAGACGCGCCGAATCGTCGGCCTCCTGTTGCTCTTGCTGTTCTTCGGCGGCAACCTCCTGGTTTCGCTCCCGGTCGTCTACGTCGCCGGCCAGAGCGCGCAATCAGTGACCGAGATTCCCTTCTTCGGCCCCGTCGCCACCGCGATACCGGTGGTGCTCACCCTGCTCGCGACGTTCCGAACGCTCGAACGCATCGGTCGCGTCGAACACGAGTCGCTCGTGCTGACGACGGTCCACCCGCGGGCCGTCGTCGTCGGACTCATCACCGCCGAAGTCGGCCGAATCGCCCTCTGGTTCGGACTCCCGTTCGCGGTCGTCGCCGCGACGTTCACAGCCGGTCTCGGCGCGCCGTCGCTTTTGATGACGGCGACCGCCGTCGTCGTCCCGCTCGCGTGCTGTACGACTGTCTGGGGCTACGCGGTCGGCATCGCCGTGCTCCGCGGATTCGAGCGCCTGCCCGGCGTCCGGCGCACGCTCAAAGTCGTCGGCTTCGTCGCGATGGTGGGGGTCGTCCTCGTCTCGCAGTCGGTCGGCCGGTCGCTGGCCGACGGCTCGCTCCCGGTCGATACACTGGCGGCGACGTTGACGTTCGGCCCACTCGCCGACTTCCTCGCGCTCGCGTTCGTCGGAACGCCGCTGGCTCGACCGTTCTCGGTGGCCGCCGTCGCCACCCTTGCGGCCATCGTCGCGCTCACGCCCGTTGGCCTCGTCGTCGCCACCCGGCAGGCGAGCGCGCTCTGGTTCGCCGACCGCGCGAGCGGACGCGACCGAGACTCGGCGGCGACGGTCGCGAAAGCAGACGGCTCGCCCGGCGGCTTCTCGACGCCGAAGCCGCTGTCGGCGACGAAGGGCGGCCACGTCGCGTGGGGCCTGCTCGTCCGCGGCGTCCGCCACCCGCAGAAGTTCACGCATCTCGTCATGCTGGTGTTCTTCCTCGGCCCGCTCGGCACGACCATCGTCCAGTCCTCGGCCGACGGCCTCGGACCGATACTCGCCGCGAGCGGGGCCGGTCTCGGGACCTACCTCGCGGGCGCGACGTTCGGCCTCAACCCCCTCGGCGACGACCGCCCGCAGTTTCCGATGTTGCTGTTGACCCCGACTGCGCCACGGGCGCTGGTCCGCGGTCGCGTCCTCGCCGGCGTGATTCTCGGCGTTCCGGTCGCGGCGGCGCTCCCGCTGGCGACCGTCGCCCTCGGCACGTCGCCGCTGTCGGCCGTCGCGTTCGCGCTCGTCGGCGTCCTCATGTGCCTCGCCGCCGCGGCCTTCGCAGTCGGCATCGGCGCGGCCTATCCGATATACGAGGAACGCGAGTTCTGGGGCGCGACGACGGTCGTCCCCTCGACGCTCGTGCTGATGGGGTTCATGTTCGTCGTCGGCCCCGGCACCGTCATCGGCCTCGTCGCCACGTGGTTCGGCGTCACCGGGCACCTCTCGGCGACGCCGCTTCTCGCAGGCGGACTCGGGCTGTACCTCCTCGTGACCGGCGGCGTCTCCTACGGCTCGTACCGCTACGCGATTCGGCGATATCGGACGTACACGTTCGACTGACGCGAGATGGCGTCATCGGTCGGCGCGAAACCCAATCGCGGCGGCGACGGCCCGCTGGCGTCAGTCCGCCACGCGGAACACGCCGGGGTTCCTGCCCATACCGGCGAAGTAAATCTCGGAATCGCGGACCGACAGCCCGCCAGTAGGCCGCGCCTCGAGCGCCTTCGACCACAGTTCCTCGCCGGACGCCGCCGAGACGGCGGAGAGGTGGTCGTCGCTCGCCACGAAGCGGGTGTCGCCGGCGACGACCGGCGGCCGGGCGAACGTATCGGCATCGAGCGACAGCGTCCACTTCGTCGCGCCGTCGGCGGCGTCGAACGCGGCGAGGCTCCCCCGCGAGGACTGGATGTGAAGCGTGTCGCCCGCGACGGCGGTCTGCGGACTTCCGTTCTCCGGGAGCGGGACCGACGCCCGCCACTGCGTCGACCCGTCTTCGAGAGCGAGGGCGAACACGCTCCCGCGGTGGGCGTTGTAGTAGAGGTGAGAGTCGCCGACCGCGAGCGGGACGCCGCTCTGCCGGAGGTCCTCACGTCGCCACACCTCCTCGCCGGTCGCGGCGTCGAGCGCGGCGACACCGGTCTGCTCGTGGTCGACGCCGATTGGCGTGTAGACGACGCCGTCGCGGGCGACGAGTCCGGGCGACGCCGTCGAGGCATCGTAGGTCCATCGCTCCTCCCCTGTCGCCGGGTCGCGCCCGAAGACGGTCGAGCCGCCGCCGTCGACGAGCGTCTCCGCGGCGAGCACCGGCGCGTTTTCCGGGGTTCCGTAGCCGCCGTTTCTCGTCCGCCAGCACCGCTCGCCGGTCCGGGCGTCGTAGGCCGCGACGAACTCCGCGGTCGAGACGAACATCGCGTCGCCGGCGAGCGTGGGCGTGGACTTGCCGTGCGCGTAGTCGACGGTCCACGCGTCGGCGGATTCGGCGGGTTGGGTTCCGGAATCGAGGTCGAGCGCGCGGTAGACGCCGTCCTCCCCGTCGCCGTCGCTGTAGCCGAGCACGCCGCGCCCATCGGCGAGTGCGACCGACGTGGCGAGCGCCGCGTCGCCCGCCGCGATTCGTTCGACGGTCGCGTCCGCCGAGGGGCCGGGGTCGGTCGTGTAACCGGTGTTGGCGAAGTCGCGCTGGAAGGTCGGCCACGCGCCCGTCACGTCGCCGACGGGCGCGTCGCGCCGGTAGTCTCGTTCGAGATCGAGGGCACCGAGTGCGCGGGCGACACAACCAGAGAGCGACGCGAGGGCGGTCGCACCGCCGGCCGCGAGGACGGCTCTGCGCGTCTGCATGTTGGAGGGCATACATATCTGGCTCTTGTCGCGACCGTACTAACAGTTGCCCTCGGAGCGGCAGGGACAAGTGGTCGCGGCGACGGCGGCAACCACGGGGGTAGCACCTCGCCCTACCGGTGTTCCACGAGCGCGTCGACCGGGTTGTCGAGAGCGAAATCGACGTTCTCGGACGGGTCGTCGGTCCGCGCTTCGAGGTCCGAGACGACCGATTCGGCGCGGTGGCGGAACGCGCGGAGCGTCTGTCTCCCCTCCTCGGTGAGTTCGAGATACCGGCGGGTGCCGCGCCGCGTGACCGCGACGTAATCCTGATGTTCGAGCGTCGCGGTGACGCGGTTGTCGAGGACGTTGTAATCGCCGGTGACGGGGTCGTAGTCTTCGGCGTCGCCGTCGACGCGGCCGCGCATGAAGTCGAGGCCGTAGCGGGCCGCCTCGGTGATGAGCGTCTTCTTCTTCGCGTGTTTGGCGTCGGTGTCGTGGGCCTCGATGATGGCGAGCGCGGCAACTTGGTCGGGCGACGGCGAGTCGATTTGGTAGGTAGTCAGGAGCGACGCCTGCGCGAAGCCCTCCGTGACCGGCGCGTCGAGGCCGTGCGGCCGGACCTCGGGGTCGACGACGTACGGTTCGGCGTCGGTGTGTTCGTCCATGCAGGCCATCGTCGCGCCGACGGCCGCGCGTTTGGTGCCGGCGGTGACGTTGACGCGGACGAAGTCGTCGGGGTGCCAGTCGGCGATGGTCGTAATCGCGCCCATCACCTCGTACATATCGAAGAGGTCCAAGTATTCGACGTCGGGCGGAGAGCCGACCACGTCGGCGATGCGGTCGACGACCGCCTCGTGGTAGGTCGGGCGCTCGACCGCGGGGTCCTCGTGTTCGAGGAGGTAGACCTTGTCCGGTCGGTCGTCCTCGATGGGGCCGACGATGCGGTCGTGTTCGCGCCACAGGGGGACGATGTGAACGCGGAGATGTCGTTTCATCTGTCACTCTCGGCCACGGCCCCCCGCGTCGAAAGTCATTCGATTGGGTACGTCACCCGTAGACGAACGAGAAAACGCCTGTAAGGGATAAATTCCGAGAAACACACGCTATTCATGCTACTCACGTGACTTACGGCAGTAACCGAGGAACCGCCAATATGGGTTGCCGACTACGAATAGTTGCCGCCGGCCGCGCTCCACGGACCGGCGGTTGCGACCCGCCGACGGCGGCGCGACCAGCGGTCCCCGGTCGCGTCCCCGCGGCGGAACCCGCGTCGGCGGACGACCCCCGGAACCCTCGCTCGGTGCGCTCGGGGCGTCGGCCAGTCCGCCGACATACGCCCTCGCCCTCGCCCTCCAGCCACCCACGCTTCGGCCCTCCACCACCGGCCGACGCCCCGACAGCGCCGCCTTTTCTTTCTCCGAACCGTCTCACAGCATCCGACGAGCGCGGCGCTCTCGAACCACAGGGCGCGCACGAAAAAGCGACCGAGTGTCCGCACCGCGAATCGCTCGGTTCGGCTCGGCTCGGTCCGGGTCAGTCCGGGTCAGTCCGGGTCAGTCCGGGTCGGTTTGGTCCGGCACGAGGCGGGGCAGACCAGCTCAGATGTCGAACACGTCGAGGCCGGTCCGCTCGTCGAGGTGGTGGGTCAGCGGCGTCTCGCCGAGATGGATGACGACCTCGAACGTCCCGGAGACGCGCGCGCCGGAACAGTGGCCGCCGAGCGTCTCGAAGTCGCGCGTGCCGACCTGAATGTGGGTGTGAATCTTGTCGGGGCCGATGTTGCCGAGGAAACTCGTCACCTCGAACTGGCCCGTGAACTCCTCTTCGAAGTACTCCTGGTCGTCCACGTCGTAGTGGCCGAGCGTGACGGAGTCGACCGCGCCGATACCCGTGAGAAAGCCGTGTTCGATGTCGAGCTCGTCGCGCACCGTCGCGAGCGAGTCGAGAACCTGTTCGCCGGGGTCCAGCCTGACGACGACCGTGTCGCCTTCGTTGACGTAGTCCATGGTTGTGCCCGAACGTTCGGTACAGCGCCGGCGGCGTAATATGTTTTGAAAGGCTCAACGTTGCGGGACGAACGACGGTATTAGATTGTTCTATATTCCGAGTAAACTATAAAATAATCAATTTCTATATGTATTTGAATCGAATCCTCTCTCGACATCGCGGCCGGCCGATTTCGCATCGAACCGGTGACCGCGGTCATCGCTCCCCATTCGCCAGTCTCGGCGGGTTACCTGCCCGCGATAGACCGCTTGACACGCAGGGAAACGGGGACAGTCAGCAGTCGTCGTCGAAATCTCGGACGACCGCGGACCCAGTAACCCAGTCCGACCACGCTCGGCCGGTCGTCACCTCGGACGCACGAGAAGTTAGAGAGCGGTTCAGGAACCGATAGAAGACGAGTTAGCGCGTTCTTTCGCCGGGCAGAGCTACCGCGACCGATACGCGAGACGTCTCGAAACCGCCGGAGAGACCCACCGACGACAACCATCGATTAAGGAACAGTAAGTACAGTATTTCGTATATGAAATTTTTTCTGTCATGTTTGGATACCTGTCTGGCTCAGTCGGCGCGACACGGAGTCGCCCGTGGCCGCAGTCGCACAGCACGTCACCGGAGCATCGAGCCACCGTCGACGGGGCAACACCGTGCCGGTCACGTAGCTCGCGCCGTCGCAGAGGAACGCGACCGTGTCGGCGACTTCGTCGGGCGTTCCGATGCGTTCGGGCGGGAAGTCAGCGGCGTACTCGGCGAGCGAGAAGGCCGTCCTCGCCCACGTGCCGACAGCGTGGGTCCACGAAATCACCGAGCGAGTCGGCCTCCCGAAGGAAACGGAACAGACGATTCACGACGAGGAGACGCTGTTCGACGAACTCGCCGAAATCAGAGAGCACGGCTACGCGCTCGGCGTCGAAGAGCAGAGTAGCGGCGTCCGCGCGGTCAGAGCCCCGGTCATGGGACCGGACGGCGACGCGTTCGGCGCGCTGAGCGCCACCGGCCCCGCTAACCGATGAACGGCGAGCAGTTCGACCGTCTCACCGAACTCCTCCCCGGCATCGCCGAGGAACTCGAACTGAGCATCGCGCTGTCCTGAGCGCGCCATCCAGTCGCCGTCGGTCCCCCTTCTCGTGACACACCTGATAGCGTAACTCGAAACGAGACGTGCCGTTCGCGACGCGACTGTCGCGGGTCCGAAAACGAGGGATTCGACCGCTGTCTGCGACGTTACGCCGGCGAGTAGCGCGGGTACGAACTGTCGACCGCCTGTGCGTCCTCTTCGAGGAGGGCGACGACGAGGAAGTCGGCGTAGTCCGCGAAGTAGTCCACGAGCCGCGAGATGCGGTTCGAGTCGATGGCCTCCAGCGAGTCGAGGACCATGAACGGCACCGTCTCGTAGACGTCGTGGATGAGGTAGCCCGCGAGCGCGAACACGAGGCCGGTCACCTCGCGCTCGGACTCCGAGAGGTGGGCGACGGAGTCCTCGTAGCTCACGCCGTCTTCGCTCGTCCGGATGACGTGGAGGTCGAACACCGACTTCGTGACCTTCCGTCGGCCCTCCCGAACCCGCTTTTCGGTGCGCTCGATCCAGATGCGTTCGAGGTTATCGTATTCGAGCACGTCGAGCACGTCGTCCATGTGACTGTTGAACTCCTCGACGGCCTCGGATTCGAGGCGCTTGATGCGTGTCCGAAGCTCCTCGAGTTCGTCTTCGATGTCCTCGCGGGCCGCTTCGAGTTCGTCGCGCTCGTCGAGTTTGCGCTCGATGTCGGCGATCTCGTCTTCGACGTCTTCGAGGTCGGTCCGGAGGCGACCGAGATCGTATTCGAGCTGGTTCGCCTCGCGGTGGAGGTCGAGCAGGTCGCCGTGTTCCTCGCTTTCGAGTTCGTCGACGGTCTGTTCGAGCGAGTCGATTTCGGCTTCGAGGTCCGAGCGCTCGGATTTGAGCTCCTCGATGCGCTCTTGGCGGGTCTCGCGCTCGCTTTCGATTTCCGACAGGCGGCGCTCGATGCGGTCGCGCTCGCGCTGGCGGCGCTCGTAGGTGGACTTCTCGTCTTCGAGTTCGGAGAGCTGTTCGCGGTGTTCGCGGTTGGCTTCGAGCTTCTCCTCGCGGAGCGACTGGAGGCGTTCGAGCGTCCCCTCGATTTCTGACTTGTCGACTTCGGAGCCGCACGTCCAGCAGACGACCTGGTCGTCGCCGAGGAGTTGGTCCGTGACGTTCCCGCCGGCGTCGTCGGCGTCGCGGAGCGCGTCCACGACGTCCGAAGAGGTGCCCGAGAGCATCTCCTCGTTGAACTGAATCACGGACTGAAGCTCGTTGACGGTCGACTGAATCTCCTGCCGGCGCGTCCGGAGCCGGCTGATCTCGGACTCGATTTCGTCGATTTTGCCGCCGGCGACCTCCGGGAGGTCCTCGGTGTCGTCCGCCAGCTCCTCTTCCTCGGATTCGAGCGCGTCGAGGCTCTGTTTCTCCGTCTCGATGCGGCGGTCCACGTCGTTGATATCGCGACGCTTGCTCCGGAGGTCGCCGAGCTTCGATTCGAGTTCGCTCTCGACTTCCTGACGCTCGCTGACGCTGGCGTCGTACTCCTCGACCTCCTGTTCTTTCTCGGCGAGTTCGTCTTCCTTCTCCTCGATTTGGTCTTCGAGCTTCGTCCGCCGGCGTTCGAGTTGCGGCAGGCGGTCGGAGAGGTTGCTGAGCGTCGAGAGCTCGTCGGCGATGTCGCGTTTCTCCTGTTGGAGCGACTCGATCTGCTCGTTGATGGACTCGACGTCGACCGGACGCATGATGAGGTCGCGGAGGTCGTCCCCACGGGCGACCGCCTGTCGGGCGTCGTTCGTCTCGAGCAGGAAGGAAAAGAGGTCCGCGAGGTCCGGGTCGTCGAGCACGGGTTCTCCGCCGGAGATGACGGTGTCACCCTGCCGCTCGAACGTCCGGGTGTACGTCTCGTCGCCGATGGTGAGCTCCACCGACCCCTCGTCGGCGTCGCCCTTGAGGGCGACGTCGTCGCTCCCGTGTGCGGCCATGATGGACCGCAAGAGCGACGTTCGGTTCGTGGCGTTCCGACCCGCCAACACCGTCACGCCCGGCTCGAACGACGTTGACAGGTTGTCGATGCCACCGATGTTCTCGACCGAAAGATGGAATTTGGATTTTGACACTTGTTCTGAGCTCATACCTTGACTCAATAGGTACACCAATATAAAATCACCCGTTGAATCGGAGAGAATGTGACAGTGCTAAGTATGTAATCGTTTAGTTCGACGCGCTCTCGTCGCAGTCGCACCCGCCGCGGCGGAGCAGTTCGACGACCTCGTACTGCGTCCCGCAGTCGCGGCAGTACACCTGCGTGTCCACGAGGACGTCGAAGTCGCCGAGCCGGAGTTTGCTCGTGTTTCGGAGCGAGTTCAGGCTCTGTTCGATGACCGCGACCAGTCGACCGCGGAGTCGCTGGATGGACTTGACGACGTTGTCGATTCTGTTTCCGGACGAGGAGTCCTTCGAGACGCCGCGAATCTCCGTCAGATAGGTGTAGACCGCCTGATGAGAGACGAAGTCCGAGAGCAGTTGGTCGACGTCGACGCCGCGGGACTGGAGCGTGTTCTTCGCCTGCACGCGCATCCCCTCCGTGGTCTCGTCGCCGGTGAGAAGCGTGTACAGGTTCTCGACCTCGCCTTCGAGAACGTCCTCGCCCGCCTTGCGGAGCGCGGCGTCGAGCACCGTCTCGTTCATCAGGTCCGCGAGGTCCCGGAGGCTGTCGCTGTCCTCGGGAGCCGTCCACCGCTCGGCGAGTCGCTCGCCGAACCCGTCTAAATCGTACATCTCGATAACCCGCTCTACCTTACTCAGGCGGCGATTCGTGCTTTGATCGGTACCCATTACACTGATTTCGCACGGTAGCGTAAAATATCTTCAGGTTCGGGGCCGGGTCTGGCGACCCGAGCGTCCGCACGCCATCCGACGATGCCGGACGGCGAAGTGGGCACAGAAAGGGCTCGAATGAGAACCGAGCGGTCGCTGACGGGCAGACTCCGAAGCGAGCAGACAGTCACAACTCACCGCGAAGCAGTCGGAAAAATGGAGCATCAATGGGACGTTGTGCTCGGTCGGTAGCCGCGCCACGTGTTCATGAGTACTAGTTGGGCAGGCGTACTCGGTGGGGGCTACCGTGCGTACAGTCTGACTGACGTACTGATGGCTGTCGTGCTGGTTGCACGGGATGCTGATCATGCATGGGGTCAGATTGCTCCGACCATGTACCACTATACAACATACGAATATGTAAATTATGTCTGTGGCCAGTGTTGCCAGACGAGCGAGATTCGGGGTTCAAAGCCGCGAGCCCGCCGCCGAGTCTCTGAAACGAATCGGCTATGTCGCGGGGTCGGCGACAGACCACCAAGTACGCTGGTGCGGCGCGAGTCGATGCAGACATCTCCGAGCCACCCTGGTTTCGCATCCTCACGGCGGTCGCGTGCGTCGCGACGGTCACGCCGTGCTTGCAGTTCGTCCGACTACCGAAGCTCTACACAACCAATATCCGATAATGCCGGACTTCGAGTGAGTGCTGTGGCCGAAAACTCGGGATATAGCTTATAGCTAGGGCAGTCGAAAGCGCCGATTTCGGACGCTTTGGACGACTCTCGAAGCAGTCGAGACGAATGCTAATGTTTGAGGTAGCCGCCATCGACGGCGATGGACTCGCCGGTAATCCAGTCGCCCTCCTCGGAGAGGAGCAGGACCGCGACGTGACCGACTTCCTCGGGTTGACCGATTCGGTCGAGGATGTGCACGTCGAGCGTCTCCGCGAGGATTTCGTCCGGCGACTTGCCCGACTGCTCGGCGTGTTCGTCGAGCCACGCCTCGACCATCGGCGTCTCGACGGTGCCGGGCTTGAGCGCGTTGACGGTGATGCCGTGGTCGCTCAGTTCCTTCGCCAGCACGGTCGTGAAGGCGAGGACGGCCGCCTTGGACGCGCCGTACGCGCCCTGTCCAGCGAACGGTCGCTCCGCGCCGACCGACGAGATGTTGACGATGCTACCCTCGATATCGCCGTCGACCATCCGGGCGGCGACGGCCTTGGAGACGAGGAACGTCCCCTTGGCGTTCACCTCGAAGTGGAGGTCCCAGTCGTCTTCGGTCGTTTCGAGGAGCGGGACGGCCTGCTGGACGCCCGCGTTGTTCACGAGGCCGTGGATGTCTCCGAGCGACTCGACCGCGGCGTCGACGGCGGTTTCGACGCCCGCGGCGTCCGTCACGTCGACCTCGTACACCTCGGCCTCGCCGCCCTCCTCGCGGACGAGTTCGGCCGTCTCCGCGGCCACCTCGGGTTTCGTGTCGAAAATCGATACGTCGGCCCCGGCGCGGGCGCAACGAACCGCGATACCGCGTCCGATGCCGCGCGCGCCGCCGGTCACGACAATATGCCTGTCTCTCAGTCGAGTGTCTGTGTGCGTGCTCATAGTGGGAAGTACCGCGATATCCTATAAATAATTGTGCTGTACGGCGGCCGGTTACTCGTCGCGCTCGGCGACGACGGGGTTGGTGAGCGTGCCGATGCCTTCGATTTCCACGTCGACGCTGTCGCCCGGTGCGAGCAGTTCCGGCGGGTCGCGGAAGATGCCGACGCCGCCGGGCGTGCCGGTGGAGATGACGTCGCCCGGTCGGAGCGTCGTGATGCCGCTGATGTACTCGACGACCTCGTCGACGCCGAAGATGAACTCGGCGGTGTTGGACTCCTGTTTCGTCTCGCCGTTGACGCGGCAGGCGACGTCGAGGTCGTGTGGGTCGAGGTCGCCCTCGGGGACGAACGTCGGTCCCATCGGGGCGAACGTGTCGTAGCTCTTGCCGCGGAAGAACTGGCCGTCGTCGAACTGGGCGTCGCGGCCGCTCACGTCGTTGATTGCGGTGTAGCCCGCGACGTAGTCGAAGGCGTCCTCTGCGTCCACGTTCTTGGCCGTCTGGCCGATGACGACGCCGAGTTCGACCTCGTAGTCGACCTCGTCGATGGCCGCCGGGTGGACGATGGGGTCGCCGGGGTTCGTGACGGACGTGCCGGCTTTCCCGAACAGAAGCGGGCGTTCGGGCACCTCTTCGTCCTGCTCTTCGGCGTGGTCGTGGTAGTTGAGACCGACGCAGACGATTTTGCCGGGGCGCGGCACGGGCGCGAGGAGCGTTACCTCCTCGACGGGGACCGACTGGTCCTCGGCGGCGTCTGCGGCGTCCTCGACGACAGTGAGGAAACCGGGGCTGTTGAGGTTCTGGACGGTGACGTCTTCGCGGAGGCCGGAAAGCGGGACGACGGCGTCGTCCCGGCGGACGCCCCATTCGGGGGCACTGCCCGCAGTGTATCGAACAAGTTGCATCGTTACACTCTGCCACAGCGTGATACGTAACTGTTGCGCTCTACGCAGGATTGCGACGACGGACTGGGAGGGCGCGGCGCGCGACTACGAGTACGTGAGGTTCACCTCGATGACGTTCGCGCTCTTGAGAATCTGGTTCGGCAGTTCCTCGGTGAATCGCTCCTCGCGCATCCGGCTTTTCGGCCCCGAGACGCTGACGGCGGCGATGGCGTAGTCGTCCTCGTTGAGTATCGGCGCGGCCACGCAACGCATGCCCTTGACGCGCTCTTCGTCGTCGTACGAGTAGCCGCGCTCGCGGACCTGCTCCAGGACGTCGAACAACTCCTCGCGGTCCGTGATAGAGCGGTCCGTCACCGCCTCCAGTCCGTGGCGGTCGAGGATACGCTCGACTTCCTCCCGCGGCCGGTTCGCCATGATAGACTTCCCGAGCGCCGTCGTCTGCAGTGGAACGCGCATCCCGGCGTGGGTGTCCAGTCGGACGGCGTCGGGACCTCGCGAACGGTACAGAAAGACGCCGACGCCGTGTTCCTCTATCATCAGGTTCGCGTGCTCCCCGGTCACCTGCGCGAGCTCGTTTATCTCCGGGCGAGCGATTTTGAACACCTTCTGTCGCGACCGCGCGTGAGCGCCCAACTGGAGGAACCGCGTGCTGACGTAGTAGGTGTCGCCCTCCTTGACGAGGTACCCCTGTTGTTCCAGCGTCCGCAGGTGGTCGTGAATCGTGCTGGTCGGCTTGTCGAGTCGCTTGGCTACCTCTGAGACGCCCGCCCCGTCGAGTTCCCGCAGGAGGTCGACGAGTTCGAGCGAGATTTTGACCGCGTTGACCGGGACGTCCTTCACCATAGTTAGGTGTGAATCCTCATCCCTCAAAGGTCTTTCCGCTATGGCCGGAAGTCGAAGATCGCAAAACAGGCGCTCCTGACGAAGCGGATTCAAATCCACGCGTCGGCCGGTGTGAGCATGCAGAAACCAGTCCATGAGCGATGACAATTATTTTCGAGTCAAAATCGATTCTGATCCTATGCTATGTTTCCCGGGTAGTCGTCATCAAGGTACTGGACTCATAGGTGGAAGAGAACCGCATCGACGAGTGACCCAATCTATCGCGACTCACCACATAGACGGACGCACGAACCACATCCGTCAGCAGTTGGAACCAGGCCCGCCTGCCGGGAGAGTGCGAGAAATACGAAAGAAAAGCGTTAGATGCGGGCAGACTATTCGCTGACCAAGAACGAGTAGCCGCCAGCGCCCACCTTGAAGACGAGTTCGTCACCGTCGCGTTCGACGCTTCGGACGCCGTCCGGTGCGCGCTGCGCGACGTCTTCACCGGACTCCGTCACCGTCGCGTCTGCTGCGGCTGGGAGCCGAATCGTCGCGCTTCCGTTCCACGGAATCGTCACAGAGAGTGAGTAGTCCGCATCGTCGGGCCGTTCCCACTCGACGGAGAGTTCTCCAGTGCCCGTCTCGACGCTCGCGGACACCCAATCGAGGTCGTCGACGAGCGCGGGTTCGATTGTCACGTGCTCCGAGACAGGTGACGCTTCGATTCGAATGCCTGCAAGGACCTCGTAGAAGAACTCGGAGACGTGCGTAAACGGAGAGTGATTCAGCGAGTTCATGCCGGAGCCAACACTCTCGTCGGAGTTCCAACGCTCCCACATCGTCGTCGCACCCTTCCGCGCCATGTACACCCAGCCGGGCTGTTCCGGTTGGCTCACAATCTCGTAGGCGAGGTCGGCGTAGCCGTGGTGCGCGAGAGTGTGAATCATAGGGCGCGTCCCGAGGAATCCGGTCTTGAGCTTTCCACCGTCCGCCCGAACCTTCTCGGCGAGGTTGGCCGCGACCGCCTCAACCGACTCCTCAGGGACCATCCCGAGGAACAGCGGAACGGCGTATGAGGACTGCGTTCCCGGTCCGTAGACACCGGCTTCTGCGTCGAAGAACCGGTCGTTGAATCGCTCGGCGATTCGGTCGGCTCGGTCGCGGTAACGAGCCGCGTCGGCATCGATACCGAGGGTCTCGGCTATCTTCGCGAAGGTGTCGGTCGTCTGGTAGAGGAACGCCGTATTGTACAGGTCGTGCGGGAGACCGCGCCTGCCATCGGTGTTTTCGAACGCGAGCCAGTCGCCGAACTTCCCGTAGTCGTCGGGGACGATTCCGCCGTCCTCCGTCACGCTGAACCAGTAGTCGACGTAGTCGCGCATGCCCTCGTACTGCTCGTGGAGGATGCCCTCGTCACCGTCGTGGAGATACAGATACCACGGAATCATCACGCGTGTAATCGACCACGTCGGGTCCGCGGGGTCCTCTTGGTCCTTGTTCGGAATGACGTCCGGGACGTATCCCATGGGAGATGCCGCATCCTCGTGGTCGCGAATCCACTTCTCGTCGAACCGAACGGCGTCGAAGTTGAACAGCAGCGACCGAGTCGAGATGTGGGCGTCGCCGGTCCAGCCGAACCGCTCGTCACGCTGTGGGCAGTCCTCGGGAATCGAGTGCGTGTTCCCGCGAAGCCCCCACACAGAGTTATGCTGGAGTTGGTTCAAATCTTCGTTCGAACAGGCGAACGAGCCCCGTCGGTCCATGGCTGTGTGGACGACCTTCGCCGTCACGTCCGCCGGGTCGAAGTCGCCGGGATAGCCGACGATCTGGGCGTATCGGAAGCCGTGGTACGTAAATCGAGGTTCGTACGTCTCCGTGGCATCTCCACGGGCGACGTAGACATCAGTCGCGTCGGCGGTGCGGAGGTCCGTCGTGGAGAGACCCCCCTCTTCGGTGAGTGCTTCGGCGTGGTGGAGTTCGATTTCGTCGCCTGTGTCGGGGTCGTGAACCGTGAGTTCCAACCAGCCGGTGAGGTTCTGTCCGAAGTCAAGAATGGGCCCCTCCGGGTGGTCGTGAACCGCCTTCACCGCCAAGGTATCGACGACGCCCATCGGATTGATTCGCTCCGGACGGAGCGTCCCACCTGGAGGGCGAACCGCCGCGGCGCAGTCCCACTCGGAGTCGTCGAACCCCGGCGACTGCCAGCCTGACGATTCCCGCCGCGAATCGTACCTCTCGCCGTTATAGAGGTCGTTCTCTACGATCGGGCTCGGTGACGCACGCCAGCTTTCGTCCGTCGCGAGCCGTCGTTGTGTCCCGTCTTCGAGTTCGACGGAGAGCGTGATGCGACCTCTCGGTGACCCGTCGCTCAGCCAGTACGCGTGCGTCTTCGAGAACCAACCGCGGCCGAGCCACAGTCCGATAGCGTTCTCCCCCTCGGTGAGTTCGTCGGAGATGTCGTAACTCGAATAGAGGACGCGGCGTTCGTAGTCCGTCCACGCGGGGTCGAGTTCGCGGTCGCCAATTCGGTCGCCGTTGACGTGGAGCTCCCCGTAGCCGACGGCGGCGACGTGAATCTGTGCCGACTCGACGGGCGCGTCGAGAGAGAATTCGGTCCGCAAGAGCGGAGAGGACGACGCGGTTCGAGAGGTCGAGTGCCCGTTAACCAGGTGGCTTCGGCTCCATGTATCGGAGTTGGCCGACGAAGACGCGTCGACGGGACACCCGCGAGCGAGGTCAGTCCCGGACGAATCTCGGACCGCGAGGGCTGCGAGCGCGAAACACTGCCACGTTTCGACGCGCTGTGACTTTCGCTCCTTGACCTCGTCTCGGAAGATGGGTTCCGACGACGGACCGACCGTACAGAGGTCCGTCGCAGTGACGCGGACGTACCGTCCTTTGACGGTTAGGCTGTCGTACGAGGCCGTCGAGACGGTCTCGTTACCGGCGTTTCGACTTGGCCCGTCAGTTACGATGTCGGTAGTATCGGTGACATCGGCCACGACCGTCGAGTCCGCGAAGTCGGGGTCGTCGGAAACCTCGATTCGATACGCGTCGGGGAAGCCGAAGGCGGCGAGAGGGTTCTCGCGCCACGACTGGGTGACAGCCGTGTCGTCCGGCATCCGGACGATGTCTATCGGCTCCGCTGGATGAAGCTCGATAGCGTCCACCGTGTGCCCGGAACCGAGATCAACCTGGACCCACTCCTCGCCGTCCCAGTCGTCGTCTCGCCACTGGCTCCGCCAGCCGTTGGAGTCGCCGCCGTCCGGTTGGTGACTAATCCACTCGCCACGCCAGCTTTCGGGCTCGAGCGCGGTCGAAAAGCACGCCGCATCGGCCCACTCGCTCTCTCCCGCGTCCGTCCACAACTTCACAGACCAGTAGTAAGTGTCGTCGGGTGAGAGCCGAGGGCCCCGATAGCGGACGTTCGTCGACTGCGACGAATCGACACGGCCAGAGTCCCACATCGTTCCGTTCCCGTCTTCGGCGTTGGCGCGATCGTGAGCGACGATAACTCGATAGGCGTGCTGGCTCGCGCCCCTACGGTCGGTTTCGACGCGCCAAGCGAACCGCGGCTGGCCGGTCGGGTCCACGTTGGCCGGGGACGGTTCGTACTCGACGCGAAGACGACTCGGTGGAGAGTGGAGTTCTCTCGCGGAACGATCAGCCATGTCTACCGACTTCGTTGGATTCGAATTAAGTCTTTGCACCGACACCACACGCCGGTTTATCTGGGTTCCGAAAATTAACTCGTATCATCGTAATAGGGAAAAGCATTAATGTCCATGGTATACATACACAGGTATCCATGGGGCAACTCAGCCTAGAGCACATCACTAAAGAGTTCGGCGACGGCGAGAACCACGTTGTCGCCGTCGACGACCTCAACATCGATATCGAAGACGGCGAATTCCTCATCCTCGTCGGACCGTCCGGGTGCGGGAAGTCCACCACGCTACGGATGATTGCGGGACTGGAACCGCCGACAAAGGGCGACATCGTCCTCAACGGCACGCCAGTCACCCAGCGAAAGCCGAAAGACCGGAACATGGCGATGGTGTTCCAGTCGTACGCGCTGTATCCCCACATGACCGCGCGCGAGAATATGTCGTTCGGCCTCAAGATGACGACCGAGATGCCAGCCAAAGAAATCGACGAGCGGGTCAAAAACGCATCGAGGCTTATGGGCATCGAGGACCTGCTCGAGAAGAAGCCAGGTGAGCTCTCCGGCGGCCAACAACAGCGCGTTGCGCTCGGTCGCGCCATCGTCCGCGACCCGGAGGTCTTCTTGATGGACGAGCCGCTTTCGAACCTCGACGCGAAGCTCCGGACCACGATGCGGACGGAGCTGCAGGACCTCCAGCAGGACCTCGACGTGACGACGATTTACGTCACCCATGACCAGACCGAGGCGATGACGATGGGCGACAGAATCGCAATTCTCAACGACGGCGAACTCCAGCAAATCGGTACGCCCGCGGAGTGCTACCAAGAGCCCGCGAACCAATTCGTCGCCGGCTTCATCGGCTCGCCCAGCATGAACTTCTTCGACACCACGCTGGGCGATGGTGCACTCAGCACCGACGACTTCACCGTGACACTACCCGAGTCAGTCAAGGCAGAACTATCGGGTCACGACTCTGAGTTCGTGCTGGGAATTCGCCCCGAGGAGATACTGAGCGGAGACGAGGCTGTCGACCATCCGGACTCGTTCAGTATCGAAGTCAACGTCGTCGAACCGCTGGGCGACGTGACGTATCTGTACACCGAATTCGGCGGTTCAGAGGTCACGATAAGCGTGGACCGCAACACCGAGATTAACCCCGGAGACCAAGTCACAGTCGCTCTGCCCGCCGCCGAGATTCACGTCTTCGACCGGGACACCGGAAACGCGCTCGTCACTCAAGCGAAACCCACCGGCGAGGAGTACCAGACAGACGAGATGACGGCCTCCGAGACCACAGAGGCCTGAGTCTGGCACCGATTTCTGCGAAATGAAACGGCGGGTGAACTCGCGCGTCGTTCGCTTTCTCGCTTTCTACCCCCGTTCGGGGGCAAACTGGTCCGTGAAACTGTCTGAGCCCCTGGTCAGACAAAGACGACAGACGCGATTGACATGCTATGGACGAAGCAAGAGGAGAGTGACTGAGTTAGGGCAGTGTGTGAACGGGCGAGAGTTCGTGGGTGAGTGAACGGGTTGTGCTTAGTTAAGGATGAAGAGTGAGGCGGTGATTTTGTGCTGGTCTATCGCAAAAATCAACCGCCTCGACGGATGTACAGACTGGATTAATTTGGAGTTTGTGGAGGGACACCCGAGCCGGCAATGAAGCTTAGTAGTCAACCGCAGTTAGCGGGACTCTCGCTGTCGAATACTGTCGCTCCTCGAAGAGTTGGGCGTCGAACGTTTTCGGAAAGCCGTTCACGATTGGGTACAGAAAGTCGATTTACAGCCCACAGAGAGTCGAAGCCCGACTCACGTCGCGATTGATGAAACCGTGATTCGAATCATCGAATCAATGATCAACAGTTCTGGCTGTACGCCGCAGCAAATCCTGATACAAACGAGTTGCTCGATCTCCGACTCTTTTCGACGACAACAACCACAGTAACCGAAATCTTCCTGCGAGAACTCCGCCAGAAACACGATGTCGAATCCGTCGTGTTTCTCGTCGATGGCGCTCAATACCTCCACACTGCACTGGCCAGAGCTGGTCTCCGATTTCAAACTACGCGACATGGAAATCGGAACGCCATCGAACAAATTTTTTGAGAACTCAAGCGCCATACATCTTCGTTCTCGAACTGTTTTAGCCGCGTTGAGCCCCAAACTGCCAAAAATTGGCTCCAAGCATTTGCCGCGTGGTTCAACGCTCCAAACTAAACACTACCAATAAATGAATGAAAGAAAGTAAGTGGCCAGAAGAGCACAATCTGCGGAATAACGGAACGAACGGACCACACGGCACCGACACCGAGCAGTCAAGGTGGTAAGCAGGCGTATTCGAAGTGGCGAAAAATGGAACGGCGAACCGTCGGGAAGACGCTATCCCTTGATGCCGCCGATGGTGAAGCCCCTGACGTAGTACTTCTGCATCGAGATGAACAGGATGACCATCGGGACGAGCGTGATCGCGGTGGCCGCCATCAGCGGTGCCCACAGCGTGCTCGTCCGACCCTGGAAGAACCCGAGTGCGACCGGGAGATTGTACAGGGCCGAGTCCCGCGCCAAGACGAGCGGCCAGAGGAAAGAGTTCCAGACGGTGATGAACGTGATGATACCGAGCGTTACGAGCGCCGGCTTCATCATCGGGATGACGACGCGCCAGAACACGCCAAAGCGTGAACAGCCGTCAATCAGGGCCGCGTCCTCGAGATCCGACGGGAGGGTCTTGATGAACTGACGCATGAGGAAGACCCCGAAGCCGGTGAACGTGTGCGGGAGGATGACGCCGATTCTGGTGTTCACCAGCCCGAACTGATTGAACCACGTGTAGAGCGGGACGAACAGAATCATCGGCGAGATCATCAGCGTCGCGATGACGGCGAGGAAGCCTATGTCTCTCCCGGCGAATTCGAGCCGCGCGAAGGCGTAGCCGGCGAGTGTGTCGACGACAAGCACGATCAGCGTCGCGCCCATCGCGTAGATGAGCGAGTTGATGAAGAACCCGGAGAACGGCTGGTCCAGTAGCGCGGTCTGGCCAGCCCAGACGGCGATGTAATTCTGCAGGCTCATCGCCTCAGGGATTAATTTCGGCGGAACGACTGGACTCCAGCCGTTACCCATGAGCGAGATAGAGACCATGAGCAGGTACGGCCCCGCCGTCAACAGTGCGATGACGAACAGGTACGCGTGCGCGCCCAGTCGCTCGATGCGACCCTGTGTCGTGTCCGGCTCTTCGAATATCGTGTCGTGCCTTCCGCTCATCAGTTACGCACCTCCGGTGCGGCTATCGTAAGAGTAGTCGTGTTCATTGGTAGTACTCCGCGTTACTCTGTAGGGGTTTGTAGAGAACCAGCGCGATGAACGCCGTGATGAGGAACATCCCGACGGCCACCGCGGAGGCGTGGCCGAACTCGTTGTACCTGAAGGCGAGTTCGTAGACCAGGAACGACGGAACCATAGTCGAGTTCAGCGGTCCGCCACCGGTCATCACGAACACGGAGGCGAACCCGACCTTCGTGACTTCGATCAGCTGAATCACGACGAGGAACAGCGTCGTGGGCTTCATCAGCGGCCAGATGATGTACCGAACCTTCTGATACTTGTTCGCGCCGTCCATCGACGCAGACTCCATGACCGACGAGGGGAGCCCCGAAAGCGCGGCCATGTATATGAGCATCGAGAGGCCGAACGACCAGATTTGAGACATGATAACCGACGGGAGCGCGTAGGTCACGTTGGTCAAGAACGGGATGTACTGACTGATAGCGCCCAGTTCAAGGAGGATAGCGTTGGCTATCCCGCCCTCGTTGGAGAACAGCATGAGCCGCCAGACAATCGCCCAGATGACCGGCGGTCCCGCGACGGGGACGATGAAGGCGATTCGGTAGAGGTTGCTGCCTTTCAGTTTCTCTCTAAGCAGTAGTGCCGCGGTGAACGAGAAGAAGATGTTCGTCGGTATCTTTACCGCGCTCATGATGAGGACGTTCTTCACCGACGTCCACCAGACCGGGTAGTTCACCAGCCATTGGTAGTTTTCGAGGCCGACGAACTCACCGGGTAAGTTCAGGAGCGTCGACTCGGTGAAGCTCAGATAGATACCGAACGCCATCGGGAATCCGATGACGAACAGTAGGATGGCGATTTTCGGAAGTACGAAGAGCCATCCTTCGATGAACTCCTGCTGGCTGAGGCTGAGTGAGTCGAGGCTAAACGACCTCGTATCAGAGCGCTCAGAGGCGTAAATAGCCGATTCTTGCTCGGAATCTGATGTCATGTGAGTACTGGATGTGGTTCCAAATAATTAAAACGTGAGCTTTACTCCACGGGAGTTCAGATGGGGCCCGCCTTCGGCTCAGGCTTGTTGTAACCGCGGCTCTCCTCGGCGAACTCGGTGTCGTCGGCTTGCACGATGAGGTCTGCCCACTGCCCTTCGGCCTGCGTGAACGCCTCCTGCGGGTTCGAGTTGCCGTTCTGGGCGAGTCGCTGCAGCATCCCACCCAGCGCCTCACCGACCCGGCCGCTTGCAATCCCCGACGGCACGTCCGTTACGGGAGCACCGCCAGAGGTTGTCTTGATGTCGGGGTACCGACTCTTGATAGCCTCTCTGACGGATTGGTATTCCGAGTACGCGGCGTCTGCTCGGGCCATGATGTCTTTTCCGCCGGTCTGCTCAACGAAGTCGGAGACACCTTCGCTGTTCATGAGTTCGTAGGAACCCTTGTTCGGAATCGCCTGCGAAGAGGTGTTGAACCAGCGGTACTGGTTCCGCGCGTTGTTGCGGAATTTGATGAATTCAGCGGCTGCCTCCGGGTTACCGCCGACTTCCTCTTTGAACGCTGTCATGGTGACGAGCACGCCAGCCCCCGCAGAGAACACCGAGTAGTTCTCGTTACCACCCTTCGTCGGGTACGGCACGATTTCCCAGTTGAAGTCGGCCTCCTGTCCGAACTGAACTCGAGAGAACGTCGCGTGGTGTAGGAGCCCAATCTGTCCACCGATGAATGGTTCCTGGGTCTCGAGGTAGTCGTACGAAAGCGGGTTGTTCGTCCACCCGTTTGCGAGCGGCTTCCCGAACATCTCGTTCCACGCTTCGAGTTCGGGATCGGAGGCCATCGTCAGAACGTACTTATCATCTTGACGCTGGTACCCGTTTCCGATAAGGCTGCCAGCCGTAACGCCGATAGTGCCGGGGAAGTTACTCCACTCGGAGCCGGTCGCGTCTTTGAGACCGATACCGACCCCGTTGACCATCGAACCGTTGGCTTCGACGCCGTGAATCGCTTCGACGGCTTCGAGGTACTCCTCGTAGCTCCACGAATCGGTGGGGACCTCACCGAGACCCGCGGCCTCCCACGCATCGACGTTCAGGTACAGGAGTCCGGGTTGCAGTCCCGAGATGAACGGCGCACCCACGACGCCACCGAATTTCGTTCGTTGGTTGCTCAGTTCCTTCTCGTAGAAATCACCGAGCCAGTCGTCGCTAACGTAGTCGTCGATGTAGACGTAAGGTGCCTCTTCCTCGATGGTGCTTCGGTCCTTCCCGGCGAAATCATAGTACTGTTGAGTGAACGTCCACGCAATGTCGGGTGCGGACTTGCTGCCGATGGCTGTCTTGACCTTCGTCTGGTGGTCGCCGAAGGGGTTTTTGACCTGCTCGACGTGAATCCCCTGTTCCGCGCCCGGGCCCTCGTTAAAGAGCTCGACAATCTCGTCCTCGCCGGTGTTCGACGGTTCCGTCGAGTGTGGCCAGCGCCAGATTTCGATAGTGGTGACGTCGTCCGACCCGCCGGTCGTTGTGCCGTCGCCATTTGAGTCAGTCCCACCACCGTCGTTTCCACTTCCCCCTCCAGTACATCCAGCGAGCCCCGCAATACCGGCCGCGCCTGCAGTTCTAATCCAGTTGCGGCGAGTAAGCCGCGTCGTACCCCGTGAACCGGAACTGCCTGCACCGCTGTCACCGGTCCCATTGCTGTTACTGTCTGACATAGTATCGACTAATGGGATAGCTACATATAAAATTATCTAAAATGTAGTAACGATTTCTTCGTGTCCCCTGACAGGAGCGCTCCCCCCGTGCGACCCGCGGAAACCAGGCTTCCATTACTCGTCCATCGCGCGGGTGATAATCGCCGTTCCAACGAGCTGAACGAACCCCGGAAGCAGAAGGACGGGCGCGATGAAGAGTGGTATCGACAGCAGCGTCCAGCCGATAGTTTGGACGAGGAGCCAACCAGCCGACACCGGCCTCTCCAGAATGAGCCGTCCGCCGCCGACGAAGGCGTCTCTCACCTCTACTGGTTGGTCCGAAGACGCCCACAGCGTAAGCGAGTACATGACGAGCACGTACCACGTCAAGAGGAGATAGACGCCGAGCATCGCGACGCTCATTCCCGCGATGCCGTCGAGCGGATTCGAGGCGAGAAGGAGCACACCGAACGCGACGACGAACGTGCCGAAGCCGACGACTGGAGCCACCGTTTTTCCGGCTCGAATCCCCTTCCAAAAGTAACCGGTGCCCAACGAGACCTCTCGCTCAACGACGATGACGAACAGTCGTGACCCGCCGACGGCGACAAACCCGAGGAGCATAGTGGAGGTCCAGAGGCCGACGAGACCGCCCACGACCCCACCGAGCGCGACGCCACTTACGAGCGGCACCAACGAAAGGGTCGTGGCGACGCTCACGAGGAGAACCGCAAACGGATTGCGTACCAGCAACCGCGCGGCCCGCACCACCGTATCAGCGTATTTCATACACGTTCTCCATGACGCGCCACCAATACTTCTGTGGTTGGAACCGGGACGGCGCGGGAAGAATAGTTGAGCGCGGCCTGCGAGTTTAGCTAAACTGCGGGATGACTTCGTCCGCGAACAGTTCCATGCCGTCGGTGTCGGGGAAGTCGATGAACCAGCCCTGGAACTTCGTCACGCCCGCGTCGATGCGGCGTTCGATGGCCGCCGCGCACTCCTCGGGCGTCCCCATGATGAAGTACTCGCGGGCGTCTTCCTCCGTCACGATGGGCGCTTGGTCCTGATACTCCGCTTCGAACTGGATGGGCGTCATCAGGTCGAGCAGGCGGTCGAACTGCTCCTCGTCGCGGGTGCAGATGACGTGGCCGTCCCACGAGTACTCGACGTCGTCGGGGTCGCGGCCGACCGTCTCGCAGTGGTCTTCGATGACGCCGATTTTGTGTTCGAGCGTCTCCACGTCGCCGTTGAACACGTCGGTGTTCCACACGTCGGCGTGTTTGGCGACGAGCTTGAGCGTGACCTCCTCGCCCTGTCCGCCGACGAGGATGGGCGGGTGGGGGTCTTGGACGGGCCCGGGGACGCAGTAGGCGTCCTCGATTTGGTAGTGCTTCCCGTCGAAGCTCGCGCCGTCGGTCCCGGCGTCCCACATGCGCTTCATCAGGCGGATGGACTCGTCGAGGCGCATCAGGCGCTCGAAGCCGTCGCGGTACTCCCAGCCGTAGGCGTCGTACTCCGGCTCGTGCCAGCCCGCGCCGAGGCCGAGCTCCAGCCGCCCGTCGGAAATCACGTCGAGCGTGGCCGCCATCTTGGCGACGAGCGCCGGGTTTCGGTAGTCGTTACAGAGGACGAGCGAGCCGAGGTTGATATCCTCGGTGAAGCCGGCGATGGCCGACAACAGCGTCCAGCACTCGTACTCGGCGTGGTCGCGGCCCAACAGCAGGTGGTCGGGGGCCCACACCGCGTCGAAGCCGAGCTCCTCCGCCTTCTGGACGCCCATCTTGGTCGTCTCCCAGTCGAGCGCCTCGTACTGCGGCGTGTCGCGGTGCGTCGGCTCGGTCCCCTCGTCGGGCGCGCCGGCGAAGACGGGGACGTTGTACTCGAAGCTGATATCCGACATCGTTACTCGATGGCGAAGTGTTCGAGCGCCTCGCGGTTCAGTTGCGTGCTGACACCGGGTTCGTCGGGAAGGGGAATCGACCCGTTTTCGGGCGACGGTGGGTTCTGGAAGATTGCGTCGGCGTAGGTCGACTCGCGTTTCTCCTGGCGCTCCTCGAACCACTCGGGGGTCGGGAAGTACTCCGCCATCGGCATGTTCGTGTGGCCGGCGATGGCGTGAAGCGTCGGGTTCGTCCCGGCGTGCGGGATGACGGGCACGTCGTGGACCTCGGCCATGTCGGCGACCTTCTGGAGCTCCGTGATACCGCCGACGCGACCCACGTCGGGTTGGAGGATGTCGACCGCACCCGCTTCGAGGAGGTCCTCGTGACCCCAGCGGGTGAACTCGTGTTCGCCGCCCGAAATCGGCATCGGCGCGGCCTCGCGGACCTCGGCGTAGCCGGAGATGTCGTCGGCGATGACCGGCTCCTCGACCCACGCCATGTCGTACTTGCCGAGGCGTTGGGTCATCTCCTTTGCGTACTTGACCGACCAGCCCATGTAGGCGTCGCCCGCGATTTCGATGTCGTCGCCGACGGCGTCGCGGACGGTCGCGACGATTTCCTCGTTTTTCTTCATGCCCGCGCGGCCCTCCTCGGGGCCGTGGAGGAAGCGGAGCTTCATCGCGTCGAAGCCCGCCTCGACGTACTGGACGGCCTCGCGTTCGAGCTTCTCCATGTCGACGGGGTGGAGGTTCGACGCGTAGGCGGGAATCTCGTCTTTGGTGGGGCCGCCGAGCAGTTCGTACACCGGCTTGCCGGCTTCCTTCCCGGCGATGTCCCACAGCGCCTGGTCGACCGCGCTGATGGCCATGACCGCGACGCCCTTCCGACCGAACGGGAGCGTGGCGCGGTACATCTGCTCCCAGAGAAGCTCGCGCTGTGTCGGGTCCTCACCGACGACGATCTTCGAGAGCGTCTCCTCGACGACGGTCGCGATGGCCCCGGTACCCCAGTTACCGACGCCGACGCCGGTGATGCCCGCGTCCGTCTCGACTTCGACCACCACGTCGCCCACGGGACCCATCCACTTGCGGCGGGCCTGCGGGTTCTCACCGTCGACGTTGCGGTACTCGTCGTACTTCGACATGATGGTGACGAGCGGGAACTCGATGAACTCGCCCCACGACTCGTTGCTGATTTTCGTCGCTGAGATGTCTGTAATCTCCATGATTTGTTTGGTACGATTTCACATCCAATCGGCACGGGTAAAATAGTTTCTGTCGTCGAGCGGTTCGCGGGCCGCCTGCGGGGTCGTTCAGCCGTCGAACTGGAACACCGGCTTACAGGTCTCGGAGTTGAGGAACGCCTCGAACGCCTCGGCCGGTTCGTCGACGCTGTAGGACGTGTCGAGAATCTTGTCGACCGCGATTTCGCCGCGTTCCATGAGTCGAAGCGCCTGCTCGAAGTTCGTCCACGTCGAGCCGTAGGAGGTGTTGATGTCGATTTCACCACGGACGGTCGAGGTGAGACTGAGTTCGCTCGGCGAGTTCGGGATGCCGACGACGACGATTTGGCCGCCCTTGCGGACGACGTCGTTCCCGGAGACGACGCCGCTTCGGTGGCCCGTCGCGTCGAAGACCACGTCGAAGCCGATGCCGTCGGTCTGCGACTCCACCCGCTCGTCGAGACCGCCTTCTTCTTCGAGGTTCACCGTGTCGATGCCGAGGTCTTCGAGCAGTGGGAGGCGATACGCCGCGTCCTGACCGAGCCCGGAGACGACGACGTTCGCGCCGAGCGAGTCGGCGACGGCGGCGACGAGAACGCCGATTGGGCCCGGCCCCTCGACGAGGACGTTGTCCCCCGGCGTCGTCACCGACTGGTCGAGGACCGCGCGCGTGGCGATGCTCGTCGGCTCCGTGATGGCGGCGTGTCGGAGGGGCACGCCCTCGGGGACCGCGTGGACGTGTTCGGGGGCGACGGTGACGTACTCGGTGTACGCGCCGTCGCGGTGCATGCCAGTGATAGAGAAGTTCTGGCAGACGTTCGGCTGGCCGTTCTTGCACTGGAAACAGTGACCGCAGTCGTGAATCGGTTCCTCGATGACCTTGTCGCCGACGTCGAACGTCTCGACGCTCTCGCCGACCTCCGCGACCGTCCCGGAGTACTCGTGGCCCATGATACGCGGAATGGGAATCCATTCGTAGCCGCCGTCGTACTTGTAGGCGTGGGCGTCACTGCCGCAGAGTCCCGCTGAGTGGACCTTGATGAGCAGTTCGTCTGCGTCGGGAGTGGGGACCTCCCGCTCTTGTGTCTCTACCGAGCGCGGCCCGGTCTGAATAATGGCTTTCATAGTTGCGAATAACCGTGTGAGTTCGTCTCGGTTACACCATGTGAACACACCGATTAATATGTTTGGGTGCGGGCGGAGAATTTCGGGGGTAGCGCGGCTAAAACCGCGGCTACACGGGGCGGACTGTCGGTTATACCGGCCAACACACCCCGTGTCCGCCATCACGAACGATAAGACGGCGGTTCACCCAAGGTCGACGTGTCGCCGGAACGACTTCCCGGTCAGCCACGACCGGTCGGCCGCCGACAGCGAGTCGACCTGCTTGAGCCAGTTGCACGCTTCCGCGTAGCTGGCAACGTCGCTGACGTTCGGATAGTCCGAGCCCCAGACGACCCGCTCGCGCCCGAAGGTGTCGAGGAGCCACCGGACGTGGTCGTGCATGTCGGCGTAGGGGAACGACGAGTCGGACATGTGGACGATTTCCGAGACCTTCACCGCGACCGAGTCGTGTTCCGCGAGGTCGGCGAACCGGCTGAACGTCCCCTCGTCGGTGGGGGTTTCGGGGCCGGCGTGGGCGAAGTGGTCGAACAGGTAGGTGAGTTCGGGGTACGCCTCGACGAGTTCGAGCGCCTGGTCGAGTTGGCCGTGGTCGCAGAGAATCTGGACCGTGGCGTCGTGTTCGGCCGCGGCCTCCCAGAACGCGGTCTCCCCCAGACTCTCTCGGAGCCACGTCACGCTCGGGTCGAACGTCTCCCACATGCGGTCGTACGGGCAGGCCGCGCCGAGGCGGAAGCCGACGACGCCGTGGGTCTCCATACACCGGTCGAGGCGCTCGACGGCGTCGTCGGCGAAGGGGTCGAGCATCACGATGCCGTGGAGCCGGTCGTGCTCGGCGGCGGCCCGGCGGGTGTACCAGTTGTCCGTCCAGTCGCAGATGGGATAGCCCACGACGACGGCCTCGTCAACGCCGTGTCGGTCCATGTCGGCGAGCAGGCGCTCGGCGGTGTAGACGGTGTGTACGTCGAAGCTGTCCACGAGGTCCAAGATGGGGCCGTTGGTCCACGGATGGTCCGGACTCGCGGCACCCCACGCGTGGGTGTGTGTATCTATCATTACAGTCGACGACGGGCGTCCCCGTAGTAAATCTTACCCGCCGAAAAGCTAAGACGGGTGCCGCCGAATCGAAGGCCGCATGGCGCGAATCGCGTTCCACTTAGAGATAGAAGACGGCAAGCGAGAGGAGTACCGAACGAAACACGAGAACGTCCCCGAGGCGCTCGAATCGGCCTACTTGAACTCCGACGCCGGACTCCAGACCTACAGCGTCTTCGAGAAGGACGGCCACGTCTTCGGCTTCATGGAAGTCGACGACCCCGAGGCCATCCGAGACGTGATGGACAACAGCGAGGCACAGGCCGACTGGGCCGAAGTCATGAGCGGCATCACCGTCGAGACCGACGACAGTTGGATGGACGAAGTCTACCGGATGGTCTGACGGTCGAAAGCCGAGAAACGTCCGAGCATGGCGGACGAAACGTCGTGCCGACCGAACTTATCAACGGTAGCACTGTCGAATCAATTCCCGTAGATTCTCGTTTTCGGCCACAGCAACCCGTATACCGGAACTATTCTCGGATTTCACTATGAATCCGGCCTTATCGGATATCTGTCCGGTGGTGTCGGAAATCTATTCGGGACTGAATCGACCAACTGTAGTTGTCTGTCGAGGCGAGGTCGACGGAGGTAGTTGCACGTTCCCGCCGTCACGGTGGGTCGTGCGCCCGAAAAATTACGCTCATAGAACTGTAACCTAGAGTTGATTCCGGTCAATCGACTTCTGAAAAACACCTCGCGGTCAGTCTCGAATCGATGGCACCGCGGACTACTGTGGTCGCGTGTCACGAAACGGCGCGCTTCTGTACTGACGCCACTTCTATCGCGGATATACGGGCTATCAACGACGAGTTCCGACCGCGAATCTGCGTCCGGTGATGCCGGACACCGTTTCAGAGTGAGCGACTAATCACCCGACTGCTCTCACCACGACGTGATGGGCACCTCGCGAAGCGGCCCCGGAAGCGGGACGTCGACCGTCGAGTCGGTGTAGTGCGAGAGGTAGAACCCGACGATGATTTCGAGCGAACGCGTCGCCGCGACGCCGGGCGAGTAGTTTTCGGCGTCGCCGTCGAGGAGGTCCTGCACGTGGGCCGCCGCGTTGGCGAACGACCCCTCGTAGTCGTCCTCCCACGTCCACGCGCCCTCGATGCCGGGAAGGGGTCGCTCGACGTGTTCGCCGTCTTCGAGCGACCAGTAGCGCCACTCGCCGTCGTCGTTGTTCATGTAGAGTTTGCCCTCGGTGCCGATGAAGCTCAGCGTCATCGAGGAGATATCGCGCGGAATCGTACAGTCCACGGTGACGAACGTGCCGTCGTCCATGACGACGTGCCCGCCGCCGCCGGCGTCGACGACCGACTCCGTGGCGTCCAGCGCGTCGAGCGCCTCGTTCTCGCCGGTGATGTGGCCGCTCACCCGCGAGGCCCGCGCGTCGAGGAGGTAGACGAGCGTGTCGAGGACGTGCGTGGAGTTTCGCATGAGTTCCATCCGGTACTGCGCGCTCACGGACTTCACGTCGCCGAGGATACCCTCCTCGCGGACGAGGTCGCGGAGCCGACGGAGTTTGTCCGTGAACCGAAAGGAGTGGTTGACGACGAGTTCCGTATCGGTCTCGTCGCAGACGGCGACCATCTCCTCGGCGTCGCTGACGGCCGATGCGATGGGTTTCTCGCACCAGATGACCGAGGGGTCGGACGCGGAGCGCGCGGCGTCGACGACGTGGTCGCGGTGGAGGAACGACGGGGTACAAACCGACACCGCGTCGAGGTCCTCGGCGTCGAGCATCGCCTCGTGGCCGACGTACCGGCGGTCGGCGGGGATGTCCCACGCCTCGCCGAAGGTGTCCAGTTTCGACTCGTCCACGTCGGCGACGGCGACGAGTTCGACGTCGTCGGTCGCGGCGTAGCCGCCCGCGTGGCTCGCGTCGATTTTCTCTCTGCCGATGGCCTCCTCGTCGTGCATGCCGAGGATACCCATCCCTGCGATTCCGCCCGTGCCGATGATGCCTGCGTGGTAGGTCATAGTGTCTTCTGTCGCTCGCGTTCGTTCGTCACTGTGCGCCGGAGCGCATCGCTGTGCTGTCCGTCCGAGACCTCAGTCGAGCGCGGCCGCGGCCATGAGGAACCAACCCTGTCCGTAGGGCGTGTCCGTCAGGGGTGCCTCCGGTCCGCCCGGGGGGCCGGCGACGCGGTTGACCGTGCCCTCTTCGCCGACGACGCGGGAGACGGCCGCGAGCCCGTCTTCGGCGGGTTGGCGGTAGGTCTCCTCGGTGAGGATGCCGAGGTCGATGCCGCGAGCGAACGCGTAGGCGAACATGAGCGTCCCCGACGACTCCAGCGGCGTGTGCGGGTCGTCGACGAGGTTGTGCCAGAAGCCGCTCCCGTCTTGGAGCGGACGGAGCGCCTCGCAGTGCGACCGGAACAGGTCGAGGAGGTCGTCGCGCTTCGGGTGGTCCTCGGGGAGCCGTTCGAGCACGTCAGCCGAGGCGGCGGCGGCCCAGCCGTTGCCGCGCGCCCAGAACGCGCCCTGCGGGTAGTGGTTCGGCTGTTCGACCCAGATGTGACGGAACAGCCCCGTGTGGCCGTCGCGGAGGTGCGCGGCGTGAATCAGAATCTGCTCGACAGCCTCGTCGAAGGCGTCAGCGTCGCCCCCGGCCGCGCCGTAGCGGGCGAGGAAGGGACACATCATGTAGACGGAGTCTATCCACAGCGACTTGATGCCCGCGAGTTCGGGGTCGTGGTGAGGGATGCCGCCGTCTTCGGTCCGCTCGAAGGACAGAAGCGACTCGTAAGCGCGCTCGGCCGCGTCGAGGTAGCGGTCCTCGCCCGTCCGGTCGTAGAAGTCGAGGACACCGTGGCCGATGGCGGTGCTGTTGTTCGTGTTCATGCACTTCTTGACGGTCAGCTCCCAGCTCGCTTCGTACTCGCGGCCGTGGCTGAACACCTCAATCGGGTAGCTCGGACCGTAGCTCAACTGCCCGGCGTCGTTCTGGGTCGCCACCGCGGTGTCGACGAGGTGCTTCGCGCGCTCGACCGACTCGTCTCCCCCCTCGGCGAGCAGGCCGTTGATGGCGACGCCGGTGATCCACGACTGGCCGTCGATGTCCAAAGACCGGAGATACGACGCGGCGCGCTGGACTGGTGTAAGCTCGTCTGCTGGCATGAGTACGATACCCACACGAAGACGTTCGGGGATAAAAAATGTATCCCATGGTGACGCGCCGTCGCGGGCAGGCGGCCGTGCGCGCCAACCGGTCAGCCAGTCCGAAGCCGGGGGCGCTCGTTCGCCGCGACAGACACGTTCCCCAGGCGGGAACAGATATATACGACTCCGGTTCGACTACCACGCCATGAGCCCCCAACCGAACAAACGCCCCGGCCGGACCATCCGCTCGGTCCAGATAGCGTTCAACATCATCGACCTCCTACAGGAGGAGGCCGGCATCGGCGTGACGCGAATCGCCGACGAGCTCGGCCACTCGAAGAGCACGGTCCACAGCCACCTCCGAACGCTCGAACAGCGGCGCATCATCGTGCGCGAGGACGACGGCTACCGGCTCGGACTCCGATTCCTCGACGTCGCCTCGCACGTCCGCGACCAGATAGGCAACTTCGACATCGTCCAGAAGGAGGTCGACTCGCTGGCCGAGGAGACGGGGGAAATCGTCCAGTTCGGCGTCGAGGAGTACGGCAAGGTGTCGTATCTCCACAAGGCGCAGGGGGAACACGCCGTCGAGACGCTGTCGCGGGTGGGGGCCCAACAGCCGATGTACTCCACGTCGCTCGGCAAGACGATTCTCGCGTACCTGCCGCCCGAGCGCATCGAGGAAATCGCGGCGGCGATGGAGTACGAACCCAAGACGGCCAACACCATCACCGGCCCCGAAGAACTGTTCGCGGAACTCGAAACGATTCGCGAGCGGGGGTACGGCATCGACGACGAGGAGAACATCGACGGCCTGCGGTGTGTCTCCGCGCCCGTCAAGAACGACGAGACGATTCTCGGCGCGATAAGCATCACCGGTCCGTCGAGTCGGTTCACCGAAGACCGCCTGCACGGCGAACTCGCGGACTACGTCCGGAGCGCCGCGAACGTCATCGAACTGAACACGAAGTTCTCCTGAGCGCGGGGGGGCCCGCGGCTCAGTAGTTCTCGTAGATGGTCTTCACCGAGGAGAAGAAGTCGAGGCCGGCGTCGCCCTGCTCGCGGTACGTGTTGGTCGACGAGTCCTTGTAGCCGCCGAAGGGGACGTGGAGTTCGAGGCCGGTCGTCTTCTCGTTGAGTTTCGCGACGCCCGCTTCGACCTCGTTGACGAAGCGCTTGCCCTCGCTGAGGTCCTGCGTGACGATGCTGGCCGACAGGCCGTAGTCGACGTCGTTAGCGAGGGCGAGCGCGTCCTCGAAGGAGTCGGCTTTGACGACTGCGAGCACGGGACCGAAGATCTCCTCTTGGGCGATGCGAGCGTCGTTTTCGACGCCGGAGAACACCGTCGGCTCGACGAAGTGGCCGTCGTCGTAGTCGTCGCCGGAGAGCCTGCCCCCGCCGGCTTCGAGCGTCGCGCCCTCGGCGGAACCGATGTCGATGTATTCGAGCGTCGAGGAGAGTTCGTCCTCCGAGACGTGCGGGCCCATGTCAGGGTCGTCGAGGCCGTCGCCGACGACGAGCGACTCGGCGTAGTCGGAGACGGCCGCGACGAACTCGTCGTAGACATCCTCGTGGACGATAGCGCGCGAGGTGGCCGTACACGACTGGCCGGTCGTGCCGAACGCGCCGACGCCGACGGTCTCGGCGGCGTCTTCGATGTCCGCACTGGGCATCACGACCGTCGGGTTCTTGCCGCCCATCTCACACTGGACGCGCTTGAGGTCGACCGCGGCCGTCTCGGCGACCATCGTCCCCACGGCGGTGCTCCCGGTAAAGGAGACGCCGTCGATGCGCTCGCTCTCGATGAGCGGGCCGCCGACCTCGCTCCCGGAGCCGGTGACGACGTTCGCCACGCCGGCCGGCAGGCCCGCGTCGTCGAGACATTCGAGGACGACGGAGACGACACCCGGTGCCTCGGACGCCGGCTTGAGGACGGCGGTGTTGCCGGCGGCGAGCGCCGGGGCGAGCTTCCAGACCGGGATGGCGATGGGGTAGTTCCACGGCGTGATGAGCGCGACCGTCCCGAGGGGTTCGTGCTTCGTGTAGAGGTCCTTTCCGGGGGCGCTCGCGGACTTGACGGTGCCGCCGACGTCCCGCGCCTTCGCGCCGTAGTAGTGGAAGATGTCGATTGCGCGTTGTACCTCGCCGCCCGCCTCGGAGCGCGTCTTGCCCTCCTCGCGGACGAGCACCTCGGTCGCCTCGTCCTTCCGCGCTTCGAGGTTGTTTCCTGCTTCGCGGAGCACCGCGCCGCGGGACGGGCCGGGCGTCGACGCCCACTCGTCCTGCGCGGCGACCGCCGCGTCGAGCGCCGCCTCGACGTCTTCTTGGGAGGACGCCGGGTGGACGCTGACGACCTCGCCGGCCGCCGCGGGGTTCGTCACTTCGAACGTCGCTCCGGAGTGAGAGTCTGTCCATTCGCCGTCGATGAAGTTACCGTACGTTCTCGACATTCGACCTAGCCATGCACACCCACCACTAAGTAAGCTTCTCATGGTGGACGACGAGTCGCCGCCGACTCAGAGCAGGAACTGGAGGACGACGAAGAGCGTCGCGACCGAGACGGCGGTGGTGGCGAACACGTTCATCGACGCGAGGTCGGCGTCGCCGCCGAGTTCGTTCGCGTAGACGAACGACGAGACGGCGGTCGGCGTCGCGAGCATCGTCACGCCGGCTTGGACCGTCGACCAACTCGTCGCGAACGTCGAGAAGACGGCGAAGGCGAGAAGCGGCATCAGGACGACCTTGCTCCCGACGACGGCACCGACGGTGCGGAAGTCGAACGACTCGGTGGAGACGGTGAGCGACGCGCCGATAGAAAGCAGTGCCACGGGGAGCGCGAGCGAGGCGAGCGCGTCGAGACCCGTCAGGAGGACGCCGGGGACGCCGAGACCGAGCCCGGAGAAGACGAGGCCCGCGAGAAGCGCCGGGATGACCGGGGTCTTGAGCACGCCGACGAACTCCTCTCTGAACGACACGTCAGCGCCGTTGACGAGCACGAGGACGCTGATAGTGAGCGGGACGTGGGTGAGCGCGCCGACGCCGAGAATGACGGCCGCCTTCGCCGACGCCAGCGAGCCGAACGTCGAACTGACGAGCGGGAGGCCGAGGAAACCGAGGTTCGAGTAGTACGACTGGACGATGGCGACGCTCCGAACCGAGTCCGGCGACACCCGGCGGTGGACGACCCAGCCGACGGCGAGCATGGTGAAGAGGACGAACCAGAAGCCGAGGAGGAGCGTCGGCTCGATGACCTCGCGAATCGGCTGGTCGTACGTCGAGGTGAACACGAGCGCGGGGAGCGCGAAGGCGAACGCGAAGAACGTGAGTTTGTCGCGACGGCCGCTGTCGAGGAGGCCGAGACGCTTCGCTAGCGCCCCGAGGCAGAGCACCCCGAGCATGTAGCCCAGATTTGCGGCGACGGTCATACCCTTTCATCGAACAGGGGGGTCCTTCCGTGTTACGCTCGCGGAGATTTCGTTCGGATAATTCGAGCACGAGAGCGCCTGAACCATGCGTATTCCAATTAGTCGTCCATGAGAGATTCGAGCTCGCGGGCGAGTCGTTCGCCGACGCGAATCATCGCGTCGTCGCCGGGGTGGACGAGGTCGGTCGTCATCCCGCTGGCGGTCGGCAGGAGGTCCGGCCCCTCCACGAGGTGGACGTTGTCGTAGCCGCACTCGTCGACCACGTCGCGGAGGTGGTCGCGGAACGTCTCGGAGAGCGTCGCCTCCTCGTGGTCGCGTTGGTACTCGCGCACGTGCGGGAACAGCGTGATGCAGGCGACGGGTTTGGTCGGGTTCGCCGCGGCGACGGTTTCGACCATGTCAGCGGCCCGCTCGCGGAACTCGTCGGGCGAGAACCGGCCGACCATGTTCACCGACAGCGAGAGCGTCGCCACGTCCCAGTCGTCGCGGGCGGCGATGTGGTCGGCCATCGCGGGGTCGCAGTAGGCGGTCCCACAGGAGCCGAGGTTTATCGGGTCCGCGCCGAGTCGCCGCGCCGTCTGGTTGACGTACGTGAGCATCTCCGCCGACGGGGCCTCGCCCTCGGTAATCGACGTGCCGTACGCGAGGTATCGGAGGCTCGGCACCTCGTCGGCGGCCGGCGGTCGCCGCGCGCCCTCGACGTCGTGATAGTAGATGTGGCCGCCGCGGTGGTCACCGGGGAAGACGAGTCGGCACACCGCGGGCGCGTAGCGCATCTCGCCGGTGGCTTCGGGGTCGAGGTCGGAAAGCGACTCCGGGAGAGACAGTTCCACCGTCTTCGGTTCCGGCCCGAGCGTGAACTCCTCGCCGCTGGCCTGAAAGTCGCCCCAAAACGGGCGAACGAGGCTGTTTCGCTCCTCGGAGGAGAGCGTGATTCGAACCGTCTCCTCGGGAACGAACCGAATCTCGGTCCCAGCCGGGTGGGACATCCGCGTCTGCGCGCCGGTGTTCAGGCCGCTCCTGACGGCCTCCGGGACGCGGAGCAGTCGAAGTCCCTCGTGCGGTCTGACCCGCTGGAGCGCCCTGACGTTGTGGAACTGAACGTCGTCGTGCTGGATATCGTCGTGCTGCATACCGTGTGAGTTACGCACACGCCGCACCTACTTATCGCTACCTCCGACCGCCGACGCGCGGTGACGAGCGCCGCGAGACTCGGTGCGAGAGGAGCCCCCGATTCGGCAGTCGGGTTCCCGAGGCGGGAAAATTACAGACATATTATTGTAATACTCTGGCGACTCTACCTCCGAATTCGCGCGTTGGGCGTCAACGCCGGACGGCTGTCCGGAAGTGATAAATCACCAACTCCCCCGGATTCCGGCGTCACAGTCCCCGAACAAGTACGTTCGCAAGGAGGGAACAGAAAAACCACTGTAGATGAATAATCGGGCACAATCCGCCGGTAGTCCGTTCCCCGCACGCGAACGTCCCGCGAGAATACGACGACGCCGCGACGGTCGGTTCGGTCGGCTCACCCGCTCCGCTGTCGGAAGCAAGCGAGCGTGGCTGACCATCGCGGCCGGGAAGATAACACGATGTCGAAGAGGGCAGAGATGCGGAGGACAGCGGCGCGGAAGCGACTCGGCGGTGAGACGGCAGAAGGCGGTGAGTGGTGCCCCCGACGGGCACAGTCGGGAGCCGTCAGACAGTGTGGGTGGTGGTCAGTCGGTTTCGGTGCGGTCCGAGTCGTCAGGTGCGTTCGAGTCGAGGCCGTCAGTCAGTCGATGACGCGGGCGATACCGTCGTCGAGTTCCTCGTACAGTTCTTCGGCGCGGCGCTCGTCTTCGGTCGACAGCGACCGAATCGGCTCGCGGACCGACCCGCCGTGCAGGCCGGCCAGTTCGAGGCCCTTCTTCACCACCGGAACGCTGATTGCGCCGGGGAGGTCGTTGTCCTGGCCCGTCTCGCCGCGGAGGGCTTGGAACGGAAGCGTCAGGTCGCGAATCTCGCGGGCGCGTTCCCAGTTCTCCGCGGCGAGCGCGTCGAACAGCGCGAGGCCGATTTCCGGGCGGAAGTTACTGACCCCCGCCGAGAAGCCCTCGATACCCTCGTTCCAAAACGAGACGGCGTACGGTTCCGCGAGGCCGTCTACCCAGACCACGTCGTCGTCGGCGGCGGCGACGGCCGAGCCGAGTTTGACCGGGTCCTCGATGGCGTACTTGACGCCGACGACGCCCTCGATGCGCGAGAGGTCGCGGAGGAAAGAGACCGAAGGGTCGAAGCCGCGGACGTAGGGAACGAGCGGCGTGTCGGTCGCGGCGTCGAGTTTCTCGTAGTAGCGGATGAGGCCCCGTTCGTGGACGTAGGTGTGGTCCGGCGGCATGACCATCATGGCGTCAACGCCGACGCGGTCGTAGGCGTCCATGAGGTCCGTCGCGGCCTTCGTCGACCCGCCGACGCCGGCGAGGACGCAGGCGCTGTCGGGAAGCGCGTCGGCCGCCGTCTCCGTCACGTCGACGCGCTCCTGTTGGGACAGAGAGTGATATTCGCTGATGTTCGCGGCCGCGAGGAACGACGAGATACCGTCGCCGGAAAGCGATTTCGCGTTCGCTTCGAGTCTGTCGTGTCGAATCTCCAGGTCGTCGTCGAACGGCGTGAGCAAGCCGACGGCGACGCCACGGAGACGACTGCGTACACGGTCGTCTGCGAGTGGCATGGTACAGTCAATCTGAGTCAACCGTGATAAAGCCATCGTCAACCCCTGAATCCGACGTTCACGCGCGAGAGGGCCCGCGAATCGTCCATTTGGGACGCGACGTTCAGGCTTTGTGAACCGAACGAGCGGGCCGGAGCGGCACCCGAGTCGAAGTCGGATTTCGCGGTCACCCATCAATTTATTACGATTTGGTCAGAGTGGATTCGTATGGACGTCTTGATGACCGGCGTCTATGGCCGGTGCGGCACCGCAGTCATAGACCACCTGCACGACGACGACGCCTACGACTTCACGTACTTCAACCGCTCCGACCGACCCGACGACCACCCCTACGGCGGTCACGACACCATCGTCGGCGACGTCTCCGACTACGACGCCCTCAACGACGCCGCGGCGGGACAGGACGCGATGGTCCACATGGCGGCGTACCCCTACACCGACGGCACGTGGGAGGACGTCTTCGAACCCAACATCATCGGGATGTACAACGCGCTCGAAGTCGCCCGCGAGAACGAAATCGAGTCGTTCGTCTTCCTCTCGACGAACCACGTCATGGGCGGCTACGAAGACGAGTTCGCCCCCGAGATTTACGAGCCGGGCCACGGGCTCGTCATCGGCCACGAAGACCCCGTTCGTCCCGACTCGTTCTACGGCGCGTCGAAGGCCTACGGCGAGGACATGGGCCGGTACTACGTCGAGAACTACGAATACCCCAAGCAGTTCTACGCCCTCCGGGTGTGCAGTGTCCGGATGCCCGAGTACGACCACCCCTACGGCGACGCCGAGGCCGCCGTCGAGAACGGCGAGTTCGAGCGCGGGAGCGCCGAGTACGAGGAGACTGTCGGTCGCATGAAGGCGATGTGGCAGTCCCGCCGCGACTTCGCCCACGAAATCGACTGCTGTCTGCAGGACGACGACGTCGAGTTCGGCGTCTTCAGCGGCGTGAGCGACAACCAGCGCCGGTGGTACGACCTCGAACACGCCCGCTCGCAGATCGGCTACCACCCGCAGGACGACGGCGAGGAGTGGGACAGCCCGCCGGAGTAGTCTCGAACGGCCGAGTACTGACGACTACGCGGTCGCGGAGTCAGAAAAAACGGGAGTCGGGTCAGTCCGCCGCGGCGACGCTCACTCGGTGTGAAGCGTCACGTAGCCGTCGAAGTTGAGAATCACGAACTGCGCGAGGTCGCCGAACAGCGCCTTCCCGGTCGGCGACCGCTTCCGACCGAGGATGAACACGTGGTCTGCGCCCTCCTCGTCGGCGACCTCGATGACGGTCTCGGCGCGCTCTTTCTCGCTGGCGATACGCGGGACGATGTCGTAGGACACCTCGTCGTCGGTCGAAAAGACCTCGCGGGCGACTTCCTCGGCGTCGTTCATCGCGCCTTTGAACGCGTCCTGTTCCGTGTACGACGTGTGTTCGACGTCGCCGATGGTGTCGAGGACCTCCTGAGTCTCCTCGAACTCGTCTTCGGTGAGTGTGACGAGGAGGACGAGGTCGGCGTCCGCGCCCAGCGCGTGTTCTCTGGCCTCCCGCAGGAGGTCGGCGTGCGAGTCGGTGTTCTCGATGAGTACTAAGCCTCTGTCCATGCACCCCCATTCCGCCTCGTCTTATCTAAGTCTACCGCAGGAACGGACGGCGCGAGCGCGACAGGCGGGGCAGTATACTGAAATACACCGCGGTACTCTACGCAGATATGCCCGAAACGAGTCTCGCCGACGTGCTCCGCGATTACGAGACCCGAATGAAGTTCGTCTTCGTCATCTCGCTCGCCTCCATCGCCCTGCTTCTCGTCTCGTTACCGTCTATCGAGTCGGGGACGACGACTCACGCGCTCGTCTATCTCCAGCTGACGACGTTCGGCGGGTTAGCGGTCGTGATGCTCGGACTGTTGCTGTGGACGGCGAGGAGCGGGTGAGAGGGACGCCGACGTGCCATCGCGACCGAGCAGAACAGATATTTTCTCTATCATGGTCAGTATGGGTAAATCCAGTATCTATATTAACAGGGAGTATCATGATAGATGATACCGCATGGCTGGAAAACGTTCAACCAACTGGAGTAGACGAGACCTTATCAAGTACGGGGCGGTGGCCGGGACGGCTGGACTGGCCGGCTGTTTCGATAGTTCGGGGCAGACGACCGAAAACGGCGGCACCGAAGACGGCACGGACGGCGGCACGAACACCGAATCTGGGGCGAGCCTCGCCGACGACACTCTCGATTACCCCGCGGGCCGACCCGCGACCGACGTGCAGTTCAACCGCTACAGCCTCGGCAACTACGCGCACACCCTGCAAGACCAACTGTTCGAGGAAGTCGCGCGCGGCTACGCCGACGGGACGGTCCGACCCGACCTGCTCGACGACATGAGCGTCGACGGGCGGACGCTCACGCTGACGTTCCCCGAGGGGTTCAAGTGGTGGAACGGCGACGACCTGACGGCCGAAGACTACTACATCGGCCTCGAGATCGACCGCCTGCAGTCGCCCGAGGAGTCGCCCATCGAGAGCAACACGCTGGTCGACGACTACACCATCGAGCGGACGTTCAAGACCGCCGTTTCGCCCAACCTGATGAAGGCGAACGTCGCCGAGACGTTCGTCAACACCCCGCGGTCGATTTACCGCGAGTACCTCACGCGCTACGAGGAAGCATCGAGTGACAGCGAGCGCGAGAGCGTGACGAGCGACCTCCTCGACATGAGCATCACGACCCAACAGCTCATCGACGAGGGGCTCGGCAACGCGCTGTACCGCGTCACCGGCTTCAACTCCTCGGAGACCGTCCTCGAGAAGTTCGAGGGCCACCCGTACGCGAGTCGGACGGACATCCCGAAGGTGCGCATCATCCCCGAGACGACCGCCGACGTGGAGTCGCTGTCGGTGAACGACCAGCTCGACATGAACCCCGACGTGCTCATGTCGGAGTCCCAGCAGTCCCGGTACCCGGACAACATCGAGAACGTCTACCGGCTCAACTGGTTCCGCACGCAGAAGTTCACGTTCAACTTCAAAAACGAACACATCGCGCGGCTCCCCGTCCGACGCGCCATCGTCAACGCGGTCGACTTCGAGTCGATGGTCGCCGCGATGCGACAGGCCGGAACCGTCGGCGCGCCCGCCGAGAACCAGACGGCACTACGCTCGACGATTCACGAGGAGTACCTCGGTTCGGACTTCGTCGACCAGCTCATCGACTACCCGGTGGGCAAGGACCTCGACGCCGCGACGCAACTGCTCGAAGACGCCGGCTACACCAAGGAGAACGGCACGTGGGTCGACCCGAACGGCGAGTCGTTCACCTTCACCGTCCTCACGCAGAACAACAACACCCAGGTGCAGGCGACGAAGGTGTTCAACGACCAGCTCAACGCGTTCGGCCTCCAGACCGAGATTAGCACGGTCAGCTCGACCGACTACTACCAGCGGCTCCAAACGTACGAGGCGGACATCTTCTGGATATGGCACGTCGCGAAGGCGCTGTGGCACCCGACGGCGTACTTCTCGAACAACTTCTACGGCATCGAGGTCGGCGACCCCGAAAGCGGGAACGAGACCGGTCCGACCGGCAAGCCCTTTACGACGACCATCCCGAGCGAGGTCGGCGCGACCGAGATCTCGGGAAGCGGCAAGGAAATCCAGCCCGCACAGCTGATGAACGACCTGCCGAACTCCGAGTCCGCAGAGCAGGTCAGAGAGCGGACCCGCGACCTCGTCCAGTGGTTCAACTACGCACTTCCCGACTTCGTCTTCGTCGAGGAGGACTCCGGCTACTGGGGCGACACGCAGGACTTCTCCATGCCGACGGGCGACGACTACGAACTCAACACGAACCGGCCGGGCGAGTTCTCCTTCAAGAACGGATGGATTAGCTCGAACTCGCAGTAAGGTGAGACGGCATCCCAACGGGCTTAACCACCACAATTAAGCTCTCTCACGCTAGAAGCCAAACTATTAATAATGACACCAAAGTATTTGTTGAAGCGTCTCGGGCAAGCGATACTGACGTTTCTCGTCACGATGACGGTCTCGTTTCTGCTGTATCAGGCCATGCCCGGTGGCCCGACGGAAGCGATGCGGAGCGTGATTCTCTCCCAGAGCGGCGGAAGCGTCGACATCGACCGACTGAACAGGATGATACAGCTCTACACGAACGTGAATCCGGACCAGCCGATGCACGTACAGTACTTCAACTACGCGTCTGACGTGATTCTCCGGCAGGACCTCGGCACCTCGTTCTTCAAGAACGAGGAGGTCACGACGCTCATCATGCAGCGCATCCCGTGGTCGATGTTCATCAGCGTCTACGCGCTCGCGTTGGGCTACTCGCTGAGCATCTTCCTCGGCGTGATGACGGCCTACCGGGAGAAGTCACGGTTCGACTCCACGGTGTCATCGCTCATCATCGGGCTCAACTCGATTCCGTACTACATCGTCGGCGTCGTGCTCATCTACTTCCTCGCCATCCAGAACAACTACTTCCCGACGGGCGGCCGCATCGGCTCGGGAATCGCGGCGGGGTACAACCCCGAGTTCATGCTCAGCCTCGTGAAGCACGCGGCGCTCCCGGCGATTTCGATGGGCGCGCTCGCGACCTCCGGCGCGCTCGCCATGCGCGGCAACGCGATTCGCGTCCTCGGCGAGGACTACATCCGCGTGGCACAGCTCCGCGGCCTCCGCGAAACCCGAATCGCCACGCAGTACCTCGGGCACAACTCCATCCTCCCGATGTACACGCAGTTCATGATCGGCATCGCCGGCGTCTTCAGCAGTGCCGTCATCGTCGAGGAGGTCTTCGCGTACCCGGGCATGGGCCTCCTGATGTTCGAGGCGGTCAAGACGCAGGACTACCCGCTTTTGATGGGCACGCTCCTCGTGTTCACCGCGATTTCGCTGACCGCCATCTTCATCGCCGACCTCACGTACACGCTCATCGACCCGCGCATCTCGGTGGGTGAGGAGTAACCATGAGCGAAGCACACTCCGACTCGTTCGACCTGAAGGACCTCTACGACGAGGACATCGACCCGGACCCGGAATCGCGGGCCGACCGCGCAAAGCGGTTCCTCGAGATGAACGTCGTCGCTCCCGCGCGCATCGCGGTCGCCGACTGGCGCGCGCTCGTCGGCGGCGCGATTCTCGCGTTCTTCCTCCTCATGGGCACCGTCGGCGTCGTCCTCGTCGAGCGACCGACAAGTGGGGACGCCCCCGTCCTCGCCGCGCCGTTCGAATCGCTCGCGTACCCGCTCGGCACCGACGTGTTCGGCCAGCCGATTCACGCCCAACTCATCCACGCGACACCGGGCATGTTCAAGATGATATTCGCGGGCGCGGTCGTGAGCGTCGGCTTCGCCGCCCTCGTGGGCGTCGTCGCCGGCTTCGAACACGGCACGCGCATCGACTCGTTCCTGATGACCGTCACCGACGTAGTCATCACGATTCCGGGCCTGCCGCTCATCATCGTCATCACGGCCATCTTCCAGCCCGAGAACCCCTACATCGTCGGGGTGTTCCTCGGCATCGACAACTGGCCGGGGCTGGCGCGGACCGTCCGCTCGCAGGTGCTGAGCATCCGCGAGGAGTCCTACGTCGAGGCGTCCGAAATCATGGGCATCCCGCTGTCGTCGATTCTCCGGCGGGACATCCTCTCACAGCTCATGCCGTACGTGATGATAAACGGGGCGCTCACCTCCCGGCGCATCATCTTCGAGTCCGTGGGGCTGTACTTCCTCGGCATCCTGCCGTTTACCACGTTCAACTGGGGCGTGATGATGAACCTCGCCTACGAGGGCAACGCGCTCACCCGCCCGGACATGCTCCCGTGGATGGTCGCGCCCATGGTCTGCATCTTCCTGCTGTCGTTCGGGCTCGTCCTCCTGTCGCAGGGGCTCGACAGCCTGTTCAACGTCCGCCTCCGAGCCCGCCACGCGAACACCTCGAAGAGAGACACCTCGAAAAACAACCAATCGCAGGCGACCGGCGGGGACTGACCCCGTGCCAACACCTATTACCAGCCCATGACTACCAACCAAGCAATGCGAACGTCGAATCAGAACGACTCGAACCCGGACCAAGACGTCGTGTTCGAGGTCCGCGACCTTGAGGTCACCTTCGGGACGAACCGAGGCGAATCGAGAGTCGTCCGCAACGTCGACTTCGACATCTACCGCAACGAGACGCTCGGCATGGTCGGCGAAAGCGGGAGCGGCAAGTCGATGACCTCGTCCGCGTTGATGAACGCGGTCGTCAGCCCGGGAGACACCTCCGGCGAGGTCACCTACTACCCACCCGACGGCGGCGAACCGATTTCGGTGCTCGACCTCGACGAAGAGGAGCTTCGGAAGTTCCGCTGGGGCGAAGTCGCCATGGTGTTCCAAGGCGCGATGAGTTCGTTCAACCCCGTCAAGAAGGTCCGCGGCCACTTCAGGGAGACCCTCGAAGACCACAACCGCGACGTGGAGGCGGGGCTCGAACGCGCCCGCCAGATTCTGGGCGACCTCTACCTCGACCCCGACCGCGTCCTCGACTCGTACCCCTACGAGCTCTCGGGCGGGATGAAACAGCGCGCGCTCGTCGCGCTCGCGCTCATCCTCGAACCGGAGGTGCTCGTGATGGACGAGCCGACCGCCGCGCTCGACCTCCTGATGCAACGCTCTATCGTCTCCCTGCTCAAGGAGCTCAAATCGGAGTACGACCTGACTATCATCTTCATCACGCACGACCTGCCGCTTCTCACCAAGCTCGCCGACCGGCTCGTCGTGATGTACGCGTTCGACATCGTCGAGGTCGGCTCGACCGAGGAGATACTGTACGACGCGGCGCACCCGTACACGCGGTCGCTCCTCAATGCGACGCCGGACCTGAACGCGCCCATCGAGGAGATGCAGTCCATCTCGGGGTCGAAGCCCGACCCGGTGACCAACGTTCCGGGCTGTTCGTACCGGCCGCGGTGCCCGATGGCCGACGAGTCCTGCGCGGAGGCGGAGCCGCCGATGGCCGACCGCGGAAACGGCCACCGAACCGCGTGTTTCTACCACGACGACGTGTCCGACGAGATTCCGATTCCCGCGATGGAAGCGGCCGAAGAGGGCGGTGAGTCGGAATGAGCGTCGACAACTCCATCCTCTCGGTCGACGACGTGTCGGTCCACTTCACGGACAGTAGCGGCTTCCTCGGCCTGTTCGGCGAGCGGCGGACGGTCCGCGCCGTCGACGGCATCTCGCTCGACATCGGCGAGAACGACGTGGTCACGCTCATCGGCGAGTCCGGCTGTGGCAAGTCGACGTTGGGCAAGGCGATAATCGGCGCGCAGGAGCCGACCCACGGCTCGATTACCTACCGCGGACAGGACATCTGGGAGGCGAAAAACGGCCGCAACCCGGACATCCCGTTCTCGGAGATTCGGCGGTCGCTCCAGATAATCCACCAGGACCCCGGGAGCGCGCTGAACCCGAACCAGCGCATCCTCACCTCGCTGATGCTCCCCCTGAAGAAGTGGAACCCGAACCTCGGCGAAGAAGAGCGTAGAAAGCGCATCTACGCGCTTCTCGAACGCGTCGGGCTCACGCCCGCCGAGGACTTCGTCGAGCGGTTCCCACACCAGCTCTCGGGCGGCGAGAAACAGCGCGTCGTGTTGGTCCGGTCGCTGTTGTTGAACCCGGACGTCATCCTCGCCGACGAGGCCATCAGCGCCCTCGACGTGAGCCTCCGAGTGGAGATGATGGATCTGATGCTCGAACTGCAGGACCTGTTCAACACCTCCTACGTCTTCATCAGCCACGACCTCTCGAACGCCCGGTACATCGCCGAGAAGTCCGGCGGCCGCATCGCCGTCATGTATCTCGGTCGCATCGTCGAAGTCGGGCCGATAGAGCAGGTCATCGGCGACCCCCAACACCCCTACACGCAGGCGCTGAAGTGGGCGACGCCGAACCTCTACGAGGGCGACGAGGACGACGACCTTCCGATTCGGAAAATCGACATCCCCGACCCGACGAACCGGCCCAGCGGCTGTCACTTCCACCCGCGGTGTCCGAAGGCACGAGAGGTCTGTGAGACCAACGACCCGGGCGCGTTCGAAAACGAGGACGGCCACGCCGCGCGGTGTTTCCGCGCAGACGACACCCACGAGTACTGGGACAGTCCGAGCATCGTCGACGACTGACCCACACCGTCCGCAACCGCCCGGCCCGTTTTCAGAGGACCCGTTTTCGCCCCGCAGAGCCGTCCGAATCGGTCGAACGACCCCAGAGCGAACAGTATCTATTTGTGTGCGGAGGGCTACCGTGTGAGTACGCATGTCAGTCAACGCATCGCGCGTGCCTTCGCTCCGGAAGGCCGCGTCCTCGCACCGGAACTTCATCATGACCGTGCTCTCGGGCGTCTGCATGATTCTCCTCGCGCGCTTCGTCCTCGACGGAACGCTCGCGGGGATGTTCGGCGTCTGGGGCATTTCGCTCGTCGGCGTCGGCGTCGGCGCCTACCTGCTACTCCGACTCTGGGGCGCGTACAACTGACCGCGCGAGGCCGTCACCGACATCGAGCGCCGAACTGAATCGCCGACGCAAAAAAGAAACAGCGTCCCGCGAGCGACCGCCGTCGCGTCTTCGTTCTCTCGTCGCGCCCGGAAGGTCGTCCCGTCCCGCCTGCCGACGCGGTTACGCGACGCGGTTAGCGTCGATGTAGTCCCAGTCGAACGCGTAGCCGAGGCCGGGCGTCTGCGGGAGTTCGACCACGCCGTTCTCGTCGATTTCGTCCGGCGGGTGTTCGAGGCCGGGGAAGTACGTCTCGTAGTCGTGGTTCGGGTGCAGGAGGCCGCGCTCGTAGTACCGGCCGGGGAACGCCATCGTCCCGAGCAGTTGGAGGTTGGGCGCGTCGCGGCCGTGAATCTCGCACTCGATGTTGAACGACTCGCAGAGACCGACCGCCTTCAGCGCCGGCGTGATGCCGCCCACGTCGTAGACGCCGACGCGGATGATGTCGGCGATGTCCCGCTTTATCCACTCGGCGCGGGTGTGCATCCGACCCTCGGCGGTCTCGGGGCCGACGACGGCGATGTCGAGTTCGTTCGAGAGCCACTCGTAGGAGGACATCGAGTGTTCGTCCATCGGCTCCTCTATCCAGCGGAAGTCGAGGTCTTCGAGCGCCTTTCCGATTTTCTTGGCCTCGCTCCGGCTGTAGAAGTGGTGGGCGTCGAGCATGAGGTCGATATCGTCGCCGACCCGCTCGCGGACGGCCCGGCAGGCGGCGATGTCCTGTTCGGGGTCGTCGCCGAACGGCGGCATCCACGTGTGGAGCTTGACGGCTTGATAGCCCTCCGCGACGAGTTCCTCGGCGAAGTCGGCGTACGCCTCGGGCGAGCCGAGTCCGTCGGGGTCGTCGTCGCCGACCATCGTACTGCCGTACGCCGGGACCGAATCGCGGGCCGCTCCGATGAGTTGGTAGACCGGGAGGCCGGCGTCCTTGCCGGCGACGTCCCAGAGCGCGCAGTCGATGGGCGCGACGCGCTTGTCCGTGAGCGTTCCCTTGTTCAGTCGCTCGGCCCGGCAGAGCAGTTGCCAGAGCTTCTCGCGGTACAGCGGGTTCTCGCCGACGAGGTGCTTTTTCGCGAACTCGTTGGCCGCCTCGTGGCCGCCGCGGCAGTAGCCGTCCGGGCCGCCGTCGACGACGACGTGGGTGATGGTCCGTGTCGACTCCCTCGGCTCGCCGGGATGGCCGTGGCCCTTCTCGTCGGGGTCGATGTGGGACTCACAGCTGAACCGGATGGTACGGATGTCGCTAATCTCCATTCGTGGTAGTCGGTTACGCGGAACGCTCATAAAAGTACGGCGAGACCGACGGCTTCGGAGGCCGACGACCGCCGGATGATGGGGACCGAACGGGGATCGAACAACTGGAGCCGAACAACTGGAGCCGAAAGGGGACAAAGCCCGGCGGCGACGGCGCGTCAGTCCAGCACGTCCGCCGGCTCCTCGGGATACGGCTCGCGGACGAGCCGGCCCATGTCGATTTCTTGGTACGGCGCGCGTCGGAGCGACCCGTTCTCGACGAACTCGTCGGCCCCCGCGTCGGTCAGCTTTTCCGCCAGCGCGGCGCGGAGTTCGGCGACGACCTCGGGGTTGTCGGCGGCGCACTCGCCGAGTTCGTTCGGGTCGGCCGCGAGGTCGAACAGCTGTTCGCGGCCGCCGTTGCGCATGAACACGTACTTCCAGCGACCCTCGCGGACCATCCCGGTGAAGTTCGGCGGGAGCCGCGGCGTCCGGTGGTAGCCGAACAGCCGCGCTCTCGGCTCCGCGTCGCCCCGAATCGTCCCGAGCACGTCGACGCCGTCGCGGAGTTCTCGGTCGCCCGCGGCGGTCGTCGCGATGCCGAACAGGTCAGTCAACGCCACGAGGTCGTCGCGGCGCTCGCCGGCCGGTAGCTCCGCGGGCCAACTCACGAGGAACGGGACGCGGCACGACGACTCGAAGAACGACGACTTCTCCCAGCCGCGGTGGTCGCCGAGGAGTTCGCCGTGGTCCGAGAAGAAACAGATGAGGGTGTTATCGGCGTCGTCGCGGGCTTCGACCGCGTCGAGCAGGCGACCGATTCGGCGGTCGACCTCGGAAATCATGCCGTAGTAGTACGCCTTGATGACCCGAGCGGTGGTGTCGTCGATGCCCCCCTCGCGGGTCGTCCAGAAGTGGTGGTTCTGGGCGGGAATCTTCTCGTCCATATGGTCGGTTTCTCGGTCGCCTTTGACCGGGGTTTCGAGCCGCTCGGGGTCGTACATCCGGTCGAAGGGCGGCGACGGCGCGAACGGCGGGTGCGGCGGTTCGTACGAGACGAGGCCGAAAAACGGCTCGTCGGTGTCGCGGCCGACGAGGTCGACCGCGCGGTCGGTCATCCACGCCTCGTAGTTGTCGTCCGGCGGGAGTCGGTTCTGTTGGGGGAGGTGGACCATCGCGCCCTGCCGGGCGGTCGTCTTGACCTCGTGGCCGGTCTCCTCGCGGAACGCCTCGAAACTCAGGCGGTGGTCGTAGCCGAGGTCGATGTCGCGCGGGTGGGCGTGGTACTTCCCGACGAGGAACGTCCGGTAGCCCCGCTCGCGCATGCTTCGGGCGAGGAAGGGGCCGCACCGCTGTTCGAGGTGTCTGGCGTCGCGCTTTTCGTTCCCGAGATAACCCGTCGAGACGGCCTCACAGCCGGTTCGAATCGTGTGTCGCGCCGGGATGCAGATGGGGTCCGGCGAGTAGGCGTTGGTGAAGGAGACGCCGCGGTCGACGAGGCGGTCGATGTTCGGGGTGTGGATTCGACTGTTTCCGAGCGCCCCAATCGCGTCCGACCGTTGCTGGTCAGTCATCACGAACAGGACGTTTGGGCGAGCATCACTCACGGCCGAACTCCGACCACCAGTAGTATAAAGATAGGTCACCGCGACGGTACGGGTACATGCCGCCCACAGCGAGTGCCTTCGACGTGACAGCCTACGCCAACGAAACGGACGACCTCCAGACCGAGGCGTTCCAGACGGCCATCGACGACTGCTCTGAGTCCGGTGGCGGAACCGTCACCGTCCCCAGCGGGACATACATCGTCGGAACCGTCCATCTCCGAAGTAACGTGACGCTGTATCTGGAAGCCGGGGCGGTCGTCAGCCCCGCGAAAGACGAGTCCGAGTACACGGACAAGTTCATCGGCCCCGACGACGAGCGCATCTTCTTCCTCGCCGAGGACGTAGAGAACGTCACCATCGCCGGCGAGGGCGAGTTCGACGGCCTCGGGACCGAGTTCATGCGGATGGACACGCCCATTCAGGGCCACTCCAACGAGAGCGCGTCGCACCCGCTCATCTCGAACGGCCCCCACGAGGCCCGACAGGGCGACGCCTACCTCTCGCGGACGGGAGGGACCGAGGGCTGGCCGGTCGCCAAACCCGACTTCCGCCCCGGCCCGATGTTCCGGTTCAACAACTGCACGAACGTCCGCGTCCGCGACGTGACCATCCGCGATATGCCCGCGTGGACGCTGTCGTTCCACGGGACCGAGGAGGTCGATATCCGCGGCGTCGACATCCTCAACCACCTGCTCATCCCGAACTGCGACGGCATCGCGCTCGGCGACACGCGGAACGTCCACATCTCCGACTGCACCATCCAGTCGTGCGACGACAGCATCACCTTCGGCGCGCGCCCCGACGAGCCGACGACCTGCGAGGGCATCGTCGTGACGAACTGCACGCTCCGGTCGAGCGCCTGCGCCATCAAGTTCGGCTCGGGCACCGACGACACGATTCGCGACTGCCTGTTCCAGAACATCGTCGTGCAGGAGTCGAACCGCGGTCTCGGCATCCAGCACCGCGATTCGGGCGTCGTCGAGAACGTGCTTTTCACCGACATCGTCGTCAACTCCAACATGCTCCCCGGCCCGTGGTGGGGCAAGGGCGAACCAATCTACGTCACGTCGGTCCCGCGGGACGACGACACTGACCTCGGCGGGATTCGGAACGTGCGCTTTTCGAACATCGTCGCGCGAAGCGAGAACGGCGCGCTCGTCTACGGCTCCGAGGACTCGGACATCGAAACCATCGAGTTCGACAACGTCCGCATCGAACTCACCGGGAGCGACCACGCCGACGAGGTGGGCGGCAACTTCGACCTCCAGCCGAGTTCGGTCGTCACGCCCATCTTCACCAACGACATCGCCGGCGTCCACGTCGAGAACGCCCGCGACGTGACGATGCGCGACGTGACCGTCGAGTGGGATGACGACGGCGACCTGGCCGACTACTACCGGAGCGGACTGGCCTGCGAAGGCGTGGACGACCTGCTCGTCGACGGCTTCGTCGGGAGACAGGCCCACCGCGACGACGACACGGCGGCGATTTCGCTCGTCGACACCGCGGACATCACGGTTCGGAACGCCCGGGCGACCGAGGGAACGGGGACGTTCCTCTCGCTGTCGAACACGACCGGCGAGCGGTTGTTCGTCAACAACGACCTCGTCGATGCCGCCGACGCCGGCGACGTGGAGTCGTTCGAGCGGTCGGGGAACGCCCTCCCGAGATAACCCGTACGTTCAAGCCGACGCGACGACGACAGAGAAACGCAAAACGCGCAGTCGAGCCCGCGGCGTTCGATTCGGATCGGAGAGACGTATCTCCGCCTGTGTCCGCTAAGACGGCTGTTCTCCCCGCGAACGGTGGTTTTTTGCTCCGAGACGCCGACGGTCGAGTCGATGGTACAAGAGCTGACGCTAGCCGAAGCCAAGACGATTCTCGACGCGGCGGAGGAGAAAGCCGAAGACCTCGGCGTGCCGCTGAACCTCGCGGTGACGAACAGCGAGGGGAACCTCCTCGGGTTCCGCCGGATGGACGGTGCGAAGCTCGTCGCGAGCAACATCGCACAGAACAAGGCCTACACCGCGGCCGCGGTGAAGAAGCCGACCCACGAACTGAAGGAAGGTGCCGAACCCGGCGGCGACGTGTACGGCCTCCACACGACCGACAACGGTCGCGTCGTCGTCTTCGGCGGCGGGTTCCCGCTCGAACACGACGGCGTCATCGTCGGCGCGGTCGGCGCGAGCGGCGGCGCGGTGTCCGAAGACATGGACGCGTCCCAGGCGGGGGTCGACGCGTTCGAACCGCTCCGCTGAGACGCCCGCGTCGGAGTCGCCGCGTTCGGGTTCGGTTCCGGCGGCATCCAACCCAGCGTCTCTGTCCTCACGGTCCCGTTTCGGTCAGAACCGAACGTACGCCGAGCGGTCGGTCTCGGCCGCGTAGAGACTGCCCGTCATGTCCGCGACGTAGAGCGTCGAGCCGTCCGGCCCCCCGAGCGTGCAGTTCGTCGGGCGGCTCTCGGGAAACGGGTGGCGTTCGAGCACTTCGCCCTCCGGGGAGAACACGTAAATCGACGGTCCCGGACCGCTTTTTTCCCAGCCGGCGCAGGCGACGATTTCGCCCGACGCCGTGAGTGTCATGCCGTCGATGCCGCGGTGGTCGCCGAAGTCGTGCAGTAGCTCGCGGGGGCCGAGCGACCCGTCGTCCCGAATCGGGTAGGCCCGCAGGTCGGTGTCTTGGTCCGAGCCGTAGGTGCATTCGGCGACGTACAGCCGCGTCTCGTCCGGCGAGAGGAGGATGCCGTTCGGGCGGTCCATCTCGTCGGTGAGGTGGACGAGTTGCCAGTCGCCGCTCGCGTCCGCGTCCACAGCCGGCCGTTCGGCGCGGAAGACGGAGGTGTGGCCGAGCAATCCCCGGTCCTTATCGTCGGGGTCGGTGAACCAGACGTCGCCATCGCGGTCGATTTCGAGGTCGTTCGGCCCGTTGAGCGGCGTCCCAGCGAACTCGTCGACGACGACCGACGCGGGTTCGTCCGGGGTCAGCGCGGCGATTCGGTGACCCTCGGCCTCGCAGGCGTACAGCTCGCCGTCGCGTCCCTCGTGGAGGCCGACCGCGCCGGCGGTCGGGTCGATGTAGACGCTCGTCTCCCCCGTCACCGGGTCGTATTCGAGGACCTGATGCTCCTGTATCTCCGTGAATCGAACCGCGTCCCCGGTCCAAATCGGACCCTCAGTGGCCCGAAACGGACCCGCGACTCGCTCGAACTTCCATGCCATCGAGGGGTCGTTGTCCCCGCGGGGACTTAAGCGTCGTCCGACTCTCATCAACCGCCAATTTGTCAATGTTATTTCCGATTTTAGGGACAGTTCTGAGCACAGGAACCGCACGAAAGTCGGCTCGCCCGTGGCCGATAAAGACTTGGCACGATAGTGCCATCACAACGATACGAAACATATAAATTCCAAAACTATATCAACATAAATTATAAAATACAATCTATTAGGATTCATAATTATTTGGATAATTTGAATAATTAAACTACATTTCAGAATTTGCAAATATTCAGATGGCATCAGACCCAATATACTGTTTTTAATTCAAAGTGGGACTCATGTTTGTGCTGACTGAGTAGTCAATTTCAAAATAGTCATGTTCCACTACAAAATTGTTTTCTGATAATTGTCGTGTTCAGACGACCGATAACTGTATAAACGGGAACGGGCTCTCGTCGCAGTGACGGAAGAAAGACAGTCGAGAGCGGCGAACGAGCGCCAGCGGGCGGGAAACTACACCTCCAGTCGTCCACGACGGCCGGCGAGGTTCTTCGGACGGTCGTGCAGTCTGTCGATTACAGAGACACGACTAGACGTGTGGCAGACGACAGACAACCACATTGTGCCATATTGTTCGCATGGTATTCCGTTTTGAACCGAGAATATTATTTTAGGTTACTATACGGTACCTTTATGTTCCATTGCAACTCTGTGAGAATGAGTAACGTATGTCGAGAAAAGACATCACACAGATGCGGTCGCAGGTGGGGTCGGAGTCGGTCCGCGCTCGGTTCGGAGACGCGGCGAGCCGGCGGAACTTCCTCAAGGCCCTCGGGACGGCCGGTATCGCCGGTCTCGCCGGCTGTTCCGGCGGTGGCGAGAGCTACGACGGCCAAGAACAGACCACGGCCTCGGGCGGCGACAGCGAGGAGACGGAGACAGAGTCGTCGTCCGGCGGCGACGGCGGCAGTTCGACGCTCCGCATGAGCGCGACCCAGCGCTTCGGGACCGTCGACCCCGCGAAGGGGACGGACTACACGCAGGTGCTCGCGTTGGTCAACCTCTACGACCCGCTCGTGTTCCCCGACACGGAGGGGAACCTACAGGGGCACCTCGCCGAGGACTGGACCGTCTCGGACGACAACCGGACCTACACGTTCACGCTCCGCGAGGGCGCAACGTTCCACAGCGGCAATCCCGTCACGGCGGAGGACGTGCAGTTCTCGGCCGAGCGCTTCCTCGATATCAATCAGGGCTACTCATCGCTCCTCGGGAACGTGCTCTCGAAGGAGAACGTGACCGTCGAGGACGAGCGGACGGTGTCGTTCACGCTCGACCGCGTCCACTCACCGTTCCTCGCGACGCTCGTGCTCCTGTTCGTCGTGGACAAACAGCTGGTCCTCGACAACGCCGCAGACGGCGACTTCGGCGACCGCGGCGACTACGGCCAGTCGTTCCTCAACGACAACGACGCCGGCTCCGGCCCGTACGAACTCGCGGGCTTCGAGCGGCAGGCGCAGATTTCGTTCAGCCGCTACGCCGACTACTGGGGGTCGTTCAAAGACGGCGCGTACGACAACGTCACCGTCCAAATCATCACGAACGACCCGACCGTCCGCTCGCTGATGAAGACGGGCGAACTCGACATGTCGAGCCAGTACCAAAGCGAGGAGACCTACGAGGCGCTCGCGGCCGAAGACGACGTCCGCGTCGAGTCGGTACCGACGGTGACGACGTTCTACTTCAAGATCAACACCCAGAAGGCCCCGACCGACGACCCCGCCGTCCGCGAGGCGATGGCTTACGGCTTCGACTACGAGACGGCGCGCAACGAAATCGCGCCGGGGTCGCTCCCCGCACAGGGCCCGCTCCCGTCGTCGTTCGGCGTCCACAACGACGACATCGTCCAGCCGACATACGACCCCGAAAAGGCGCGGCAGATTCTCGCCGACGCCGGCTACGAGGAGGGTGACATCACCGTCCAGAACACCTACGTGAAGGACTACGGCCTCGAAGAGAAGATGGGGCTTCTGTTCCAGCAGAACATGGACGAAATCGGCATCGACGTCGAACTGAACCCGCAGACGTGGGGGACGATGACCGAACTCGCCACGAGCGTCGAGGACACGCCGCACATCAATCAGGTGTTCTACGGGCCGGTGTACCCCTCGCCCGACACGGTGTTCTACAACCAGTACCACTCCGAGGCCGCCTCGACGTGGATGAGCATGGAACACCTCGAAGACGAGACGGTCGACTCCCTCATCGACGAGGCGCGCTCGACGGTCGACGCCGACGCCCGCGCCGAACTGTACGCAGAGGTACAGGAACGCATCGCGAACCAGTATCCCGACCTGTTCATCTTCACCCAGTCGAAGAAACACGCCTTCGCCGAGGACGTGAAGGGCTACACCTTCCGCCCGTCGATGAGCTTCGACTACTGGTTCCCCGACTTCTACCAAGAATGAAGTACTGGCAGTATCTCGTGCGCCGGCTCGCGGGCATCCTCGTGAGTCTCATCGGCCTGTCGGTAATCATCTTCACCACGTCACGAGTGCTCCCCGGGAACCCCGCGCGGATGGCTCTCGGCGCGCTCGCGTCGGAAGAACAGGTGCAGGCGCTCGCGGTCGAGATGGGCCTGAACAAACCGATTCCCCTCCAGTACCTCGACTACATGCGGGGCCTGCTGGTCGGCGACCTCGGCACGAGCCTCGAAACGAAGCGCGCGGTCAGCACCGACATCGTCTACTACCTGCCGGCGACGCTCGAACTCATCACCGTGTCGATGTTCCTCACCGTCGTCATCGGCATCCCGCTGGGCGTCATCGCCGCGCAGAACAAAGACGGCCTCGCCGACAACGCGACGCGGCTCGTCGCGTTCTTCAGCGTGAGCGTGCCCGGCTTCTTCATCGCAATCATGTTCCAGCTGATATTCGGCTACCTGCTCGAATGGCTCCCCATCACGGGGCGGCTCGGCTCGGAGTTCGGGTCTGGCGTCTCGCGGTTCACGGGCTTCCTGCTCGTGGACACCCTGCTGTCGGGGAACCTCGCGGCCCACGTCGACGCGTGGGCGCACATCATCCTCCCGGCGCTCGCGCTCTCGCTCGCCGGCATCGGACAGGTGATGCGCATCACCCGGTCGAGCATGATTGACGTGAAAGACCAGGACTACGTCGAGGCCGAACGCGGCTTCGGCCTCCCCTCGTGGCTCGTGACGTACAAGTACACGCTCAAGAACGCGTTCATCCCGACGCTCACGATTCTGGGGCTCCTGTACGCCTCGCTTCTGGGGAACGCGTTCCTCATCGAACTCGTCTACTCGTGGCCCGGACTGGCGTCCTACGGCGTCACCGCGGTGCTGAACAACGACTTCAACGCCGTCGTCGGCGTCACGATGACCATCGGCGTCGCGTTCGTGAGCATCAACTTCCTCGTCGACGTGCTACTGGGGCGCGTCGACCCGCGCATTAGACTGGCGATGGAGGGGTCGACATGAGCGCCGAGTCAGCGAGCGTCCTCGACCGGGTCGTCTCGGCCGAGCGCCGCGAACTCTGGCAACGGTCGTGGAAGCGCTTTACGAGCAGGCCGATGAGCGTCGTCGGCCTCGGCATCATCGTCGCCATCGTCCTGCTCGCCGTCTTCGCGCCCGTCGTCGCGCCGTATCCCGAACACGCCGGGAAGTTCACCGACTTCTCGAACACGCTCCAGCCGCCGAGCCTCGACCACCCGCTGGGGACCGACCACGTCGGCCGCGACGTGCTCTCGCGCATCCTCTTCGGCTACCGGCTGTCGCTCATGCTCGTGGGCGTCGTCCTCGGCTTCGGCGTCCCCGTGGGCGTGCTACTCGGCCTCGTCGCCGGCTACTACGGCGGCTGGGTCGAGACGATTATCATGCGGGCGACCGACACGGCGCTCGCCTTACCGCCGCTCGTGATGGCGTTGGCAATCACGTCGGCCTTGGAGCCGACGCTGACGAACGCGATGATAGCCATCGCGGCGCTGTGGTGGACGTGGCACGCCCGCCTCGTCCAGAGCATCGTCGCCAGCGAGCGAAGCGAGGAGTACGTGCAGGCCGCGAAGCTCGCCGGCGCGAGCACGCCGCACATCCTCTTTCGGGAGATTCTCCCGAACACGCTGTCTCCGATTCTGGTCAAAGTGACCCTCGACGCGGGCTTCGTCATCCTCATCGGCGCGGGCCTGTCGTTCATCGGCGTCGGCGTCCAGCCGCCCCAGCCCGGCCTCGGGACGATGGTCAGCCAAGGGACCTCCTACCTGCCCGACTCGTGGTGGGTGAGCGTCTTCTCCGGGCTCGCCATCTTCGTCCTCGTGATGGGGTTCAACATGCTCGGCGACGGCCTGCGTGACCTCTTCGACGTTGAGGTGAACCGATGAGACTCGACGAGCCGGTCGCCGAGAACCCGCTTTTGACCGTCGAAGACCTCGAAGTCGGCTTCGAGTCGTTCGACGGCCTCGCGGAGGTCATCGACGGCGTCAACCTCTCTATCGGGAAAGGCGAGGTCGTCACCATCGCCGGCGAGACCGGCTGTGGGAAGTCGGTGACGATGAAGTCCATTCTCCGCCTCCTGAATCAGCCGCCCGCCCGCGTCAGCGGCGAAATAACGTTCGACGGGACGGAACTGCTGTCGCTTTCGGACCGCGAGTTCGAGCGCGTCAAGGGCCAGCGGATGAGCCTCGTCTTCCAGGACCCGATGTCGAGTCTGAACCCGACGTTCACCATCGGCGAACAGCTCACCGACACCGCGCAGTTCGGCGGCGACAGCGACACGGGCGTCGTGGAGTTCTTCCGCCGCCGCTTCAGCGGCGAACGCGACGAGGCGCGCGAACGCGTCTTGGAGATGCTCCGCGAGGTCCAGATGCCGGACCCCGAGAACATCATGGACTCGTATCCCACCCAACTGTCCGGCGGGATGCGCCAGCGCGCGCTCATCGCGCAGGCCCTGCTGAACGAGCCAGACCTGCTCATCGCCGACGAAATCGGCACCGCGCTGGACGTGACGATTCACGACCAGATTCTCGACCTGCTGAAGGACCTCATCGAGAACCACGACCTGAGCGTCCTGATGATCACCCACAACCTCGGTGTCGCCCGACAGGTGAGCGACCGTGTGTACGTCATGTATGGCGGCCGCATCGTCGAGACCGCGCCGACAGACGAGCTGTTCGAGAACCCGAAACACCCCTACACACAGGGCCTTATCGCGTCGATTCCGCGCCTGACGGGCGGCGAGATGGCGACCGGTATCGACGGCTCGATTCCCGAGTACCTCGACCCGCCGCCGGGCTGTCGGTTCGCGCCGCGGTGTCCCTACGCCACCGCCGAGTGCGAAGAGGCCCGCCCGGAGATGTACGAGCGCGGCCCGCAGACCGGCGTCGAGTGCGTCCTCTACGACGAGGCCGTCCCGGCGTCCGAACGGCCGACCGTCGAGGAGACCCGGAGCCACATGACCCGGCGACCGAGCAAGCAGACGGGGGGTGACTGACGTGTCCGAACCCCTGCTCGAAGTCGACGACCTCGAGAAGTACTTCCCCGTCAAAAGCGGCATCATCAAGCGCACGTCCGACCACGTGAAAGCGGTCGACGGCGTCTCGTTCGACATCGCTCGCGGGGAGACCCTCGCGCTCATCGGCGAGTCCGGCTCCGGAAAGAGTACCGTCGCGCGGACGATTATCGGCCTGACCGGCGCGACCGGCGGGACGGTCAGGTTCGACGGCGAGGACATCACCAACGCGACCGACGAGCAACTGGCTCGCCTCCGGTCGCGCGTCCAGATGGTGTTTCAGGACCCCACGTCGAGCCTGAACCCCCGGCGGACCATCGGCAAGTCGCTCGCGGTCCCGCTAAAGGCCCGCGGCGTGGCGACGTCAGACCTCCGGGAGCGCGTGGTCGAACTGCTCGAACGCGTCGAGTTGAACGACGAGTACTGGAACAAGTACCCCCACGAGCTCTCGGGCGGGCAGAAACAGCGGGTGAACATCGCCCGCGCGCTCGCCGTCGAGCCGGAACTACTCTTGCTCGACGAGCCGACGAGCGCCCTCGACGTGAGCGTGCAGGCGAAGATTATCACGCTCCTCGAGGAGTTACAGGCGGAGTTCGGCCTCACCTACCTGTTTATCACCCACGACCTCTCTCTGGTCCGCAACTTCGCCGACGAGACGGCCGTGATGTACCTCGGCGAGATTCAGGAACGCGGCCCCACGGAGGAGGTCTTCCAGCGACCGCGACACCCCTACTCCCGGGCGCTCCTCTCGGCGATTCCGGTCACGACCGACGAGGAAGAGGCGTACAAGCCGCGGCACGAACCGCTCCGGGGCGAAATCCCCAGCCCGCGGGACGTGCCCACGGGCTGTCGGTTCCACACGCGGTGTCCCTACGCGACGGACGCGTGTTCGGCCGACGAACCGCAGTTCGTCGCGGTCGACGCCGGCCCCAGCGTCCGGTGTCACATCTACGACGAGGCGTACGCCGACGCGTTCGACGACGTGCCCGAGGTGGCCGTCGCGGCGGTCGCCGACGAGACAGTCGCATCGAACACCAACGAGCCATGAAGATAACCACAGACAACATCGACGACTTCGCCACCGGCGCGACCGTCCTCGGGACGGGCGGCGGCGGCGACCCCTACATCGGGAAGCTGATGGCACAGCAGGCTATCGAAGAGCACGGTCCCGTCGACCTCATCGACCCGCGGGACGTGCCCGACGACGCGCTCGTCATCCCGAGCGCGATGCTCGGCGCGCCGACCGTGATGGTCGAGAAGATGCCGAAGGGAACCGAGGCGCGCTCCGCCTTCGAGGCGCTCGAAACGCACCTCGGACAGGAGGCCTACGCGACGATGAGCATCGAGGCTGGCGGGCTGAACAGCACCGTCCCCATCGCCGTCGCCGCCGCGCTCGGGCTTCCCCTCGTGGACGCCGACGGCATGGGCCGGGCGTTCCCCGAGGTGCAGATGGTGACGCTCACGATGGGCGGCGTCAGCGCCACCCCGATGAGCATCGCCGACGAGAAGGGTAACTCGCTTCTCGTGAACACCGTCAGCAACGAGTACGCCGAGGCGTTCGCCCGCGTGACGAGCATCGAGATGGGCGGCGCGTGCATGATCGGCACCTACGCGCTCTCCGGCGCAGAGGTCCGCGAGCACGCGATTCTCGACTCGATGTCCCTCGCCCACGACATCGGCGAGGCGATTCGCACCGCCAAGCACCGCTCGCGGGACCCCGTCGAGGCGGTCCTCGACCTCACGGACGGCTACGAGCTGTTCGCGGGGAAGCTAACCGACGTGGAGCGCCGGACCGAAGGCGGCTTCGCGGTCGGCGAGGCGACGCTCGACGGCATCGACGACTGCGAGGGCCGGACGTTCACCCTCGACTTCCAGAACGAGAACCTCGTCGCCCGCGACTCAGAACGCGGCGTCGTGGCGAGCACCCCCGACCTGATTACGGTCGTGGACGCCGAGACGGGCGACCCCGTCACCACCGAGCGACTCGCCTACGGCCACCGGGTGCGGGTCATCGGCATGCCGTGTTCGCCGAAGTGGCGGACCGACGAGGGACTCGACCTCGTCGGGCCGGGGTACTTCGACTACAGCATCGACTACGAACCAATCGAAACTCTCCAGCAACCCAAACATGACTGACTACCGAATCGGAATCGACGTCGGCGGCACCAACACGGACGCCGTCGTCATGGACGGCGACGACAACCTCCTCGCGAAGACGAAGACCCCCACGACCGAAGACATCACGTCGGGCATCCTCAGCGCCCTCGACGTGGTCCTCGGCGACAGCGGCGTCTCCGAGGACGAACTCGACTACGTGATGCTCGGCACGACCCACGCGACGAACGCCATCGCGGAGCGGCGCGGCCTCAACGAGGTCGGCGTCATCCGCATCGGCGCGCCCGCGACCCAGAGCATCCGCCCGCTCTTGGAGTGGCCCGACGACCTCGCCGAGGCAATCGGCGACAACGTCGCCATCCTCGACGGCGGCCACGAGTTCGACGGCCGCCTCCTCAACGACCTCGACGAGGAGCAGGTCAGAGCCCAGATTCGCGAGTTCGCCGACGTGGACGCCTTCGCCGTGACGAGCGTCTTCTCGCCCGTCCGCGACGACCACGAGACGCGGGTCGCCGAACTCGTCCGCGAGGAGGTCGGCGACGACGTGCCCATCTCCGTCTCGAACGAAATCGGGAGCGTCGGCCTGCTCGAACGCGAGAACGCGACGACGCTCAACGCCGCGCTCACGAGCGTCGCCTCGGAGGCCGCGAACGCCTTCGTCGAGGCGATGGACGAACGCGGCATCGACGCGAACCTCTACTTCGGCCAGAACGACGGGACGCTGATGAGCGTCGACTACGCCATCCGTTACCCCATCTTCACCGTCGCCAGCGGCCCCTCGAACTCGGTCCGCGGCGCGGCGTACCTTTCTGCGGTCGAAAACGGCATCATCGTCGACGTCGGCGGCACGACGACTGACGTGGGCGCGGTCACCGAGGGCTTCCCTCGTGAGAGCAGTGTCGCCGTCGAAATCGGCGAGGTGAAAACCAACTTCCGTATGCCCGACATCATCGCCATCGGCATCGGCGGCGGCTCCATCGTCTCGACCGACGACGGCGTCACCGTCGGCCCTCAGAGCGTCGGCTACAAGCTGACCGAAGAGGCGAGGTGTTTCGGCGGCGAGACGCTGACCGCGACCGACCTCGAAGTCGCCGCGGGCACCATCGACATCGGCTCCGAGACGCCGGCCGTCGACGGTGAAATCGTCGAGGCCGCCCGCGAGTACGTCAGAGAGCGCGTCGAGCGCGAGGTCGACCGCATGAAGACGAGCGCCGAGCCCGTCCCCGTGGTCATCGTCGGCGGCGGGAGCATCCTCGTCCCCGACGACATCGCGGGCGCGAGCGAGGTCCACAAGCCCGACCACTACGAGGTCGCGAACGCCGTCGGCGTCGCCATCGCACAGGTCTCCGGCGAGGTCGACCGCATCTACAGCCTCGACGAGATGGACCGCGAAGAGGCCATCCAGCACGCGAAAGACGAGGCCACCGACAACGCGCTCGCGGCCGGCGCGGACCCCGACAGCGTGGACATCGTCGACGTCGAGGAGGTCCCGCTTTCGTACCTGCCCGGCAACGCGGTGCGAATCAAGGTGAAGGCTGCCGGGGCGCTCGACCACTGATGACGGTCGAAATCGGCGTCGAGGAGATAGCGGACGTCGCGCTCGGGGCGACCGTCCTCGGCACGGGCGGCGGGGGCGACCCCCACGTCGGCAAACTCGTCGCGAAGCAGGCCATCGAGGAGTTCGGCCCCGTCGAACTCCTCCCCCCGGACGAACTGGATGCGGACGACTTCGTCGTCCCGACCGCCCAGATGGGCGCGCCGACCGTCTCGGTCGAGAAGCTCCCGAGCGGGCGGGAGGCCGTCACCTCGATGGAGCGCATCGAGCGCGAACGCGGGAAAACCGCCGACGCGACGATGCCGATAGAGTGCGGCGGCATCAACTCCACGTTTCCCTTCGCCGTCGCGGCCCGCCGCGGGCTTCCCGTGGTCGACGCCGACGGCATGGGCCGGGCGTTCCCCGAACTCCAACACGAGACGTTCAACATCTACGGCGTCAGCGGGACGCCCGCGGCCGTCAGCGACGAGCGGGGAAGCACCTGCCTCATCGAGACGGACGACAACGACCAGTTAGAGTGGCTGGCCCGCGGCGTCACGGTCAGGATGGGCGGCGTCGCCTACGTCTCCGACTACCCGATGACCGGAGCGCAGGTCAAAGAGACGGCCATCCCCGGCACGATGTCGCTCGCCCGCGACCTCGGCCGCGCGCTCCGACTCGCCGAGGACGATGCGATGAGCGCCATCCGCGAGGTGACTCGCGAGTCGATTTACGGCGAGGCGCGGTCGCTGTTCGAGGGGAAAATCGTGGACGTACAGCGCCGCACCGAACGCGGTTTCGTCTTCGGCCACGTCGACATCGACGGCCTCGACGCCGACGAGGGGTCGGCGATGCGCATCGAGTTCCAAAACGAGAACCTCGGCGCGACCGTCGACGGGAGCTACGTGGCGACCGTCCCCGACCTCATCACCGTCCTCGACCGCGAGACGGGCGGCCCGATTCCGACCGAAAGCCTCCGGTACGGCGCGCGAGTCCGCGTGCTCGGCATCCGGACGCCCGAGATAATGCGGACGCCCGCCGCGCTCGACGTGTGGGGGCCGCAGTCGTTCGGCCTCGACGCGACCTACGAACCACTCGCGGACCACCCATGAGTTTCGACATCCCACACCTGACGGAGATAACGCTCGACGACCTCGAAACGCTCGGCACCGGCGCGGGCATCCTCGGCACCGGCGGCGGCGGCAACCCCCGCCTCGGTCGCCTGCGCCTGCAGACGCTCCTCGAAGACGACGCCTACCCCGACTCGGTCGAACTGGTCGACCCGCGGGACCTCCCCGCGGACGCCACCGTGGCGAGCGTCGGCGGGATGGGCGCACCCACCATCAGCGTCGAGAAGTTCGCCGGCGGCGACGAAGAGATACAGTCGCTTCGCGCCATCGAGGACCTCTCCGGCGAGACGGTCGACGCGCTCATCCCCGGCGAAATCGGCGGCGCGAACAGCATGGCCCCGCTGTGCGTGGCGGCGATGACCGACCTCCCCGTGGTCGACGCCGACGGCATGGGCCGGGCGTTCCCCGAACTCCAGATGGACACGTTCTTCATCTACGGGACGCCCGTGAACTACGCGGCGACGACCGACGAGCGCGGCAATCAGGTCGTCTACCGGGACATCGACTCGGCCAAGCGCCTCGAAGACCTCGCGCGGGCCATCACCGTCCAGATGGGCGGACGCTCGGGCTACGCCTTCCCGCTCATGACCGGGGAGTTCGTCTCGGAGTTCGCGGTTCCCCACACCGTCTCGCTCGCCACCGAACTCGGGCGGGCGGTCGAACGCGCCCGCGACGCCGGCACCGACCCCGTCGACGCCGGCCGGGAACTCCTCGGCGGCGAGGAACTGTTCGCCGGGAAAATCGTGGACGTACATCGTCGCAACCGCGACGGCTTCGCCCTCGGGAGCGTCACGCTCACGGGGTTGACGGCGGACGCGACCCTCGAAATCGAGTTCCAAAACGAGTTCCTCGTCGCGCGGGACGACGACGGCGAGCTTCTCACGACGGTCCCCGACCTCATCTGCCTCGTCGACACCGACACCGGCGCGCCGGTGATGACTGATGCCCTGCGGTACGGCCAGCGCGTCCGCGTCCTCGGCGTGCCCGCGCCCGAACTGCTCACGACGCCCGAGGCGCTCGACGTCATCGGCCCCGAAGCGTTCGGGTACGACGTCTCCTACGACCCGCTTCCGCGGGACGAGACGGGGTGGTGACGACGCGGTCGCCGCGGTCCCACCGCTGTCCTAACCGCTGAATCGCCCTCGAAGCCTCGTTTCGCGCGGCGTCCCGCGACCGGACCAACTCGTACCACCACCCAGTCCCCGACGCGTGAACTAGCCAATTCGACACAACTCATGTGTCGTTTTGATTCAGTTACGGCACCAGCAGTTTCAAATCGAACCCCACGAATACATCCGACCATGGAAAACCCCGACCTCACATCCGCCGACGCGCCGCCCGACCCGAACACGCCGGAGGCCGTCCTCGAAAACTACCTCGACGAGCACGACTACGAGATATTTCGCGCGCTCAACGAGAACGGCCGTATCTCCGACACCGAACTCGCCGAGCGCGTCGGCCTCTCCCGGACCGCCGTCCGTCGCCGGCGCGAGAAACTTCAAGAGAGCGACGTGCTCGAAATCCTCGCGGTCATCGTCCTCCAGGAGGCCGACCTCGCCGACGCGCAGATACTCGTCTCGTTCGACCAGCACGTCTCGTCCGACGTTCGAACCGAGTTCATCACGATGCTCATCGACGAGGGACTCGTCTACAACGCGAGTTCCTGTCTCGGCGAGTACGACCTCGTCTTCAGCGCGTGGCACACCGACCTGAACGCGCTGAAAGAGTACGTCTGGGACCTCTTCGACGGCGAGGAAATCGTCGACGACTACACCATCATCCCGCTTCTGAAGACGTGGAAAGCGTGGGACAAAGAGCTGGACCGTCCCTGAATCGAGGGGTCGGGCCGCCCCCACTCAGCGGAGACCCCAGCACGTTAACTCGCCGGCCGGCGTGACACCACACAATGGCTATCACAACGGAGTTCATTCTTCGCTCGTCCTCGCTGCCGCTGGTCAGCATTCCGACCGCGCTACGGCCGGACGAGGTCGAGTGCGTTCACGCACTCTGTCTACAGCCGGACGTGCAGATATTCACCGTGCAGTTCGAGCGGGAAGACGGCGTCACTAAGGCGGACCTCCTGACGCGCGACGAGATTGTCGCGGCCGACGCAATCGGAGAGACCGCCGACAAGGACGTCTACAAGCTCACCGTCGAACTGGCGGAGTCGGTCTCGAAGGCGTTCGAGCCGGACTTCGGGGGCGCACAGCTCGAACCGACGGTCGTCACCGCCGACGGCTGGCACGAGACGAAAGTGTTCAAGGAGTACGAGGGGTTCAACTGAAGCGGTAGCGCGGAGTCCCCTTCCTCAACTGAAGCGGTAGCGCGGAGTCCCCTTCCTCAAATCGAGGGACATAACTGAACTCGCGAGGCCGCTGCTGGCCGCCCCGCGCCCATTCAGGGGCCGGATAAACGGGATACTCTCAGTATTAACCAACAAACGGTGTTAGATGGCCCCGGTTGTTGGTTAAGCGAGATGGCTACTTCTCTTCCTCACGCAACTCTTCTGCTTTCCACTGGAGGCGACGCAGAATCTGCGTCCGGTTCTGGTGCGTGTTCTCGTAGGCAACACACTCCCGGAGTGTCTCCATATCGGGGATCGTCGCGATCCCGGCCTTGATCAGTCGATAGTTCGGTGCTTCGAGGCGCTTTTCGGGGGGGAATTCGTCGTCACCCCCGTCGTTGTCTGCGGATTTCTCCATCGCTATCGCCCTCCACCCTTCACGGGCGAGAAAGACAGAAGAGACGACTACCGCACTATTACAGCGTCAGGCCATCGCGTCCTGGAATCGCTCGCGAAGCGCATCCTCACGCTCCTCGAATTGGTCGACCTTCTCCTGCAGATCATCGCTGACGCGCTCGATGCTCGCGAGCGCCTGTTCGTTGACGAGCTGGTCTTCGTAACCCTATGTCGGATATATTGTCACCACGATTTTCACGATAGGACGTGTATGAGTCGTATGACCCAAACAGTAGTCATCGCGGGCGTCGGTCCGGGACTCGGCGCATCGCTCGCTCGAAAGTTCGCAGCCGAGGGCTGTCAGGTCGCACTCTTCGCTCGCTCGGCGGACTACATCGAGGAACTCGCTGAGGAGCTGCCGGAACCCGGCGAGGGGCTCGCCGTCCAGACCGATCTCACCGGCGTCGAGCAGATTCAGGACGGGTTCGCGGCGGTCCGAGAGGCATTCGGGACGGTCGACGTTCTCGTGAACCACGCGAGCGCCGCCTCCTGGAAGGGACTAATGGACGTGAGCGTCGAGGAGTTCGAACAGGCGTGGGCAGTCAATGGGCGAGGCGCGTTCGTCTGCTCACAGGAGGCCGTCAGCGATATGCTAGAGAACGGTGGCGGGACAGTCATCTTCACCGGCGCGACCTCCGCGGTGCGGAGCCTCGGCGGCGCGATCGGATTCACGGCCGCGAAGTTCGCCGCCCGCGGGATGGCGATGGATATCGCCCAGGAGTTCGGCCCCGAGGGGGTTCATGTCGCCCACGTCGTCATCGACGGGCAGATCGACACGCCGGGCGTCCACGACCGGTTCCCCGACCGCGAGGACGAGACGTTCCTCGACCCCGACGAGATGGCCGAGACGTACTGGCACCTCGTCGAACAGGATGATGTCAGCACCCAGCCGTTCGAGGTTCATATCACGAACGGCCCGCAGAATTCGGAATTCATCTGACTGCGTTTGGAGCGGAGCCCTCTATCGGCTGTGTACTCTACTTGTGTGCCGACTTGCTGGCCTGACCTTCCCTTTCGATTCGGATTGTGCGTCACGTAGACCAAGTGGGTGAATTCATACTTCTGTCGAGAGAACCACTACGTATGTACGAACACATCTTGATTCCGACTGACGGAAGCGACGGGGCCCGCAAAGCGATCCGGGAAGCCGTTGAGCTGGCTGACCTCACGGATGCAACTGTCCACGGACTCTACGTCATCGATACTCGTGATTATAATACGCTCCCCGAGTCGAAGTGGCTGTCACTGCAAGACGAGTTCGAATCAGCGGGTGAGACTGCGACGGCGGTCGTGCAGTCAGAAGCGGACGCCCGCGACGTAGACGCTGTAACGGGCATCACCCGAGGCGTCCCGCACGAGGAGATCCTCCAGTACACCGAGGATAACGACATCGACCTGGTCGTGATGGGGACACACGGTCGGTCCGGATTCAATCGATTCCTCCTCGGAAGCGTCACGGAGAAAGTACTTCGACAGTCTCCAGTCCCGGTTCACGTCGTTCGAATCAACGAAGACGACTAATCCCCTAGGTGACGAGTTGTGCGACTCCCCACGCGAGTCCAAGTGCAAGCCCCGCTCCAATGAGGTTTCCGACGGCATTCACCGTTGCTCGACTCCGTTCACCGGTCTCCCAGAGACGGACCGTCTCGAAGGAAAACGACGAGAACGTCGTGAACGACCCGCACGCTCCCGTTCCGAGGAGGAGCATCAGCGAGTTATTCAGTGAGACGAACGTGAACAGCCCCAACGCGAAACTCCCGATGACGTTGACCGTGATGGTTCCGAGCGGGAACTCCTCGATGTCGACTTGTTGACTGACGAACGTCCGAAGGAGTGCGCCGAGTGCCCCACCGGTTCCGACGATGTGTGCCGGATCGAGTTCGACCACTACGACCACCTCTGATCAACGCGGCGTGCCAGTGACCGACCGACCAGGACGCCGGTGAAGCCGAGTGCGTAGTTCGCAATGACGTTCAGAATCAACCAGACCGGGGCGGCTTGCGCCGACTGTAGGGCGAACGTGCTGTACGTGGTGAACGACGAGAGGAACCCGGTTGAGACGACTGCCCGCGTCTCGTTCGCAAGGACTCCGGAGTAGATCGTCTCGTACAGGATGAATCCCAGTGCGAAACTCCCGAGCGCGTTCACGAGGAGCGTTCCCTGCAGTCCGGGGAGGAGCGACCCGGTGAAATACCGGAGGTTCGAGCCGGCGAAGCCTCCGATTGCGATCAATGCGACCGATTCTAGTCGAACGAGTGGGTGTGCTTCTTTCGTTGACATAGCTCTCACGGGAAAAGGAGTCATCAGCCGACGAACTCGGCGGTTGGCTCAGGCGGACTCCATCGCCTGTTCTACCAGTACAGCCTTTCGCTCGTTACTTATGCCCTCTGAAATCGAACACGGTCTTCGAACCCCCGAACGTGGGTTGAGTTCGTTTTACAGGAAATTCACCGCCCAGTAGAGCCCATACGTGACGAGGAGTCCTGCGCCAATCGGGCGGGACACTACCCCGCGATACAGGACGAGCATAACAACGCCGAGTACGACCAGGAAAAACGGGTACTGCACCGTCCAGACCGAAGACGAAACGGTGAGTGGGTGGACGAGCGCGAGGATGCCCGCGTTCGCCGTGACGAAGAAGATCATGCTTCCGACGACGTTACCCGCGGCGACGGCGGGGGTCCCGTCTCGAACGGGTTCGACGGTGAGGAAGATTTCTTCGAGACTGGCGATGAAGCTCAGCACCGTCGCACCGAACGCGAGCTGTGCGATGCCCGTGAACGCAAGGAGTCCTTTCGTTCCCTGCACGGCGAGTTCGGAGCCGACGGTCATGCCGATAACGGTGAGGATGAGGATGCCGAGCCGGACGAACGGGCTGTACTCCTCCTCGCCTGCGGCGGCTTCCTCGATCTCTTCTTCGAGTTCGTCCTCGGGTTCGAGGTAGTGTTCGGAACGGGTTTTCTCCCAGTGATACAGCAGGTAGACCGCCGGGACGAACGCGATGGTGAGGATCGCGCCGTCGAACCGACTGAGCACGCCGTCAACGCTCAACACCAGGAGTAGTCCGGGAGAGACGGCCGTGAGCGCGAGATACCGTGGTGGAATATCGATCTCGAAGGGGACGATGACGCCACCGAGACCGAGTGCCATACATAGGATGAAGACGGCTTCACCGAAGACCGTCCCGAGGCCGACGTCCGGGAGGCTCCCGACGACGGCGGCCGCGCCCAGAAGCACGTTTTCGAGGTCTGTTCCGGCGAGCACGACCGTGAGAATGAACGAAGAGACACCGAGCCCGACCGCGGTGGTAGCGACGTGCTCGACGAACTCCTCAATGCTGAAGACGACGATGACGATGCCGATGAGAAAGACGATCGCGGAGAGCAGGGGGGACGCGGTGATCGTCCCGAGCAGGCTCATCGGCTGATCACCGGTTGGTGCGCGAACGACTGCGAGGTGCGAACCCGGGTCATAGAACAGTCAGGAGACGTCCGGAGCGGGGTCGTCGTGTGCGCCGCGAAGTTCGAGTTCGATTTCGAGTTCCCGATCGCCGTGTCCGAGGAATTCGACCTCGACTTCGACTGGCTCATCGAACCTGAAGGGAAGTTCCCAGTCCTCAGTGGACAGCGTGAGTTCCGTGCCGTCGCGGAGTTGTTCACCGAGCTGGATGAGGAACTCACCGGCTTGCTCCTTGCTCAGGTAGAACTCCTGTTCGAAGACGCCGTCCGTGATGACATCCCGAGTGTCCGGTTCAGATGTCTCGTCTTCGGGGATTTCAACCACGTGTGAGCCACCTGTGCAGGCGTACTGAGGCGATACAAATAAGAATTCTTAGGAAGATTATCCACGATAAATGAATCCGTTAGAACTCCTCGGCTCAAAAGCTCGGCTCTCCATCTTCCGGGCGCTCTCCCGCCGCGATATGTACGTCTCGGAACTCATGGAGGAAGTCGGGATGGATGGGAAAACGGCGACCCATCATCTGGAGGTGCTCGAGGAGGCGGGTATCGTTACCGCTCGGATGGAAGGTCGTCGGAAGTACTACACACTCATCCGGGAAGTCGACCTCACCGTGTCCCCCTCTCCGAGGCGGGAATTCCGTATTCAATTCCCTGCCGTTCCCGAGCAATCTGGGGACAGTACGTAGTCTCCAAGTGATTCGTCTGAGTGAGGGATTCTACATCGGCACACAGTCAGTTCTTCATCTGGATGACGATGTGTATGACCGTAGGCTGGCTATCTCGGCGGTAGTCCATTACCGATAGGTGCGCTGTATCCAGCAAAGTGTATCTAACAACTGTTAGGTGGGATTCGCCCGAAACGACGGATTGCTCTGATACTCCCTATCAGTCGCGCAGTCCGCGAGTGATGTATCCTGTTATGTAATTTCGTTCCCGTTCATTGCGAAGCCCCATTTTCTTCAGGTGAGACGCTCTGTTCGAACACGAGCAGGCCGCCGGCAAGGAGTGCTGCGACGAGTATGAGCGTTGGCCAGAGGTACCGTTGTGCTCCTGCGTCGAAGAACAGTCCGCCGACGAACGCGCCAACTCCCTGGCCAACACGCATCGCTACTTCAATCAACGAGAGCTGTGACCCTCGTTCGATTTTCGGTGCGATCCCGCTGCCGAGTGCAGTCATGAACGGCGAGTGAAGAATCTCACCGATCGTTCGTAGGAAGAGGAACGCGCCGACGAGTCCGACACCAAGCCGTGCCGCCAGGCCGCCGTTGGCCGCGAGAAAGACTGCGACGTAGCTGATGGCCCAAAATCCCGCCGATAGGACGAGCGTCCGGGTTCGTCGCCAGCGTGCCGCATAGTCAGCCAGCGGCAACTGGAAGAGGACGACGACGACCGGATTGATCACGTACAGCGTCCCCAGTGCTGCGGACGACAGGCCGAGCATCTCCGTGGCGACGACGGGAACGGTCGCCTGCATCTGGACGTACAGCGTCGCAAACAGGAGATTCAAGACCGCAAGGGCGACGATTCGACGGCGGGTAATGGCACGTCCCCAGGCGCTCACGGACTCGCGCAGTCGGACGTCGCGCGTGCCACCGTGGACGCGTGGCAAGAAGGCGACGAGCACGAGCGCGAACAGTCCGGCTGTGAGGCCGTCGAGGACGAAGACGAGGACGTGCTGGACAGCGTAGAGGAGCCCGCCGGCGACGAATCCGGTTCCGAAGCCGGCGTTCCGGGCGACTTTCAGCAGTGCGAACGCGCGGTCACGGTCAGCGGACTCGACGATTTCGGCGATATACGCCTGACCAGCTGGCCCATAGAGTCCGAGTGTGAGGCCGGCTATCGCGGAGACGAGGATGAATGCGGGGCCGGTGGTGACGAGGGCGTACGCGGCAAGTGTCGGGGCTGAAAGCCCCATACTCGCAACCATGACGGGTTTCCGCCCGTACCGATCAGCGGTGTAGCCGCCGACGACGGTGCCGGCCGCCAGGCCGAGGTTGTTTGCGAGCAATCCGACGCCGACGACCGAGAGGGGGATTCCGACGACCAGATGAAAGTAGACCGTGGCGAACGGATAGACGACTCCGCTGCCGAACTGGTCGAAGAAGCGGCCAGCGGCAACGAGGTACACTGATCGTGGAAACCCACGCACGTACCGGGAGAGTGCAGACATTACGTTGAATCGATACTCAACTGAACGTTAATATCGGTGGTCCATCTCCTGAGACGGCTCGGCTAGTGGATTAGTACAGTCCCGTTATGAATCCAAGCCCCATGAGGATGAGCACGGCTGCAGAGAACACGGGGAGGTACGGCGTGTACTGTTCGACTCGCTCCTCGTAGTGTGTATACCCGGCTACTAACAGCATCGTCAAGCCGACGATACCGACAATCACCGTGATCGCGTACGCGCTCATCAGTTCGAGACAGTAGTTCGACCCGGCACACAGGCCGATGATTTCGAACTCCTCTTCGTGGGCGAATCCGAGGACGAACGCGAACCACGCGATTCCGAGGAGCCCACGGTTCGCCGCCTCGTCGAAGTCGTCGCCCGCGTGGTCGTGCGAGTGTCCTCCTCCGGTGACCAGTCCCTTGAGTCGGGCGAGTATCCCTGGACTCGTCTCTTCGTGGTCGTCGTGCCCGTGGTGATCGTGACTGTGGTCGTCGTGGGTGTGCTCGTGGCCGTGGTCCTGCGACGTCGCATCGTTATCGTGCGAGTGCTCGTCACCATGCGAATGACCGAAGTACTCCCTGATTCCGAGGAGGATGAGCAGGACTCCGGCGACGAGACTGACCGGGCCACCAATCTGGACGCCTTCGAAGAGAGTGATCGGTTCGTTGATCTGGGTGAGACTGAAGTAGGATTTCGCGTAGAAGAACACTCCCACCATCGCCAGGCTACTGATGAGGTGGCCGACACCGATGATCAGGCTGGAGGCGAAGCCGTAGAGCCACTTGTTGGTCTGGTCGAGCGCGTACGCCGCAGCGACAGGCCACCCATGCCCGGGTTCGACGCCGTGGACAGCGTCGAGTACGACCGCCCCGATCAAGAGGCCCAACGCATCGGTATGTAACATCCGTATCCAACGGAAGGGAACTACGATGAATAGCGGTTGTTATGACCGACACGGGGGAGGCGTAATAACGCCCAATAAGTGGGGCCCAACTCAAGTGCATGTATGCGAACGAGCCTCAACATCCCACAGGAAGTACTGGAGGAATTCGACGAAACGTGGGAGTCCCAAGGTTTGGAGTCGCGTTCGCGGGCCGTTCGAGAGGCCATACAGGAGTACGTCGAACGGCACGTGACACTGGAGGATGTCGAAGGGGAGGTCGTGGCGATGGTCGTCTTCGACTACGAACACACACTCGTTATTGGTGATCTCCACGACATCCAGCACGAGTTCCAAGACGTCATCGAGACAATGACTCATACCCACCAGGGCGAGTGGTGTCTGGAGAGTGTGTTCTGTCGAGGTGAGGCTGCTCGCATCCGTGAACTCACGTATCGTCTCCGCGACTTCGATGCAGTCGGCCGCGCGAACGTCGTCTTCCTCCAAGCTGAGTGAGTCTGGCCACACGGATCTCCCTTGTAGACGTAGACGCCGCCGATGACAGTCAAGGGCTCGACAGGCTATTCAAAGAACTTGACCGAGGCACCAGGCTCTAACTCTTCTAAAGTCTCTATATCCCCCTGATGTGGCTCTCGCATGTCGAGAGTCGATTATGCTCAATAGACGTGGTCTCTGGGTGCGCCCCTACTCAGTTACTACTGTAAGCAGTGGATTCCAGTCGTTGGAACGGGAATAACACACTTGGCGATTCTCCCTCCAGCTGCTCTTAGCCCATCGCCTCTTGGAATCGCTCGCGAAGCGCATCTTCACGCTCCTCGAATTGGTCGACCTTCTCCTGTAGATCATCGCTGACGCGCTCGATGCTCGCGAGCGCCCGCTCGCCGGCGAGCGACGCCTGCGACCCGTCGTCGCCGCCTGCCTCCAGCTGCTCCTCGTAGGCCCTTCGACGCGTTCGATGGTGCCCTCCGGGTTGAACAGGATGTCGTTGGCCGTGCGGACGTAGCCGGCCAGCGACGCACCCTCCTTGCCCTGGAAGAAGTGCGTGAGCGCGTAGGTCGCGTCGGAATGGAGCGTCGACATATCTATTGCGACAGGGGTGGCCGCGTTGGCCCCGCATCGCTCGCAGCGCGGTCGGCGAGGTAGTCCGGGAAGCCCAGCAGGCTGTAGAACTCCGTGACGGTGAACGGGAGCTCGGAGAAATCGAGGTCGATGTCTTGGGCATCCCGAATGAACTCGAAGAGGTCGTCGGCGACGAGTTCGACCTGTGCGAGGAGCTCCTCCCACCAGGTCCGGAAGTTTCGCACGTCGCCGACGTGCTTGATGACCTCCTTGTCGGTGAGCGAGCGCATCGTGTTCGAGCAGTAGCCATCTTGAGCGAAGCCCTCCACGTAGACGGCGTGCTCACCGAAGAAGTCGTACCCCGAGGTGACGCCCATCGTGATCGGGTCCGACCGGCCGGGGAGGCGCACCTCGAGGCCGTCGAACATGATGTCCATATGGATCTCGCCGCCGCCCCGGTAGCGCCGAATCTCGCCGAACATCACATCGCCCAGCGGCGTCCCGTCGATGGTCTCCTCGCGAAGAACCTCCTCCAGCGGCCCGTAGACGTCGACCGGATTGATGATCGCGTACGAGTCAGTCGGGATATGGAATAATGACTCCGCTTCGTCGTCTCCGTCTGCTTCTGCTTGCAGCCGCGACGGCTCGACGATTGCATTGAACCGCTCTGTTTCAACCCACTCGCCGCTGATTGGGTTGCGATACGCGACTGCCGTGTCGACTGCCTGCGGGAGGTTTCGAATCGCCTCACTGAAGCTGATTGGCTCAGGACCACCGTGTTGCTCGGCGTACTACTCGGGTAGTTCAGTCTCGGTTCGCCCATCGAGGCCTGCGAAGACCGTAGCTTCCTCTGGGTCTTTCATAGCATCCTCCGAAGGCGCAAAGCGTTCTGCTCTGCGCCTCCACCCATCGAGGCGCAAAAAACGACGCTACGACTGTCGACACTCGTGAGTTTGGATTCGCTCTGGAAGCCCGACTTTTCCACAGAGCGGACACTCGACGAGTGGTGTCGGCGGGAGATTCTCCCACGCAGCAAGGGCTCCTCGGAGATGGGCTTTCGTCTCCGCCGACTCGGCGCTTGTGAGGGCACTGGTGAGGTGCCAGCGGAGTCGTTCTCTGTTCGTGAAATCGTCTGTATCGGGCGTCGGGATAGACTCGTCTATCTCTCGCATTTGACTCACGAGGGGTTACCCCTCATCCCCTTGTAGGAGGAGAGTAGCACCCTCCGGCCCACCTCGTTCTGGTGGCTGTGTGGCGTCGACAACCGTATCCAATCGCTGTGGGGCGACGGCCTCCCAGATGAGATGATGTTTCGAACAGACCGTCACGAGATTCGAGACCTGGTTTGCCTCCTCGTGGTCAAACTGCCCGTCGGGCCCGACGAAGAACTTCCGCGGAACCAAATGGTGAACAGAGATATCTTTCCCAACCTGCTCTTGATGATCCGCTTGAGTCATCGCACACCATGGCGTTTGGCACTGGTAGTCATCGCGTTCTAACGCTCGTTGTCGCTGTTCTGGCCAGTTAGGCCCGTACGGAACCGCCGAACGCTCTTGATAGGACTGCGGTTGGGAGAAGCCAGCCAGCTTCTGTGAGTACCTCTTCCCATCCACCAAATCGTTCGAGATACGTGCACTTGTGAAACTCTCCGACCCGATTCATTTCCCCGCTCGATGGTGGGCGACCGAACTCATCCGCAAGGCGGTCAATCTCATCCAACAGGTCTTGATCGGTGAGTCGGAATTTCCGATTCGGAGCGTAGCCAGCCTCAAGAAGCGCTTCGTTCCAGCTCCCGAACTTGTTCTGACAGACGCGCTGTGAGTACTCCCCGTGCTCGATCATTTCCCTCGCTGTGGGTGGCTTTCCCAGCTTGGCGCCGACCCGTCGAATATCGTCGAGAATCAGGTCAGTATCAGTTACGAGTTGGTCGCGGCGATGAACGGCTGTTACGTGGCCGCCCAGTTCGTTGGAGGTTGCAAATGACTCGCCACAGTAGTCACAGATATGTTCTGTCATGGCTTCGTCACCTCCCTCCGCGGTTCCCCCGTAATCCGTTATAAACTCTCGACCTCGTACTCAACTCCTGTTCCCAGTAGAGTTCGTGGAGGAGCGATTCGTCTCGCCAGGGGTACTCTGAATCGGTCATCGCTCGGTGACGGGGAGTGAACCCCCCCGCATCCCTCTCGGGGGCAATAAACACTACCGACCGGAATCGTACGTGAATCTCAGACCGAGTTCGTCACCGATCGGAGAAGCTCCGTAGGTAGAATGGGTTACGGCGGGAAGTGGCGATCGTAGATATTCCGGCGATGCCCAACCGCCTCGACGATGAGGACATCCTCGTCTCGGTCCCACGTGATGATCGCTCGGTAGTCGCCGGCGCGGAGCTTGTAGTACGGGTAGCCGGTGAGCTTTTCGAGTCGGTGCGAGGTCCAGTCTTTCGCCTCGTCAAGTTTCTTCACCAACCGTTCTTGGGCTTCGGTGTCAAGACCCTCCAGTAAATCGAGTGCTTTCGGTGTCCACTCGACCTCAGTCATCGATGCCCAACCGGTCCTTCACATCGTCTTGGGACACCGTCTCGCCCTCCTCTCGCTGCTTGCGACTCTCAGCCAAGTGTTCAAGCGCTTCCTCGGACAGTTTCGTGGGGGGATTGACGGCATCCCGGAGGGCATCGCGGATGAATTCGGACTTGGTCGCGTAGCCACGCTCCTCCCAGACGTCGTCGACCTGTGCCAGCAACGACTGGGGCACCCGGACGTTGATTTTCTCCATCTCGCCGTCGCCACCGGCGTCGCTGTCAGTGCTCATATGCTGTGATACGGCTGTATCACGTAAGTAGCTTCGGTTGAGTACGCGGGTGGTTGACGACGTCCAGACTGCGATTGAGGGAGAGTCGCCGATGTTCCGAGAGGTTCAGTACGACGGCTTGGCCGTCGACGCGGAAGCCGACGTACTCGACGGTGTCTCGGTGAGGCTGTGCGGGCGATACGACTGGAACCGATTCCGAACTGGCATAGGTACATTCCCGTTCATCGTTGCTCGCGGGCGGTTCGGTGACCCCTGAACCCCTCTCAGGGGTTCAACAAACAGGACGGCGTAGCGTTCGGCAACGTATTTGGCAGTTGCAACGTACTGTCCACATAATTGAGGATGGCTGTACTGGACGACCTCTCGGGGTTCGAGTTCGAGGATCTGATGGAGGACGTGTTCCGTAACCTCGGCTACGAGAACGTCCGGCAGGCCGAGCGGACGGCTGACGAGGGCCGGGATGTCCTAATGGAGGAAGTCGTCGACGGAACACGGAGGGCAATCGTCGTCGAGTGTAACACACGGGAACCGTTGGCCGGCCGGTCGTCCAGAAGCTCCATTCGGCCATCGCGACGTTCGACTTCGACGGCCCGAAACGCGGCATGGTCGTCACGACCGGTCGGTTTACGAATCCTGCCCAGGAGTACGCACAGCGCCTCCAGCAGAACGACGATCCGCATCCAATACAACTGCTCGACGGCGAAGACCTCCGAGAGATCGCCGACGAGATCGGTCTCGACCTCTACAACGGGCGCATCGAGATCCTTTGCGACGAGACGCTCCGGCCGTACGACCCGGCGGCCGACATCGACGCACCCGTCAAAGAGGCGTTCCGCGACATCGAGAACATCGAGGCTACGGACCTGCCAGTGTCGCACTCGCAGGTGACGTTTCGCCCGGTGGTTGCGATCACCGCCGACACCAACGCCGTCTTCGAAACGTCAGTCGGCGTCATCCATCGGATCAACGACCGCACACAGTTCGTCGTACACGCTGAGCGTGGGCATCCGACAGTAGCCGACGACGAAGTCGCGACGCTGGTCACCGAGAACTTCCACGCGACAGTCGATCTTGATGCCGACCGGTTCGGGGAGGTATTCGTCGACGTCGAGGAGCACCGCTTCGGCCAGACCCAAACGGAGTACAAGGAGTGGGCTGTTGACCGCCTTCAGGACTACCACACGACGACGGTGACCTACACCGGCGACAACAACGTCACGTACAACAAAACGTGTGAGCCGAATCTCTCGGACATCTCAGTGCAATCGATTGAGCCGGTGTATCTCCCCGAGGTTCGACAGACGACAGAACTACAGGAGTATTCGTATCCGTACGAATACTATGCTGCTGGCCCGTCACGGGTCACGCTGGAGGACGGCATTCATCGGTGCGTCCACTGCGAGACGAGCGGTGCCAACGAGGCCTACACCTATGTCCGAACTGCGGGGCGATCGCCTGCGACAGCCACATCAAGACCGAACGACTCGAAGGCGAACTGGTCTGTACCGGCTGTGCAGTGACCGAACGGTTTGCGCTGAAGACGAAGTACTTCTACGACGAGGAGAATCTCGAGGCCTTCCGCGAGGAGTACGCCGAGATGCCGCTTCACGAGAAGGCGATGGAGAACAAGCTACTCGCTGGGGGAAGCGTGGTCGCGACGCTGTTACTCCTCATCGGGCTGCTCGTCATCGGCGGCATCATCTAAGCGCGCTCAGTGTTCAGACTGGCTCAGCCACCAGCTCTTCGAGTGCGTGCTCCAGCGGGCCGTTGAACTGCCAGCTTGCCTGTTCGAAAGCCTCGTCGGTCGGGCCATCCCAGCGCGGGAACGCGGAATGACCGCTCACCTTGACCGTCCACTCGGCCGGCTCGTCGAACGGGCTCCGCGTCGGGAGCTCGACGACGTAGAGGTACTCCTCGTCGCCGTGAATGCCGTCAGCTGGATCCTCAACGCCGTGGCCCAGCAGAAACAGCGGCTGGTCGAGGTGCTCCATATTCTTTGGCTTGAGAAGATCCGCTGGCTGAGCCGCGTCGATCGTTCGCTCCGGGTCGCCATCCAGGTAGAGGCCGACCGTCGAGAGCTTGTCGAGGAACACGAACGTCGCCGCCGTGTAGCCCGGTCCGCGCTCGGCACGGGTCGCATCGAGAAGCTCTTTCAGTTGAGTGAGATCCCGAAGGACGCTCTCCGGGTAGCCATCTGAATGCCGGTACACTTGCGCTACGCGGTCGGCGCTTGCATCTGTCTCATCGGTCTGTTCGACTCGTTGGACGAATCGGAGTTGACTCCGTGTCGACATCCTGATACTCGCCGGCGCAGGAACAACACCACGCACTGATTGACTTCTTGCGATCCGCTATGGTGGCCGTTGATGATCCACCGTTACATTAGACGGGGATACTTAAACGCATTTTTAGTATAACATTGGACGCAAGCAGATACCCACCCTCGTTTCTGATGATGTCAGTTGACAACCCAGCTGAACTGGAAGAACAGGTCGAGAGCGTTCAATTCCCGAGCAAGGGTATGGAGCTTGCGGGGCACCTCTACGCCCCCGACGATCCGCCTGAGACGCCGCTTCCGGCCATCGTAATCGGGCATCAAACGACTGCTGTCAAAGAACAATCACCGGCCCTCTACGCTCAGCGGCTGGTCGAGCAGGGATTCATCGTGCTCACGTTCGATGCAGCCTACCAAGGCGAAAGCGAGGGTGAGCCCCACGGCTTGGAAGATCCGTTCCAGCGCGCCGAAGACTTCCGCAGCGCGGTGACGTACCTGACCACCCGTGAGGACGTTGACCCTAACGCAATCGGTGTGCTCGGGATCTGCGGGTCTGGGGGCTACGCCCCGCACGCTGCACAGACCGACCATCGGATGAAGGCTGTGGCCACCGTCAGCGCAGCGGATGTCCCCGACTTCTTCCGCAGCCCCGATCCCGAAGCATGGGAACAGATAGTTGAGCAGGCGGGAGCATTGCGCACTCAGGAAGCCGTCGGCTTCCCCGCTGAACTAGTCAGTGCATTGCCGGAACCGGACGAGGTTGACAATTCAACGCCGGCGAGTATCCGTGAGCTCGTTGACTACTACAAGACGCCCCGTGGTCGTCACCCCCGGTCGACCAACCAATGGGTCGCCCGCAGCGCCGATCTCCTTGACCAGTTCGAGCCGTTCGATGGCATAGACAAGATCGCACCACGGGCTTTGCTGATGATTGCTGGCACCGAGGCGGCCACGCTGCCTTACAGCGAGAATGCGGTCGAGAAGGCCGGCGAGAACGCCGAACTCTTCACGATCGACGGTGCAATGCATGCTGATCTCTACGACAAGGACAAGTACGTCTCCCCGGCTGTGGAGAAGCTGACCGATTTCTTTGACCACCATCTGACCAACGCCTAACACATAGACGCGATCAGACTGGTCCCGGCCAGATTCCCGGAACAGTCTTACATTTTCGGTTCGCTATTGCTACCACGATCGCAGACTCCCTTGGACTGTGTAGTAATCTCGCCTATACTCAGAACGATTCTCTAACTCTCCTCTCCAGACTTTAAACGCACGTAGATCGTAAGAGGATACAATGAACATCGTTACTGAATTCGTCATCAGTTCGCCGTCACTTCCGCTCGTCAGTATTCCGGATACACTGGAGCCCGACAAAATAGAATGCGTTCACGCACTCTGTCTCCAATCAGACGTGCGGACATTCACCGTACGGATTGATCCCGATGATACCGTCTCTCCAGAGAACCTCTCTGCTTTGGATGAAATCATGGAGGCAACGCTACTCGGTCAAACGACCAATGGGACTGTCTACCAGATCACGGTCGAACTTGACGAGTCAATATCCGAGGCGTTTGAGTCAGAACATATTGACGCTACGCAGCTGGAATCTACAACGATTACCGACAATCAATGGCGTGAAAAGAAGCTATTCAGAGACTACGAATCGTTTAACGAGTTCAGGCAAAGCTGTGAGAACCACGATATCTCGTTGGAACTTGTGTCTATTACCTCCGATCCATCGATCTCCGATGGCATAGCAGAAAGTGATTTGACAGACCGGCAGCGAGAAGCACTCTCACTTGCGCTCTCTCGCGGATACTACGAGAGTCCACGTAAAACCACGGCTCAAGAACTCGCTGAGGAATTCGACATCTCACAACCAGCAATGTCAAGTCTCCTCCGGCGCGGGGAACGTCAACTCCTCTCCTCTTCGCTAGGCTCACACGGCAAACTAAAATCGCTTTCTGTCTAGCGCGTACTACGCTAGATGTGACACCACATCTGGTTCCTCCACATCGTCGAATTCACCTCGCTCGACAGGTTCCCAGTCCCCACCTGGCTCCGGACTCCACCAGTCGACCTGGTAGGCGCCCGGTGCGCCGATGATTTTCACCCTTGCCGACCCATCAGGCAGGTCGCGTCGCAGTTTCTCATCAACGTGGAGGTTCCAAGTCGTGTCGGTATCGAAGCAGGCGAGCACGGCCTCCTCGTAGCCGCGTGTCTCTCGAGATTCCTGGAGCTTGACTTGGGTGTTGCAGTTCTTGCAGAACACCCCCTCGAAGGGGATGTGAGTGAAGACCTCCTGCCCGCAGACGGGGCACCAGAGGAACTCGAACAGTGCCTCACTGTGTCGGTCAAGTACTTCGAGAGTCATTGGTTGACTACCCCGGTCGTCTCGGGCCACCACCTCGTGCCCGGCCGAAAAACAGCGGCCAGCGGGGATCCACCCGCTCACCGTTCGGCGCCGTGAACTGCCTCGAGATCGGCCCCCGAGACTTCCCGTGGATTAGTCGGACACTCCCGCGACGCCATCGGTCTGATAGCCTCGAACGGCGTCGTGGGTCACGGTCGGGGCGTCCACGGCCCCCGATGCCTGCCGTCGCACCGTCCGCACTTGGGGAAGGCTGTTGAGAGCAGGCACATTCCATTCTTGGTGCTTCTTGATGCCTTTCACGGCGATATTCACGCTCGCACTCCGGTCGGCGTGGTCTTGATGCGAACAGGACTGGCACTTGAACCGCTTCTTGTGACGGTTCGCTCGTTCCGTATGGCCGCACATTGGACAGCATTGACTCGTGTATTCCGGATTGATCCAAGCCGTCGGAATCCCCACGAATGCTGCTTTGTAGGACGTGTAGTGCTGAAGCGCGCGGAACGGGAGGCGGTGCAAGCGCCGGTTCATCCGGCATCCGTAGTCGAGGCCGTCGCGCATCTCTTTGAGGTCTTCAAAGACGATGCACGGTGTGTTGAACTGCTGGCACCACTCCACGATGTGCCGAGACACTTTGTGGAGTCGGTCTCGAACGAATCGCTCTTCTCGACCTTCGACCGAGTCGAGGACGCTCAACTTTCCAGCTTCTCGGAGGCGCTTTCTGATCGTGAAGTAACGGTGGCATTCGAACTTGATGTCCGGAAATTCGATAACGACCGTATCCTCGACACTGTCCTCGGAGAGTGCAGTCAGCGCCACATTGTCCTCGTTGACATCCACGCCAACGACTGTCCGTGAATTTTCTTTGTCTCGAACGGTCCCCTCGGAGCAGGTAACGTTGACGTGCAACTCGGCGTTGCCGTTTCGGAACAGGGCTTCCGCCGTCCCTATCGTCCACGCATCGCTTTCGAGTGCGGTCTTGAGAATGTCGAGATGAGCGTCGTCACCATCGAGGACGCCCTTGACGTGCTTGTAGGGTTTCGCACTGATCCGGAACGCTACGTCGCCGTCGTCGGTGAGTGACAGGGTGTACCCCTCCTCGTAGTTCGCCCGGAGCGGGTACGTTCCATCTTTGGTGTGGCTGGGTTTGTTGTAGTCGTCGTACTCGTAGTAGTTCTCCATCGCACCGAGTGCTTTGGCGACGACGCGCTGTGTCGTGTTTTTTTACGAGGGTGGCGTCCTCGGCTACGCGGTCGGGAATGTCGTCCCAATCCACACCTTCCTTGGCGAGTCGGATAGTTTGGTTGTATACCGACCTCGCTTCGAGGGTGGCGTCGTACAGCAGGCTCTCATTGTCGCTCTGGATGTCGAGCTGGAAGTCCAGCGTCTTGATGAGAGCCTGTGAATCGGTCATTCTTCGTCTTGTTCGGTTGGTTCTGAGGTACGGACGACTTTTACGTCAGCCCCACGCCAGCGTTTGGGGACGGTGACGTGGGCGCTGTTCCCGAACTCTTTGACTTGGCCGTCGAGAACTTCCTCACCGTCGATTTGAAACCGATTCGCCATATCTGTGTATATCCTTTGGATATACTTAATTGGATCGGTGGCTGCCCCTCTATATATAGGTGAGAAGCGAACGAGCCCTGCACACCTGTTCCTTAGCGGGACGTACGGCCTTCACTCTCGGAGTCCAGCCCTGAGTCACGACGTACTCCGCCCGTAGACGATGCGTGAGGGGGCTTCGTACCCACAGTCAGGGCAGTCGTACCACCGCTGGACTTTCGCCCCGCCTGCCGCCTTCTCGCCGATGAGGACGTCGCCGTTTGGACACTCCGGACAGCTGAGGTCCGGAGCGGGACGCTCCCGGAGCTCGTCACGGAACGCCGTCGCGTCCTTCGTCTCGTATCCTCGCGACCACACCAGGTAGCCGTCGACGAGGATTGCCCCACGCCATTTGTACCGGTAGGAATCCGGTGCTCGATGCAAGACGGCTCGCGCACCAGTCTCGGTGTTTCGATACGCGAGTGCCGCTGAACGGCTCTCACGCTGCCAATTTGTAATTTGAGGCATCTGTTAGAAGTGGACGTCTGCGGGCACGATCCAGAGCTCTTCACTCTCCTCGAGGAGTCGATCTAGTTGCTCGCGATAGCGGATGCCGTTCGCGTACTCGTTGTACAAGAACCGCGTCGTACGCACCGACCTGGGGGAACACGTGCCGGACAAGGTCCTCGTCGCGCATGATCTCCTCGTCGGAGAGCTCGTCGATGGCCTCTTTCACCCGGTCGAGGTTGCGATCGAACTCTTCTTTCGTCGCTTCCCATCCCTGGTCGAGTAGGTCTTGCCCGTCATCAGGGTCAACCGGTGCTGCAGCCGGGAGTTCTCCCCACCGTGCCTTGCCTGCGATGGAGGTATCCCCCTCGTCGAAGGTCACAAAATAGTCGAATACTGCGCAGGAATGCGGCTTAGCGCCAACTAACCGATTGAACACTGTTTTCCCCACAGCCAGTGCTTCGTTTTCTGTGGATGCCTCTACGAGCGCGTAGATGACCATATGCATCTGAACCACTCAACGCCCATCGGTACGGTCACCGACGCGCGCCACTCTCTCGCTGGCGCGAATAGACAGCTACCAGAGGAGAGGGTGATCCGTAGCGAACTTTACGACCGGAGTGACGTTGGCAATTCTGACGGCAGTCGGTGGTAGCCTCGGCGGCACCTTCGTCTACAGGTTGTTACTGGGTGCGCTCAGTATTGGCCGCCTCGTCGGCTCCGCCGTCGCCCCGTACGTCGAGGCATCCCCTACGGCACGGTCCCCCGAACCCACCCAGCCCAGACTTCCTCTTTCGATTGGCTGTTCGCCATTGCCGGGAAGAGACAGCATACGATGATAAAGCTGGTTGGAACAATTCAGCGCAATATCCAGTCCCCGGGTAATCTCCTCAGAGAACCTACAGAGGACTATCCAGATACGATACCTCGTCTGGCTCTTCGACAACGAACCCAATCGGGTTTCAGTCCCCGGCCACAGTTTGTGGCGATCCTGGGTTGTTGGTTGACGTAAATGCCCCCGCCCACCGAAGTACGACAAGAACAGTTGCACAGAACAACGAGAACGGGACTAACAGTGCACTTGTCGGACCGAATGCGGAGGTCATGTATGCATACGTCAGGAGGAATGTCCCGCCGAATAACGCGACATAATCTCGCGCTCCCCAAGAATGGACTTGGATCCAGTGTGGATACTCTATCTGACCCTTCCGACGGAAAAAGAGAAGGACAACTGTCAAGCCAGTTGCTAGTGCATGGTGGAGAAGCAACACTGTGTCTGGTGTCGCCGACCAAGCCGCTGTGAGTAGCGAAATGAGAAGGCCGGAAATAATGGTGACCGGAATGTACGTAAGCGTGTAGAGGACGACCTCGTTCCAGACTGACCGATCGTCAGTTGTAGCCTTATCCGTGAAGTGAATCACGTGGTGGCGAAACGCTGTCGTTAGCACAAGAGCCCCGATTACAGATGTGATGATGATCGCCGTGAGGAATCCCGCATCTTCCGGAAGGTAGCCTCCAAATCGGGTGCTGAAGACTGGTGCAGACAGGATTGTGAGCGAGTACATGCTCAGAATCGCTATCCCCAGTGAATCCACAACCGATCTGTCGGGGTGATCACCGGTCATGTTAGATGCTTCATTGCCTTTCACTGAGAACTTTATGCTAGACATATAATCTATATTGAGTTTGGGTCAAACCCGTTCGGAACGGTTGGCGTTGATCAACAGCCAGTAGACGATAACCAGGAGAATAGTGAAGGTCACGGTCCCAGCAATCCCCGGCAGGACAATTGAGACTTCACCCGGAAATAGCAGTTCCTCTACGACACCCACTCCGATGGACAGCGCAAGTACCGAAACGAAGACAAGGATAGTCAGGTAGCCGAATTCAGCAACGTAAGAAGCATTCACTGCATGAACAGCGATAGCAAGAACAACAAACGCTGGAAACCCGAAAATGAATTGGGCATTTGAGGGGACAAAGACTGTGCTAACGATCCCAATTAGCACTGTGTACAGTGAAGTCGCTACTATATTATGGAGGGAATTTCTGCTCATGGGTTTGTATTTATCCAGCCGCCAAAAATAATTTACCTAGGGAATATTTGAGAATATCCTAAGGGCGTCAGGTGTCGATCTCAATGCTGTAGAACTCAGTTCCGAGGTTTGGTGGCTGGTACGATTCTTTGGCCGGCATAAAGTTCGTCTGGGTGACACCACCCTTGAGTCCGTTGAACACGACCTTCATTCGGACACCGATGTCAGCCTCACCCGATTGAAGGTCAGTATCGGCACTGTCTAGTTAGTGGCCTCCTCGACCGGTGTTCGTCCGTCGAGCGCTTGATGCGGTCGCTGAAAGTTATAGTAATGAACGAACACTGCAAGCCACCGGCGGACGCTCAGCCGACTGCCCACCCATGAATTGTGGAAACGGTCAACTCTCATTTTGAACGTCTGAAACCACTTTTCAATCAGGTTTCGGTCTGTGTAGTCGACCCGACCGTTCAACCTTAATCGAGAGAAGGCAGTCCGATACCCAAAGGCATCAGCCAGAAACACCGTCTCTGAACAGTCGTGTTTCTCACAGACTCCGTGGAGAAACGCAGCTGCTGGATCGGTTCCATGACGCTTGAACAGCGCGACGTCAAGAATCACTTTTGTGTC
>NZ_JBHTAB010000010.1:0-165196 GCF_042663345.1 Haloferax chudinovii
CGATAGGGACGCGAACGCGGCGTGGAACGTCCTTTCTCGCGGTGTGAAGAAGCGGTTAGGAGCGGGACGCTCCGAATCAACGCCTGTGGAGACTGCGCTCCCTGTGGATACCTCGGTATCTGCAAAGTGCGTCGTGGAAACAGGAAGCCCCACCCTCAAGCGCGAGCCGTCAGGCGAGCGGTAGGGTGGGGTAGTTCACTCCGTCCCCGCCGGCAACGCCTCGCACGGGAATGCCTCCGCGTCACTCCGTCCGCGACTGCCGACGGAGTTCGTTGACTACCGTGGGACGCACGATACCCACGCCGAACAGCGCGACGAGTTCCACGACCTCGTCGTGCAGATATTGCTGTGCCAGGTACCACGCCGTGAGCCCGAGGAACATGAACGCGAGCGTCGTCTTCGTCTCGGCGCTCAAAAGCGAGTCACGAGCCATACGCGACGTTCGGGGACATCGCCTGTAAAGCCGACCCACCGGAGGGAAACGGTCGGCCCGCCGCGACCGGGTCCACCGGCCGACGCCGTGAGCGACCCCGACCGCCGAGTCCGCTCGGCGCAGAGACCCGCCGAAACGGGGGACGCCGGTCGTCATCGGTTGAGCGCGTCCGAACGGGCGATGAGTTCCGGAACCGACTGCCCGGACGATTCGACGACGTCGAGCGTCACGCGTCTGGCCTCGTACGGTTCGACGATTGCGCCGGGGCCGCCGACGGTCAGCCGTTCGGTGCCGTCGTCGACGGTGAACGAGTTCTCGATGGGAATCGAGTTCGTCGTCGGTTTCACGAGCCCCTGCGTGATGTCGGTAATCGTCCCCGAGCGCGTTTCGAACGCCTCGTTCGAGTCCGCCGGTCTGAGTTCGACCTCCGCGACGAGCGTGTAGCCGCGTTTCTGATACCGGGTCGCCGCGAAAATCGCGTGTCGGAAGCGGTCGTACGTCGCCGGAAGCTCGTCGGGTTCGTGGAGGTAAATCTCCTCTGCGAGCGGCCAGTAGTTGCCGAGAAACGAGCCCACGAGCGCGGGAGACAGGCGGTCTTCGGTGAAGCTAATCGCCTGGTGGTTCGACCCCCGACCCATGACGAACTCCGGCGGGGAAAACAGCCCGTGGGTTCGGTCGACACAGACGAGCATCGGACCGCCGTCGGCCCAGTAACGGACGACACTGCCGAGCCCCTGCAACGCCGACTCCGAGACGGCGTCGTCCCCGTGGCCGTTGGCGAGGACGAGCGTGAGCACCCCGCGGTCGACGGCGGCCGCCAGTTCGGACGCGAGGTCCGGAAGCAACGACGCCGGCACCGACACGTTGACCTCGTTTTCGGCCTGCTGTACCAGCGACGCGATGCGCTTTTTCACGGTGGACTTGGATTTGATGACCTCGTAGCGACGGTCCTCGCCGGGGTCGGGGTTGTGGATGGCTTCCAGCTGTGTTTCGAGTGAGGACAGCTGGTTTGAGAGCTTCCGGACGACGACCGCAGGGTCGACGGCGCGAATCGTCGTCGGCGTCTCGTGGTCGTTGACCTCGACGAGCCCGCGGTCCTCGAACTCTCCGAGGACGTTGTAGACGTAGCGCTTGGACACGCCGGCGCGCTGGGCGAGGTCGCTCGCTTTCGCCTCGCCCCGTTCCAAGAGCGCGACGTACGTGTCGACCTCCTTGTCGGAAAAGCCGAACGTCTTCAGCCGTTCGCGAACGGTTGGTTCATCGATGGTCACTACCCCGTCTTTCGAGGCGAACGATAATTGAACTGTTCGTTGGTGACAGGACTACGGGCGACGCGGCCGGCGGCGTCGGTTCGACGGCGGCGGCCCCGCGAGAGGGTTACTCTTCGGTGTCGTAGGACTCGCCGACCGCCGACGGCACGCGCGTGTAGCCGACGCCGACGAGGACGACGAGCACGGCGACGTAGGGGAACAGCCCGGTGATGCTCCCCGGAAGCGAGATGCCGATGGTCTGCAGTTGAATCTGGAGCATGTCCATCGCCCCGAACAGGAGCGACGCGCCGTACGTCCCCAGCGGGTTGTAGTTGCCGAAGAGGTACGCGACGATAGCGATCCAGCCGCGGCCGTCGACCATCGTCACGCCGGTTCCGGTGAACCCGCTCCCGATGCCGATAGACAGGACCGCGCCGCCCAGACCGGCCATGACGCCGGAGAAGATGACCGTCGCGTAGCGGACGCGGTTGACGTCGACGCCGGCGGTGTCGAGCGCCTCCGGGTTCTCGCCGGCCGCCTGGACCCAGTAGCCGTAGCGCGTGCGGAACAGGACGACCCAGGCCGCGACGGCGACCACGATGGTCAGCAAGACGAGCGGCGAGGCGTCGAAGAACAGCCGTCCGAGAACCGGAATCTCGGCGAGGACGGGCACCGAAACCGCGTCGATGTTCGGGAGCGAGGGGCTGGAGACGCCGCCCCACAGCACCGTGGCGGCGAACGGCCCGAAGCCGAGCCCGATGAACCAGACGGCGAGGCCGGCGACGATCTGGTTGGCCTCGTACCGAATCAACAGGACGGCGAACAGCGTCGCCAGCACGCCGGAGACGAGTGCGACCGCGATGAAGGCCAGCCAGAGGTGTACCTGCGTGATGCCGTCGCCGCCGGCGAGGAGCCAGGCGACCGCGGCACCGACGAGCGCGCCGAATATCATGAACCCCTCCAGCCCGATGTTGAACACGCCGCTTTTCTCGGCGTACAGGCCGCCGATGGCCGCGAGCGCGATGGGCGTCGCCGCCTGCAGGGCGCGTTCGAGCGCGCCGACCGTCACGAGGTCCGACCCCGGGAGGTCGACGAAAAGCAGGAGCGCGATGACAGCGACGAGCGCACCGAGGACGCCGACCAGCGTCCGGCGGTCGTCGACGAGCGTGCGAGCGGTGCTCATTCGCGGTCACCTCCGAGCGAGGTGTACCGTCCCGCCGCGCGGAACAGCTCCGGCGCGGCGACGAACAGGACGATGAGCCCGATAACGCCGTCGACGAGTTCGCTCGGCACGTCGAGCGTGAAGCCGATGTACTGGCCGCCGGCGTCGAGGCCGCCGAACAGCAGGCCGGCGGGAATCACGCCGAGCGGGTTGTTCGCCGCGAGGAGACTCACGGCGATGGCGTCGAAGCCGAACGTGGGGAACGTGTTGGGGTCGCTGTAGTAGCCGAGAATCATAATCGCGAAGAGCGCGCCGGCGAGGCCGGCGATCATCCCGGAGATGGTCATCGTCCGGACGATCATCCGCTTGGGGTCGACCCCGGAGTACTTGGCGGCGGGTTCCTGATAGCCGCTCGTGACGAGGTCGTAGCCGAAGCCGGTCCGGTCCATCACCAGATAGACGACGGCGACCGTCAGGAGCGCCACCCCGAGTCCGAGAATCGAAAACGACGGGCTCTCGAAGACGAGTCCGGGAAGCCCGACGTAGTCGGGGAACTGTTCGGTGTTCGGCGCGGCCGCCCCCTCCGGGCGGAGGTACGCGTCGAGCAGGAAGTAGACGACGCCCGAGGCGATGAAGTTCAGCATGATGGTCGTGATGACCTCGTTCGCGCCGGCGTACGCCTTCATCATCCCCGGGAGCGCCCCATACGCGCCGCCGGCCGCCAGCGCCAACAGCGCGGCCAGCGCCATCAGCGGAACCGCGGAGATAGACGAGTTCGGGAGCAACGGCGCGGCGAACAGGATGCCGAGGGTGGCCGCGAAGCCGCCGACGACGAACTGGCCCTGCACGCCGATGTTGAACACGCCCGCGCGGAACGCGACCGCGACCGCGACGCCCGTCAGGATCAGCATCGACGACTGCCGGAGCATGAACGCGAGGTTCGAGGCGTTCCCGACCGCGCCGTACACGAGCGACGAGACGAACTCGACGGCGTCGTACCCGGAGGCGGCGACGATGACCGCGCCGATGAACAACGCGAGCGCGGTCGCGACGAGCGCGATGACGACGCGTTCGAGCGCCGAGGCGTCGAGCATGCGGTCGGCGATGCGGTCCGCGAGAGACCGGACGCCGGTGGCGGCGTCGCTCACGCGTCGCCCTCCACGCCGTGTGGCGCGCGTTCGGTGCCGTCCCGAGCCCGGCCGGCCATCAGTAAGCCGAGTTCCTCTTCGGTCACGTCGTCGGGGTCGACGGTGTCGACGACCGACCCCTCGTACATGACGGCCGTGCGGTCCGAGAGCTTCTGGACCTCGTCGAGCTTCGACGAGACGAGGAGGATGGCGACGCCCTCCGCCCGCATGTCCTGGAACCGCTGGTGGATGAACTCGATAGAGCCGATGTCGACGCCGCGGGTCGGGTGGGCCGCGACGAGCACCGACGGGTCGCGTTCGAGCTCGCGGCCGACGATGAACTTCTGTTGGTTCCCGCCCGAGAGCGATTTCGCGGTCGCCTCGGAGTTCCGCGGTCGCACGTCGTACTCCTCGATTATCTCGTCGGCGTGGTCGCCGATTCGTTGCCAGTCGAGAAAGAGCCCGTCGGAGAAGGCGTCCATCGTCTGGTTGCTCAAAAGCGCGTTCCTGACGAGCGTGTAGTCCTGAACGAGGCCCTCTTCGAGCCGGTCGCCGGGGACGTACGAGATGCCGTCTTCGATGCGGCGGCGACGGGACAGCTCGGTGATGTCGCGCCCTTGAAGCGAGACCGTGCCCCGCTCCGGGGTTCGCATCCCGGTGATAGCCTCGACGAGCTCCTGTTGGCCGTTGCCCTCGACGCCGGCGATGCCGAGAATCTCCCCTTCCCGAACCGAGAGACTCACGTCGCGGACCTGTTCGAGCCCGCGCTCGTCGCGCACGGTCACCCCGTCGACGGTGAGCGCGACCTCGCCGGGCGTTCCGTCCGCCGAGTCGACGTCGAACAACACCTCGCGGCCGACCATCATGCGGGCGAGTTCGTTCTGCGAGGTCTCCGCCGCGTCGACCGTCCCGACGGCGCTCCCGTCGCGGAGGACGGTGATGTCGTCTGCGGCGTGCATCGCCTCGTCCAGCTTGTGGGTGATGAAGATGAGCGACCGCCCGTCGGCGGTGAGCGCCTCCATCACGTCGAACAGTCCCTCGACCTCTTGGGGCGTCAACACGGCCGTCGGCTCGTCGAGGATGAGCGTGTCGGCACCTCGATAGAGGCTCTTGACGATTTCGACGTGCTGTTGGATGCCGAGCCCGAGCTCTTCGATGGGCGTGTCGAGATGCTCGTCGACGGAGAAGCCGTACGTGTCGCAGATTTCGGTGATGCGACGGCGGGCCGCCCGCTCGTCGACGAGGCCCCGCGTCGAGGGCTCGTGACCGAGCACGATGTTCTGGAGGACGGTCATGGTGTCGACGAGCTGGAAGTGCTGGTGAATCATCCCGATGCCCGCCGCGATGGCGTCTCTGGGCGAGTCGAACGAACGGGGCTCGCCGTCGATGGCGATGGCCCCCTCGTTCGGGTCGTACAGGCCGTACAGGACGTTCATCAGGGTCGTCTTTCCTGCTCCGTTCTCCCCGATGACGGCGTGAATCGACCCGTGGTCGAGCGTGAGGTCGACGCTGTCGTTGGCGACGACGTCGCCGAAGCGTTTCGTGATGTCCGTGAGCTGAACTGCTGGTGCGGTCGTGTCTGTCATGGGTTGGAGTCTACGCTGTCAGTAAAAACCCTGCGAGGTGGTGCCATGGCGGCGTCGCTAGCAACCGCTGGCGCTACACGGCACGGTGACGTCGCCGTTGATGATGGCCTCTCTCGCCGCTTCGAGGTTCTCTGTGACCACGTCCGGAAGCTCGCCGCCGACCGCCTGCCCTAAGACGACGCGGACGGCCTCCTCTTCGAGACCCAGGATGTTCGCGCCCTGGACCGCCGACCAGTTGTCCTGAACGGTGGCCTCAGCGACCTCGTAGGTCCCCTCGTTGATGTACTTCACCGCAGAGCCCATGATGACGTCTTGGTACTCGGGAAGCGTGACGGACTGGTCCGCGTCGACGCCGATGGCGAACCGGTTTGCGTCCTGCGCCGCCTGGAACACGCCCTGTCCCGCCGCCGACGCGGCGTGGTAGACGATGTCCGCGCCGGCGTCGTACTGCGAGGTGGCGATGTTGTTGGCGGTCTGCGTGTCGGTGTAGTTCCCGATGTAGCCGACCGTGACGTCGAGGTTCTCGTCGACCCACTCGACGCCCGCCCGGTAGGAGCGCTCGAAGGCGTTGATGAGCGAGCCGTCGACGCCGCCGACGAACCCGACGGTGGACGTCTCGGGGTCGAGCGAGTTCCCCTCGTAGGAGAGCTCGCGGGTCGTCATCGTCCCCGCCAACACGCCCGCCTGGAACGACATCTGGTGGTTCGCCCACGTGTACCCCGCGACGTTCGGCTGGTCGATGGAGTCGTTGATTAACATCCAGTTCTGGTCCGGATACGCCTCGGCGTTCGTCTGGAGCGCCTGCGTGTGGTTGTAGCTGACGAGCACGACGAGGTCGTAGTCGGGGTTCGTGCTCTCGGCGAGCCGAGACTGAACCGTCTGGTAGTTCGACTGGTTCGTCTCTTCGACCTGCTGGATTTCGATGTCGTACTCCTCGGCGGCCGTCTGAAGCCCCTGAAGCGCGAGGTCGTTGAACGCTTGGTCGCCGAAGCCGGCCGGACTGGAGACGATAGCGACGTTCGTCGTCCCGCCGTCCGACCCGCCGCTTTCGGTCGTCTCGCCGGTGGTCTCCGAGTCCCCGCCGTCGTCCGCGGCGGTCGTCGTGGTCGCTTCGGAGTCGCCCCCGGAGAGACAGCCCGCGACCCCAGCTATCGCCGCGAGGCTGATTCCCGATTTGAGAACGTCGCGGCGCTCGACGCCTCGCCGTGTCTCCTGAGTCCCTGTCCCATCTGTCGAATCGCCTGCACCAGTGTCCCTTGCTGCCATTATGTTTCCTCAGACTCACTCAGACTTGAGTAACATAAATAATTATGTGCTATTTTCGCATCGTGAACGAGTGAGACGAAAGTGTGAGATAGTCGTTTACCGCACGTCCGCTCGAAACCGGGCGGGGCCGACGACCCGGACGCGCGCGGGAGCGGTCGCGTCCGTTCGACCTAGTTTCTGAACGCGACTGGGCGACGATTCACCGAATCGTCAATTTAGATCGGGGGATTAATCATAATCACACCCAAAAGACTCGGAGATGACCTACGAGAACCTCGATTCCGACCTCATCAACGCGCTCCTCGCAGACGGGCGGCGCAGTCTCCGGAGCCTCGCCGAAGAACTCGACGTGTCGGTGACGACCGTCTCGAACCACCTGCGAGACCTCGAAGACGAGGGAATCATCGAGGGCTACACGCCCCGCGTCGACTACGACGCGCTCGGCTACGACGTGACCGCGGTCATGCACCTCAAAGTGGAGGGGAGCGCCCTCTCGGAGGTCACCGAACTGCTCGCCGCCGAGCCGCAGATGGTCTCGGTGTACGAGGTCACCGGGGACTACGACGTGCTCGCGGTCGGGAAGTTCAGGAACACAGACGACATGAACCGCCAGATCAAGGCGCTGTTGAGCGAGGCCCCGATTCGGGAGTCGAACACGAGCGTCGTCCTCAACGCGGTCTCCGAAAACGATCAGTTCGACCTCGGCGACGACGACGCCTGAGGCGGCGGCTCAGTCGATGCGGAACTCGAACCGCGAACCGCCTGCGGACCCCTCCGAGACCGTCACCTCCCAGCCGTGTGTGGCCGCGACCTGCGAGACGATGTTCAGGCCGAAGCCGGTCCCCTGCGGCGACGTGGTGTAGCCGGCTTCGAACACGGTGTCGCGGTCCTCCGCGGGGATTCCCACGCCGTCGTCTTCGACGAAGAACCCGCGGTCGGTCTCGCCGACGGTGACGGTCACACCGCCGTCGGCAGAGCCGTGTTCGGCGGCGTCGTCGGACGGAGTCCGACTGCCCGTCGAGCCGTGCTCGACGGCGTCACCAGACGCAGTCTGGTTGCCTGTAGAACCATGTTCTACAGCGTCGTCGGATGAACTCCGACTGCCCGTCGAGCCGTGCTCGACGGCGTTCCGAAAGAGGTTTTCGAGGAGTTGCTGGAGTTGGTCGCGGTCAACGTCGACGACGGTGTCGGTCTCGACGGCTAATGTCGCGCCGTCGGTCACTACGTTCTGCCAGCACGTCCGCGCGAGGTCGGACAGCGCGACCGGTTCGACCGTCATGGCGTCGTCGCCGTCGCGGGCGAGCACGAGCAGGTCGCTGATGAGGTCGTCCATTCGGTCCAGCGCGCGGTCGATATCGTCGAGGTGCTCGCTGGCGCACTCGTCTTGAACGAGTTCGAGCCGGCCCATCGCGACCTGCAGTGGGTTGCGGAGGTCGTGACTCACGACGCTCGTAAAACGGTCGAGCCGCTCGTTCTGTTCGACGAGTTCGGCCTCGCGTGCCTTCTGGTCGCTGATATCGCGAATCATCGCGACGAACAGGTCCTCCCCGGCGAGGTTGAGCTGGATGAGGTGCACCTCGGTGGGGAACGTCGTGCCGTCGCGGCGTTCGAGCGCGCCTTCGAACCGCTGTGGCTCGTTCGCCGGGAGGTCCGCCCAGAACGACTCCGAGCGGTCCTGTTCGGAGGTGGGGTCGAGGTCCCAGACGGTCTTGCCGACGAGTTCCGACTCGCTGTAGCCCAGTTCCTCGAACATCCGCTGGTTCACGTCTTGGATGGTGCCGTCGTCTTCGTGAACGACGACGAGGTCCGGCGAGTGTTCGAACAGGGCTTCGAGCCGGGCGGTGTTCGAACGCAAGAGCCCCTCGTAGGTCTTCCGCGGCGTGATGTCGTCTTGGAACCCGACGAAGAAATCGATCACGCCGTCGTCGTCGAAGATGGGCGCGACGCGCACGCGATTCCAGAACTCGGAGCCGTCTTTGCGGTAGTTCAGTAGCTCGGTCGTCACGGGCTCACGCTCCTCGACCGCCGCCCGGAGTTCGTCGACGGCGGCCTCGTCGGTCGCCTCGCCCTGCAGGAACCGACAGTTCCGACCGACGGCTTCGTCACGGCTGTACCCGGTGAGTTCGGTGAACTGCTCGTTGGCGTAGACGATGGGGTTGTCCGCGGCGTGGGGGTCGGTGAGGACGATTCCGATGGGCGCTTCGTCCATCGCCCGCTCTCTGACCGACAGGCGCGTCTCGAGCGGCTCGCTCCGCGGTGTCCGAATGGCCCGGGCGAGCTCGACGGCGTTCTCGATACGCGTGGCGAGGAGTCGGTACTGGGTCGCGTCGTCGCCCTTCCGGAGATAGTCGGTCGCGCCCGCGGAGAGCGCCTCGCCCGCGATTTCCTCGCGCGCCCGTTCGGTAAAGAGGATAAACGGGAGTTTGGGAAACTCATCGCGGACCCGCGACAGCACGTCGAGCCCGTCGAGTTCGGGCATGTCGTAGTCGCAGACGACGCAGTCGAACGCCGCGTCACCGCGCCGAATCCGGTCGAGCGCGACCCGCGGGTCCGACTCGGTATGGACGGTGAATCGCCCGCGCTCGCGTTCCAGTTGCGACGCGACGCGCGCCGCGAAGTCGCGGTCGTCTTCGATGTAGAGGACGTCGATAGACGCTGACACCGAGAGGGAACGCGACGCGTTAGGGGACGAATCCATACACGACGGCACATAGCACCAAGAGACTATAATGGTGATGCTAGGCTAGATGAGGACGTGCCGCAGTCACGGCCGCGCCGGACTCCCTCCGCCCGATGAGAGACCCGTCAAGCGAGAGGCGCGCGCCCGTCGGTACGTCGACCGCACACACCGGTTCGCGCGCTTGCGAGTCCGGCGACGATGGAACCCGGATTCGAGAGGCCGACGTGGGAATAGTAAAAGCGCATCGGCCGGTTCGTAAACAGAGCGCTTATAATTCAGAATCCGCTTTCAAACGGTGATGACAGCCTCCGACGAATCCGAACGCAACACGCCATCGCGGCTCGCCCGCGCGCTCTTCGCGAGCGGCCTCGCCGTCCTGGCGATTCGCAACCTGACCGACCTCGACGGCCGTATCGCCTACGCGGAGGCGAAGGGCGTCCCCGAGGCGGACCGACTCGTCCCGGCGGCGAGCGGCCTGCTCCTCGGCGGGAGTATCGGCATCGGCCTCTGGAAGCTCCCCAAACTCGCTTCCGCGAGCGTCGCGGCGTTCTTCGCCGGCGTCACGCCGACGATGCACGACTTCTGGGCCGTCGACGACGACGCCCGCGACGAGGAACTCACGTCGTTCCTGCAGAATCTGACGCTGTTCGGCGCGGCGCTCGCGTTCTTCAAGCGCGCCTCGAACGAGTAACGCCAAACCGACACCTCCGTTTTTCCGCGGTCACACGTCGATTGTGTCGTCGTCTCCCGCTTCAGCCACGCGTCTGAGCGCGGAGGGGCTGAGCAGTCCGACGGTGACCGACCCGACTGCGATGAGCGGCGAGCCGTCGACGAGCCAGTACACTGCGAAGGGGACGCGACGGGGGCGAGAACCGGTTGGAGGCCGGCGCGTCGGGGACACCCCACCGTTTCCAGTATATCGGCGGCGGCCCCCGGACATCACGTTAAGACGGGTCCGCGTCGTCGGCACCGAGCGGGCGATGGAAGCCAACGAAGAACTCGACCGCGCCGTCGTCGTCGCGGACAGCTCCACCATCGGAAGGCGAGCGAGCGGAAGCCTGTATAGAATATATATTACTAGAAGATGTCGGCGACAATAAACTATATGCGGTGTGACACAGTTGACATCCCCATATGGAAGTGGCAAGGAACGTCCGAGAGCTCGCGGCGGTTCTCGAACAGTTTACGGAGACGACCGGTGCGGTCTGTGAGCTCGAGTTGACGAGCGAGAGGGATTCGGCTGTGAACGGTGCCGTGGCTTCGGTCACCGTCGAGTACGACCTCTCGTCGGAGTGCGCGGTCGACCCGAACCGGCTCACCGTCTCGTCGCCCTCGGCGTCGGTCACAGACGGCCGGCTTCGACTCGGACTCGACGTGGTGCTCGCCCCCCCGGCGAGCGGCGACGCCGACCCGCAATCGGCGTCGACCGGCCACACCGCCGAGTACGACTCCGAACCGACCGAGCCGACGGTCGCTCGAACCGACGGTTCCGGGGCGAACGACGCGGCGGGTGGCGCTCCTGTCGGACCCGGCGCGTCGCCGCCCACGATGGAGTCCAAAGTCCCGTCTGTGAGGGGCGGGCCGTCGGGGGGTGACCGATTCGCACCCGCGTCGACGGGCGACGCCACCGAGGCGGACACGGAGACGGACGCGGACGCCACCGCGACGACAGAGCCAGCGGTGGACGCGGACGCACAAGCGGACGCGGAGTCGGAGCGCGACGCGGTACCGGCCCATCACGACCCGGTTCGGCTTCGGGAGGTCTACGAGACCTGCGAGACGTTCAAGCAGATGACCGCCGAGCTCGGCGTCGACGTGACCCCGCAGACGGTCCGCAACCAGATGATTCAACGCGGGATTCACGAACCGGAATCCTACGGCCCACCGACCGAGACGGCGGCTTCGAGCGGGACAAGCGACGCGGGCGACGAGGCGCGGACACCGGAGCCGCGCGTCGCTGACGGCGAGAGTTCGGCCGAGTCGGAACCATCAGCCGAGTCGGAACCATCAGCCGAGTCGGAACCATCAGCCGAGTCGGAACCATCAGCCGAGTCGGAACCATCAGCCGAGTCGGAACCATCAGCCGAGTCGGAACCATCAGCCGAGTCGGAACCATCTGCCGGAGCGGAACCATCTGCAGGGACGGGAGGCGGGGCCACCGCCGACTCGACGGGGCCGGATGACCTCCCGTCGCTTCCCCCATCGGTGGCCTCCTTCGACTGCTCGACGGCCGACGTGTGTGCGGCCGTCGCCGGCGCGAAGACGCTGTACGAAGTCGAGCGTCACCTCGGACTCGACCGCCCCGAGGTCCGCGACGTTCTGACCGCGCTCGACCTCCTCGACCTCGTCACCGGACGGATGGCCCGGCGCGACCGGTCGGCGGCGAGTCCCGCCGACGTTCGAACACGAGTGCGCGCCGCGCTCGACGGAGATTCCGAGTGAACCGGCCGGACAACCACCGGCCCGACTGGAGGCGGGCGACACGGGGACGCACGCCCGGTTCCAAGAGTCCACAGAGAGCGGGATGCATGCTGTGAGATAGCTCAGAAACCGGAACAGCCGGTCGCTGAGAGCTGACTGCGGCCGTCTCCGACGTGCTTCGACAGGGACGGGTCCGGACGAGTGAGACGGTGCCGTCGCGAACGCGACTGTGGGCCGCCCCGTCCGCGGCGGCCGACGCCGGAAGATACGCCGAACCATCGCGAGAGACGATGAAACATCTTTTTCCATAGTATAATTGAATACTGATATTTTTTGTTGTCCGACCGTGACGTACTCCGCAACTCGGCCGGAAACGCGGTCACCGACGTCAGTGAGTCCGCCCGGGAGACACGTCCAGCCAGACCGGCCAGCGCGTTCGATACCCGGCCGCATGCGGGCCGGAACCCACGAGTCTGCGGTGCGAACGCGACGCGACTCGAACGGCACCGAACGCGACACGGACAGACAGCTCGCGGAGACCGGTACGGCCAACGAGAGCGTCCATCTCTCGTCGCTGTTCCCGGGGTCGTCGCGGAACGTCTCCCGCCCGTCTTCGCCGGTCTCGACGGCCGAGTGGCGGGGTTCTGAGAACGGACTTCCGCATCGGTGACCGCCCGACGACGACGATTCGGGACCCTCCACTCGACGCCGGACGACGACGATTCGGGAGACTCTCGGGCGAGCGCCGATGCGCTACCTCCCATCCGATTCAGGCGGGTCGCCGACCGTCTCTTCGAATGTTTTACTCTTAGATGATATTTTTTAGTTTCCTATCATTTTATTAGTATTTTCCAGAACGCGGCTCCCGACCGAGAGCCGTGAGCGTTCCCGGCTCCGCGTCCCGTCGAATCACCCCGAACACGTCAACACGTTTCAGTCGTACTGTGACGTCGGTATTGATGTTAGAACTCACGACGGCGACACTCCCCGCCATCGCGGCGCTCCCGGGTGGGGTCGGACGCCGGGTGCGGTGTGAGGGCTGAGTGGGCGTCAACTGACAGATTTCCCCGTCGACGGCCTCCGTAGTCGCGGTTCGCGGGGTTGACGCACGGACTTGCGGGAGTCTGTGTCGAATCTTTATCTGTGTGGGCGTCTAGCAGGGAGGTATGAACGGCCCGGACACCGCGGACGAAACGAGCTTCTATTTCGACTACGAACTGCAGGTCGATGCGACCCGCGACGCCGTAGCGAAGCTCGCTCGTGAGGTCCTCCAGTACGAGTGGGCCGACTACCTCCGCGCGTCGCCGCCGGCGGGCGCACACGCGTGGCACGCCCTCGATTCGGGGCGACCGTGGGGCCGCGTCACCCCCGCGGCGTGGGAGCGCGGCCGCGACAGCGGCTACGACCTCCACTTCGAGCACTACCCGACGCCGCGCGCCCTCGAGCGCGGGCAGTTCCGGCTCGAACTCCACCTCGAAGACGGCGTCCACGGCGACGCCGACTTCTCCGGTGACTCGCCGTACGCGGCGCTCCGCGACCGACTCGTCGCGGCGCTCGACGAGGCGCGCGACGAGCACGACGACCTCCCGTCCGGCGAGTTCGGCACCGGGCGGACCCTCTGGCGGGTCGACTCCCACTTCCTCGCGGGCGACACCGTCGCCTACTACGAGGCGCTCCGCGAAGCGCTGTCGGCGCACGACCCGTTCGTCGACGCCGTGGCGGCCGTCCTCGAGGGCGAACTGCCCGACTGCGACCCGTTCGAGCGCGACTGACGCGCCGGGGCGACCGCCGACTCGCGGTGCGTGCCGAACCCGGCGAGTGCCAACAGGGACGCGGCGACGCCCGGATTCCGCCCCAGTTGGTCCCCCGGTCGGAGCCGACGGGCCGGGGTGCGTGCGGCCGAATCAGGGGCGCGCCCGGCAGTTCGAAGCTGTCCGGAGAAGAAAGTACACAATCAAGCCATCAGTACCGATATATAGCTACATTTGCGCACAGAGTGTCGGTGACTGCGAAAGAATTATACTATTTGTCGCCTGTCTGTGAAACGATGACAGACGCACTCGAAGTCGCCCCGCACGTGATCACGGAGGGGTCGACTATTCGGCATTCGACGCTGTGTACGGAACAGACAGTGGTGGAGATCGAAGCCGAGACCGTCCGGACGATATACGACGACGAGGAGTTCGTCTACCCGCGCGACCAGCTCGCGCTCGACCTCTCGGTCGGTCGGTTCGAAGTCGTCTCCTAACCCCGCTTCGGGGCGGCGCGGTCGTGGGGACCGTCGGCCGCAACCAGTCGGGCGAGAAAATTATCGGCGCGTTCGACCTCGTGATTTCGTCGAGTCCGAGCGTCGGGACGGTGTACAAGCGCTTCCGCCGCATGGGCGACGTGGCCCTCGACGAGGGTGCCGACGAGGACTCGGACGCGCTGGGCGCTGACATGTCCGAACTCCGCGGCACCGAGCGGCTACAGGACGTCCGCGAATCTGTGTTACGACCGACGAGAAGCGAGACGACTGAACGCGCGAGCCGTCGAGCGGGACGCATCGCGCTTCCGAGGCCGACTCCCCGGCGGCCTACCGCCCGCCCTCTCCGAACTCGCTCGACAGGATACCGGGGAGGTCGGTCAGCCAACTGCCGACCGCGCAGACGACCATCACGCCGACCGTGCCGAGAGCCGCCGCGGGCGCTCACGGGAGACTCGTCGGGACGCGAGGATGGCCAGTCGGCCTCGGTAGTGGTGGTGGGTCTACGGAAGGAACACCGAGGCTCGGTTGGTCCTGACCAGATAGATATCTCTTAGGCGCTTCTAAAAATATATCGGAGCCCACGAATATCAGCCGCGTACAACGTCGAACAAGGGCGTTCGGGTCGTCGAGCGGTCGGTCGGCCGCGGCCGGTCGCCCGCGGCGGCTTGGTGACACGTCGTCCCGGTCGGTGGTCGGCCGCGGCGGTCGGAGAACGGCGATACTGTCCGTTCCGACCGAGGTATTTTTGATTGACACGTCCGATAGCGGAGGTATGGTTCCCCAGTTGTCGTCGGGTATCGCACCGATTCCGAGCATCGAAGGCCGCCCCGTGTACACCGCCTCGGGCGAGCGATTCGGCGAGGCCGTCGACCTCTGTGTCGACCTCGACAACGACCGCGTGACCGCGCTTCTCGTCTCCGTCGAAGACCCACCGGAGGAGTTGGAGGTCGGTCCGCGCGGCGTCCGGGTTCCCTTCGAGTCCGTGCGCGGGATGGCCGACATCGTCGTCTTGGCGGGCGACCCGGCGCTCGGGGGCGCCGACTGACCGCGGCGGCTCCGCGTTCGACCGCCCGCGCCGACGGCGAAAACTCGTCGTCGATGAACAACTGTGTAGATACGTTGATACGAGTGGATAGAGTAGGCGAGTTGTGAGTTTCTACGAGTCGATTCACCAGTTCGTGGGCGAACGCGAGACGCTCCGGTCGGTCAACCACTACGAGGAGATGACGGTGCTCCTGACCGAGACGCGACTCGTCCAGATTCGACACGACGGCGCGCAGGCGACCCCCGAGAAAGTGCGAGAGGTGCGGACGATACAGCTCAACCGGCCCGGCTTCGCCGACTGCTCGGTCGAACTCGAATCGGACCGGACGGTCGTCGGCTTCCGCGACGGCACCGGCGAGACGGTTCGGATGGTCGCGTTGCCCGCCCGCGACTTCGAGTTCGCGGCGACGTTGTCGGCCGTCCTCGGCGATGCGGAAGTCGGCGCACCGTTCGCCGGGGAGTAACCCGAGCGACCGCGGCGGGGACAGCCGCGAGCCCGAGGAGGCGACGCGTCCGACATCGTGACAATCTATTTACGTGATACCGACGAACGGTCGAGTGACGTGGAACACGCCGGTCGCTGTGCCTACGAGCACGTCTTCGACGCCGCCGACGAGAGGGATGCCGACGAGTCGCCGCCGGTGTGGCGGTGTCCGCACCCCGCGAGCGACGGCACCGACCGCTGTCTCTTCCATCGCCCCGTCGAGGAAACGCGGCCCGCGGCCGTTACCGAGGCGCTCCGCGAGGCGGTCGAAGACGACGCGCGGCCCTCGGCGTTCGTCGGCGGGGCGTTCGAGCACATCGACCTCGCGGGGGTAACGCCCGGGTCCGGCGCGTCGCTGGACTTCCGCGGCGCGATGGTGAAAGCGGATATCGACCTCCGCGACGCGACGCTCGACGGCGCGCTCCGCCTCGACCGCGTCTCGGTCGGCGGCGCGGTGTGCATGCAACGTCTCGACGCGCCCGAGGCGGTCAGCTGTCGCCACCTGCAGGCCGGCGACCGCTGGGTTCTCTGCGAGGCGCGCTTCGGCGCGCGCTTCGACGCGACCGGCTTCAGCGCCGAGACGGTCGTGGCGACGGCGGCGCGCTTCGAGGGCGGGGCGACGTTCAGGAAGGGCGTCGTCGACGCCGACGTCTCCGTCGCGGAGGCGTACTTCGGCGGGCCGGCGTGGTTCTCCCACACCCGACTGGACGGCCGCCTCGACCTCGGGAGCGCCACGTGCGACCATCGGCTCTCGCTGGCGCACTGTCGCGTCCGCGGGGACGTCGTCGCCGCGGCGGCGACCGTCGACGACGGCCTCTCGCTCGAACACCTGACGGTCGACGGCGCACTCGACGCGACCCGACTCACGGTCGACGGCGGTATCGACGCGACGACCGCCGCCTTCGGCGACCGGGTCGACTGCACGGGACTCACCGCTCGCGGCGGGACCGTCGACTTCACCCACAGCGCGTTCGATGGGCCGGTCTACTTCGACAACGCCTCGGTCGAGGGCCGGGCGCTCTGCTTTCGGAGCGCGCGGTTCGAGTCGGGGCCGGCGTCGTTCGTCCGCGCGACCGTCGACGGGGGGCTCGACCTCTCCGATGTGGTCTGTTCGGCCGAGTCGCCCGTCCGGTTGGTCGAAGCCGCCGTCGAGGAAAGCGTCGTCTGCGACCACGCGCGCTTCGGCGACGAACTGTTCTGCTCTGGCGTCCGCGTCGCCCGCGACGTGGACCTCTCGGACTGCACCGTCGGAACGCTCACCTTCGGCGTCGAAATCGGCGGGCGACTGGATTTCGCGTACGCCCACGTGACGGACGCCGCGGCGTTCGGCGACACCGTCGTCCACGGGCCCGCTCGGTTCACCAGCGCGCGGTTCGACGCGGACCCCGCGCTCACCGAGGCGACCCTCGACGACACGGTCGCGGCCTACGATGTGACCGTCGAGCGCGCCGGCGGACCGTGACGTGAGTCGGGCGGGGTCGGGTCGGGTCGGGTTGGGTTGGGTCGGGTTGAACGCCCGGCCGCAGTCCGACCCGAGTCCGGCGAACATTATATATCGCGCGGGAGAATGGTCTCAGGTATGTCGAGTGACGGGCAGAACACCCTCATCGCCCTCTACCGACGGTACGTCGACGCCGACCCCGACGAGACGACCGTCTACGCGGGCTTCGCGCTGTTCTTTACGGCTATCGGACTGCTCGCCGTCGCGCTCGCGGCGGTGGTGTGGAGCGGCGGCATCCCGCCCGAGAACATCTTCAAGTACGAACTCCGCGAGGTCGCGGGCGTCACCGGCGCGCTCGGGATTCCCCTCCTCCTCGCCTCCGTCGTGGTCTTGCTACCCTCGCAGTACCGGTTTCCGAAGCTCCTCGCGGGCGCGGGACTGGTCGTCTGTGCGGTCGCCGTCGTCCAGTTCGTCGGCGCGTACCCCCACAACTGGAACGTCGCCGCGAGCGCCGACCGGAGCGGCCGCATCGTCGGTATCTACTCGCTCGGCGCGGTGGCGGTCGTCGCCGCGAGCGGCACGTCGCTCGTCGGCTTCCAACTCGCCCGCGCGAGGACGAGCGGTCCCGCCGCGGACGCGAGCGACGCGGAGTCCAACACGGGCGACGGGGAAGACGAGGAAGCCGTCGCCGCGCAGGTCCGCCGCGACATGGACGATGCGCTGTCGGACAGCGAACTGTCGTGGGGCGGCGTCCGCAAGACCGAGACCACCCGCCTGAAGCTCGACACCGCCACCGTCGACGACGTGGACCGCGCGGGCTTCGAGAACGCGAAGGCGACCGAGACGCGCGGCGGGGGCGTCGACGACGCGGTCGCCGGCCTGCAGGGGCTCCGCGGCGGGAAGACGGATACGGCGGTCGGCGACAGCACGGACGACCAGACCGCCGCGCTGGCCGAGTTACGGAAGCGACAGCAGGCCGAGGCCGAACGCGAGGACACCGAAGGACTGGTCGACCGGATTCGCGGACTGTTCTCCTGAGCCGTCGCGGGCCGTCGGTCGGGAAGTGATACGGGGTCTGTTGGCGAGTGACTCGGTATCGGTTCGGCGTCGGTCCATCGGCCGAACCGAATCGCAAAAGCGCATACAGATTTATGCGACAGCCCTGCGACGCGTGAGGTATGGCGAAAGGCCTTGACGTAGGTACCATGAACATCCTGTCCGCGAGTCAGGATGGAAGTGAGACCGTATTTGTCCAGCAACGAAACTCGTTCGTCGAAATCGACTACAGCGACATGGCGGAGCAGATGCTCTCGCGGAGCGACGTGCTCCACATCCGCAAGGACGACAAAGTGTACGTCGTCGGCGACGACGCGCTCAACTTCGCCAACATCTTCGGCAAGGAGACGCGCCGACCGATGCAACACGGCATCCTCTCGTCCGAGGAGTCCTCCGCGATTCCGATGATCAAGCTCATCATCGAGCAGGTCGTCGGCTCGCCCTCCCGACCGAACGAGCGCCTGTTTTATTCGAGTCCCGCGGACCCCATCGACTCCGACCTCTCGACGCTGTATCACGACAAGACGCTCGAATCGATGCTCGGCGACATGGGCTACGACCCCGAACCCATCAACGAGGGGATGGCGGTCATCTACAGCGAGCTCGCCGACAACAACTTCACCGGCCTCGGCGTCTCCTTCGGCGCGGGCATGACGAACATCTGTCTGGCGTACTACGCGGTGCCGGTCATGCAGTTCTCCATCGCCCGCGGCGGCGACTGGATCGACCAGCAGACCGCACAGGCCACCGGCACGGCCGTCGACAAGGTCACGTCCATCAAGGAAGACGACTTCCAGCTCGACTTCCGCACCGACGTCGGCGGCGTCGAGGGCGCGCTGTCGATTTACTACGAGAACCTCCTCGACTACGTCATCGAGAACATCGAACGCGAGGTCGACGAGGAAGACATCGAAGAGGGCCTCGACGTGCCCGTCGTCGTCACCGGCGGCACCTCCAGCCCCGAGGGCTTCGAGGAACTGTTCGAACACCACCTCGAAGACTCGACGATTCCGTTCTCGGTCAACGAGGTTCGGAGCATCGACCGCCCCCTGTACAGCGTCGCCCGCGGCTCGCTCGTCGCCGCCCGCTCCGAAGAGGAGTCCAACGGGAGCGCCTCCGAGCCCGAACCGGAAGCCGAAGCCGCGCCGGACTCGAACTGAGCGCCGACCCGAGCTGACGCATCCGACCGGACAGTACGTCACGACCGGGGTCGACGCGCCGCCGGCGACGCGCGAGCGCGCGTCACTCGTCGCCCGCGCGGTCCCCGCGGTCGCCGTCCTCCCCGTTTGTCAGTTGCGAGTCGGTGGACTCGCGGTCGGTGGCTTCGTCGTCATCGGCATCGACCACGTCTTCAGTCGCGTCGCCGCTCTCGTCTTCTGCGCCGGCCTCGTCGCGCTCGGCTTCGGTCTCGCCGTCGCCGTCGGTCGACTTGCCGCTATCGGCTCCGCCAGCACCGCCCGCGTCCGCGTCCCAGTCCCCGTCCCCCTCACGCGCCTCGCGGACCGCTCGCTCGCGGAAGCGGGCTATCGCGTCGTCCCACGACTCTCGGCTCGGCGCGTCGCGCTCGTGGACCGTCTCGACGCCGACGAAGCCGCACCGCTCGCAGTAGCGCGCCGCGCGGCCGTCGAGAGAGAGCGTCGAGAGGGGCTGTGAACACCGCGGGCAGGTCATGGCGTCTGCGGATGGTTCTCGCGCGGGTCGTATAGAACTACCCCGTCGGCGGCGCGTCCGAGTCAGGCTGTGGCAGTATGCTAACAGAAGATTCACCACTGATGACGTGTCAAAGAGGGACGATGAAGGTCCTCTGTTTCGGTGTGGGGCAAGCGGGTGGAAACGTCCTCGACGCCCTCCTCCGGTACGAACAGCGCACGAACGCCGACTACGTCGTCGATGCGGTCGCGTACAACACCGCGTCGGCCGACCTCCGCGGCCTCGACCTCGTTCCCGAGGAGAACCGCATCCTCTTCGGCGCGGACGAGGTGAGCGGTCACGGCGTCGGCGCGGACAACGAACTCGCCGCGGAACTCGCCGAGCGCGACAGCCGACAGCTCTTGCGGGGCACCGACGGCGCGCCGACCTCCACGGCCGACGCCTTTCTCATCTTCGCGGGCCTCGGCGGCGGGACGGGGAGCGGCGCGGCCCCCGTGCTCGCAAAGCACCTCAACCGCGTCTACGAACAGCCCATCTACGGCGTCGGCGTCCTCCCCGCCGCCGACGAGGGCGCGCTGTACTCGCGCAACGCCGCGCGGTCGCTCAAGGCGTTCGTGGACGTGACCGACCACGTGTTCGCGTTCGACAACGGCGCGTGGGCCGAAAGCGGCGAGGACGTCGCGGCGGCCCACGAGTCGATGAACGAGGAACTCGTGCGCCGTCTCGGCATCCTCTTCGCCTCGGGCGAGGTGGGCGAGTCGGAGAGGGTCGGCGAGAGCGTCGTCGACTCCTCGGAGGTCATCAACACCCTCCGCGGCGGCGGCATCTCGACTATCGGCTACGCGGCGAGCGAACTCCCCGAGAGCGACGGCGGCGGCGGCTTCAGCATCTCGGGACTCTTGGGCGGAGGGTCGTCGTCGTCGGACGACGTCGACTCCATCAACCGCATCACGACCCAGACGCGGAAGGCGGTGCTCGGGCGACTCACGCTCCCGTGCGACGTCGACTCCGCCTCCCGCGGACTGGTCGTCGTCAGCGGCCCGCCCGAGTGGCTCAACCGGAAGGCCATCGAGCGGAGTCGGACGTGGGTCGAAGAACAGACCGGGAGCATGGAGGTCCGCGGCGGCGACTACCCGCTTCCGGAGTCGAACCACGTCGGCGTGCTCGTCCTCCTCGGCGACGTGTCGAGGAGCGACCGCGTGGCCGAGATTCGGTCGACCGCCGTCGAGGCCGAGCAGGACCGCCGCGAACGGGAGGTGGGCGACGCCGCCGCCAGCGAAGACAAAACGGAGGCCGTCGTCGACGACCGCCTCGACTCCCTGTTCTGAACCGACGACCGACGACCAATCGACGACACCGGCGGTCAGTCCAGCGTTCTCCCGCCGGCCTCGACCACCGTCGGCGTCCGGAATGGTCTCGGGTCGGAGAAAGTGTCAAATACTCCCTCGCCGAACAGTCGGACGCGTGTCCGAGACTAGCATAGCGGCGACGCCGCGCATCCTCGCCTACGGTCCGCCACCGGCGGGTCCGATAGCGACAGAGCGCGACGTAGACGTCGAGTTCGTGAGGTCGAGTCGGGAGTTGTTCGAGCGATTGACCGAGGGGCCGGTGCATCTCGTCGTCTGCCTCCACGCCCCGCCGACGTTCGACGGCGTCGAGGCGGTCAAAGGGATTCGCCGGTTCGACGCGACGGTTCCGGTGGTACTGGCGTCGCGGGTCCGCAACACGATGCTCAACCTGCAGGCGATACAGTCGCAGGTCACCTGGAGCGTCGGTCTCGAGGGCGACGTGCCCGTCGAAGAGGCGCTGTCGGAGCTCGTCGTCGATGCGAGCGAGTGGGTGGCGCGGCAGGCAGAGTAGCGAAACCACGTCCGTCGAGCCCCGCCCGAAGTCGAACCGCGGTCAGTCGTCGGTCGTCCGGGAGGTCGCGAGCGCATTCCTACAACAGTTCTTCGGCGCGGTCGCTGTGGGTTGTGGCCCGGACGAAGGCGTCTTCGGTACGACGAGGAGACGAACGTTCCGCCATGGCGTGTGCTACGATACCGACGAGCATAGTCGTTTCAGTAACTGTAATAGCGTTATAACCGTTACACCACTGCCGGGTTGTTCGATAGGCTGACAATCAGAATCATTTATATATTCGAAGCCATTGTGTTCAACTGGATGCATCACCGTACAGAGTAACCCCTCGGACGCATCCACCTGACCGAACTCATCCCCCTTCCCCCCCTTCCCCATTAGGTTCGGTCACCCTTCACGGGGCGCGCTAACGATTTACTAGCGACTGTCGTATCGACACCCATCGGAAGAGCCGACGGTCGAGCGAGCACGACCGCCTCGAATCTCGACCCCCATCATAGTGCTGACTATGCAATATTGTGTGAGAATGAAAGATCTCTGATCTTTCAATATACAGTTTTATTTTCTGATAAATACCTCTTTTTGTTGGATTTCTACAGTATATTGGCAAATATATCTATTATTCTCCTCTATCTTTATTTTATTTACCTATTTCTAGTATAATTTAATACTATCTATTTGGCAATACAGGATTATAGTGTCTATGATACGCACAGCTACTATTAGGAAGACGTTCGGTTCGAAAACAGACCATCAGTCGGTACCGCGGACGCCTCGCTACTTGCCGAATCTGATGCCGTCTTCGACCAATCGGAGGTTCCGCTCTCGGTCGATATGCGGTTTCAGCCATTCGTACTCCTCGATTTGGAGGATGAGGTCTCCCTGGAGGTTCCGCCACGCGATGGCGTAGATGGGCGACTGCCCCCACGCGCGGAGTTCGGGGATGAACTCGTCGTAGCGCTCGTAGTGGTCTTCGAGGCGTTCGAGCGCGTCGACGACGTAGCCGGCGGCCTCGGACTCCGTGTCGGCGCCCTCGATGGCGCGGTTCAGCCGCGTTTCGAGCCCCTCGACGGCGCGTTGCATGTCCTGTGCCGCCGTGTCGTCCGCCTCTGGAAGCGAGTCGATGATGGGTTTCGGAACGCCGAGCGAGAGTGGTTCGACAGCCATGTCTCGAACTGGGCGGCAGGGCGGCAAAAAGGCGGCGACGGCCGCACCACGCCGCGGGCGGTTGCCGACACCGCAGACGCCGCCGGGAGCGCGGGACCGAGCGGCGTCGCCACTCCTCGCGAGAAACAGCGCACCGGGGTGCCTCCGAAGGCCGTCCCGACCTCCGGTTGCGGCGCGTCGTTCTCTGTTAGGCGTCCGTCTCGTCGGTCCGCGCGCTGAGTTCGGAGTCGACGAGAGCGTCGAAGTCGACGCCGTCGGCTCGGTACTGGTCGCGGTTGTCGAGGACGACCAGCCCCTTGTCCGTAATCTCGTACAGCCCGGAGTTCGGCGCGGGCCCGACTCGCGCCAACAGGCCGTAGTCCGCGAGAATCGGCAGTCGCGTGTTGATGTACGAACGGTTCTTATCGAGGATATACGAGAGATTTACGGCGGTGTTCCGCCTCCTATCCGCAAGTGCCTCGAGGATGTCGAAGTCAGTTGGGACGGCCAACTTCATACACGGTTGTTCGTAGCCGCTGTTAAATAAACAACTTATGTGAGAGGGCGTCCGGTCGGAGTCGCGCGGCGAGGACAACGGCGCGGCGGCCTCGGTCGGGTTACCGGTGTTCGAGCGCGTCGCGCGCGAGGCGCAAATCCTCGAGAATCCGCGCGTGTCGGTCGATTGCATCGTCGATGTGTTGGGCCGTCGCCGCCGTGTCGAGACCGGCGTCCCCGTGGTACTGCACCCGCAACAGATGCGATTCCAAGGCGCGCGAGGTCGAATCGCTCGCCGCCAACAGCGCTTTCGTAATCGTCCAGTCTACCGCTCCCTCGTCGGGAAGGTCGTCGAACTCCGTTCGCCCCTCGTGTCGTTCTACCATCATTGCCAACGTTGGGCCGGGATGCTACTTAAAGTTATAGTGACATGATATTTCCGCCATAATCGGGTTCATAGAAAACCCGATATAATCCCCATTTAGCGGCGTTCAAAGACTGATTAACCACCGCAATACGAATCGTCAGACAGATGTTATGTTGAGAGTATCCGCGGCGTGTCGGGCGGTTTTCGGGTCGAGTCGGAGACCCCTCTCCGAACCGGGGTCGACTTACCGCTCTTCGACGTGGCGGATTTCGACGCCGACGCCGCGCGTGGACTCGACCAGTTCGCGCCCGCCCATCTCCGCGCGCCCGATGGCGAACGCCTTCGGTCCCTCGACGACGACTTCGTCGCCCGGGCGGATGTCCGAATCGGCGTCGACGACGCCCGGCGCGAGCACCGAGCCGTGCGGGACGAACCCGTCGATTTCGACCGTTTTCGTCGGCGCGTCGCTGTCGCGCCACACCGTCGCGCCTTCGAGCGTGAAGGAGAGCACGCCGTACTGCGGGACCATCGTCGCCAACTGCACGCCCGCGTCGTTCCACACCTGTAGCTTGGGGAACCGACTCGTCATCTCCAACTCCACGTCCGCAAAGAGCGCGTCGCCCGCGTCCGGGCCGAGTTGGTAGTCGGCGATGGCCTTCACGACGTTGTGCTCGCGCTCCTCGCGGGTGAACTTGGGTTCGCCGTCGAGCGTCCGCATGAGGTTCCCGATGGACTCCGTCGTCGTCGGGTGTTCGGAGACGGTGAACTCCACGTCGAGGCCGAGGTCGTCCGCGACGCGCTCGACGATGTCCGTGTACGCGCCCGGCGGGACGTGCGCGATGATTCGCGGGTAGTCGTTGCGCTCCAGGTAGCGCCGGAGCACCGCGGCGACGAACGACTTCTCGTCTTCCGACCAGTCGCCCGTGACGACCGAGTCGTAGTGCTGGGCGGGGTAGGTGAGTTCGAGCTCCTGCGGGACGACGCCGATTGGCGAAGTCATCGACACCATGTGCGCGCGGTACTGGACGGCCTCCTGAAACTGCCGGTGGCTCTGTGACTCGCTGTAGGGTTTTTTCGCCGAGCACGGCAGGAGCACGAGCGGGTTGTCGAAGCGGTTCCGATAGCGCTTGGTCACGCGGTCGGCGAACCGCTGAATCTCCACGCGGTCGATGGACTCCTCGGAGGCCGCGGTGAGTTCCGAGTCGCGGATGACGGGGACCCGCTGTTCCATGAAGCTGTACTGCTGGTCGAACCGCCGGAACAGGGCGGTCAGCCACTGGTCGTGGCGGGCCTGCCCCTCTACGTAGTCGCGGAGCCGACCGTCGCGGACGCGGCGTCGGACCCGCGCGAGTTCGGCGCGCAGGGCGTTGGCGTTGTGGTCGGTGGCGTCGGCGCGGGTGAACTCCGAGGCGGGCGTCCGGCAGGCCTCACAGGCGCAGGGGAGTTCGTCGAGGTCTTCGAGGAAGTACTCGCCGTCGCTGGTGAGGTAAAAGCCCTCCAGTCCGCGGGCGCGAGCGAGCGTCTCGTCGACGAGGTCGACACCCGCGAAGACGAGAAGCGAGACGTTCCGGGGCGTGGCGACGCCCGAGAGCATCAGCGCCGTGTCGGCGGGGAGGTTCTCTTTCGCCTCGATAACGTTGTCTCGGAAGGCGCGAGCGTGGCCGACGAAGCCCTGCGCGTCGGAGAGGATGTAGGCGTCAGCGCCGTAATCGTCGGCCGTGTCGGCGGTGACGACGGCGGCCGACGGGAACTCCACGGCGGGGTAGTCCACGGCGAACGACTCGCGCACCTCGTCGGCGCTCCCCGCGGGAAGCGAGCGGTGGGGAAGCACGGTCAGCGCGTCGTCGGAGCCGTCGGGAAGCTCGCGCTCGGCCGCCCAGAGACTGCCGGCGTCCGCGAGCACGTCGTCCGCGACCGCCGGCGTCGTCACCGAGTCGGAGAGCCGCAACTCCCCGATTCGGGCGGCGCCGTCGCGGGCGTGAACCTCGAAGTAATCGGTCATACCCGCTTTCGGCCCCCGATAGGCAATTAACTTGTCTTCTGCGGGCGCGGCCGGCGACCGGGACCGACCGCTCGGCCTACACGACTTAGCCCCCCGCCCCCGAAGGGACGGTATGGACGCCTCCGACCCCACCGGCCCGTGGTCACGTGCCCGCGTCGACGACTTCCTCGCCGACGCGGCCGTCCCGGTTCGGCTCTCGTGTCGTACCCCGGCGGACGACCTCTGGATGCTCTCTTTGTGGTACGAGTGGGACTCCGAAGCGGCCGAACTCCGGTGTGCCACCGCGGCCGACGCCGACGTGGTGCGATTCCTCCGCGCCCGCGACGACGTGGCGTTCGAAATCTCGACGAACGACCCGCCGTACCGGGGCGTCCGCGGGCGGGGGACCGCCACCGTCGAACCCGACGCGGAGAAGGCGGTGCTTCGACGGCTCATCACGCGCTATCTCGGCGACACCGACTCGGAACTGGCGAAGCGATTGCTCTCGCCCGAGCGCGACGAGGTCCTGATTCGGATTCGTCCCGAGCGAGTACACACGTGGGACTACGCGGCGCGGATGAAACAGTCGAAATAACCCCAACGCGGGGCGCGTGCCGCGCGGGGGTGGCTTTTGACCCGCGCGGCGTACGAAAAAGGGTGCCTCTGTGTGGTGGTGGGCCGGTGCGTCGTCAGCAGGGGGTTACCGACGCCGGGCGGCGACGAGCGCCGCCGCGACGAGCGCGACGAGGGCCACGACGAGACCGAAGCCGGGCGCATCGGTGGACGACTCGGTCGTCGTCTCCATCGACTCGCCTGCCATCTCGGTCGTGGGTTCGTCGGTCATCGTCTCGCTCGACTCGTCGGTCATCGAGTCGGTCGGTTCGTCGGTCATCGTCTCGGTCATCGTGCCTTCGACCGTGTAGTCGGCCGTGGTGACGACCGCGCCGCCGGCGGCCACGTAGGGACCGTCGTTCGCGCCCTCACTGGTCACGAAGTCGTAGGCCTCGTTGCCGTTGGTGTCCATGTGCGCCATCGGGACGATGGTGCCGGACTCCTCGAACGGCGCGTCGAGGCTGATTTCGACGTTCTCGTGGGTGCCGGGTTCGAGGTACGCGGAGGTGCCGCGGACGCTCTCGAACACCGCGCCTTCCGTGACCGTCGCGTCGTGGACCGTCACGAAGCCGCCGTCGTGGAGCGTGACGGAGTCGACGGTGACGGTCGTGCCGTCGCCGGACTGGTCCATCGCGGTCACGACCGCGTTGACCGAGGTGTGGGCGCTGGCGACGACCGCGCCGCCGTCAGCCGTGAAGGGACCGTCGGCCTCGCCCTCGCTGGTCACGAAGTCGTAGGCCTCGTTGTCGTTGGTGTCCATGTGCGCCATGGGGGTGAGCACCTGCGAGGAGCGAATCGGCTCGTCGAGGGTGACTTCGACGTTCTCGTGGACGCCGGCCGGGAGGTACATCGAGGTGCCGACCACGCTGTCGAACACCGCGCCGCCCGACAGCGACGGGTCGTGAACCGTCACGAAGCCGCCCTGCGAGAGTTCGACTCGGTCGACCACGACGGTCGCGCCGTCCGAGGTTTTCGTCGTGTAGTCGACGCTGGCGGAGACGGTCGCGTTGCCGCTGTCGACGACGGCGCTCCCGTCGGCCGTGTACGGGCCGTCAGCCTCGCCTTCCGACTCGGGGAAGGTGTAGGTCTCGTTGCCGTCGGTGTCCATGTGCGCCATCGGGACGACGGTGGTCGTCTCGTTCAGCGGCGAATCGAGCGCGACCCGAACGTCGCGGTGCAGACCGGGGTCGAGGTACGCGGAAGTGCCGCGGATGCTCTCGAACACCGCGCCCTCGGTGACCGTCGCGTCGTGAACCGTCACGAAGCCGCCGTCGGGCAGGTACGCCGAGTCGACGACGACGGAGTAGCCGCCGGTGGCCTGCGCGGTGTAGTTCACGCTCGCGGTGTCGGAAGGCGTGGCCATCGCGGTGTCGACGACGGCGCTCCCGTCAGCCGTGTACGGGCCGTCGGTCTCCCCCTCGGACTCGGGGAAGGTGTAGGTTTCGTCGCCGTCGGTGTCCATGTGCGCCATCGGGACGAGCGTCGTGTTCTCGGTCACGGGCGCGTCCAGCTCGACGCGGACGTTCTCGTGGACGCCGGCCGAGAGGTACGCGGAGGTGCCGCGGATGCTCTCGAACACCGCGCCCTCGGTGACCGTCGCGTCGTGAACCGTCACGAAGCCGCCCTGCGAGAGTTCAACGCGGTCGACCACGACCGAGTCGCCGGTCGTGGGCTGGTCGGACATCGAAACGGTCGCGCTCGCGTCGACCGTCGCGGTGTCGACGACAGCGCTCTCGTCGGCCGTGTACGGGCCGTCGGCCTCGCCGTTAGCCGCGACGAACGAGTAGACGCGGTCGCCATCGGTGTCCATGTGGGGCATGGCGACGAACGTGCCGGACTCGTCGACGGGTTCGTCGAGGTGGACGGTCACGTTCTCGTGGGTGCCGGCGTCGAGGTACGCCGACGAGCCGACGACGCTCCCGAGGACGTTCCCGTCCGTGACGGAGGCGTCGTGAATCGTCACGAAGCCGCCGTCGGGGAGCGTGACGGAGTCGACCGTCACGGTCGTCCCGCCCGTCGCTTGGTTATCGAAGGAGACGGACGCGGTCTCCTGTTGTGCCGCTGCGGCCGCCGGGATGCCCCCGACGACCACGACGAGTGTCATCAACACTGCGAGTGTGCGTCGCATGTCTCAGAGGGGGACGAGTATTTAAAAGAAGATTTTCCGAACTGTCACCCAAATCTCTCCCCGATGTGTCCCCAGTCGCCCGATTTCGGCGGCCAGAAGCCTTATCCGGTGGTCGGAGAGCGACCCAATCGTTCGGGAAAACGCGCCGACTAACGGGCGGTGTGTCGAGGCGGGTCGAAGCCAAGTTGGAGCGGGGTGAGACAGGGTCGAGCGCCCGACCCGGGACTCGAAGGCGGCGAATCGGGCCCGATGAGACGAGGTTAAATACCGCTCGTCCACCAACTACCGCTATCGGATGTCCTACACCTACACGGGCGACGCGCACCTCGGGCTCGCGGCGTCCTACCGCGCCGACGACGACCCCTTCCCCACGGACACGTCGCTTTCGTTCCCGCGCCGTGACCACCTGCGAGAGGACGTGGACCTCATCAAGCGCCTCCTGTTCCCGCGGTGTTGGAACGCGGGGCCGTGGGTCGCAGACGAGGGGATACTCCGCGACGCCGTCGCCAACTTCGGCGCGCTCTGCTACTCGGGTATCGACCCCTACACGGACGAGGACCCCGCGCCAATCGTGGACGAGGTCGTCAGGCGACTCCCCGATATCCGCGAGACGCTGAAGAAAGACGTCGAGGCGGCGTACAAGGGCGACCCCGCCGCGCGCGGCTACCTCGAAATCATCAGGTCGTACCCCGGCGTGCAGGCGATTGTCGTCCACCGCGTCGCCCACGCCTTCTACGAGGCCGGCGCGCTCGCGTACGCCCGCGAACTGGCCGAGTACGCGAAAATGGAGTCGGGCATCGACATCCATCCCGGCGCGACCATCGGCGACTACTTCTTCATCGACCACGGCACCGGCGTCGTCATCGGCGAGACGACGACCATCGGCGAGTGGGCGCGCATCTATCAGGACGTGACCCTCGGCGCGCTCCACTTCGAGGAGGACGAAGACGACGAACACTCGCTCAAGAAGGGGTACAAGCGTCACCCCGACATCGGCGACAGCGTCGTCATCGGCGCGGGGACCAAGGTGCTCGGCGCGGTCTCCGTCGGCGACCACGTGAGCATCGGCGCGAACTCGTGGGTCACCGAAGACGTGCCGGACCACACGAGCGTCTACATCTCCGAGCACCCGACTCACGAGCGGAAACACCGGGACTGAGCGGGCGGGGGCGGAAGAAAAACCAGCAGGTAACGGAACTGCGCGGCGTGCTCAGTCGAACGTGATCCACGCGAGGAACGCGAGGCCGACCATCTCGAAGACGTGCAACAGCATCATCAGTCGCCAGGCGATGACGGGCACGTCGGTGCTGAACCACCCCGAGAGCGTCGGGTCGAGGATGTACATGTAGAACGCGAGCGCGTTCTCGGCGAGGAGGAACACCCCGAACACGAGGAGGCCGACGGCGTGTTTGGACCTGAAGGTCAGGTAGTTTCGGGCCCACACCGCCGACAGCGCGAGGAGCACGACGACGTTGACGCCCGAGGAGACCGTCGCGACGTCCACCCAGATACTCATTCGTTCTCTCCTTTCCCCGTCATCCTGATATACGCTTTCCCAAATCTTTCCATAATCACCGCGTCCCTGTCTCGCACGCTCAGTCTATCCGCTCGACGATTGTCTCGACGGTCTCCCAGTTGGCGCGACACCGCGGCGACGGGAGGTAGACCGCGCCGTAGTCGTCGCCGCTTCGCTGGACCACGTCGTTGTCCATGAGCACGTCGAGGTGGTGTCGGACGGTCTTGTAGTCGAGGTCGAGCGTCTCGGCCAACTGATTGGCGTTTCGGGGCTGTTCCTCGACGGTCTTGAGGATACGTACACGGTTTTCGCCGCCGCGGGTTCCCGTGAGCACGTACCAGAGAACAGCCTCCATCGTGTTCGTTGATACGTCGGGTGAACCTAAGAGCATCGACCGACAGACGCCGACGCGGCCGACCGGCGGCTACTCGTCGGTCGACTCCGAATCGTCGTCGCCCTGGTCGACCGCCGTTCGGTCGTCCCCCACGGCCGCGTCGCCCTCGTCACTCTCGTCGCCCTCGGCGGCCAATCGCTCGGAGACGGTCGACAGCGACTCCAACTCGACCGAGCCGGGGACGCGGGCGAGCGCCGACTCGGGCCAGTCGTCGTGCGCCAGCGTGAACGCCGCGTCGGGGTTCTCCTCGACCAGCCGCGAGACGCCGCGGGCGGCCTGCTCGTAGGCGTCGCGGTCGAGGCGCTCGGGCACCTCGGCGGTGAGCGGGTACGTCTCGGAGAGCGACCGGGGGAACGGGCCGAACGGCGGGACGACTCGCCACGTCGCGTCGAAGTCGTCGCCGGAAGGGGTTCCGCCCTCGGTGAGGAGGACGCGGCCCTCGGCGGTCAGGCGGTCCATCCGGGCGTGGTGGCGAGCGACCTCGGGGCGATGGGCGCTCTCGTTGGAGGCGTAGAAGAACGCGCCCTTCGAGGCGGGGTCTTCGCGTTCGAGCTGGTCGGCGTGGTCGAGGAGGGCGCGGTAGCCGTCGAGCATCGCCGGGTGCGAGCGGGCGCGCTCCTCGACGAGTTCCATGAGGTCGCCGTCGCGGATGGCCTGCTTGATGCGGCGGAGTTCGGCGAACGTGACGTGAAGGTTGTGCTCGGCGAGCAGTTGCTCCTGTCGTTTCGACCCCTTCGCGCGCAGGTCGTCCGGCGAGTACTCCGTACAGATGGGACAGGTACATGGGAGGTAGTCGAGGTTTTCGAGGTGTTCGGTCCCGCGGACCGTGAGATAGCGGCCGTCGCGGGCGTAGAGGGCGTAGGCGGCGGAATCGAACAGGTCACAGCCGAGCGCGACGGCGAGCGCGAGCATCATCGGGTGGCCCGCGCCGAACAGGTGGACCGGCGCGTCGACGCCGAGGCCGCGTTTGGCGGCCGCGACGGCGTCGACCATGTCGTCGTAGCGGTAGGCGTTCATCATCGGCACGACCGCGCCCACGGGGAACACGTCGAGGTCGGTCGCGTCGGCGTGGCGACCGGCCTTCTCGCGGAGGTCCGGATAGGTCGACCCCTGGACGGGGGCGTTGACGAGCATCTCTCCCGTGTCGGCCGCCTCGGCGTCGGCGAGGGCCTGCTTCGTGAGTTCGAGGTCCGTCTCGGCCTGCTCGCGGGCCACGTCCGGCGGCGTCGGGATGTCGACCGGCGTGGCGATGTCGGTGCCGATGTCCCGCTGGAACTGGAGAATCTCCTCGGTCGTCGTGTCGATTTCGCCGTACTCGGCGAGCTGGAACGACCCCGAGTCGGTCATGATGGCCCCGTGGAAATCGAGCATCTCGTGGAGGCCGACGTCGAGCGCCTCCTCGCGGAGGTGCTCGTTCGTCTTGATGATGTAGGAGTTGGTGATGAGGATGTCCGCGCCGAACTCGGACTCCAGTCGCGCGGGCGAAATCGTGTCGATATTGGGGTTGACGACCGGCAGGAGCGCCGGCGTCTCGACGGTGACCCCCGCACGCGGGACCGAAAGGCGGCCGATACGGCCGGCGAGGTCCCCGTCGCGGAGTTCGAAGTGGTCGCGCATGGAGTGGCGTTTCCCGAGCGCGGCGGTAAGGGTTGCGTTCGCGGGCCAGCCGACGGCGAGAAAATAGACGCACGACGATATCTCAGCCCATTCATCGAAATATTCTAGAAAAACGCATAGTAGAGATATCAAACGTGATTTTTTGGGCGAACAGTTTACAAAGAGATTGACTCAATCGAGACGGTAGATGTTAGCCGACTTATCGCCACTCGAAGTAACCGCGCTCGCCGTCGCCCTCGTCGGGCTGATACCGGTTATCACGCAGTACAGAGCCGAGACGAAGCTGTTCACCGTGGGGTACGTCCTACTCGTTGTCGGGATGGTCGCGACGAACGTCGAGGCGCTGTTCCTCGGGTCGGTGCTCAACTTCGTCGAGCACGCGTTCGGCATCGGTCTCGCGGGAGTCACGTTCTTCGCGGCGGCGTACCTGCGCCGGAAAAACGTCATCAACGGCGGTGACGCCTCGTGATAATCGACGCGCTGTTCGACGCGATTGGAGCCCTCGGGTTCATCGGCGCGGCGGTGCTGGCGTGGCTCAACTACCGCGACACCGAGGCGGAAGCGTCGTTCTGGCTGACGTACGCGTTCGCCTCCGTGCTGGCGATTCTGTGGATGGTCAGCCTCACGATGGAAAAGCTCGGCATCTACACCGAGATATTCAACCTCGTGACCTCGCCGCTCATGACCGCCACCGTCGCCGTCTTCGCCATCGGCGGCACCGCGACGCTCGCCATCGTCGCGGACATGAAGGAACTCGTCGACGACGCCGACGAACGGCGGCGCGAACTCGACGCGCTCACGACGGACCTCGAACGGCAGGCCGAGAGCTACGGCGATGCGATGCAGACGGCCGCCGACGGCGACCTCACCGTCCGCGTCGACGCCGAGAGCGACAACGACGCGATGCGTCGCATCGGGCGGGGCTTCAACGAGATGGTAGAGGCCATCGACTCGGTCGTCGTCCGGATACAGACGTTCGCCGAGCAGGTCGACGACGAGAGCTCCGAGGTCACCGCGAGCGCGGACGCCGTGAAGACGACGAGTACGGACGTGGCGAACAGCATCGAGGAGATTTCGGCGGGCAACGAGACGCAACACCGGAACCTCAACGCCGCGGAGTCCGAACTGAGCAACCTCTCTGCGACCATCGAGGAGATCGCCTCCTCCTCCGAAGAGATCGCGCGGCAGTCCGAACAGACCGTCGGACGCGCCAAGGAGAGCCGCGAAGCGGCCAGTTCGACCATCGAGAAGATGGAGCAGTTGGAGTCGCGGTCGACCGAGACCGTCGCGGAGGTCGAGGACCTCCAGCAGTCGGTCACCCAGATCAGCGAGGTCGTCGACCTCATCGACGACATCGCCGAGAAGACGAGCATCCTCGCGCTCAACGCCTCCATCGAGGCGGCGGGCGCGGGCGACGCCGGCGAGGGCTTCGCCGTCGTCGCCAGCGAGGTGAAGACGCTCGCGGAGGAGACCGCCGAGGCGACCCAGGAGGTCGACTCGCTCATCGGCGACATCGAGCAGTCGACCGAGAACGTCGCCGAGGACACCTTCGAGACGCAGGCGGAGGTCGAAGCCAGCCGCGAGACCGTCGGCGAGACCGTCGACGTGCTCGAAGAGATCGTGCATAAAATCGAAGACAGCAACGACTCCATCCAGTCTATCAGCAGTGCCACCGACGAGCAGGCGCAGTCGACCCAAGAGGTCGTCACGATGATGGACGAGATAACGAACCTCAGCGACCGGACGGCGTCCGAGGCGCAGAACGTCTCCGCCGCGGCCGAAGAGCAGACGGCGGCGACCCAGCAGATTGCGGCGTCGTCCTCGTCGCTGTCGGAGCGCGCACAACAGCTCAAATCGCTCGTCTCGCAGTTCGACTCCGGGCGTGCGACGGGCGGCGTACCGGGCGGCGAAACGGCGACGCCCGCGGCTTCGGCCCCGAACCGAGCGATGCGGGCCGACGGGGTCGGCGACGACCGCCCGAACTGACCGCCGACCGGCGCGTGCGAGCGCCCCGACGAACGTTTTTCCGCCGGCTCGCCGAACACCCGAGACGAAACCCGTCAACGGGGTTGAACTCTGCTGTAGTCTCGACGCACTCCCGGCCGGAGGGTGACACACCTACGCGCCGATGCCCCAGAAGAACGCGATGCCGGCCACGGTGACAAACGACAGGAGCAACTGCAGGGGCGCGCCGACGCGGAGGAAGTCCGAGAACGTGTAGCCGCCGGGACCGTAGACGAACAGGTTCGTCTGGTAGCCGACCGGCGTCATAAAGGCCGTCGACGCCGCGAAGGTCACGGCGAGGACGAACGCGAACGCGTTCGCCCCGATTGATTGGGCGGCGCTGGCGGCGACCGGAATCATGAGCACGACGCTCGCGTTGTTCGAGATGACGCTCGTGAGCAACCCGGTCGCGAGATAGAACACCCACAGCACGCCGATTGCGGGGAGGAACGTCGCGGTCGAGGCGACGGCGTCACCGAGGAGCGCCGCGGCCCCCGTCTGTTGGAGCGCGACGCCCAGCGGGATGACGCCCGCGAGGAGGAAGATGACATTCCACTCGACCGATTTGTACAGTTCGTTCGGCTTGAGGACGCCGGTGAGAATCATCGCGACCACGCCGCCGAGCGCCGAGACGACGATTGGGAGGACGTTGAACGCCGGGAGCGCGACGACCCCGGCGATGATGGCGACGGCGAACGGCGTTTTTTCGGTTCGGTAGTCGACGTCGTCGAACTCGTGGGCGACGATGAAGTCCTCGTTTTGGACGAGGCGCGTGAGGCTGTCGGGCGGGGCCTGCACGAGTAACGTGTCGCCGACGCGGATGTCGATGTCCTCGAACCGGTCGCGGACGACCTTCCCGCGGGTCCGAAAGGCGAGCACGTTCGCGTCGTAGCGCTGGCGAAACGTCGAACTGGCGAGGCTCTCGCCGACGAGAAACGAGCCCGAGGGGACGACGACTTCGACCATGACTGGCTCTTGTTCGCCCGGGTGGAGTTCGCTCTCCGAGCGGGGACCGCCGACGAACGTGAGCCCCTCCGAGCGCATGATTCGTTCGAGCGTCTCCCGGTTCGTGCGAAGCCGGAGCGTGTCGTTCTCGTGAATCTCCTTGCGGGCCAGCGGTTCGAGGAACTGCTCGCCGTAGCGGATGAGCTGTAACACGTCGATGTCGAGATGGTCGCTCCCGAGGGCCTCTTGGACGGTCTGGCCGATGAGCGACGAGTCCGCGGGAACGACCACGTCGGCGAGGTACTCCTGAAGCGCGTACTCCTCGACGAGGTCGTCCTCGGCGGGCACTCGCTTGGGGAGCAGGCGGACGCCGACCGTCATGAGGTAGACCGCGCCGACCGCGAAGACGATAACGCCGAGTTTGGTGAACTCGAACATCCCGAAGGCGTGGAGACCGAGGCCGGGCGACTCTCGCCCGAGTTGGGCCGCGATGTCGCTGGCGAGGATGTTCGTCGAGGTCCCGATGACCGTCAGGGTGCCGCCGAGCATCGAGGCGAACGAAAGCGGCATGAGGAGCTTCGACGGGGAGGTCTTGCCCTTGTGCGCGAGGTCTGCGACGACCGGGACAAGGATGGCCACGACCGGCGTATTGTTGATGAACCCCGACACCGGGCCGGTGACGCTAATCGTCGCGGCGAGTTGCTTCGTTTGGCTGTTGCCGGCGTACTCGGCCATCTTCCGCCCGATGTGCTGGACGATGCCGGTTCGGTTGACGCCAGTGCTCAGGATGAGCATCGCCAGCACGGTGATGGTCGCGGGGCTGGCGAACCCCGAAAGCCCCTCCTGCGGGGAGATTCGCGTCCACGGCTCCAGCACCATCAGGAGGACCATCACGACGATGGCGGTCACGTCGATGGGGAGCCACTCGGTGGCGAACAGGACGAGAGAAAGAAGGATGAGCGCGAAGACGACGAGCATATCGCCCGTGACGGCCGCCGGGACAAGTCCCTCGACTACCGACACGAGTGTGGAAAAGAACACGTCTGTTCGAGGGGATAGCGAAAGAAAAAAGCTGGTATCGGCGGCCGCTCAGAACAGCAGTCCGGTCGGAACCCCACCGGGGTTCATCTCGGCGAATCTGAACACGAGGTACGCCAGCGAGAACAGCGTCGCGTTGTACGCGCCGTGGATGAGCGCCGGGACGGCGATGTTGTCTGTCAGTTCGTACGCCGAGCCGAAGACGACGCTCGGGAGGAACAGGATACCGATAGTGACGAGTCGGCCGCCCGCGCCGCCGGTCAACGCGACGTAGTGAATCGCGGCGAAGATGGCGCTGGCGAGGGCGATGCCCGCTACCGGGCCGAACGACTCGCGGATGCGGTTCTGGACGACCCCGCGGAACAGCAGTTCCTCGCCGGGGCCGATGAGGAGGAACGACGCCGGCACGAGGAGCAACAGCACTTCGGGGTCCTGCGCGGCGATTTCGGTCACCTGGTTCGACCCCGCTTGGACGCCGAACGTCGAGACGAGGAACGCCCCGACGAACGCCGCGGCGAGCGCCGTCACGTAGCCGAGAACGACCGCGACGACATCGCGGAGCGACGGGACGGCGACGCCGAAGTACGAGGTCCCGAGGCCGCGGTACCGGCTGTAGACGAGGGCGACGCCGCCGAAGGCGATGCCCTGCAAGAGGACCAGCGAGATGACGATGAGCGCGAGCGGTGTCAGTTCGACCCCCGCGCTCAGCGCCGCGAACTGCGTGGTAACGACAAGTATCGTTCCGACGACGAGACCGCCGCCGCCGAGGGCGATGGCCGCGAGGAAGGACCGAGCGAGGTCAGGGAGACGCGTCGTAGTAGCCACAGGCGACCAGTTAGTGCGCCGGCGTCAAAATCCTTCTCGCCTCGGAACGAGTTTCGAGGGGCGAACGCGACGCGGGCGACCGGACGCGCCACGAGGCGGACTACTCGCCGGCGAGTTCGTAGTAGAGTACGCCGAGGACCGTCCGCGCGTCGCGGACCTCGCCCGCGAGGACGGCCCGCTTGAGGTCGTCGTAGCCGACCGTCGTCGGGCTGATGCTCTCGTTGAAGTCGAGGTTCTGGTCGGCGCTCGGCTCGCACCCGCGCGCGACGAAGTAGTGGTGGACCGAGTTGGCGATGCCGTTGGTCGGCTCGACGGTCGCGAGCGGCTCGACCGCCTCGGCCTCGTGGCCGGTCTCCTCTGCGAGTTCGCGCCGGGCGGCCGCGGCGTAGTCGTCGTCGTCCGGTTCGGTGCCGCCGGCGGGGAGCCCGCGGTTCGTCCGGCCGACGGCCTGTCGCCACTCGTCGATGACGACCACGTCGCCGTCGGGCGTGAACGGCAGGATGACGACCGCCGCGGGTTCGTCGACGTAGTGGAACTCCGTCTCGGTCCCGTCGGGGAGCCGAACGTCGTCCATGCGGACGTCGAAGCCGGGACACGAGTAGTCGATGCGCGTGTCGGTGGTCTCCCACGCGAGGTCGTCGTCGCTCATGACAGCACGTGACGGCGGTGCGTGCAAAAACGTCGCGGTCGGGTGCCCACCAGTCGGAAACGTGGCACCGGGTGGTGACCGCGTCGGCCGAGCTACCCCGCGTCGTCGAACGAGACGGTGGCGAGGTCGGCTTCGAGGTCGTCGACGTATTCGTTGTACGCCGCCACGAACTCGGCGAAGTCGCCGGCGAGTTCGCGCACGTCGGGCGCGGCGGGCGGTTCGTACTGCGACAGCAGGTAGATGCCGGCCTCGCCGCCGACGCGGAGGTACGACGCCCGCGGGCCGTCCCACTTCAGCTCCCAGCGCGTGCCGCCGACCCGCTGAGTGAACGTTCCGTACTCGCCGTCGAAGCGATTGAGTTCGCCCGCCATGGTGTCGGCCACCTCGCGGATGGTCGAGACGAGTCGGTCCCGCTGGGCGACGATTTCTTCGGTCGTCGTCACCGCGGGGAACTCCGTCGGCACGTCGTCGAGGACGCCGTCGAGCGACTCGACGTGGTCGTTGTACGCCGCAACGAACGCCGGGTAGTCCTGCATCGCCGTTGCGAGCGCCTTCGGCTCCGGCGGCTGTTTGGTCGAGACGACGTACGTCTCGCCGCCCGACTTCCCCTTGAACCGGAGGTACTCCAGCGCGCCCGCCTCGTACTTGAGCGTCCACGTCCCGCGGCGCGTCTTGAACGTCTCTTGGCCGTAGTCGCCGCCCTGGAGGATGGCGAGTTCGCGCGCGATAGTCCCCGCGTGGGCCTCGACCGCGGCGACGACCTCGTCGCGGTTGGCCGCGACGTCGTCGACGCTCGTGATATCGAACGAGAGGGCGTCAGTCATGGTCGGGAGGTGGATGGTAGAGGGGATAAGTGCGTCCGTCGCCGGTTTTATCACCGATAGTACACGTCTCGAACGTGATGAGCCAACACAGGGCAACGATTGGTGGGACAATCGGGGGCATGGCACGACGGGCGAACCCGGCCTTTGCGGGCGGCATCGTCGCCATCTCGGTGGTCGCACTCGCCTACGCGGTGACGGTCGGGTCGCTCCAGCAACACACGTTCGTCCACGTCATGGCGGGCCTGCTCTGGACGGGCACCGACCTGTTCATGGGGGCGATTCTCGGACCGGTCATCGGCGGGCTGACGGACGAACAGAGCGCCGCGGTGTTCGAGCGCCTCACGCCGAAGACCTCGTTTTTCCTCCCGTCGATGGCGCTCGTCACCATCGCGGGCGGCATCACGCTCGCCCAGCGCCTCGGCGTGTTTCCCCACGCCGAACCGTGGCTCGCGCTGTTCACCGCCGCGAACCTGATTCCGATCTGCCTCCTGCTCGGACGCCGGCTGAACGCCTGGCGCGACCGGCGCTGGCAGGTCGTCTTCGCCGTCGCCACCGTCGGGTCGCTCGCGTGGGTTGGGACCACCATCGGCGACTTCCAGATGACGACCCCGGCCATCGTCGTCGCGCTCGTCGTCGTCACTATCCTCTCGGTGCAGGGGTTCGGCTTCCTGATGCCCGGCGAGATACGGATGTACTTCGAGATGACCTCCGACGACCCGGACCCCGGCGTCATCTCCGCCATCGGAAAACAGAACGCCATGCTCGGCGGCGTGCAGGGACTGTTCCAACTCGTCCTCATCGCCGACATGGTGTACCTCCGCTACGGCGGCTTCTGAGGTGAACGCGGGGCGGCCGCGCTCGGGGCCTCACTCGGTCCGCCGGAACACCCGGAGCGTGTCGCGGTCGCCGTGCTCGCAGTCGACCTGCTCGAAGCCGAACTGCGTGAACACGGCCGCCCAATCGCGGTAGTACAGCGGGAAGTCGTACTCCTCGTCGTTGACGCCGCGGTCCTCGGGCGGAACCGACTGGTCGCCCTCGTTTTCGACGGTGACGACGTAGCGTTTCGCGCTCCGCGCGAGCGCCTCGAACACCCACGCGTCGTCGGGGTGGACGTGCTGAAGCGTCTCGACGGAGTAGACGGCGTCGAACTGGCGGGGGTCGAACTCGTCGACGACCGCCTCGATTGCGTCGGCGTAGAACGTCCCGCAGTCGGCGAGGTCGGGGTAGGCGTCGGCCATCACCTCGAAGCAGTCGGGGTTGATGTCGACGCCGTGGAGGTTCTCGAAGCCGTGTTCGCGGAGGTGCGAGAGGTGCCGACCGGGACCACAGCCGAGTTCGAGAATCGACGCCGAGGGGTCGAGACGCTCCTCGAACACCCGTCGAATCGACTCGCTCGTCTCGTTCGGCCCGTAGTACGCGTAGTACTCCGGCGAGAACTCTCCCGACCGGTCTGCCCACTTCCGACGAACGTCGTTAGCATCCACGGTGTCGGAGACCGACCGGCCACGCGTAAAGCATCGTCGGCTGGGGACAGACGCGTCCGAGAAGAGAATTTCCAATGCCACAGAATGTCTCGGAATCGTCGACGAATCACGGGTAGAGTGCCGGAGAGAACCGACATATCGGAACACCCGTCTACAAACATCGACGATTCAGAAAAAGATTCAATAAAATGACCTCCATGACAGCACGACCCTCACAAGTCTTATCCGTAAAGGGCGTGTGTGTTCAAAAGCAATGGCGAAAGGAAACGTTGATTTCTTCAACGACACTGGCGGCTACGGTTTCATTTCGACGGACGATGCTGACGACGACGTGTTCTTCCACATGGAAGACATCGGCGGCCCGGACCTCGAAGAAGGCACGGATGTGGAGTTCGACATCGAGCAGGCCCCCAAGGGCCCGCGCGCGACGAACCTCACGCGCCTTTAAACTAATTTAGTACGCCGCGTTTCGCGGCAGAACGATAACTCACATTTTGCGTATATCCGACCGGCGAGCGACGCGTTCGCAACCCGTCGGCTACGCGAACTATCCACTCACCACGCAGAGCGTGTCGGCCGCGCGGGCCTGCTCGGAGCGACGCCGCGGCGGTTCGAGTCGGCGGTCGGTCAAACGCGGGTCGGTCCGTCATCTGTTTAGCTGGTGGCGTCGAGGACGGAACAGATATCTTGTGCCGCCCGGCGAGAGCGCGGGTTCGGGGCGGAGAGTGGCCGACGAGCCGGCGGAGAGGCCACTCAGAAATCGCCGTTGATGATGTCGGCGACACGCTGGCGGTCGAACAGCTGTTCTTCCGCGGGGATTTCGGGGTACGGGCCGCCGTCCGAGGTCGGCCACTCGCCGAACTCCTCGGGGTAGAACTGCTTGGCGCTCATCTCCAGTTGGAAGAGGTTGAGAATCGGGCCCTGATAGCGCGCACCCTGCGGGTAGACGTGCCCGTTCTGGACCGCCGAAATCTCCGCGGCGACGGGGTCGTCTTCGAGCGTCGCCCGGAGGTCGTTCATGCTGACGTTCGGTTGCATCCCGCTCAGGAAGAGCACGACGTCGGGGTCGGCCTCCAACAGCGCCTCGAAGTCGACGGTCGACCCCGACTCGATGGAGCCCTCGAACGCGTCGTGCGGTTCGAGCGGCCGGATGTGCGAGGTCAGGAAACCGGGGTTGCCGACCGTGTACGCCCACACCTGCGTCTCGATGTCGGACGCGGTGAGCAACACGACGCTCGGGCGCTCGTCTTCCGGCGGGAGCCCGTCCTCGATGGTGGCGAGCACGTCGGTGCGGACGGCCGTGAGCGCCTCGTAGCGTTCTTCCTCTCTGAGTACCTGCGCGACCTTCCCGAACTGCTCCCACAGCGTGTAGTACTCGTAGTCGCCGGTCCACTCGTCGGTCGGCGACGCGTGACGGGCGCTCAGCGAGTTCCCGAACCACGGCGAGATGTTCTCGGCGACCTCCTCGATGTCGCCCATATCCCACTGTTCGAGTTGGACGACCCACGCCGGGTCGGCCAGATGCACGTCGCTGTCGAGTTCGTAGAGCTTCTCCTTGCTCGTCTCCCACGAGGGGTACAGGTCCGCCCAGTCGACCTCGACGCCGGGGAGCCGCGCCGTGAACTGCTTCCACGTCGCGTCGTAGTACGCCGGCCCGTTGACCGCGTTGACGTCGTCGCCGCGGCCGAGCGCGAACGCCATCCCCGCGTGGTGGGAAAGCCGCGTGAAGATGCTCCGGGGCGACTCGTCGAACTCCACGGTGCCGACCGGTGACATCGTCACCGAGTACGACGCGTCCGCGGGCGTCTCGGTCTCCGTTTCAGTGGCCGTCTCGGTCGCGGTCTGCGCCGCCGCCTCGGTCTCAGAATCCGTCGTTGACGCCGAATCGCTCCCCCCGGTACAACCGGCGAGCAGACTGCCTCCGACGGCCGCGCCACCGTACTTCACGTAGTCGCGCCGCGTCAGTCCCGCCCGTGGCGTCTCGTCGTGTCCCATATTTTTTAGGCCAGCCTAAAATTAATAATTGCTTCGGTTCTCGGGCGGTTGAGAAGGGGTCTGCACGGAGTTACTCCCCGTCCGAACGCTTATCCTCCGAGACCGATTCGAATTCAGTATGGCTAGTGCGACCCGTGATGACAACGGCGAGGGGGGCGTCGGGTTCATCCACGAGGATGACGGCAGTATCACCGCCCGAGACATCGAGACGGGTATCGCATCCTTCGGCAAGACGAACTCCGAAGCGCTCCGGATGCTCTCGGAAGCACTCCTACTGCACGAAGGAGGTGGCGAACCCGTCACGGACGAATATCTCGAGGAGTTGGGACTCAATCCCGACGAGTTCGACGATAGAGAGCTTCCGGACTTCATGCAGTAACGTGGCGCGAACAACGTTTTCCGGCCGGGAAATCGTGAAGGCGTTGACCCGTCATGACTTCGAACCTGCTGGTCGAACTGGGAGCCACGTTCAGTTGCGGTACAACATTCCGACCGGAACGCTCCAGTCTATCGCCAAGCAGTCGGGGGCGAAGCGTTTCCACTCGTGGTGCGAGTGGATCGAACAGACGCTGTAACTTTCAGTCGCCCGACAACCGTTTCGGGGGACTCGCACACGCTACGCGGTGCTCGTTGGTGTTGAAAGGGGTAGTGATGGGCCACAGTGACTCGCTTCGCTCGTCACAAGCACCCGCGTACTTCGTTCGCGGGAACGGCTCAGATTCGAGTCCAGCGAGACCTCGTCTCGCCTCTTCACGCTCGCTATGCTCGCGTGAACCACGGTCACTCACTTCGTTCGTTCCCTGATTCGAATCTTCGCCGGGTGAAATCTCTCACACCTTTCAGACCACTCGCTGTCGCTCGTTAGCGTTGAAAGGGGTAGAAATGGGCCGGCTCAGATTCGAACTGAGGTTACGGCCACCCGAAGGCCGAAGGATACCAAGCTACCCCACCGGCCCGCATTTTGAGGCAAGCCACCGTCGCGTTTAACAGTTGTGATTACGGCCCACCGTCAGACGGCGTGACACACCGCCGAGCCCGACTCAGTACCGCGAATAGCCCGCGGTGTCGAGGTAGTTGTGCGCGACCGTAATCGAGTGGTCCCCGTGGAGAATCTCGGGGCCGAGGCGAACTCGCTCGTCGGCGGCGGCCGCCAGCAACTCGGCCTCCTCGTCGGTGAAGTCGTGGTGGTCCGAGAGGACGAAAAGCGGGTTTGCGGGCGGTTCGACCTCGACGACGGGGTCGCCGTCCTCGTGGAGTTCGACCACGGTCGCGTCGCGGGCGGCCTCCTCCAGCGTCGCCTCGAAGCCCATCCGGCGGATGGAGACCCCCGGCGACGACTCGGCGGGCATGTGGCCGATGGCCTCTTCGCGTTTCTCCAGCGCCTTGCGAATCAGGGCGGCGGTGGAGCGCTCGTCGGGGTTGAGTCGGCGGAGTTCCGACCCCTCGAAGCGGACGGTGTACTCGTCCCCGAGGACGAGGTGGACCCGAACGTCCTCGCGGATGTCGTGCGAGAGGAAGAACGCGGCGTTGACACAGCGGCAGAGCACGTCGAGGCGGCCGGCCCCGCCCGCGATGTCGTCGAGCGAGAAGTCGGGCGTCGTCGGCGCGTCGTGGCCGATGACGATGAATTGGCGCATGAATCCGACTCGGCGCGTCGGGGCCTTATTGCTGTTCACTCGCGCGGGGGAGCGGGCGGGTTGGAGCGAAGCGACGCCCGCAGTGGACGCGAATTACCCCGACCGCGCACGTCATATCCGCCGGACGCTTACCTCAGGTAAGTGAGCCTCAAAGCCGGGCGCGACCCGATGGTCCGCCTGTTCGCCGAATACGGTCGCGAGAACCTCGCGTGGTTCGTCGTCGGGCTACTGGCGAGCGTGCTCGGGCGACTCGTCGCGGTCGTGCCGGCGCTCGTCCTCGGGGTCGCCATCGACGCGGTGTTCTTCAGAAACGCGGCGTACGCCCTCCCGTTGGTCCCGTCGTCGTGGGTGCCGACGACCGTCTCCGGGCAGTTCTGGCTGAGTTTCTGGCTCGTCATCGGGGCGTTCGTCGGCGGCGTCGCGCTCTCGTGGGTGCAGGGTCTCGGCCTCGCGGTCTACTCGAACCGCGTCCAGCACGCCGTCCGCGTCGACACCTACGACACGCTCCAGCGCCTCGACATGGCCTTCTTCGACGACAAACAGACCGGGCAGGTGCTGTCGATTCTCGACGGCGACGTGCGAAACCTCCGGACGTTCCTCGACAGCACGCTCTCGGGCGGCCTCCAGTTGGTCGTCGCCGTCGTCGGCATCGCGGGGGTGCTGTTCTACCTGAACGCCCAACTCGCGGTCGTCACGCTCGTGGCCGTCCCGCTTTTGGCCGTCTTCACCGTCTGGTTCATGCAGAGGATTCGGCCGCTGTACCGCGGGCTCCGTGAGAGCGTCGGCGCGCTCAACACCCGCATCGAGAACAACGTCTCGGGGATGGAGGTCATCAAGGCCTCGGCGACCGAGGACTACGAGACCGACCGCGTCGCCGACGCCTCCATGGACTACTACCGGCGCGCCCTCGCGGTCGTCAGGCTCGACTACCTCTACCAGCCATCGATGGAGCTTCTCGCGGGCGTCGCGTTCGCCGCCACGTTCGCAATCGGCGGCGTCTGGCTCATCTTCGGCCCGCCCGCCCCCTTCACCGGCGACCTGCTGGTCGGCGAGTTCGTCACCTTCCTGTTCATGACTCAGCGGTTCATCGACCCGCTTTCGGGTGCGGGCCGCATCGTCAACTCCTACGAGAACGCCCGCGCCTCGGGCGAGCGCATCTTCGGGCTGGCCGACCGCGAGGCCGTCGTCCGCGACGCGCCCGACGCCAGCGCCCTCGACGCGGTCGCCGGCCGCGTGGAGTTCGACCGCGTGTCGTTCGCCTACGCGACCGGTCGCGAGGTGCTCCGAGACGTCTCGTTCACGGCCGAGCCGGGCGAGACCGTCGGGCTCGTCGGCCCCACGGGCGCGGGAAAATCCACCGTCGCGAAGCTCCTCCTCCGGCTCTACGAACCCGCGGACGGCGCGGTTCGCGTGGACGGCCGCGACGTGCGCGACGTGCGCATCAGAGACCTCCGCGAGGCCATCGGCTACGTGAGTCAGGACGTGTACCTCTTCGACGGGACGGTCAGGGAGAACCTCCTGTACGGGGCGTTCGACGCCACCGAGGCGGAGATGGTCGCGGCCGCGAGCGCCGCCGAGGCCCACGAGTTCGTCTCGCGGCTCCCCGACGGCTACGACACCCGCATCGGCGAGCGCGGCGTGAAGCTCTCGGGCGGCCAGCGCCAGCGACTCTCCATCGCCCGCGCGATGCTCCAAGACCCGCGGATTCTCGTCCTCGACGAGGCGACCAGCGCCGTCGACACCGAGACTGAACTGCTCATCCAGCGCGCGCTCGACCGGCTCTCTGAAGGCCGGACGACGGTCGTCATCGCCCACCGGCTCTCGACGGTCCGCCGCGCCGACGCCATCGTCGTCCTCGACGAGGGCGAAGTCGTCGAGTCGGGCACCCACGACGAACTGGTCGAACTCGGGGGGCTGTACGCGACGCTCTGGGGCATTCAGGCCGGCGACGTCTCCGGCGTCTCCGCGGACATCCTCGCGCGGCTGGTCGAGCGGAGCCGCGCGGCCGACGACGCCGACGCGACCCGCATCGCCGACAGGGTCGCCGACGGCGGCGACGACGCCTGACGGGAGCTCAGCAGTCGCTCGGAGGCGAGTGAGAAAAATTCGAGTTCCGGGACGAGAAAGCCGGTTCCCGGCTTCGGTCGCGTCGGTGCGGCTCAGTTACGCCGGCGTGGGCGTGGGACCTTGGGTCGGCGCTGAGCCCGGCGCTGAACCGGCCGGAGCGCCGGATTCGGGCGTGGCCGGTTCGGGCGCGCCGGCTTCCTTGTCGCCGGAGACGAGGAAGTCCGCGAGGTTACCCACGAGCACCTCGTTGTCCGCTTCGTAGGCCGACTCGGGCGCGAGGAAGTCGGCGTCGCCGATGGCGACGACCGTCTCGCTCTGGGCGGCGACCGTGTACGGACCGGGCTTGCGAATCGACTCGACGCGGGTCTCGCCGCCGGAAACGAGCGCCGGCGAGACGCCGTCGGCCGAAATCGAAAGCGGCGCGGCGTCGCGGAACACGACCTCGTCGACGCCCTCGGTCAGGGCGGTGTCGCCCTCGGGCGCGGCGTAGACGTTCTCGTAGTTGAGGTAGTAGTCGTGCATGTTGTACAGCGACGAGGAACCGAACGTGACCCCGTAGTCGGAGGTCAGGCCGGCGTCGCCGCCGGTGGGCCCGGACGACACCGAGACGGTGACGAGACCGAGGATGCTCGTCGTGCCCGCGGACTGCGGGTCACCGAAGAGGGCGACGCGGCCGCCGGCGTCTTCGAACTCGCGCAGACCGTCGAGCTGGCCGCTGGTGTACGGGCGTTCGGGGTTGACGACGACGAAGGCGTCGGCCCGCCGGAGCGAGGCGTTGAAGTTCCGCTGGGCGTCCTCGCGGGTGAGGTACTTCACCTGATGGCCGTTGGCGACGAGGGTGTCGACGAGCGGTTGCACGTCGGACTCGCTCACGTCGTTGCCGTGGCCGACGTCGATGAGGACGGTCTTCGGCGCGGCGTTCGAGTCCATCGTCACCTCGCCCGATTCGGGGCCGGGCGTGGCGACGAGTTCGTCCGCATCGAACGCCTGTTTCGCGGCGTTTTGGGTGTCTGCCGAGTCGTTGCCGCCGAGTTGGACGGCGTAGGGTGCCACCGCGGCCCCGACCAAGATGAGGCCGAGCGCGACCGCGAAGACGACCGCCCCGCCGAGTAGGTTACGCTGAGACATTGCCGATCACCTCGTCTTCGTACTGCACCTGTCCGTACACCATCAGGAACTGCGGGGCGCGAACGCCGTCGTAGCCGATGGGACTCTGGTCGATGACGACCGTCGAGTTACCGCGCTGGGAGCTGAGGAGGATGATACCGGACCGGGTCGGCGGCTCCTTCTCGACGACCTCGTAGTTTTCGAGGCCGGCCTCCGAGGCGGCGCGGTCGATGGCCGTCTGGAGCGTGCCGATGTCGTCGGCGTAGCCGTTCTGCGTGGCGCGAGCGCCCGTGTAGACCTTCGCGTAGGCGACCTCCTCGCGCGACAGCGAGAGGTCGTCGCCGCGGTGGTCCATGACACTGCCGACGAAGGCGTGTTTCAGCGTCTCAATCTGGGCTTCGCGTTGGTCGACGGTCATCGAGGCCTTGTCCGGGCCGGTGCGAATCTCGTTGGACGTGCCGCCGATGGGGGCCGACCCGCGGACGCCGACGCTCCCGACTATCGAGGAGGGCGTCACGTAGATGCTCTCGGAGGGGAGCATCGTGTAGTACGCGCCCGACGCGCCCGTGCCTTGGACGCTGGAAACGACGGGCATCTCTTGGGCGGTCCGGTTGACAGCCATGTACATCCGCTCCGAGGCGGCCGCGGAGCCGCCGGGGCTGTCGACCTGTAGGACGACCGCCTGTATCGATTCGTTCTCTCGCGCTTCGTGGAGGTCCTCTTCCAGCTGGTCAGCTGTGTAGGAGGTGATGGTCCCGTCGACCGAGATGACCGCCACCCTGTCGGGGGTGGGCGCGGCCGCGTCGTAGACGACGGGGGCGAGGAATGCTCCAACCAGGACGGCCGCGACGAGGGCGAGGACCGAGATGGTCCGCGTCGACGCCGCGGAGGAGGGTTTTGATACCATACTGCGGACGAGAGTTCTAGAGCCGGTGTCAAAACAGTTGTCATTTGAAAAGACAGTCTTGCGAGCAAGAATGTCGGCGAGCGTCGGTTTCGTCAGTGAAGCCGCGACGCCGAGACACCGAAAACGGGAGTCGTGACCCACTCAGTCGGTCAGTCCGTAGCCGCGCCGGAACAGCACGACGTTGAGACCGACGACCCCGAGCGTGAGCGCCGTCAGCACGCCGAGAGAAAGGTTCGGGTCCACCTCGGTGACGCCGAGAAAGCCGTAGCGGACGCCGTTGACCATGTACACCATCGGATTGAGGAGCGACGCCTGCTGGAAGGTCTCGGGAATCTCGTTGAGCGAGTAGAAGACGCCGCCGAAGAACACCAGCGGGCGGAGGATGAACTGGTTCATCATCGTCAGGTCGTCGAAGTCGTCGGCCCAGAGGCCGCCGACCACGCCGAGCCCCGCGAACAGCAGGGTGATGACGAGCATGAACGCGACGAGGTAGAACGGCTGGGCGACGCCGACAGAGGTGAAGAACGCGCCGATGAGGGCGACGAGCGCGCCGACGAGCACCCCGCGGGTCGCACTGGAGAGGACGTACGCGCCGACCATCGAGGAGTACGACAGCGGCGAGGTCAGCGCCTCCTCGATGTAGCGGTTCCAGCGGCCGTGAAAGATAGAGAACGACGCGTTCTCGAAGGCGTTGGAGACGGCCCCGAGGACGATGAGCCCCGGGAGGATAAACAGGATGTACGGGACGCCCGCGATCTCGTTGATGCGCTCGCCGAGAATGACGCCGAACACGGAGAAGTACAGCACGTTCGTGATAAACGGCGGGACGAACGTGTTGCGCGGGCGGCGGACGAACCGGAGGACTTCGCGGCGAAGCAGGGCGTAAAAGCCGGTCACGTCGAGGCTCGTGAGGCTCATTGCTCGACCTCCGCGGTGGCGCGGCCCTCGCCCTGTCTCGTCATCTCGACGAACACCTCTTCGAGCGACGTGCGGGAGATTTCGAGGTCGACGATTTCGTGGCCCTGTCGGTCGAGCGCCTGCACCACGTCGGGGGCGACGAGACCGCCCTGCTGTGCCGTCACGACGAGGCGGGTGCCGTCGAGTTCGACGGCCTCGACGCGGTCGTCGTCGGCCGCGAAGTCGGGCACCGCCGTCGGCGGGTCGCGGAGTTGGACGATGATGTCGTCGGTGCCGCGGTCCATCAGTTCCTCGGGGCTGGCGACCTCGATGACGGAACCGGCGTCGAGGATGGCGACCTCGTCGCAGAGGCGTTCGGCCTCCTCGATGTAGTGGGTCGTGAGCAGGATGGTCGTCCCGCTGTCGTTGAGGTCGACGATGGTCTCCCACAGTTCGTGGCGCAGTTGCACGTCGACCCCGGCGGTCGGCTCGTCGAGGATGAGCAGGTCGGGGTCGGTGATGAGCGCCCGCGCGAGCATGAAGCGGCGTTTCATCCCGCCGGAGAGCCAGTCGAAGCGGGTGTCGCGCTTGTCGTAGATGCCGACGCGCTTGAGCACCTCGTCGGCGCGCTCGCGGGCCTCGTCGTGCGGAATCCCGTGGTAGCCCGCCTTGTGTTCGAGCACTTCGCGGATGGGGAAAAAGCGGTCCACGTTGAACTCCTGCGGCGCGAGGCCGATGCGGTCGCGGGCCTCGCGGTAGTCGTCTTCGACGTCGTAGCCGAAGACGCTCGCCTCGCCGCCGGTCTTGCGGACGAGGCCGACGAGGACGTTGATGAACGTCGTCTTGCCCGCCCCGTTCGGCCCCAACAGCCCGAAGAACGACCCCTCCGGAACGTCGAGGTCGACGCCGTCGAGGGCGCGGACGTCGCCGTAGGACTTCGTCAGGTCGCGTATCTCAATCGCGGATGCCATTCGTTGGTGCGTCGTCGGGCGTGGACGCGATTAAGCGTAGTGTCCGCGGAACGCCCCGTCACGAGGTGACACGACCGGTCGCCAACCGGAACCGACGCCGAGAACACTCGACTCGACGACTCCATGGCAGGTTGTGACATATCAAATTAGGGCCTAATATGCGTCTGTACAGAAATAAGTCATTAACTAATATTATCATTATCAATCATTAACTATTAGTAGTTCTCGGCAGTCGAACCGGGTGAGGAGACAGCCGATGGTAGTATCCGAAGCACACCACGCATCCGACCGCTCGACGACCGCGACCCGCCCCGACCGCTACCGACCGCCGACACCACCGACGTAACCGATGACAGACCGCGACAACACGACCCGAACCGACACGACGACCCGCACGCCGACCACCCCTCGCTCGACGACGACTCGTCCTCGCGCCGCGCGGCGCGACCCCAACAACGAGGAGAACATGGACGCGCCGCTCGTCCCCTTCATCCAACGGCCGGGTGCGGACGACGAGCTGACGACGATTCGGCGCGAACTCGCCGCGCTCCGCGCCCAACTGAACCGCATCGAGCGAACGATGCAGTCCACCGACACCCAATGAACCCGACCGAACTCGACAGCGACGTCTTCGCACAGGATGTTGACAACCAGAAGGCCCGCGAACTGCGGGAGATGCTGAACACGCAGGACTTCGTGTTCGCCCCCGGCATGTACCACGCCCTCGACGCCCGCCTCGCCGAGATGACGGGCCACGACGCCGCCTACATGTCCGGCTACTCGACGGTCCTCGGGCAGTTCGGCTTCCCCGACTTGGAGATGGTCACGATGACCGAGATGGTCGAGAACGCAAAGCGCATGGTCGAGGCGACGAACCTGCCGGTCATCGCCGACTGCGACACGGGCTACGGCGGCGTCCACAACGTCCGCCGCGCCGTCCGCGAGTACGAGAAGGCCGGCGTCGCCGCCGTCCACATCGAAGACCAGACGACGCCCAAGCGCTGTGGCCACATCGCCGGCAAGCAAATCGTCTCCCGCGAGAAGGCCCGCGCCCGCTTCGAGGCGGCGGTCGACGCCAAGCAGTCGGAGGACACGGTCGTCATCGCCCGCACCGACGCCTACGGCTCCTCAAACGGCGACTGGGAGGAACACCTCGAACGCGGCCGCATCTACGCCGACGCCGGCGTCGACCTCGTCTGGCCCGAGATGCCGAACCCCTCGCGCGAGGACGCGGTCGACTACGCCGAGGAGATTCACGAGACCCATCCGGACCTGAAGCTCGCGTTCAACTACTCGTCGTCGTTCGCGTGGTCCGACGAGGAAGACCCGCTGACCTTCCAAGAGCTGGGCGACCTCGGCTACAAGTACATCTTCATCACGCTGTTCGGCCTTCACTCGGGCGCAAACGCCGTCTACGAGGACTTCAAGAGGCTCGCCGAACAGGACGAAGAAGGCCAGTTCGACCTCGAACAGCGCTACCTCGACCACCCCACCGAGAGCCACCACGAACTCTCGTTCGTCTCGCGGTATCAGGACATCGAGACGCAGTTCGACCCCGAGGCGCGCCGGCGCATCGAGGAGTCCGAAGGGTTCAGCGAGGAGCAGGCCGACCCCATCACGAGCAACGACGATGACTGAGCGCAGACACGACCGCGAGTTCGTGCGGACGTTCTTCACCTCGCCGACGGCCGTCGAGGGCGAAGCCGACTCCGCGAAGATGCTCCGACGGGCGGCCGGCCTCCGCGGGATGCAAGCGCCCGACGTGTGGGTCCCCGACAACGAGGACGCCACCGCGCCGTCGATGCGCGACGAGGGGGCCGAGAACATCGTCGAAGTCGTCGCCGAACATGGCGCGGCGTTCCCCGGCGAGATTCACCCGCGGATGGTCTGGCACCGCGACAGCCCCGAGACCCGGTATCAGGGCTTCCAGCACATGCTCGACATCAGCGACCCCGAGCGGGGCGCGGTCGAGCACATCGACGGCTTCGTCATCCCCGAGGTCGGCGGCATCGACGACTGGAAGAAGGCCGACGAGTGGTTCACCATCGTCGAGAACGAACACGGCCTCGACGAGGGGAGCCTCGCCATGTCGGTCATCATCGAGAGCGGCGCGGCCGAACTCGCCATGGGCGACCTCCGCGACGAGATGGGCAAGCCGACGAACAACCTCGAACGGCTGTTCCTCCTCGTCGACGGCGAGGTCGACTACACGAAGGACATGCGGGCCATGACGCCAACCGGCGAACTGCCGGCGTGGCCGGAGCTTCGGCACAACACCTCCCGCGGGGCCAGCGCCGCCGGCTGTATCGCCGTGGACGGCCCCTACGACGACATCCGCGACGTGGAGGGCTACCGCGAGCGCATGACCGAGAATCAGGCGAAGGGGATGCTCGGCATCTGGTCGCTCACGCCCGGCCAAGTCGTCGAGGCAAACACCTCGCCGCTCCCGCCGAAGGCCGGCAGTTGGCTCCTCGACGCGGTCGGCGAGGCGGTCGAGCTCGCGTCCGAGGACGGCGTCGAGGTGTACGACGGCGACCGCCTCTCGCTCGAACCCACCGACGGCGGCTACGAACTCCGCGTCGGCGGCGACGCGCGGGAACTCACCGCCGACGAACTCCGCGAGGAACTGCTCGGCCTGACCTCGTACGTCCCGAGCATGGACGACATCGTCGACTCCATGGAGGAGTTCGAGGCGGCCAAGGAAGCCGGCCGCGGCGCGATTGCCATGACGCAGTCGGCGACGCTCCGCATCGGCGGCACCGAAATCGACATCGAAAAAGACCGGATGTGGGACGAGGCGACCTATCAGGCCGCGATGACGCCCATCAGCCTGTTCCAAGACGTGTACGAACACCGCCCGGACCAACACGAAGAACTGGAAGAACGCTACGGCGCGGGCGTCGTCGAGCGCGCGATGGAGGTGGGGCTCTGAGCGCGGCCACCAACCACAGGGGTTCCGCCGTCGGCCCCGGTTCCGGCTTGGTCAGACGACGGCGTCCGGTTTCGTAGCTCTGCGACGCGCTCGCCCGAACCGTGGGGGCGACGCGTCGCGTTCTTTTTGTGGTCCCGCGTGCGGTCCGTTCCGACTCGACAGGGCTCCGGCCGACGCTAGCCTCAAGTTCCGCCCGCGCGACTCGGCGCGTGTGGACGATTCGAGGGACACCCCGGCGACGACGGCGGCGGAACGCGGCGCTGACAGCGGCGATGGCGAAGCGCTGGAACCCGACGCAGTCGTCGACTTCGAGTCGGCGGGCGTCGGCGACGAGGAGACCCTCGCGCGGCTCCGCGCGGTGAGCTTCTACCTCGACGAGGCGTTCGAGATTCCGGGGACGAACTACCGCGTCGGCCTCGACCCGATACTGGGACTCGTGCCGGGAATCGGCGACGCGACGGCCTCGGCGCTCTCGGCGTACATCCTCGTCGAGGCCGCCATGCTCGGCGTGCCGCGGGCGACGGTCGCGCGGATGCTCGGCAACGTCGTCCTCGACGCGACCGTCGGCTCGCTCCCGCTCGTCGGCGACGTGTTCGACGCGGCGTGGAAGGCCAACGCCCGAAACGTCCGCCTGTTGGAGGCCCGGTACGACGACGCCTCCCCCACGGCCAAGGCGGCCGACCGGCGCTTCCTCCTGGCCGCGGTCGTCGCTATCGCCCTACTTCTCGTCGCGCTCGGCGCGGCCACGGCGCTCGTCGCCCTCTGGGTGCTCGGACAAGTCGGATTATTGTAATTACTCGATATACGAACTATGAGAACCCGTTGTGTGCGTCGTTATCGAGCCCCAAACTGTAAACTACAAGACATATATAGGAGCTTGCAAATCGTGGCGTATGGAACGACGTACTTTCCTCAAGAGCGTCGCCGCGACGGGAGCCCTCCTCACCACCGCCGGTTGTATGGGCGGTGGCTCCGAGTCACAGCCGACCTCGGGTAACGAGACGGGTAATGGCACCGCCGGGGAGACGACGACCGAGGCCGAGTCCGCCGAGGTTCCCGACCCCGAACTCGCCTTCCGCACGAACGGCGGCGTCCTCCGCGTCGTGCACATGGGCGGCGAGAAAATCACCGACGAGTCGACGAGCGAGGTCTACGTCGCCGTCGACGACGAGCGCGCCACGACGTGGGTCGACGACAGCGAAGAGACCGAAAACTTCCCCGTCTCGGTCGGTAACTTCCAGAAAATCGAGTCCGCGGAGACCGGTTCGACGGTCGAAGTCGTCTGGGTCGGCACCGGGGGTACCGAGGAAGTCCTCGCGACCCACGAAGTCGCCGCCGAGGAGACCGCGACCACGACGACGACCAACGAGACGACTACGACCACGACGACCAACGAGACGACTACGACCACGACGACCAACGAGACGGTCACGACCGCGAACGAAACCGCGACCGCGACGGCCACCGAGACGACGACGGCGAACGAGACGACCACGTCGTCCGGCAACGAGACCAGCAACTGAGACCGGCGCCCGGCGCGGACGCCGGCGTCGGACGCGACGGGGCTTTTTTCGACTCGAACGGGGTTCGACAGTCGCGCAGTCACGCTCGAAGCGACGGGGCCGCGAACCCCCGCGGGGTCGGCGGTGGAGCCGACTCAGTCGTCGGCCGGGAGGGCGTCCGGGTCGGTCGTCGGGTCGGACGCGACGAGGCCGGTGCGGACGCCGAGGCGGTGACCCAGCGGGCCGAGCGCGTCGCGCTTCATGAACGCGAAGCCGAGGAGGATGAGCGCGAAACCGGCGACGGTGACGGGACCGATGCGCTCGCCGAGGAACGCCCAGCCGGAAACGGCGGCGACGACCGGTGTGACGTAGTTGACGAGGCTGATTTCGACCGCGCCGATGCGGTCGAGCAGGACGAAGTAGGCGATGAAGCCGACGGCGCTACACAGCACGGCCAAGAACAGTAGCGCGGCGACGACGACCGGCGACCACGCCACGCTCGCGAGACCGGGTTCGCCGAGGACGGGGCTCGTGACGTGGAGCATGCCCGCGCCGAGGAGCATCATCCACGCCTGCATCGCGACGACCGGCGGGTTCCCGGGCAGTCGCTTGACGAGCACCGAGCCGAACGCCCACGCCGCGGCGGCGAGAAACAGCAGGACGACGCCGAGCAGTTGGCCGCCGACGGACCCGGACGCGAGGGCGATGAGTACCGTTCCGGCCAATCCCAGCAGGACGCCGAGGAAGCCGAACGCGTCGAGGCGCTCGTCGGGGAGCATCGGCCACGCGAAAAGCGGCGTGAGAACGGGCGCGAGGCTGATGACGATGGCCGAGACGCCGCTCGTCACGTACCGCTGGCCGGAGAACAGAAGCGAGAAGTGCGCGCCGATGAGGAGCGCGCCGCCGACGGAGACGACGAGCCACTCGTCGCGGCCGCGGGGTCGCCAGTCCTCCGCCGCGAGCAGGCCGTAGACGAACAGCACGACGCCGGCCACGTCGTACCGGAGGGCGGCGAACAGCACGGGCGGGAGGGCGTCGAGACCGACCTCGATAGCCATGAAAGAGGTCCCCCAGAGGACCGCGATGGTCGCGAACAGTGCGAGCGTCCGATTCGTTTGCGTATTGAGAGACACGAGATATCGACCGTAGACCCGGGCGTTGAAGCGGCTACCACGCCGCCGTACATCAAATTTCTCGGAGCCGAGATAGCACACCACTCGGGTCGTGTTGACAACCGCCTCGGCTCGACGAAACCCTGACGAGGCCGTCGGCGACGACGGGTCGCGCGGGGCCGACGCGACGACTGCGATGGCGACGCGGTGAGCCGGCGACGCGCCGAACAAAGTAAGCTAGTTACGCGCGCCCCGATAGAGACCGAACATGAGCATCCTTGAGGACGCGCGAGCGCTCGCCGAGAGCGGGCCGGTCTGCGACGCCTGTCTGGGCCGGGCCTTCGCCGAGCGCAGTTTCGGGCTGACGAACGCCGAGCGGGGCAAGTCGCTCCGGGTCGCCGCCGCCCTCGACGACGACGAGCCGTACGAGGCCGTCGACACCGAGGACTGCTGGGTCTGTGAGGGGGCCTGCGCCGAGTTCGACGACTGGGCGGAACGCTGTGCAGAGGCCATCGAGGACGTTGAGGTCGGGACGTATCAGGTCGGCACCCGCGCACCGCCGCTGGTCGAGGAGAACGAACTGCTCCTCCGCGAGGGCGCGGGCCTGCCCGAGGACGCCGGCGAACTGTTCAAATCCGAGTTCAACCGCGAGGTCGGAAAGCGCGTGGGCCGACTCACCGGCACCGAGGTGGACTTCACCCGCCCGGACGTGCAGTTCCTCCTCGACATCGAGGCCGACACCGTCGAGGCGCAACTCAACTCCGCGTTCGTCTACGGGCGCTACCGGAAGCTCGCCCGCGACATCCCGCAGACCGAGTGGCCCTGCCGCGAGTGCGACGGCTCGGGCTATAAGGGCAAAGAGCCCTGCGACTACTGCGGCGGCTCCGGCTACCTCTACGAGGACAGCGTCGAGGGCTTCGTCGCCCCCGTCGTGACGGACGTGATGGACGGCGTCGACGCGAAGTTCCACGGCGCGGGCCGCGAGGACGTGGACGCGCTCATGCTCGGTACGGGCCGACCGTTCGTGGTCGAAATCATGGAGCCGCGTCGCCGCACCATCGACGTGGAACAGCTCGAAGGCGACATCAACGCGATGGCCGAGGGCGAAATCGAAGTCGAGGGGCTTCGACTCGCCACCTACGACATGGTCGAGCGCGTGAAGAAACTCGACGCGAGCAAGGAGTACCGCGCCGCCGTCGAGTTCGACGACGACGTGACCGACGAGGAACTGCGGGCCGCGCTGGACGAACTCACCGGCGCGACCATCGAGCAGTACACCCCCCACCGCGTCGACCACCGTCGCGCGAGCATCACCCGCACCCGACACGTCTACGACGCCACCGGCGACCTCGAAGACGCGCGCCACGCGACCGTCGAAGTCCACGGCGAGGGCGGCCTCTACATCAAGGAACTCGTCTCCGGCGACGAGGGCCGAACCAACCCGAGCCTCGCCGGCATCCTCGACACCGGCGCGGTCGTCACCGCGCTCGACGTCATCGCGGTCGAAGGCGAGGACGAACCGTTCGAGGACGACGAGTTCTTCAAGGGCTGAAGCGAGACGCCGGCGAGCGTCGACGGGCGTCGGCGCGGACCGCAACCTCTAATTTTCCACGCCAAGACCCGACCAGATATGCACATCGGCGTCGACGAGGCCGGAAAGGGACCCGTGTTGGGTCCGATGGTCGCCGCGGCGGTCCGGGGGGAGCCCGACGCCCTTCCGGACGGAATCGCCGACTCGAAGCGACTCGCTCCCGAGCGTCGCGAGGAACTCGCCGCGACACTCCGAGAGCGCGACGACATCGAAGTCGGCGTCGCGTTCGTCGAACCCGAGACCATCGACGACCCCGAGACGGACATGAACCGACTGACCGTCCGCGCGCAGGTCGACGCCGCCGCCGACGTCGCCGTCGACGACGACGAACTCGTCTGCGACGCGGGCGACGTGAGCGAGTCGCGGTTCGGCCGGCGCGTCCGCGAGGGGCTTGCCGAGGCGGGCGTCTCGGTCGAGGTCCGCGCCCAGCACCGCGCGGACGACGAACACGCCATCGTCGGCGCGGCGAGCATCGTGGCGAAAGTCGAACGGGACCGGCGGGTCGAGGCGCTCGCCGCGGCGTACGGCGAGGTGGGGAGCGGCTACCCGAGCGACGGGACGACCCGCGAGTTCCTGCGGGAGTACGTCCGCGAACACGGCATCCTGCCGGACTGCGCGCGGAAGTCGTGGTCGACCTGCGCCGACCTCATGGCCGCGCACGAACAGTCGTCGCTGGGGGATTTCTGAGGCGGCGGGGAACCGGCGTTCGAAACAGTGGAGAGTCGGTAGTTCGAAGGCGAATCTCGGAGACGATTACCGCATCTCGGCGAGCGCGACGTACCCGCCTTCCTGAGCGGAGAGCCACGTCGTCAGCAACTCGTCATCTGTGAGTCCTGCGGGGAAGATGGTGCACTCGTCAGGCGCGTCGTCGTAGGGGGCGACGATGGCGACAAGCTCGTCGTCCGCGGAGTCGGAGCGCCGCGGGGCGTCTGACCGGGTCGTCATCGCGTCCGTGTCGTCGTGTCGAAGTGGCGTATCGTCCATGAGTGGAGTGCGTGTACCGTGATTACCGACGGGCGGCGGTTGCTTGGTTGCCGCTTCGCTCAATATTTTATAGGCAGTATATATTATTCTGTCGGCAAGTACGTCCCGCTGGGGACGAATGAAACCGTCGCTGTCTGCCGATTCTGAAATGGAAAACGCTCTGGGAGTCGGGGTGCTATCAACTGCGAGAATCGAGCGAACGGGCCGGGGGGCGAGAGCACCGGTTCGTGAGACGCGAATTGGAGCGGCGAACGAAAAGAGAAAGCGCGTCGGCCGAACTGAGGTCGGCCTCAGCGGTCCTCGGTCAGGAGGAGTCGGAGGATGTCACCGTACGCCGGGCGGGTGACGAGCACGCCGACGATGACGCCGAGGATAGTGAAGATGGCGAAGCCCTGGAGGTCGCCGAGCGAGAGCACGGCGAGCGGGCTCATGGCGATGATGGTCGTCGCGGCGGCCGCGCCGATGACCCAGAAGGCCCGGCGGAACCGCGACTGGAAGACCTTCCGCGACGTCACGGAGCCTTCGGCCATCACCTCGTCGGCGATGATGATGAGGTCGTCCACCCCGGTCCCGATGACGGCGATGAAGCCGGCGATGACAGAGAGGTCGAGCGGGTAGCCGATGGCGGCGGCGAACCCGAGGAGGATGTACACCTCGGAGAGGCCGGTGACAATCATCGGCAGGGCGACCTGCGGTTTGCCGTAGCGGATGAAGACGACGCCGGCGACCGCGAGGACCGCGATGATACCCGTGATGAGCGAATCGAACTTGAAGCTCTCACCCTGACTCGGGGAGATGTACGAGGAGGTGCCGCTGTCCTCACCCGAGAGGTCGAGGCGGGCCGGGAGCGCGCCGGCGCGGAGGTTGATGGCGATGTCCTGTGCCTCGGAGGTGTTGCGCGTCTGGAGCTGGAAGCTCGGCGCGTCGGCCCACTCGCCCGCCCGCATGGTGTCTGCGAGCCCGCCGCTCATGCCGAAGGCGTTGACGACGTCGCCGTTGACGACGAGCAGGAGACAGCCCTCGGTCGTGTTCTCGCCGCCGTCTTCCATGTAGGTACACCGCGTCCCGCCGGGTTGGGCGAGGCCGGTGTCCTGAACCGCCGTCTGGAACTCCGACGCTGGCTCGTCGCGGACGGAGACGGGGACGAACGCCCCGCTCCCCGTCTGGGACTCCTGTGCGGTCCCGATGGAGGTGAAGTCGGCCTGCGTCAGGACGGCCTCGCGCGTCTCGTAGACCCGCGACCCGTTGTCCGTGCCGGTCGGGTGGTAGATGTCTATCTGGACCGTCCCGCGCTCACCGACGAGGTCGACGACGTCGGACTGGTCGCGGTTCGGGACCTCGACGAGGATGAAGTGCTCGCTCGTCGCCGTGGTCACCTGCTGGACCGTCCCGCCGGAGAGACCGGCCTCGTTAATCTTCGACTGGAGGACGCGGACCGTCTCCTCGCGGGTCGTCGCGGTGACGCCGTCTCTGACCTCGCCGTGGCCGTAGCCCGCGGCGTCGAGCGCGGCGCTCAGGTCGTCGGTCGTGACGTTCTCGATGGTCACTTCGACCGTGTTGGACTCCGCGCCCGTGCGGGCGATGACGTCCGCGGCGTCGGCGCCCGCTATCTGGGCGGCGACCTGCCGTTCGACGACGCGCTCGGAGTCGCCCTCGAACTCGACGTCTTCGGCGGTGACGCCGACGAGCGGCGCGCGGATACGCGTCCCGCCGTCGAGTTGGAGACCGAACTGGAGGTTCGTCGCGCTGTTGCCCTCACTTGCGGACTGGGCCCCCATCGTCGGCGAGAAGAGGGCGAACGTCGAAAGCAGGATGGCCACGACGAGGAAGATGACCCGCCAGTTGTCGCGGAGCGTGCTCATCGGGCCACCCCCTCGAACTTGTACCAGCGAAGGAGGGTCACGTTCAGCATGTAGGTGTTCATCAGGTCGGCGGTGAGGCCGAACACGAGGACCGTGCCGATGGCGGCGAGCAGTTGAATCCCGAACAGCGTCGCCGTGATGGTCATGACGATCATCGCCGCGATGGACGTGAGCGTCATGGTCACGCCGGTCCGCATGGCGCGCGCGGTCGACTCGTAGAAGTCACCGGAGCGCCGGAGGACGTGGTTGTTCAGGAGGATGTCCGAGTCCACCGAGTACCCGATGAGCATCAGGAGGGCCGCGACGGTCCCCAGCGACAGTTCGATGCCGAAGAGGTTCATCAGCGCCACCGGGATGACGATGTCGGAGAACGCCGAGAGGACGACCGCGATGGAGGGGACGAACGAGCGGAACATGGCGAACACGAGGACGCTCATGCCCGCGAAGGCGACCGCGAGGCCGCCGAGAGCGAGCAGTTGTGTCTCGCCGCCGAAGTTGGCCGACACGGCGTCGATAGACCTGACTTCGAAGCCGGCGTCTTCGGCCTGCGTCTGGAGTTCGCTCGACGTCGCGCTCCCCGACTGGAACGTCACGACGTACGTCCCGTCGGCCGCGACGGAGCGAATCGACTCGGGCTGGCTATCGAAGGCCGCGGTGACCTCGCTTTGCGGGGCATCCGTTGCGATGCGGAGTTCGGTACCGCCGGTGAAGTCGACGCCCGGATTCACCGGCGCACCAGTCGCGACGTACCACCCTCCGATGACCAGTAAGGCCACCGCGAGGACCGCGAGGGGGACGGCCGCGAGTTGGCGATTCGTGTACCGGGTGTAGTCTACCTCCGGTACCGTAAACTCAACCATGGGTTGCGGTCCTGAGCGGTGCGGAATAAGGTTTCTTATCCGCGGACGGTCTCGGTCGCCGAGCGGTCTGACGAGCGCCCGACGAACCCGCGACAGGCCCATAGTCGTTGGCCGACAATCGTGAACGATGACGACCGACCAGACGGCGACCCGCGTGGTCGTCTCCTTCCCCGACCAACTCAGCGCGTGGGGCCGCGACCAACTGACCGCCGACCGCTTCGTGAACTACCTGCGACGAGTCCACGAGGACGCCGAGCCGGGCGACGAATGGGAGGAGTTCCTCGACGTGGGCTGTTGCGGCGACTCGCTGACACTGACGCTCCGCGTGGAGGAACTCGAGCCGGCGGACGCGACCCGCATCGGCGAGGAGACGACAGTCGAGTTCGTCGAGCGCGAGGGGAGCGTCCACGGCGGGTGGTGCGTCCAGAGCGCGGACGGGCCCGTCTCCTCGACCGGGAAACAGCGGTAGGACGCGACACGAAAACGCGGATAAAAAGCGCCCTGTCAGGGCATGTAGCGGACAGCAACGACGCCCGGTTGCGAGCGGATTTCGACGCGGTTCACGTCGAGTCTGGCGGCCCGCGAGAGCAGTCCCTCGCGGTCCGAGAGGATGTCGTCGACGGCCTGTTCGGTCGTGTCGTCGGGGACCGACAGGACGTGAATCTCGCCGGTCCCGGCGCGTTCCTCGCGGACGAGTTCGCCGTCGGGGTTGTCGGCGGCGATATCGCGGGAGTTTGTCGTCGGCGACTCGGTGGAGCGCTCGACGGAGACGGTCCAGCGCGACTCGACTTCGACGAGTTGCCACGAGACGTTCATCGGCGGGTCGGGCGCGACGGTCCCGCGGACGGCTTCGTCCTCGGAGACGCCGGGGTTCGACGAGAGCGCGTGAACCTGCCCGGAGTGAACGTCCTTCAGGACGGCCGACTCCTCGTCGGCGGCGGTGACGAGAAAGGTTCCCGTTCGCTCGGACTCGGACTCAGTCTCAGTCTCGGACTCGGACTCGGTCATCACCCGCTGTAAGCAACCGGGCCTTTTCCCCGTTTCGGGCGCTCACGACGGCGTGTGCCACCGACACCCACGGCGACGGTGGGCTTTTCTCGCGGCGCGCCGACGCGACTGACGATGCCCGCGCTCTGGCGGTTGACCCGGACCGAGACGGCCCGCCGCGTCTACGACGCGCTCAAGGCCCGCGGCCTCACGGCGACGCAGATGGACGAGTACGTCGCGGACGCCGACGCGGCGGACGCCGGCCGCGACCCCCCGCCGGGAGTCGAGATTCGCGCGCTCGACCCCGCGGAGGCGAGGCGGTTCGAAGCTCGCGACGACGCGTTCGCCGAACTCCGGGACGACGAGACGGCGGTGTGCGCGTTCGACGGCGGGAGCGGTGAGAGGGACGGCGAGGGTAGTGAGAACGGTGAAGCCGCGGACGCCGACCCCGTCGGCTACCTGTTTCTCGGCGACCCCGGCCTGACGTACCACATCCACCCGCTGGAGGCCGACGTGACCCTCCCCGGCGGCTACGTCCGCCGGGTGTTCGTCGCGCCCGAGGCGCGGAACCGCGGCATCGCCACCGCGCTCGTCTCGCGGGCCGTCGCCGTCGCCGACGACCGGGGGGCCGAGACGGTTCACGCGCTCGTCGCCCGCGACAACCGGCCCTCGCAGTGGACCTTCGAGAGCGTCGGCTTCCGCGTCGCCCGCACCCGGGCGTACTACCGGGTCGGCCCGTGGCGACGCCGGCGCGTCAAACCGCGTTCATAGCGGTACAGAGCGCTCAGTTTCGTCCCGAGCGCTCCGTTCGGGAACAAAGGTATATAGATATTTGTTTTATATATACTATAGCGGTTAAATTTATACTCAATCAGCCGAGTGTGTCGGACAGACAGGCATGACGGACGAACTCAGGTCAGCACTTCGCGGGAGGCTGGACGCGGTCGACGCGCGGGCGAGCGAGGTCGTGCGCTCATCGACGGGGGAGAACATGATTTCGCGGCTCGGGACCGCGGACTGGTTGAGTCTGGGCGCGCTCTTCTGGGCGTGGGTCGGCGCGATACTGTTCGTGTCGGGCGAGCCGAACTGGGCCATCGTGGCCGTCCTCGCCGGCTTCGTCTTCGACAAGGCCGACGGCTACTACGCCCGCGAGACCGGGACCGCCTCGGCGTTCGGCCGACAGATAGACTCCTTCATCGACATCTTCGCGTACCTCGTGTCGGCGGCGCTTCTGTACCACGTCGCGCTCGCGCCCAACCCGGTCGTGAGCGCCGTCGTCGGCTTCGTCGTCCTCACCTTCGGCGGCCTGCGACTCATCCGCCACAACAGCGAGGGGTTCGGCGACGACTCGGGAACCTCGTACTACCACGGGACGACGGTCGTCCACACGCATCTCGTCGTGCTGGCGAACTACTTCCTCCTCCAGTTCGTCCCGCTGTGGAACGGCTGGGTCGCGGGCGCGACCATCGTGGCGGTCTGCCCGCTCATGACCTCCGACTACAAGGCGTACAAAACCGACGCGGGACACGTCCTCGTCGGCGTCGCCGGCGTCCTGACGGTCGTCGGCTGTCTCGCGCTCGAGTTCGGCGTGGTATGAGCGGTCGGACCCGGAGCTCGCGGGGGCCGCGAACGCTCGCGGTCGACCTCCACGTCCACACCGACGCCTCCTACGACTGCGAGATGTCGGTCGAAGCGGTGTTGGCCCGCGCGGCGGCGGTCGGCCTCGACGCGGTCGCCATCACCGACCACGACTCGGTCGGGTCGCTCTCGCGGGCGTTCGACATCGCCCACGAGTACGGCGTCCGGGTCGTCCCCGGCGTCGAGGTCTCGACGGCCGACGGCCATCTCCTCGCGCTCGGCGTCGACGACCCGCCGGCGACGGGGCAACCACTCTCGGAGACGGCGCGGGCGGTCCGCGAGTCGGGCGGGCTCGCGGTCGTGCCGCACCCGTTTCAGACGTTCCGTCACGGCGCGTCCCGACGGGCGATTCGGGACGTGGACGCCGTCGAGGTGTACAACGCGCACACGCTCACCGGGTTCAGAAACGGGCAGGCGCGGCGCTACGCCCGCCGGCGGGGACTTCCGGGCACGGGCGGGAGCGACGCGCACCGACCCGCGCTGGTCGGACAGGCGTCCACGGCCATCTCGGTCGGGGCTGACGGCGGCGTCACGACCGACGCCATCTTGGAGGGGATTCGAGCCGGGCGAACCGTCGCCCGGGGGACGCGAACGACCGCCCGCCAGTACCTGCGGAAGTACGCGCTGAACGCCCGGCTCAAGACCGCCTCGTTCCTGTGACCGGTCGGCTGTTCGACTCGACCGACGCGCGGAACGCGGCGCTCGTCAGGCTCGGCGTCGTCGCCGGGAGCGGCATCGTCTTCCTGCTCGCCCGGCGCTTCGGCCGGCCCGCGGTTGAGCGCCTCGTCGCCGACGACGCCCTCGCCGAGTTCGACGGCTTCGCCGACCGCCGGGGCGTCGCCGGGCTGTTCGTCCTGTTTCTCCTGCCGGCGTTCCCGGACGACGCGCTCTGTGCGCTCGCCGGGCTCTCGCCGCTTCGACTGCGGACGCTCGTCGTCCTCGTCGCCGTCGGTCGCCTGCCGACGTTCGCCCTCGCCGCGGCCGCCGGGCAGAACGCGGGCGCGGCGAACTACGAGGCGGTTGCGCTCCTCGTCGGCGTCGGCGTCGGCGCCTCGGCGGTCGTCTACCGCTACCGCGACGAGCTGGCGGCGCGAGTCGGGTGAGGCCGAGTCCGAAAAAACGAGTCGGGGGGTTACCGGAGCAGTCGGTGAAGCCCGTAGATGCCTACCCCGCACGCGACCGGCGGAACGAGGCCGTAGACCGCGGGCAGGTCGTAGAGCAGTTGAACGACCGGGACGAGCGCCAAGACGGTCGTTTGACCAACCGTGAACGGCTCGGCCGGCGTCTGTAACTCCGGCGGCACCGACGTGAGAAGTCCCACGTACACCGAGGCCATGAACACGAAGCCCGCGAGCGCGAGGCTCAGGTCGTACCGCGGTTTCGACCCGGTGCGGCGGTGCCGGCGGGCGACGAACAGTACCGGGGCGACGAGCGGCGCGACGACGAACAGCCCCACGAGGACGTAGAACGACCGCGAGAGGGTGAGCGACCCGCCGGGGACGCCGGCGGTCGCGCCGATGAGGACCACGAGTCCGAAGGCGACGAACAACGAGACGACACCCGTCGCCAGCGCACCGACGAGCACGTAACATTTGAACAGCCACGACTCGCTGTGCCGGAAGGCGTACGGGAACGCGCCGATGACGCCGCCGTAGTCGTCTGCCATCGGTCGCCCTTGGGAGCGGCCGCGATTAAAGCGACCGGTGTCGTTTTGACGCCGGGCGACGCGGCATCCTGTATGCAGGTAGACCTCGGGAACGTCCTCGACACGTCGTCGGCCCACGGCGTCTCGCGCGCGACGCTCGACCGACTCGACGACCGCGTCGCGGCCGCCCACGACCGCATCGAACGCGGCCGAGAGGCCGGCGAGCACGGCTACGAATCGCTGAACCTCCCCCACAGCACCGACCCCGTGGCGATTCGCGACGCGGTGAGTCGGTTCGGCGACCCCTCGGCGGTCGTCACCGTCGGCATCGGCGGGAGCGCCCTCGGCGCGGCCACCCTCACGGACGCGCTCGAAAGCGACGTGGACGCCTACTACCTCGACAACGTCGACCCGGAGGCCGTCGAGCGCCTCCTCGACTCGCTGGACCTCGCGTCGACCGTCGTCAACGTCGTCTCGCGGTCCGGCACGACCGCCGAGACGCTGGCGAACTTCCTCGTCGTCCGGGAGGCGATGGCCGACGCGGGCGTCGATTGGGCCGACCGAACCTTCGTCACGACCGGCGAGGAGGGCAACCTCCGCGACCTCGCCGACAAGCACGACCTCCCGTCGCTCCCCGTCCCGGACGGCGTCCCCGGCCGCTTTTCGGTGCTCTCGACGGTCGGCCTCGCCGCCGCGGCCCTCTGCGGTCACGACATCGAGGCGGTGCTGAAGGGCGCGGCCGCACAGGAGGCGCGCCTGTCGGACTCGCTTTTCGACTCGCCGGCGTACGCCTACGGCGCGGTCTCCTACGCGCTCGCCGAGCGCGGCATGCACCAGAACGCGATGATGCCCTACGCCGAGTCGCTCGAAACGTTCTCCGAGTGGTTCGCCCAGCTGTGGGCCGAGTCGCTCGGGAAGGACGGCCTCGGGCAGACGCCCCTGCGGGCGCTCGGCGCGACCGACCAGCACTCCCAGCTCCAGCTGTACCGCGCCGGCCCGCGCGACAAGCTCGTGACCCTCGTCCGCGCCACGGAGCGCGAGGACGTGGCCATTCCCGAGACGGACCTCGACGGCCTCGCGTACCTCGGCGGCTCGTCGCTCGGCGACCTGCTCGACGCCGAGTTCGAGGCGACCGAGGCGAGCCTCGCCGCGGCTGGCCGCCCGAGCGTCCGCATCGAACTCGACCGCGTCGACGAGTACGGTCTCGGCGAACTGCTCTACGCGATGGAGGCCGCCTGCGTCCTCTACGGCGAACTCGCCAGCGTGGACGCGTTCGTCCAGCCGGCGGTCGAGTGGGGCAAGCGCGCCGCCCGCGGCCTGCTCGGCGGCGGCGACTTCGAAGAGGCCGACGCGGTCGCCGACAAAGAGAGACTGGTCGTCGAGTAGACCCGGTCGCTCTGCGGGCGCGGGGTTTTTGCGACCCCCGCTAGCGACGACTACCGAACAGTCCACGGGGTGGGACTGAAAGGGGCCGCCGCGAGGGCGAACCCCGGGGCGGTGAGGACCGCAGGCCGGAGGCCGAGGACCGCGGCGGCCCGCGGGAGCCGTCGCGGCGGGGGCTTTCGAGGGGGTCCCACAGTCCGGTCCTCCGCCCGAAACAAACGACGCAGACTCACGTGACTCCACAGGCTCACGAGCATCGACCCGAATCGGTTATCCGACCCCGTTCCGAAGAGGAGGGCAATGGCACACGACACCGCCCGCGCGTCTGCGAGTCCCGCAGACCACCTCCAAGCGTACGGTGGCATCATCATCGTCGTCGCCCTCTCGCTCCTCGTCGGCGCGACGCTCGGCTCGGTCGCCGGCGGCCTCGCTCGCGGCGTGTTCCCGGATGACTCCGCGCTCGTCGGCGCGATACAGAGCGCCGGACAGTTCGTCGGCTTCGGCGTCGTCGGCGCGGGCTACCTCTCCCTGCGCGACGACTGGGAGCTGATTCGGTTCGAGCGGCCGACCGCGCGCGACGCCCTGTGGATTGCCGGCGGGTTCGTCGCCGTGATGGGGGTCTACCTCGGCGCGTCGGCGCTGATGTCCGCGCTCGGCATCCAGAGCGGCGACAGCGTCATCGCCCAGCAGGGCCGCGAGAACCCGGTGTACTTCCTGTATCTCACCGTCGTCACCATCGTCCTCGTCGGCCCGGCAGAAGAGCTCATCTTCCGTGGCGTCGCCTTCGGCGAACTCCGGCGACTGTGGGGGCCCGCCCCGGCGGTCGTCCTGTCGAGTCTGGTGTTCGCGTCGATTCACCTCTGGTCGTTCTCCGGCGAGGGGCTGTACGTCTCGCTGGGGATGGTGTTCGTCCTCGGGAGCGTCCTCGCGGTCGTCTACGAGCAAAGCGGGAACCTGCTCGTCGCCGCGCTGGTCCACGGGCTGTACAACGCGGTCCAGTTCCTCGTGAGCTACGCGCAGGCGACCGGCATGGTCTGAAAAAGAAACGACGAGTGGGTCGGTTCGACCGGCTTACGCCGGATTCTTCCGCGACAGCTCCATCCCGCAGATGGGACAGCGCTCTTTGTTCTCGTCGAACTCGCGGCCACAGCCCTGACATTGGAACGTCCAGCTTCGCTGTTCTGCGATGCCGTCTTGAGCGATGACTTCGACGCCGACGTTGAGCCGTTCGGCGACGTTCTGCATCGCGTAGTCGTCGGTGACGAGCGTCGCGTCGAGTTCGAAGGCGGCGGCGATGAGGCGCGTGTCCGTCTCCGAGAGCACGTCGCGGTCGCCGGTCTCGCCCGCGGCGCGGAGCACCTTGTCCACAGTTCCCTGTCCGGGAATGTGGACGTACATGCCCGCGCCTTCGAGGGCGTCGAAGCGGAAGGCGTGCTCGCCCGTGAGTTCTTCCTTGACGAGGGGAATCGAGGCCGTCTCGTCGTCGGTGTGGTACTCGTGGATGAACGCAGAAGCGTCGAGAATCCGCATTGGGAATCTATCCTGAGTCTACCGTTGGACGACGATGTAATCTTTGACCGCCTGCACGCGGTTCACCGGGACTCGGAACCGTCCGCGGTCGTCCCGGTCGAACGAGACGCGTCCGGGGGATATCTGCTCGTTCGGTTGGACGAGCAGGTCGTGAAGCTCGCCCGACTTCAGGTCCATCGTGATGTTGTACAGCATCCCGAGCTCCGTCCCGTCGGACCCCATAACGGCCTTTCCGGAGAGGTTCTCGGCGAGTATGTCGGCCATACACACCCCTTCCTCGTCGGTTCACATAAACGGCACGGGCACGTCTGACGGGCGGCCGACGGACGCCCGGGGTCGCCCGCGGGGCGCGAGAACAGTCGACACAGTGGCTCGCGGACTCGTGGGCGCGGGCGTGACGATGGACTTAACTTGAGTCACCGACTCGATTCCGGTAAGAGCTTTCTCCGGGGCGATTCTCCATGTCCGACACTGATTCGACGTCACAATCCGATACGCTTCGCACACCCATCGTGGCCGTCCTCGGCCACGTGGACCACGGGAAGACGAGTCTTCTCGACAAGATTCGCGGGTCCGCCGTCAGCGAGGGTGAGGCCGGTGCCATCACCCAGCACATCGGCGCGACCGCGGTCCCCTTAGACACCGTCTCGCAGATGGCCGGCAGTCTGGTCAAACCCGAGGACTTCGACCTCCCGGGGCTGTTGTTCATCGACACGCCGGGACACCACTCGTTCAGCACGCTCCGCTCGCGCGGCGGGGCGCTCGCCGACATCGCCATCCTCGTCGTCGACGTGAACGACAGCTTCCAGCCGCAGACCGAGGAGGCCATCGACATCCTCAAGCGGACGGGGACGCCGTTCATCGTAGCCGCGAACAAGATAGACACCACACCGGGCTGGAACCCCCAAGAGGGGGCCCCCATCCAGAAGACCTACGAGGAGCAGTCTCAGCGCGCTCGCTCGAAACTCGACGAGAAACTGTACGAGATTATCGGCGAGCTCTCCGACCGGGGCTTTTCCTCTGACTTCTACTGGCGCGTCCAGAACTTCCAGTCCAACATCGGCGTCGTCCCCGTCTCCGCGCTGACCGGCGAGGGCATCCCCGACCTGCTGGGCGTCCTGATGGGGCTGTCCCAGCGCTACATGAAAGACGAGATGGCCATCGACGTGGCCGGACCCGGCTCCGGGACGGTCCTCGAAGTCAAAGAGGAACGCGGCTTCGGCGCGACCGTCGACGTGGTCCTCTACGACGGGACGATTCGCGCGGGCGACACCGTCGTCGTCGGCGGCGCGAACGACCCCATCGTCACCGAGGTCCGCGCGCTCCTCCAGCCCCGCCCGAACGCGGAGATTCGCACCGAAAAGCGGTTCGACAAGGTCGAGGAAGTCCGCGCCGCCGCCGGCGTGAAAATCGCCGCGCCCGACCTCGAAGACGCGATGGCCGGCGCGCCGGTCCGCGTCGTCGGCGACCGCGACCTCGACGAGGTCGTCCGCGAGGTCGAAGCGGAACTCGCGGACATCGAGGTCACCACAGAAGAGGAGGGCGTCGTCGTCAAGGCCGACACGCTCGGCAGTCTCGAAGCCATGGCGAACGCCTTACAGGAGGCCGACGTGCCCATCCTCCGCGCCGAGGTCGGCGACGTCGCCCCGCGCGACGTGGCCGTCGCCTCGACCGCCCGCGAGCCCGAGCACAAGGTCATCCTCGGGTTCAACGTGGACGTGCTCTCGAACGCCGAGGCCGAACTCGAAAAGAACGACGTGAAACTGTTCGAAGACGACGTCATCTATCAGCTCGTCGAGGAGTACGAAGAGCACGTCGACGAGATGAAACGCGCCCAGCAGGAGACGATTCTCGACAAAATCGTCCGCCCGTGTCGGTTCCGCATCCTCCAAGACCACGTCTTCCGGCAGAACAACCCCGCCGTCGTCGGCGTCGAGGTCATGTCCGGGACCATCAAGAACAACATGAACGTCGTGAAGTGGGAAGACGGCGAGCCGAACCGCGTCGGCCAGCTCTCGGGCATCCAGGAGAACGGCGAGGACGTGTCGAGCGCCCGCGCCGGCTCGCGCGTCAGCGTCGCCATCGACGGCCCGACCGTCGGCCGCCAGATAGAGGAAGGCGACGAACTCTGGATAGAACTCCCCGAGAAGCACGCGAAGATTCTCGAACAGGAGCTCCGCGACGACATCCCCACCGACGAACTGGAGGCGCTGTCGGGCTATCTCGAAAAGCACCGCCGCCGCGACCCCTTCTGGGGGAAGTAGGCGACTCGCCGCGTCCTGATTGTCCCGTATTCTCACCGCGCTCGTGAGCCGCACAGCTGGCCCGTCGGGCGAGTCGGGCGCGTCCGCCGAGACCGACGCGCCACTCGGCGTGTCACTTCTCGCGTCAGCGACGACACCGGTCGAAGCCGCCGTCGCGGGAGCGTCTGAGTGAGGTCGCTCGCTCGCCTTGCGCTCAGGGGCGGTTCCACTCCCAGAACCAGTACGCCGCGCCGAACAGCATCAACCCCGCACCGAACGCCGAGGTCGCCGGTTCGGGGAAGACGAACAGCAGGAAGCCCACGATGATGAGCGTCGTCGGGCCGATCTCGTCCGCGTAGTCGAAAATCGAAGCCATACCTCCCTTTCGACCGCCTCCGTGAAGTGTATTGTTCTCGTTCTGAACCGCCGAGAGCGCGGCGCTGAAACGCAGGGCGAGGCGACGGAGCGACGAGGAGAAATCGGTCGGCAGGTCGCAACCGCGCGTCAGTCGCCACTCGGACCCGACGGCGACGGGGGTCGTTCGGGGTTACCGCGCGGCGGGGGTGAGGTCGTCGCCGACGGCGCTCATGACCTGAAACGCCGCGGTGGCGGCGAGTCCGCGGGCGACCTCGTTGCGGTCTTCGTCGGTGAGTCCGGCGTCGAGTTCGTCGGCGTCCGGCGAGAAGCCGGCGCTGACGGGGTGGCCGACCGGCGGGTGGACGGCCACGGTGGCGAGCGGCCCGGTCGAGCCGGTCGAGAGCTCCGACCCGACGGCGAAGCCCTCGGGGAGGTACGACTCCGTCCGCGAGACGATACCGGCGACCGCCCGCCGGAGCGCGTCCATCTGATCGACGGTCAGTTCTCGGTTGGCCGACGCCTGGCCGGCCCCAGTCACGCCGGGAGCGCCCGCATATGGGTTGTTCCCGTTCATCAGTCGTCTGCGATACGGGAAGGACGTGTAAAAAGCCGTCGTCGGTCCGCGGCGCGGCGGGCGAATCAAAACTGGGCGACGGCGCGGCGGCGGCGAGGGGACTCGGAGTGACGACCCGGTGACGCCGCCGTCAGGCCGGTCGCGGGAGCGAGACGGTGACGACGGTCCCGTGGGCCTTCGGCGTCGAGATATCGAGCGACCCACCGGAGGCGTCGACGATGGCGCGGACCAGCCAGAGGCCGACGCCGCTGGTGTGCGAAAGCGGCGTCTCCGCGCCCGAAAGCAGGGCCTCGCGCTCGGCGTCCGGGATGCCGGGACCGTTGTCGGCGACGGTCACGCCGACGACCTCGCCGAGTTGCCAGACGGCGACGTGAATCTTCGGCTCGTCGCAGTCGGCGTGGACGACGGCGTTGTCGAGCAGTTCGGTGATGCTTCGCGGGAGCGCCGGGTGCGCTCGCACGGTGAGCGTCTCCGGCGAGGTGACCGAAACCCGAACCGGCGAGTGCTCGATTTCGAGGTCCTCGACGGCGTCGGCGACCGCAGACGAGAGGTCGACGTCGACCTCGTTCCCCTCCGCGAGTTCGACGGTCCTGAGGAGCGCGACCTCGTCGCTCACTTCGACCAGCCGGTTCGCTCGCTCTCGAATCGCCTCGACAGGGTCGGTGTTCGCGTCCGGGTCGTCCCGCGACTCGACCAGTTCGGCGTAGCCGAGGATGGCGGTGCAGGCGTTCCTGATGTCGTGTCTGAGGATTCGATGCAGGACGCTCGTGTGGGCGAGCGTCGACTCCAGTTGCTCGGAGGTCCGGTCCAGTTCGGTCTGGCTTCGGTCGACGAGAACGTACACCAACAGCGCCGACAGGACGACGAACAGCCATCCCTTCGCCGTCTGGATGAGCTCGTGGCTCGGAAGCCCCTCCACGAGGCTGTCGCTCGTCGCGACCCAGAGGAAGCCGAAGGCGGCGTAGATGAGCGCCACTCGCCTCGGGGACAGGTCGAACGGCGCGTCACCACTCATGTCGGAGCAATGCTTACAAACGTTCATGAGTCCGTCGGTCAGCGCGTCCTCTCAGAAGACGGACTCGCTTTGCCCGTAGGCCGCGACCGTGACGGCGGTGGTGTAGCCGTCGCCCTCGTGGGTGCCGGTGGTGAGCGCGACCTCCTCGTCGTCGAAGGACCACTCGCGGAGGTCTCGGCCCGCGGCGAGCCCGTCGAGGACGGCCGCGCGGACACCGTCTTCGTCGGTGCCGGACGCCTCGTAGAACAGACCGGGCCCGGAGCCGGTCGCCCAGCCGAGACCGGCGACCACCGTCTCGCCGGGCGTCGAAGTCGTCTCGCGGGCCTGCACCACAGTCAGACGGTTGCCCGCCGGACCGAGGTCGGGTGCCACGTCGACCGTCTCGACGGTCGCGTCGGCGGGGACGACCGACGAGACGGCGACGAGGTTGTAGTTGTGGACGTTGGCGGCGGCGAGCGCGGCGTCGTACGACGCCATCTCCGTGGGGGCGGTGCCGACCCCGCGGACGACGCGAATCGTGTGCATGTCCGAACTCTCGCGGCGGCGGAAAAGGGGGTTACGAATAGCGGCGCTCGAAAGCCGGGGGTCGGCGACCGCCTCCGGCGGCGGTCCCCAGCCGCCGACCTCAGTACTGGTAGTCCGTGAAGCCCGAGATGGGGCCGGTGCCGGACTCTTCGACCTTCGAGAGCTTCTCGTGGGCGGCGTCGAAGTCCGCGCCCGTCACCTCGGTCCGGCCGTCGCGAATGGCGAACATGCCGGCCTCGGTGGTGAGCGACGCGATGTCCGCGCCGGAGTAGTCGTCGAGCTCCTCGGCGAGCGCGTCGAGGTCCACGTCGTCGGCGACGTTCATGTCGCGGGTGTGGATGTCGAGGATGCGGCGACGGCCCTCGACGGCGGGCTTGGGCACCTCGATGAGGCGGTCGAACCGGCCGGGGCGGAGGATGGCCTCGTCGAGCATGTCGAAGCGGTTGGTCGCCGCGATGATGCGGATGTCGCCGCGGTCGTCGAAGCCGTCCATCTCCGAGAGGAGTTGCATCATCGTGCGCTGGACCTCGGCGTCGCCGGAGGTCTTCGAGTCCGTGCGCTTCGAGGCGACGGCGTCTATCTCGTCGATGAAGATGACCACCGGTTCGCGCTCGGCGGCGAGCTTGAACAGGTCGCGGACCAGCCGCGCGCCCTCGCCGATGAACTTCTGGACGAGTTCGGAGCCGGCCATCTTGATGAACGAGGCGTTGGTCTCGTTGGCGACGGCCTTGGCGAGCATCGTCTTGCCGGTGCCCGGCGGGCCGTACAGGAGCACGCCCGACGGCGGGTCGATGCCGACTTCCGCGAACATCTCGGGGTTTTCGAGGGGCTGTTCGACCGCCTCGCGGACCTCGCGGACCTGCTCGTCGATGCCGCCGATGTCGTCGTAGGTGACCGTCGGCGACTCGACGACCTCCATCGCCTGCGCCCGCGCGTCCGTCTCGTCGTCGAGGACGGTCTGGACGGCGAACGAGTCGTTGATGGCGACGCGGTCGCCGGGCTCGATGTCGTCGATGTTCAGGTTCGGTGCGAACTCGGTCAGGACCTCTTGATTGTTGCCGTGCTGTTTGATGATGACGCCGTCGTCGGTCAACTCCTCGACCGTGGCGATGTAGTACGAGGCCGTCTTCAGGGCCTCGTTGCGCGCTTTCATCTGGTCGACTTCGTCGACCAACTCGGCGTGGCGGTCATCGGCGTTCTGGAGCCGCTGGTCGAGTTCGCGGTTGACGTCGACCATGCGTTCGAAGTGCTGGCGGAGTGCAGACAGCCGCTCTGCATCCGACATCTCGGGGTCCAGATCGAGATGAGGACGTTCCGGGAGAGATGGACTCCGTGACATCAGTGATTGGCCACACTTAGGCATGCGCGTAAATGTGCCTTTGGGTCAGAGAACCCGACTGCCGCGCTCGAAGCGGCTTTAGGTGACGGCGGTCCCGCGGCACCCGACCGCGGCGGCGAATCGGACGCCGACAGAGCGACGCCGCGACTCACGGGTGCGGGCTGTGCGCAGGGAACGCGCGAAGCGACGAAGACGAAGATGTGGAAGGAGGAAGTTGCGGAGGTTCAGTGTGTACAGGTCGCCCCTCGTTTCGGCCCGACGTGCCCTCCGCGAGAGCAGATACGACGCCCACCGACTTGAAAGGAATTCGTCATCGCCGAGAACGTCCCGTAAATCGGGATATCGGTATTCATCCGGTAGTATCGGATGGTCGGCCTGTCTCCGATAGCCGACCTGTCTCGGAGGGGAAGGAGCCGATTCAGAGGGCGTCAGCGAGTGCGCTCGCCCTGATAGCTCCCGTCGTAGGTCTCGTCGTGGGTCGCGTCCGCGAGGACGATTTGGGCGACCCGCGCGCCGCGTTCGAGTTCGACCGGGTGGTGGACCTGCAGGAGACCCTCGCCTTTCCCCTCGTAGCCGGCGTCCCAGACGGCCGTGTTCAGCATACAGGAGTTCCGCATGAGCGACGACCGCGGGTAGATGAAGCCGACGTGGTCCTCGGGGATGCGGACCGTCTCGGCGTACTGGAGGACGTAGCCGCCGGGATCGAGTCGGTACGTCTCGGTCTCCGGGTCGGCGAACTCGAGGGCGCGGCGCTCCCCGACGGTCTTCCCCTCGCGACCGAGGCGGCCCGGTTCGACCTGTTCGAGGACCGCGTCGAGCGTCAGGTCGACGCCGTTGGGTTGGACCTGTTCGACCGTGACCGGCGAGATGTGCTGTGCGACGAACGAGCCAGCGCGGTGCATATCCGAACCGCGTTCAGCGGGCGCAAAACTGTGCCGAACCTCGGTCCGCGGCGACTCGAAAGCAGTACCGCGGTCGAGACCGTGAGGGGGTTCGAACCACCCCCGATTTCGAGGCGGAAACGGGGGCAAATCACCCCGTGTTTGGGTCGGTGACGACCCCCGCGGTGACCAGTCACATGGGAGAACCAACAAGGAGTTTAATGGCCCTTAGACGCTAGAAATCCCGAGACGGCGCTATCGTTCACGTTCGAAGATAGGGAAGTACGCGGGATTTATATCCGAGGGCAATCGACGTTCGGGTGTTATGGGACAGACGCTCACGGAAAAGATTCTCTCGGACCACCTCGTCGAGGGTGACCTCACCCCCGGAGAGGAGATCGGAATCGAAATCGACCAAGTCCTGATGCAGGACACGACCGGGACGATGGTCTGGCTCCAGTTCGAGGCGCTCGACCTCGACGAGGCACAGACCGAACTCGCCGCCCAGTACTGCGACCACCAGACCTACCAGTTCGACTTCAAGAACACGGACGACCATCGCTTCCTCCGTTCCGCGGCCGGGACATATGGTGCCCACTTCTCCCGCCCCGGGAACGGTATCTGCCACAACGTCCACAAGGAGAACTTCGCCGCGCCCGGCAAGACGCTCCTCGGCTCGGACTCCCACACGCCGACCCCCGGCGGTCTCGGCCAGCTCGCCATCGGTGCCGGCGGTCTCGACATCGCCGTCGCCATGGGCGGCGGCGCGTACTACGTCGAGATGCCGGAGGTCGTGAACGTCCGCCTCGAAGGCGAACTCCCCGAGTGGTCCTCCGCGAAGGACGTCATCCTCGAGATGCTCCGCCGCGAGACCGTCAAGGGCGGCGTCGGCAAGGTGTTCGAGTACACCGGCCCCGGTGCTGAATCGCTCACCGTGCCCGAGCGAACCACCATCACCAACATGGGGACCGAACTCGGTGCCACCTCGTCGCTGTTCGAGACCGACGAGAAGACCAAAGACTACCTCGAACGTCAGGGTCGTGGCGACGAGTACGTCGAGCTGACGGCCGACGACGACGCCGAATACGCCGACGAAATCGTCATCGACCTCGGCGACCTCGAACCGCTCATCGCCTGCCCGTCGATGCCCGACAACGTGGTGCCGGTCCGCGAAGTCGCCGGCGAGAAGGTCGAGCAGGTCCTCGTCGGTTCCTGTACCAACGGCGGCTACGAGGACGTCCTCCCGGCCGCGAAGATGGTCAAGGACCAGGAAGTCGCAAAGCACCTCGAGATGATCGTCGCGCCCGGTTCGAAGCAGGCCGGCGAGATGCTCGCCCGCGAGGGCTGGACGGCCGAGATGATGGCGGCCGGCGTCAACGTCTCCGAGGCGACCTGTGGCCCATGTATCGGTATCGGCCACGTTCCCGCCTCCGACTCCGTCTCGCTGCGCACCTTCAACCGCAACTTCGAGGGCCGCTCGGGCATCGAAGACGACAACGTCTACCTCTGTTCGCCGCAGGTCGCCGCCGCCGCGGCGCTCAAGGGCGAAATCGTCGACCCGCGCGACTTCGCCGACGAAGTCGGTCTCGACGCCCCCGGCGTCGAACTCCCCGACAAGTACGACGGCTCGAAGACGGACCTCATCTACGCCGACGACGCCATCGACGACGAGCTCATCAAGGGCCCGAACATCGGCGAAGTTCCCCTGCAGGAGCCCCTCGGCTCGCACATCTCGGGTGAGACCCTCCTGAAGATGGAGGACAACATCACGACCGACCACATCATCCCGGCGACGTCCGACATCCTCAAGTTCCGCTCGAACATCGAGCGCCTCTCGGACTTCACGCTCTCGCGCGTCGACGAGACGTTCGCCCAGCGCGCCAAGGAAGCCGGCACCGGCGTCCTCGTCGCGGGCGAGAACTACGGGCAGGGCTCCTCCCGCGAACACGCCGCGATGTGTCCGATGTACCTCGGCATCGAGACCGTCCTCGCGCAGTCGTTCGCTCGCATCCACAAGGCGAACCTGTTCAACTTCGGTATCGTCCCCCTCGCCATCGACGAGGAGACCTACGAGAAGATCGAACAGGGCGACGACGTCGAAATCGTCGACGACGTCGCCGACGCCGTCAAATCCGGCCAGGAAGAGTTCACCATCCGCGTGAACGACGACTGGGAAGCGACGGCGGACCTGCACGCCTCCGAGCGCGAGCGTCGTATCCTCACCGCCGGCGGCAAGCTCCCCCTCACGAAACAGCAGGCCGAGGGCGGCGCCGCCCCCGCGGACGACTGAGCGCGACCGACACCGCCTTCTCACTTTTTCGCCCGGCGAGCGGCGGCTATCGGGCGGCCCGAGGGTCGCGCCGACCGCTCGCGTGAGCGTCCGCTCCGGGCCAACCGCCTCGATGCGTCCGTCCCGACCGCCGCCCGGGCCCGTGCCGTCGGGCTTTTGCGTGCCAACCACGTAGCGCCGGGCGTGACGGCGTTCGACGACGCGCTCGCCGACGATGTGGTCGTCCGGCGGGTCGACCGAGCGGACCTCCTCGACGTGCTCCGCATCGAGCGGACCTGTTTCTCCGAGCCGTGGCCGTACTCCGCGTTCGAGATGTTCGTCGACGAGCCGGCGTTCCTCGTCGCCGTCCGCGGGGGCGAGGTGCTCGGCTACGTCGTCGCCGACGTGATGCCGAACCACGGCAACGACATCGGGCACGTGAAGGACCTCGCGGTCCGTCCGGCGGCCCGAGGGAACGGCCTCGGCCGGCGGTTACTCGTCCAGTCGCTGACGGCGATGGCCATCGCGGGCGCGGCGGTCGTAAAACTCGAAGTCCGCGTCTCGAACGACCCCGCCATCGGGCTCTACCGGAGCCTCGGCTTCGACCCCGCCCGCCGGGTGCCGAGCTACTACGGCGACGACGAGGACGCCTACATCATGGTCCTCGACGTGGCCGAGTGGCAGAACGCCTGACAGGACCGCACGCGGCCGAACGAGTGCTTATCAGGGCGAGCCGCGTACACGGGTTGTGTTATCGTCCCCCACTGTGCTCTGTGTGAGTGACGACGAGTTCGCGACGGCCCTCGACTCGTCGCTGTCGTCGCTCGGCGGAGCGACGGCCATCCGCCACGTCCGCACCCCCGCCGCGGCGCGCGCGGAACTCGTCTCCGCCTCGGCCGCCGTCGCTTGTGTCGTTCTCACCGCGCCCACGGTGACCGGCGACGAGGAGGCGTTCGTCCGCGACGTCTACGCGCAGGGACTCGACGTTCCCGTCGTCGTCGCGGCCGCCGACCGCGAGGTCGCGGCGCGCGCGGTCGACGCCGGCGCGACGGACTACGTCGTCTGTGGCGACGACCCCGGGACGATGTCGTGGGTGGCCGCCCGCGTCGAGCGGGCGCTCGGCGAGTACACCCTCGCACGCGACCACAGAGACCGAATCGAGCAACAGCGCGTCGTCTCCGAGGTGGGCACTCGGGCGCTGACTGCCGTCGACCTCGACTCGACGCTCGACCACGCCGCACACCGGGTCCGTGACGTGCTCGGGGCGGACTCGGTCACGGTGTTCGAGGGCCTCGACGACGGCGCGTTTCGCGTCGCCGCCGCCGCGGGCTGGTCGGCGAGTCGAGGTCGCGGACCCACTGCGACCGAGGGGACGCAGGCGGCCGAGACGTACCGGACCGGGCGCTCGGCGCTCGTCGACGACGCCGACGCCGACGAGCGCTTCGAGCCCGCAGACGACGCGGGGGTGTCGGGGCCGAAAAGCGGGATGAGCGCGGCCATCGGCGGGGACGGAACTCGGTGGGGAGTCATCACCGCCCACGCCGTCGCACGCGGGCGGTTCTCCGACGACGACGTGCTGTTCTTGGAGAACATCGCGGCCGTCGTCGGCGCGGCGACCGAGCGTCACGAGCTCAAAAGCGCGCTCTCGGAGGTCTTAGAGCGGATGGACGAGGCGGTGATGGGCTTCGACGCGGACTGGCGCGTCACCTACGTCAACTCGACGGCCGAACACGGGCTCGAGATGTCCGCCGCGGCGGTGCTGGGGACGCGCATCTGGGACTCGGTCCCCGAGGCCGCCGTCTTCCGCGAGGGGTTCGAGCGCGCGATGGAGCGACAGGAGCCCGCGGCGTTCGAGACCTACTACGACCGCCTCGAAACGTGGTACGCGGTTCGGGCGTACCCCTCCGAGACGGGGCTTTCGGTCTACTTCACCGACATCACAGAGCAGTTGGAACGCGAGGCGGAAGTCGAGCAGTACGGGCGGATGGTCGAGGCCGTCGCCGACGCGGTGTACGCGCTGGACGACGAGGAGCGGTTCGCGGCGGTCAACCCGGCGTTCGAGCGGCTCACTGGCCTCGACCGCGACCGCGTCATCGGCTCGCCGACGAGCCTGCTCGCCGAGAACGCGACCGCGACCGACGGGAGCGACGAGGCGTTCGCGGCCGCGTCGCGGGGCATCGTCGAGCTCGACCTCCGAACGCCCGACGGCGAGGTGCTCCGGGTCGAGAACCACCGGACGCCGCTGGTCGTCGGCGGCGAGGAAATCGGCTCCGTCGGCGTCCTCCGCGACGTGACGAAGCGACACCGCTACGAGCGCCTGCTCGCGACCCTCCACGACCGGACCCGCGAGATGATGGGTGCGACCGACAGACAGGCGGTCCTCCGGGCGACCGTCGACGCCTGCGACGAGGTGCTCGGCGACGCCCGGACGGAGCTGTACGTCTTCGACGAGTCGGACACGAGCCTCGTCCGCGTGGGCGCGGCCGGGACCGGGCTCGGCGACAAGCCGTTCGAGGGCGGCCTCGACCGCGGCGGCGTCTGGGACGCGTTCGTCTCCGGCGACGTCCGCGTGGTCGAACTCTTGCCCGACGGGGGGGTCGTCGACGGCGTCGAGCGCGTCATCGCCGCGCCGCTCGGTCGCCACGGCGTGCTCGTCACCGGCCACCCCGGGACCGCCGCGCCGACCGAAGTCGACGTGGAGCTCGTGAATCTGCTGTCGGCGACCGTCGAGGAGTTGCTCGACCGAATCGACGCCGAGGCGGAGCTACGCGAGCGCGACCGCCGGCTCGAAGCCCAAAACGAGGCGCTCACGCGACTCGACCGAATCAACGCGACCATCCGGAACATCAACCGGTCGCTCATCCGCGCGCCGACCCGCGGCGAGGCGCTGTCGGCCGTCGCCGAACACCTCGTCGACGCCGACGGCGTGGCCGTCGTCTGGCACGCCGAGGCCAGCGACGTAGACGAGACGTACCGCCCGCCGAGCGACGCGGTCCACGGCGCGGACACCGCCTACGCCGACCGACTGGGGGAGGTGGCGACCGCGGAGCCGCTGTTTTCGCTCCTCGAAGCCGCCATCGAGAGCCGAGAGATACGGGTGATAGCGGACGTGCTCGACGACTCCGCGTGGGCAGACCACCGCGGCGACGCGCTCAGCTACGGGTTCCGCGCCATCGCGGTCATCCCTGCGGTCGCCGACGACCGGGTGGAAGCGCTGTTCGTCGTCCACGCGACCGGGTCGGACGTCGTCGACAACAACGACGGCTTGCTCACTGAACTGGGGGAGGCGGTCGGCTACGCGCTCGCGGCCACGGGGCGCGCCGACGCCATGCTGACAGAGCGCCGGGCGGACGTGCAGATACGGCTCGGCGGCGACCGACTGTCGCTGTCGCGACTCGCCCGGCGGGTCGGCGACGCGGTGAGTCTCGGCGGCGTTATCCCGCAGTCCGACGGCTCGGTCATCGCGTTCGTCGCCACCGACGCGGGGCCCGAGGACGTCGTCGCCGCGGGGCGGGACATCGCGACGCGCGTGCGCCACGTCTCGACCGACGACTCGGGGTCGCTGTTCGAACTCCGCCTCCCGCGGGAGTCGCTGTTCGAGACGCTGTACGCCTCGGAGGCGACCCTACGGGCGCTCGACGCGACGCCGACCGGGACCACCCTCACCGCCGAGGTCCCCGAGCGAATCCGGGTCCGGTCGTTCGTCGACGCGCTCGACGCGAACTACCCCGGGACGAGTCTGCTCGCGCGGCGGACCGCCGCCGGTGCCGAGTCACCGCAGACGTTCGCCGCCGAGATGCGGGAGGCGTGGACGAGTCGGCAACACGAGTCGGTTCGGGCGGCCCACCTCGCCGGCTTCTACGAGTGGCCGCGCCGCAGTACCGCCGAGACGCTCGCCGAGACGTTCGACATCAGCGCGCCGACCTACCAGTACCACCTGCGCGCGGCCGAGCGAAAGCTGGTCGAACGCGTCTTCGAGTGAGGGGGTACCACGTGCAGACCATCGATACCAACTGATGTTCAGTTGAGAATCTAGCCACCTAGTGGTGGCGCGCGCGCCACCACTAGGTGGATAGCAACGACCGATATATCCCCGAGCGTCGTCGGCACGGATGTCGGCGAGGCGCCGACGCGAACCGAACCATGGACGAAACTCGCGTGTTACCGGGCAACGATGTGGGATGGAACACGGGGACGACCGACGAGGTCGTCGCCCGACACGATTGGGGCGGAAGAGACACCCTCGCGGTGACCGTCGTCACCGCGACCGCCCAACTGAGAGGCGTGGACGCCATCGACCTCCCACCGCTGTCCGAGGCTATCGACCCCGACGCGCTGTGTCAACTGTTCGCTCCGCTGGCGCGGACACCGGCGACGGACGGCGGCACTCGCGGGTCGGGAGCGCCCTCGCGCGGTCGAATCAGGTTCCGGTACGCCGTCTGCGACGTGACCGTCTGGGCCGACGGAACGGTCATCGTCACGTCCGCCTGACGCATCGACACACGAACGAATCGGTATCACCACACCACCACCACACCACCACCACACCACCACAGGACGCGGTGCCCGAACGCGGCGCCGTGACGGCCGCTCGCCTGCGACCCACCAACTACCATCACCACGCGGGCGACGCGGGCACATTTCTTCGACGGCCGATGACGCCGACGCGACGCGAGAGTGCGACGGGTTTTGGTACACAGAGCCGCTACCGACGGGTATGGGATACGCCTGTCCGGTCTGCGACGCGCCGCAACGCGACGAGACGCACCTCGCGAACCACCTCGCGTTACAGGCCATCGTCCACGGCGACGACCACGAGACGTGGCTGGACGAACACGCCCCCGAGTGGGCCGACCTGAACGCCGACTCGCTCGGCCCGCTCGTCTCGGACCTCGCCGAGGAACGCGAGTTCGACGAGGTGTTCGAGGACACGGTCGACCGCACCGGCGGCCGCGGCCATAGTCACGCGCACGGACAGGAACACGACCACGACATTCCCGACCGAGAGCCGCAACCGTTCGGTGGCTCCGGCGGGTCGCAGTCGCTGTCGGGCGACGCGGCGCAGATTTTCGAGGAGGCGCGGTCGCTCACCCGCGAGATGGTCGCGGACGACGGCGAGGACGGCGACACCGAAGCCGCGTCGCGGGAGGGCGACGCCGACGGCGACACCAACGACCGCGACGAGGGCACCGAAGACGACACCGACAGGAAAGAGTCGTAAGTCCGGACCCCCAACCGACTGGCGATGGAAACCCACGGGACGATTGCGCCGGCGTCGCTCGACGAGGCCGAGGCCGCCTTCGACCGCGTCGGACCGACCGCACAGGTGGTCGTCCGCGAGACGGCCAAGGCGATGGAGTTCGACCGCGAGGAGTACAGCGAACGCGTGACGGGCGACGTAATCGAGACCGTCCGAAACGCGCTGTTCGCCGAGTCGCTTTCGGTCACGGTCGGCACCCGCGCCGAGTTCGACGACTGGCGCGCGGCCCACGAGGGCTACGAGGTCGTCGAACTCGGCAACCCCGACGTCGAGCGCGTCGCGTGGCACGCGGTCCCCTTCGCCGAGACGGTGCTGGCGACGACGTTCCAAAACGAGGAGGACGCCGCCGTCAGCACCCTCCGACGCAACGCCTTCGGCCGCGTCTACCGCGACGCGCTCCTCGGTGAGGAATCCGAGGGCGATGACGACGAGTCGGCCGGAGTCGACGACGATACCGCGACCGACGCCCCCGAGACCGACGGCGACGCGACCGGAGCGGACCGATGACCGACGACGGCCGCCGACACGAGCGCCTGCCCGACCCCGAGTGGCGCGTGCTGGCGTCCGAAACCGAGTACGACACCGGCTGGTTCACCGGAGGCTACGACCTCGTCGAACAGCCCAACGGGACCACGAAGCGCTACTACTGGGCCGAGTTGGCGACCGCGGTCGTCGTCGTCGCGGTCGCGGACGACCACGTCGTCTTCGTCGAGCAGTACCGGCCGAACATCCGCCAGACCCAACTCGAACTCCCCGCGGGCGTCGTCGAGAGGGGCGAGTCCTTCACCGACGCCGGGGTGCGCGAACTCCGCGAGGAGACCGGTTTCGCCGCCGACTCGGCGTCGGTCATCGGCGACGTGTGGTGTTCGACGGGCGTCCTCCGGCACCGCCGCGGCTTCGTCTTCGCCGAGGGCCTCACACCCGTCGAGCGCGACCTCGACGACAACGAGTTCCTCTCGGTCCGCGCCGTCCCCGTCGAGGAGGCCATCGAGCGGGCGACCGAACCGCCGACGAACGACGCGACCGTCGAGGGCGTGCTCCTCGCCCGCGACGAGGGCCTGCTGTAGGATGGTCGACGAACTCTCTCCCGAGGCGGTCGCGGAACTCCTCGACGGCGAGGACCCGCCGCTGGTCGTGGACGTGAGCACGGAGGCGGAGTTCGCGCTCGGGCACGTGCCGGGGAGCATCAACGTCCCGCTTTCGAACCTCGTCTCGCACCTCGACCGCGTCGCGGACGCGGAGCGCATCGTCACCGTCTGCCCGCGGGGCGAGGCGAGCGTGCAGGCCGTCCGCCTGCTTTCTGCCTACGAGGGGACCGAAGACGCCCGCATCGAGAGCATGGCCGGCGGGCTCGCGGCGTGGGACGGCCCGCTCGAAGAAGGCATCGACGAGGGCGAACGCGACGGCGAACGTCGCTGAGCGGCGGCGTCGCTGGACGGTGACGCGACTGGAGACGCGAACGGTCGGGCAATTGGCAGACTAACGGCTCGCGCGCGCTGACTCGCTCGGAGAAATCTCGACGGCGGGCTAACTCAGAGGTCGGTCACGCGATGTTGAACCCCTTTTCGCGGAGGAAGTCCTCCACGCGGCCGCGGTGGTTCCCTTGGAGTTCGATGGAATCGTCTTCGACGGTTCCACCGCAAGCGAACTTCGACTTCAGGTCCGACGACAGGCTGTCCATGTCGACGTCCTTCGGGTCGAATCCCTCGATGACTGTAACCTCTTTTCCGTAGCGGCGCTCGTCGATGCGGATGACTATCTCCTGAGACTCTTTCGCCACGTCCTCGCAGACGCAGAGCTCTTCAGGGAGCCCGCACGTCGAGCAGACTTCCGACATTACAGTGTGGGTCTACAAGATGGGGATATTAAACAGTATCGGGAGGCGGGGTCGCCGTCCCCGCCCTCAAGCGCCCGAGTCACCCGTGGAGGACGTTTCCGAGTCGTCGTCCGTCGTCACGTCGTCGGTCGTGTCGGTGCCGTCGGCGTCCATCGCGCGCTTGTCGTTGCCGGGCGGCGTCTCCGGGGCGTTGCCGCGGTCGGCGGCGTCCGAGGCGCGCTCGGACGCGTCGCCGGTCGCGTCAGTCTCGTCTCCGTCGGTCGCGTTTCCGTCGGTCGCGTCGTCAGTTGCGTTTCCGTCGGTCGCGTCGTCAGTTGCGTTTCCGTCGGTCACGTTGCCGTTTGGCGCGTTGCCGGCGTCGGCGCGAACGTCATCGGCGCGGTCGCTCGCCTCGGAACGCGAGTTGCCCGGGCCATCGCCCCGCCCCGCGTCGTCCGGTCGCCCGCCGTTATCGGTTTTCGACTCGTTTGCGGCGCGCTCGCGGCCGATACCCCTCCCGGGGTTCCCCGCGAGTTCGCCGGCGATTGCGGCCACTTCGGGACCGGTGAGTTCGCTCGCGTTCGTTCGAAGCCTGTCGAGTTCGGCCGTCTCGACGCCGCGCGCCGAGAGGTCCTCTGCGGGGACCGTCGAGGCGGCGTCAGCCGTCTGATTCACCATGCTCCGGGTGCGCTCGATGTCGGCGACCGTCTGGGCCAGTCGCGCGCGATACTGTCCCTCAGAGAGCGTCCCGTTGGCGCGCTGGGCTTCGAGGCGGTCCCTGCGCTGTTCGAGTTCGGTGAGGCGCTCGCGAACCGTGTCGACCTGCGTGGCAACGACCGCGGCCTTCGAGGCGTTCGAGTTCGCCTTGGCGAAGCGCGCCTCGAAGGTGCGGCGTTCGAGTTCACCGTCGGTCTCGGAGCCCTGCACGCCGATGACGGCGGACAGGCGCTGACCGGGGAGCGTCTCAGACGACGCGGCGCTGTCGGCCGCCGTGTCGTTGGTCGCGCTGTCGTTCACGGTCGTCTGTGCGACGGGCGCGGCGACCGAGTCATCGGTGGCCACGGCCGCCGTTCCCGTCGGTCCGGCCGGGGCGGCGAGAGCGAGCGGTGCGCCCACCGTCGCCAGCACCGCGGCGGCGACGACGGCGAGCACGGCGGTTCGTCGACTCATCACGCTCGTTTTGGGACTCCCTTCCGATATAAACGTGCGGTCGTACCCCCGAATCAACCCCAGTCAACGGCAGTTTGAGAGCCGCGTTCGGGGCGACGCTGTCTATCGATTAGGGACCGACGACTGACCGAAACGGTCGTAAGAAATTTATACACCTTCCGCGTCGCCGCCGTCCGCGTCCGCGCCCTCGTCGTCTTCCGGCAGTCGGAGGACGTTCTCGCGGCCGAGGCGGAAACCCTCGATGGTCCCCTCGTCGCGCATCCCGCGGACGACCTTGCTCGTCTTCGCGTCGGTCCAGTCGAGCGCGCCGGCGACCTCCTGTTGCTTGATGCGGCCCCCGCGGGACTCGATGAGCCGGAGGACGCGCTCTTCGTTGCTGAGGAGTTCCGGCGGCGGGGTCGGCTCGTCGCCGCCGTCACCCGCGTCGGGGGCGGCGTCGGACGCGCCCGCACCGACTCCGGCTCCGGCGCTCGCCGTGTCCGCGTCGGTGGCGGCGTCGGCCGCCGACTCCGAGTCGGCTTCGCCCCCGCTCGCGGCGGTCGCCTCGGGGGGCGCTCCAGCGTCCGTCCCGCCGGCCGCACCGGCCGCGTCTGCACCGCCGTCGCCGCCGCCGAGCGCGCCCCGCGAGCGGAGATAGAGCGCGCCACCGCCGACGAGGACGACGAGGACGACGAGTGCGAGCGCGGTCGTCGTCGGGAACGGGTCGTCGCCCGTCGCGGGCGTCTCGGAGTCGACCGGAGTCGGCGACGCCATCGCCGTCGTTCCGGGGCCGCCAGCGCCGCGTTCGAGGACGACGTTCGGTTCGCCCGAGACGAACTCGGTCTGAGAGCCGCGCCAGATGACCGCGTGCTCGCGCGTCTCGTCACCCGCGGGCTCGACGGTCGTCGCGCCGTAGTCGTCGGGCCACGAGAGGATGAGCCGGGAGCGACTGTCGAGGAAGAAGCCCTCGATGGCGTCGCCGACGACGAGGCGGTCGCCGTCGACCGCCGCGAAGTTGGACCACTCGAAGGAGTAGGAGACGACCCCGAAGCTGTCGGGGAGCGACCGCGTCTCCGCCGAGACCGAGACGTTCGTCGCGGCCATCTCCCGGCCGGTGGCGTTCTCCGCCGCCCCGACGGTCGAGGCGATGCGCTCCGCGAACGCAGAGGTGTAGTCGTCGGGGGTGGCCCGCACGTCGTCCCGGAGCGACTGGAAGGCCTCGGTGGTGTTCTCGTCGTCGAGCCGGGTCCAGTACTGAATCTCCCAGCTGGCGTCGCCGCTCTCGGAGACGTCGACGACGATTCGCGTGCTGTCCGGTTCGACGCCCTGCTGGACGAGCGGTTCGACGCCCGGACCGCTCGCGGGGGCCTCCTGTGCGACCGCGGTCGGCGCGACCACGGCGAGCACGCAGAGGGCGGCACAGAGGACTGCGAAGACAGCGTCTCGTGTCGCCATTGCCCGTTCGTGCGAGCGCACGCAGAAAAAGTGACGCGGTTCTTCGCGCCGCTCAGTCCGTCCAGCGTCTGACGAGCGGCAGACGGGCGCGGACGACGGCGTTCGCCGCGGCCACGGCCTCGTCGGCGTCGGCCCGGGTGACGCCGTCGCCGTACTTCGCGCGCTCGTAGAGTCGCCCGACCTGTCGGGTTCGCTCGTCGACGCCGACGCGGGAGAGCGAGTCGAGGTAGGCTCTGACCGTCTCGCCGGGGCGACGCGGCCGGTACGCGCGTTCGAGGGCGAGTTCGAGGCGGTCGTACGCCCGGAACACGTCGTCCGCCGGCGAGTCGGTGCGTCGCTGATACGCCGCGGTCGCAAAGCGGAGGTGCGCCGGGAGCCGCGTTCGCCTGACGCCGGCCACGACGCCGAGGAGGCCGACGAGACCGACGAAAATCGTCTCCCGCGACGGCATCTCGGGGACGAGGCCGCCGCCCTCGTCGTCTTCGGCCGCGCCGTCGCCCGCCGGTGTGACGCCGAGGCGCTCGTCGATGTTGGGGCCCGGCGCGTTGCTGTCGACGGGCGTCGCGTTCGTCTCGTTCTCGGTCGGCGTTTCGGTGTCGTTCGCGGTCGTCGGGGGCTGTTCTGTCTCGGGGGACTCGACGTTCGTCTCGTTGGTGTCGACGCCCGTCTGGCCCTCGTTGCGGGCGTCGGCGAGGGTGGTCGACTCCGCGTCCTCTCGGGGGGCGGCGGGCGTCGGGTCGAAGCGCACCCAGCCGGTGTCCTCGAAGTAGACCTCGACCCACGCGTGGGAGTCGAGGCCGCGGACGACGTAGCGGTCGTCGCCGACGCGCTCGCCGGTCGTGTAGCCGGTGACGAACCGCGCCGGGACGCCCTCCGAGCGGAGGAGCACCACCATCGTCGAGGCGTAGTAGGTGCAGTAGCCGGCGTCCATCTCGAAGAGGAACGACTCGGCGATGTCGCCGTCGGGGCGGGACACCCGGAGCGAGTACTCCTTGTTGGCTTCCAGCCACTCCTCAACCGCGACGGCCTTGTCGTAGGGCGTCTCCGCGTCGCCCGTTATCTCGGCGGCTCGGTCGCGGACGCGGTCGGACGTGCTGTCGGGGAGCGCGAGATACCGCTCGCGAATCTCGTCGGGGTAGTCGGTGCCGGTCCGCCGGAGCGACGCCGCGGTGTACTGCGGGACGACGCTCGTGACGGTGTAGGTCTCGCCGATTTCGACCGCCCGGTCGGGGCGGAGATTCCCCTGCTGGGTGACGAGCGTCTCGTTTTCGATGTCGCCGGAGACGGCGACGGGCCGCCACGCCGCGGGCATCGAATCGAGCGGCGTCGCCGGCGTGACGGTCTGGCGGACCAGCCGCGAGGGGCCATCGGGACCGGCCAACCGGCCGCCCTCGTAGTCGCGGGTGTCGCCGGTCCTGACCCAGCCGTCGCCGGTGTAGCGGTCGAACGTCGCCGTCTGCCAGTAGTCCGGTGACGTGCTCTGGACCTCGAAGCGGACCCGCGGCGAGAGGCTGATGCTCCCGACGACGGAGATGCGGTCGTTCGCGCTCACGAGGCTGGCCTCGACGGTCGGCTGTTCGGCCACGCCGCCGTCGGCGATGACCGGCGACCCGCCCGCACCGGGGAGGACTGTGACGGTGGCCGACAGCACGACCATCGCCGCGAGGACGACCGTCAGCACGTCGAGTTGGCCGCCGGCGCTCCCGAAGCGGTCGATGCCGTCGAAGCCGACCGCGGCCATGCCCGCGCCGACGCCGAGGAGCGTGAGCGTCCCCGTGGCGTCGGTGGTGAGGACGAACAGACCGAGCCCGCTCCCGGCGACCGCGACGGCCGGCGCGATTCGCCCGCGGACCGCGAGGTACCACGCGAGGAACACCGGGCCGGGCGTCACCGCGAGCGCCCACACGTCGGCCGACAGGAGCCGGAGCGCCGAGAGCCCGGTGAGGAGCGCGAACGTGTCGGCCAGCAGGCGCTCCGGCGAGAGCAACGCGATCTGGCTCTCGGGGAGCGCGAGGAAGTACGCCGCGAAGCCGCCGCCAGCGATGAGGACCGCGAGGCCGAACGCGTATCTGGGCCGGAGCGTCCACCCCACGACGGTGGCGAGGCCGAGCGTCCCCGCGGCGAGGAGGACGAACTGGTCGCGACGGCCCACGACGTTCGTGATGTCGTAGACGACCGCGAGGAACGCGCCGATGAGGACCAGCGAGGCCGCCGCCGCGAGGAGGCCCGCGGGGACGCCGAAGACGGTGTTCGTCGAGCCGGCTGAAGCAGACGACGACTCGCCGGCGACCGTCACGCCGACACCCCCGAGTCGGCACCGCGGCCCCCGGTGGGACTCGCCGGGTTCGGGGTCGAGCCACCCACCGCGTCGCCGTCGGCGCGCAGACGGTCGAACGTGGTCTCGCGGCCGCCGAGCGCGACGCGCGTCTCCCCGGCGTCGCCGTTGACGACGATTTCGGCAGTCTCGTCGGGGACCGACCCCGAGCGGAGCCGCGAGAGGTGGCCGAGGACGCGCCGTCGGTCGCCGGGCGTCGCCTCGACGACCCCCGCGGACGAGGTGAGGTGGACCGGAACACCAGCGTCGAGGAGCGCACAGCAGAGCGTCGCGGCCGCCTCGGCCGCGTCGTCCTCGTGGCCGTCGGTCGCGCCGACCGAGACGCGCACCGCGTCGGCCGTGACCCGGTCGTCGTAGGCCTTCACCACGAGGTCGCCGGATTTGGCGGTCGACTTCCAGTGGATGTCGCGGAGCGGGTCGCCGGGGACGTACTCGCGGAGGCGGTCGAACTCGGCGCGCTCGTCGGTGCGGCCCGCGTCCGCGAGCGCCGAGAGGTCGCGGCGGGCGGCCGCGCCGAGCGACCGGACCCGCGGGAAGACGACCACCTCGGTCGTCCCGCCGGCGGTGAACGACTTCGAGAACAGGCCGAGAATGTCGCGGGCGACGACGGTCGCCGGGCCGAGCGTCGCCGGCCCGCGTGCGCGGTAGGTCACCTCGTAGTCGACGCGGCCGTCGCCGACGACCGAATCGACCGCCGCGTCGCCGTCGAGGCCGGGTGAGAGCGCGTCGGTCGTGGTCGCCGGAAACGACCTGTCGGCGTCGATATCGAGCGAGACGGTGCGCGTCTCGCCGGGGAAACCGTCGTCGGGCGCGACGCGTTCGACGCGGGGCGGCGAGGCGCGCCAGACCTGCACCGCGCCGACGACGAGGCCGACGGCGACCGGGACGACGACGGCGTTGAGCGCCCGCGGGCCGTAGGCGACGGCGTTGGCGACGCCGACGACCACGACCGCGACGGCGACCCGGCCGCGGAGCGTGAGCCGCATCGGTATCACTCGACTGGGACGGTGTCGAGCGCCCGCTCGACCACGTCGCGGCCGGAGCGCTCGTCGGTCGTCCGGACTCGGTGGACCCAGACGCTCCGCACCTCGCGCTGGACGTCGTCGGGGACGACGTAGTCGCGGGCGTCGAGGGCGGCGCGGGCCTGCGCGGCGCGGACGAGCGCGATGGAGCCACGGGGGCTCACGCCGAGGTCGGCGCGCGCTCTGGTGTCGGCGGCGAGCCGAGAGACGTAACGGCGGACCGGCTCGCTCACCGTCACGTCGAGGATGCGCTCGCGGGCGTCGCGCACGTCGCCGGCCGACGCAACCGGTTCGAGCGACTCGATGGGGTGGTGGCCCGAGACGCGGCCGAGCAGTTCCGTCTCCTCGGACTCGTTCGGGTAGCCGAGGTGAATCTTCTTCATGAACCGGTCGAGTTCGGCCAGCGGGAGGTCGTACGTTCGGTCGGGTTCCACGTCGTTCTGCGTCGCGATGACGGTGAAGGGGTCGGGGACGCGGCGGGTGACGCCGTCGACCGTGACCTGTAGCTCCTCCATGACTTCGAGGAGCGCGGCCTGCGTCTTCGGCGGCGCGCGGTTTATCTCGTCCCCGAGGACGACGTTCCCGAAGACCGGTCCCTCGCGGAACTCGAACTCGCTGGTCTGTTGGTTGAACACGTTCACCCCCGTCACGTCCGACGGGAGGAGGTCGGGCGTGAACTGGATGCGCTCGAACGACCCCTCTATCGAGGTGGCGATGGCGCGGGCGAGCATCGTCTTGCCGACGCCCGGCACGTCCTCCAACAAGAGGTGCCCGCGGGCGAACAGCGCCACGATGATGTCTTCGATGGCGTCGTGGTGGCCGACGATGACCCGTTCGACGTTCTCGGAGATTCGTGTCGCGAGGTCCGACACCGCCTCGACCGAGGGCGCGGGGTCGAAGTCGGCGTCTGCATGTGCATCAGTCATTGATATCCCGGATGCCCCGCCGACTGTCTGCACCGCCGACGGGTCTCTGCGTGTTAGTATTGCCTCGGTCTACCTAACCTTGCTGGGTGTCCACACTGGTCTCACTGGGTATCGACACTCCTCAGCCGCGGCCGGTGGTTCGGACGGACGGCGGCGACCGGGCCGTTCCCGGGCGTTTTTATCGCTCGGCGACCCGGGTGTGAGTATGAACGCGGACGCCCAGCGGGAGGCGGTGTACGGCGCGCCGCCGGAGATGCTGGCAGTGCGGGACGACCTGACGCCGATGCTCTCGCAGTACGCCGACCTCTGCGAGGAACACGACGACGCCGTCGTGCTGTTTCAGGTCGGCGACTTCTACGAGGCGTTCTGCGGCGCGGCGGAGGCCGTCGCCCGCACCTGCGAGGTGGCGCTGACCCAGCGCGAGGACTCCACCGGGACGTGGCCGATGGCGGGCATCCCCATCGACAACGCCGCGGGCTACCTCGACCGCCTGCTCGACGCCGGCTACCGGGTCGCCCTTGCGGAGCAGGTCGAGGACGCCGAGGAGGCGTCCGGCCTCGTCGACCGCGCGGTCACCCAGCTCATCACGCCCGGTACCGTCGTCGACGAGGAACTGCTCGACGCCGGGCGAGCGACCTATCTCGGCGCGGTCGCTCGGGGCGGGGGCGAGGGAGAGAACGGAAGCGACACTCAGAGCGACAGCTACGGCCTCGCCGTCGTGGACGTGTCGACCGGCGAGTGCCTCGTCACCGGAGCCGACCGCGCGCTGGCGCTCGAAGAACTGGAGCGCCTCGCCCCCGCCGAACTCGTCGTCGGCCCCGACTGCGACCTCCCGGACCTCTCGTTCGACCCGATGGAGACGCCCTTCGAACCGGCGGCGTTCGACGCCGACTCGGCCCGCGAGACGCTGTCGGCCTACGCGCCCCGACCGGACGCCGTGGTCGAATCGGAGGCCGAACTCCGGGCGGTCGGCGCGGCGCTCGCCTACGCCGAGTACGCCCAGGGCGACGCGAAACTTGAGTACGTCACCCGCATCACGCGGTTCGACCCCCGCGAGTTCCTCCAGCTCGACGCGACGGCCATCCGGAGTCTCGAACTGTTCGAGTCGCGGAGCGCCCGCGCCGGAAGCACGCTGTTTTCGGTCCTCGACGAGACGGCCTGCGCGCTCGGCCGCCGCCGACTGGAGGCGTGGCTCCGCCGCCCGCTCGTCGACCGCGACGAAATCGAGGCCCGATTGGACGCCGTGGCGGCCCTCTGCGACGACGCGCTCGCCCGCACCGACCTCCGAGAACACCTCTCGTCGGTGTACGACCTCGAACGACTGGTCGCCCGCGTCTCCCGCGAGCGCGCCGACGCCCGCGACCTGCGCTCGCTGAAGACGACGCTCGACCGGGTCCCTGAGGTCCGCGAGGCGCTCGCCGGAACCGATTCCGACCTGCTCTCGGACCTGCGCGACTCGCTGGACGAACTCGAGGACGTTCGCGACCTCGTCGGCGACGCCGTCGTCTCCGACCCGCCCCAAGAGATTACCGAGGGGGGCGTCATCGCCGAGGGTTTCGACGCCGAGTTGGACGACATCCGCGGGACCGCCGAGGCGGGCCGCGAGTGGGTGTCGAACCTCGAAGCCCGCGAGCAGGAGCGCACCGGCATCGACTCGCTGGAGGTCGGCTACACTCAGGTCCACGGCTACTACATCGAGGTGACGAACCCGAACCTCGACCGCGTCCCCGACGACTACCAGCGCCGCCAGACGCTGAAGAACTCGGAGCGGTTCTACACGCCCGAACTGAAGGAGCGCGAGGACGAGATTCTCCGCGCCTCGGACCGCGCCGACGCCCTCGAATACGACCTGTTCTGCGAGGTCCGCGCCGACGTCGCGACCGAGTCGGCCCGGATTCAGGCCGTCGCCGACGCCCTCGCCGACCTCGACGTGCTCCGAACCCTCGCGGACGTGGCGATGGCGAACGACTACGCCCGCCCCGAGTTCCACGCGGGCGGCGAGACCGGTGGCATCCGCATCGACGCCGGCAGGCACCCCGTCGTCGAGCGCGCACAGGACGAGTTCGTCCCGAACCCCGCCGCTCTCCCGCGGGGGAGCGTCGCGCTCGTCACCGGCCCCAACATGTCCGGGAAATCGACGTACATGCGGCAGGTGGCGCTCGTCTGCGTCCTCGCGCAGGTCGGGGGCTTCGTCCCCGCGAAGTCGGCGCAGTTGCCGGTGCTCGACCGCGTGTTCACCCGCATCGGCGCGTCCGACGACATCGCGGGCGGCCAGTCGACGTTCATGCGCGAGATGAGCGAACTGACCGAAATCCTCCACAACGCAACCGGCGACTCGCTCGTCCTCCTCGACGAGGTCGGCCGCGGCACCTCAACCGCCGACGGCCTCGCCATCGCCCGCGCGGCCACCGAGTTCCTCCACGACGAGGTCGGCGCGACGACGCTGTTTGCGACCCACTACCACGACCTCACCGACGCGGCCGAGGACCGCGAGGGCGTGTTCAACCTCCACTTCACCGCCGCGCGGCGCGACGGCGAGGTCACGTTTCTCCACAGCGTCGCCGACGGCCCCTCGTCGTCGTCCTACGGGGTCGAAGTGGCGCAGTTGGCCGGCGTGCCCGCGAGCGTGGTCGAGCGGGCGCGGGACCTCGTGGACGACGCCGACGCCGGAACCCCGAACGACTCCGACGCAGACGGCGTCGCCGCCGCCACGAACGGCGAGGTCGACGAAACCGCCGAAGACGGCACGCTCGCGGCCTACGTCGACGGGCTTGAGAACGGCCACGGCGAGAGCGAACACCAGAAGCAGGGGAGCGCGGCAACTGCGACGACCGCAACGACCGCGACGGCCGAACTGGCCCCCGAACTCGAAGCCGTCGCCGAGGCGCTCCGCGAGGCCGACCTCGCGGACACCACGCCGCTGGAGGCGCTGAACCTCCTATCGGAGCTCAAAGGAAAACTCGAATGATTCGCCGACTCGACCCGGAGACGCGCTCGAAAATCGCCGCCGGCGAGGTCGTCGCCCGCCCCGCGAGCGTCGTGGTCGAACTGGTGGAAAACGCCCTCGACGCCGATGCTGAGACCGTCGAAATCGAGGTCGATGGCGACGGCACCGGGCGAATCCGCGTCGCCGACGACGGCCGCGGGATGGCGGAGTCGGACGCCGCGCTCGCGGTCGAGCGACACGCGACGAGCAAGCTCTCGGCGGCCGACGACCTCGATACGGTCGAGACGCTCGGCTTCCGGGGCGAGGCGCTCCCGAGCATCGCCGCGGCCGCCGCCCGCCTCGAACTGACGACGAACGACGGCGGCCCGCGGGGGACCCGGGTCGCGGTCGACGGTGATGGGCAGACCACGGACGGCGAGCGCGACAAGACCGTCTCGCCCGCGGGTCGGGCGCGCGGGACGACCGTCGAGGTGACCGACCTGTTTGCCGACCGCCCGGCGCGGAAGAAGTCGCTCGCGTCGCCGAAAGCCGAGTTCGCCCGCGTCTCGGCGGTCGTCACGCGCTACGCGCTCACGCGGCCGGACGTGCGGTTCGTCCTGCGACACGACGGCCGCGAAACGCTCGCGACTCCCGGCACCGACCGCTTCTCGGACGCGCTCTTGGCGGTGTACGGCCGCGACGCCGCGAGCCACGCCTCGACGTTCGACGCGGCGCGGGAGGTCTCCGCGGCCGGCGAGACGGCCACGGTCGAAGTCGACGGCGCGCTCTGCCACCCCGAGGTGACGCGCTCCCGGCGCGACCACGTCCACGTCTCGGTCAACGGCCGCGCCCTCGCCGAACCGCGACTCCGCCGGGCGGTCGCCGACGGCTACGGGACGCTCTTGCCCGACGGGCGCGAACCGGTCGGCGTCGTCCGACTCCGCCTGCCGCCCGCGTGGGTCGACCACAACGTCCACCCCGCGAAGGACGAGGTGGGCTTCAGAGACGCCGACGCGGTCGCCGAGGCGGTCGAGGCGAGCGTCCGCGACGCGCTGTCGACCGCCGACCTCCGGCGGAGCGGCGAGGTGGCGATGGACCTCGATAGCTCGCTCGCGCCCGTCGAGGCCGCCTCGGTGTTCGACGACCTCCGCGTCATCGGTCGGTTCCGCGGCCTGTACCTGCTTTGCGAGGCCGGCGACGAACTCCTCGTCGTCGACCAGCACGCGGCCCACGAGCGCATCAACTACGAGCGACTCCGCGAGGCGGTCGAGTCGGCGGGCATCGACTCGGTCGCCGTCGACCCGCCGGCGACCGTCTCGCTGTCACCGACCGACGCGGCGCTCCTCGACGCGAACCGCGACCTCGTCGAGGAACTTGGATTCCGCGTCGCCGAGTTCGGCGACGCGGACGGGGCCGGGGGCGGGACCGGAACGTACCGCGTCGCGGCCGTGCCCGCGCCGCTCGGCCGGCCGTTCGCCCCGGGCGCGCTCGCGGACGTGGTGACCGACGTCGCTTCGGGTGACCGCGCCGACCCGCGGGACGCGCTACTGAAAGACCTCGCGTGTCATCCGTCGATACGAGCCGGCGACGACCTCGGGGACGACGAGGCCGCGCGACTGGTCGACCGACTCGGGGCGTGCGAGACGCCCTACACCTGCCCGCACGGTCGACCCACGGTGCTCTCTATCGACGAAGAGACGTTCGTCCGCGGGTTCGGCCGGCGAACTGGCCGGCTCGGATAGGGGCTCGGCGAGAGCAACGTTGCCGAGCCACCCCGACGCAGTCGTGCGAAGTGGCGCGGTAGCTCGTGCGTGAATTGGTACCGAATAGTTACTGAGGTGGCTCGGCCGGCCGCTACCAGTCCTTGCAGTCGAGACAGACGTACTCGTCGCCGTCGAGCCACCGCTTTCGGACCGCCTCGCCGCACCGCGGGCACGCCGCGGTCTCTGGCGTCCATCGGTAGGTGGCGAGCGTGCTCACATCGCGGTCGTCCGAGTCGTCGGAATCGGTGGCGTCGGGAGACTCGGCGGCGCTGGTCGGGGTGTCGGGAGACTCGGCGGCGTCGCCGGCGGCGAAGTCGTCGAGCGAGCGGTTCGGCATGACTCAGCGTCCGTGGGCGCGGTCCTTATCGGTGCCGACCGAGCGGCGCGGCGGACGGCCGCCGCGAACCGCGGGGCGGCGAGGGGCTCGGCGGTCGGGTCGAGCGCCGTGCGAAACCCACACAATCAATACCCCCGAATCCCGAGAGTCGCGCATGGCAACACTCACGGACTTCGTCATCGCGCTCCTCACGAGCGTCCTCGAACTGGTGGTGACCTTCGCCGACGTGGCGCTGAGCGACCCGCTTTCGACGGTGAGTCTCCTCTTTGGCAACGTCTTCCTCCTCCTCGCCGTCGGCGCGTTCGCCTACGTCGTCCTCGGCGCGCTCGGCGCTGAACTCGGCATCATCGGCGTCGGCTCGTCGACCGGTAAGCCGCCGCGGCGAGAGTAATCGCTTCTTCGAGGTCGGGGCCCACCGGCGACCCGACCACGACGCCGTCAGCGTGTTCGAGCACCGCGGCCATCCGGTCGGCCACGTCGTCGGGCGTGCCGGCCATCGAGAAGGCGTCTATCATCGCCGGCGTGACGAGGCCGAACGCCTCGGAGAACGCGCCGGCCGAAATCTTCTCGCCGATGTCGCTCGCGCGGTCGGCGTCGATACCGTGTCTGTCGAGGACCGGCGGGGCCGCCCCCGCGGCGATGAAGGCCACCGGCGGGCGGGCGGCCTCGCGGGCCGCCGCCGCGTCTTCCGAGACGGAGACGCTGGCGTAGGCGGCGAGGGCGAACTCGCCGCGCGAGTCGGGGCGGTCCGCGACGCCGATATCGACCTGTTCTCTGGCCCACGCGAGGTCGTCGGGGTGCGAGCCGTTGAACAGCAGGCCGTCCGCGTGCTTGCCGGCCATGCGACACATGTGCGGGCCCTCGCCGCCGACGTACACCGGCACCTCGCCGGGCACGTCGAAGTTGAGGCCGGCGTCGGTCGCCTCGAACGTGCCGTCGTGGCTGACGCGTTCGCCGTCCCAGAGCCGCTGTGCGACCTTGAACGCCTCCAGCACGGAGCGGAGGCCGCGCTCGTCTTCGAGGCCGAGGTTGCGGAGCGTCGACGGGTCGCCCGGGCCGATTCCGAGGAGGCCGCGACCGCCCGAGGCCTCGGCGACGGTCGCCACCTTGCCGGCGAGCGTCACGGGGTGGAGTTCGTAGGGGTTGGCGACGCCGGGGCCGAGGCGGATGTCGTCGGTCTCGGCCGCGAGTCGCGCGAGGACCGCGAAGGGGTCGCGGTTGTTGTAGTGACACGAGACGAACAGGGAGTCGTACCCCTCGCGTTCCGCCTGCGTGCCCAGTTCGACGAGGTCGTCGACGGGGTGTTCCGGGGTGAGTTCGAGTCCGAGCATGGTGTGAGCGTGAGATTGTGAGATGGGTCGTCAGGGGTCGTAGCGCCACTCGCGGAGCGCCTGTCGCACGAAGTCGCCGTCGATATCGCGGAAGTGGGCGTCGCTCTCGCCGTGGTCGCCCCACTCGAAGCCGCGGACGACGACGACGGGCGTGCCGCCGTCGCCCTCGCCCTGCACGAGGTTGGCGGCCGCGGCGAGTTCGTCCACGACGCTCTCGACGGTGACGCCGAGTTCGCGGCCGTCGCGGTCGGCCTCGCCGCGCCAGTCGCGGGAGGCGTTCAGCCCCGCCCAGCCGATGGCGACGCCCCGCTGGCCGTGTCGGAACGGGCGGCCGCAGGTGTCGGTGACGACGACCCGGTCGGCCTCGACGCCGGTGCGGATGCGCTCTGCCGACTCGCTCGGGCGCGTCGGGAGCAACAGCAGGTCGTGGTCGGGGACGTTCGAGCGGTCGATGCCGGCGTTGACGCCGACGTGGCCGAACCGCGTCTCGGTCAGGAGGAACGGCTCCGACATGACGAGGTCGACGCTCTCTTCGAGGACCGCCTGCGCGAACCGCGGGTCCTTCTCGTCGCCGGTCAGTTCGGCGAGGCGGGCGGCGAGTTCGCGAGCCCGCGGGCCGGCCGGGAAGTCGTCGAGGTCGGCGAACCGCCCTTCGGCCTTCGAGACGACCGTGGAGGCGACACAGACCACGTCGTCGGGCCGGAGGTCGACGCGCTCAGAGACGAGGGCGGCGAGGTCGTCGCCCTCGCGGACCTCGGGCACGTCGGGGACGGGAAACAGCTCCATACCGAGTCGGAGGGAGAGGGCGGTGAAAAACGACGGGATGCTGGCGAACCGGGCCGGTATCGCAGGCGGGCGGGGCGAGTCGGTTCGGAGGAAGGACGCGACACGGCGAGCGCACCGAACTCAGTCGCCGCGGACGACTTCGACCGACAGCGAGCCGTCGACGACCGTGCCGACCATCATCGTCGCGTCGTCGCCGGGGTTCGCCGCCGTCGCGGTGCCCGGATTGAGGACGCGGACGCCGTCGACGACCTCGTCGACCACCTCGTGGATGTGGCCCGCGACGCCGACCGCGCCGTCGCCCGCGGCGTCCCTGACCGCGTCGGCGACGCGGGACTCGTAGCCCGTTCTCGTACCCGTGCCGTGGGTGACGACGAACGTGAGCCCGTCGACCTCCGCGATATCGACGAACGGGAGGTCGATGGACGGCGGGTCGATGTTCCCGCGGACACCGACGAACCGCGCCGAGAGGTCGCGGAGGCGGTCGAGCGTGGCCGGCGAGTCGAAGTCGCCCGCGTGAATCACGAGGTCGGCCTCGCGGACCCTGGCTTCGACCCACGGGGGAATCCCGTCGGCCCGCCCCGGAACGTGCGTGTCGCTCAGGATAGCGAGTCGCATACCGATACCACGCGACCGGCCTGAATAGTCGTTTTGTCAGTGGCGGACGTAAGTCAAGATATGCCACACGTCGTCACCGTCTTCCTCCGACACGGCGGCCGCGTCCTCCTCGCCCGCCGGAGCGACGCCGTCGGAACGTATCAGGACCGCTGGGCCGGCGTCTCCGGCTACGTCGAGGGCGACCCCGCCGACGCCGAGCGCGACGCCCGGCGCGAACTCGCCGAGGAGGTCGGCGTCCGCGAGGCCGACGCCGAACTCGTCCGCGCGGGAGCACCCCTCTCGGTCGCCGACGAGGGCCGCGAGTGGACCGTCCACCCGTTCCTGTTCGACGCGGGGAGCCGCGACGTCGACACCAACGAGGAACTCACCGCGGTCGAGTGGGCCCACCCGACCGAGATTCGGGAGCGCGAGGCGGTCCCCGGACTGTGGGCGGCCTACCGCCGGGTCGCGCCCGCGGTCGAGACCATCTCCGATGACGAGACCCACGGGTCCGCGTGGATTTCGCTCCGGGCGCTGGAGGTCCTGCGCGACGCCGCCGCCGAAGCCGACTCGCGGGACGCGCTCGCGTCGGTCGCCCGCCGACTCCGCGACGCCCGCCCGAGCATGGCCGCCGTCGAGAACCGCATCAACCGCGTCATGTCGGAATCGAACTCCGACCCGAAATCGGTTCGTCGCCGCGCCGAGGCGACTATCGACGACGCGGCGGAAGCCGACGACGCGGCGGCCGCCCGCGCCGCCGAACTCGTCCGCGAACGCGGCTACGACCGACTCGCCACGCTCTCACGGTCGGGGACCGTCCTCGCGGCGCTCGAAGCCGCCGAGGCCGCCGAAGCCGCCGTCCTCGTCGCCGAGTCCCGGCCGGGCGGCGAGGGGGTCGGGGTCGCAGAGCGACTCGCACGAAGTGGACGCGACGCGACGCTGACCACCGACGCGGCGCTCCCCGGACTCGTCGCGGCCGGCGGGGCTGACGCCGTGTTCCTCGGGGCCGACTCCGTGCTCGCGTCCGGCGGCGTCGCTAACAAGGTCGGAAGCCTCCCCGTCGCGCTCGCGGCCACCCGCGCCGACGTGTCCGTCTTCGCCGTCTGCGCCCGCGACAAGGTCCGCGGCGACGACCGCTTCGTGGGCGAGGACGCCGGCGCGCTGTACGACGGCGAGGCCGCCATCGCGACCGAGAACCCGCTTTTCGAGGTCGTTCCCGCGGACCTGCTCTCGGGCGTCGTCACCGAGGACGGCGTGTTGGGCGCAGAGGAAATCGGTGCGCTCGCGGCCGAACACGCCGCGCTGGCGGCGTGGGACGACTGAGTCGGGAGCGCGGGATTTCGGGGAGCCGTCGCGACCACCGCCCGGCGGGCGAAAAGGGTGGATTCTTGAGCGTCCGACCCGGACTCCGACTCGGTGGCGATGACGAAGGTTACCCCCACTCAGCCCCTTGTGATGATAGATTTCATCCGAGCCACCAACTACTGACGGCCCGTCGGTCGCTCCGAACTACTTCCTCCCGGAGCGTCGCGTGCACGCTTCTGTCGGACTGGGCCACCCGCTGTGAGCGAACGGGCTCTCGCCGAGCGACGGAAACCGGACACCCACGCCGAAGGCGCAACTTCCTTCGTGAGTCGCCGCAACCCCTCGGCCATGCACATCGAACGCATCGCGGTCGACGAGTCGGTCGGTCGGACGATGCCGCCGGGGCTGTTCGCCGAGGCGCTGTCGGGCCACGGAGTGCCCGTCGAGCGCGTCGGCGACGACGAGGAGTTCGGGCCGGGCGACGCGGTCGCCACGTTCGGCCACCGAGACGCCTTCGTCGACGCCGACTGGGTCCACTGCGTCCGCGCCGGCTACGACGAGTTCCCCGTCGCCGACTACGAGGACGCCGGCACGGCGCTCACGAACAGCACCGGCGTCCACGGGACGACGGTCGGCGAGACGGTCGTCGGCTATATGCTGACGCTCGCCCGCCGCCTCCACGCCTACCGCGACGCCCAGCGCGACCGCGAGTGGGACCTCCCGCGCTACAAGGAGCCGTTCACCCTCGACGGCGAGCGCGTCTGCGTCGTCGGCCTCGGCACGCTCGGTCGGGGCGTCGTCGACCGCGCGGCCGCCCTCGGCATGGAGGTCGTCGGCGTCCGGCGCTCCGGCGACCCGGCCGAGAACGTCTCGACGGTGTTCACGCCCGACCGACTGCACGAGGCCGTCGCCGACGCCCGGTTCGTCGTGCTGGCGATGCCGCTGACCGAGGAGACGGCAGGCATGGTCGCCGCGCCGGCGTTCGAGGCGATGCGCGAGGACGCCTACCTCGTGAACGTCGCGCGCGGCCCCGTCGTCGACGAGGCCGACCTCGTGGCGGCGCTCGACGCCGGCGACATCGCGGGCGCGGCGCTTGACGTGTTCGCCGAGGAACCGCTCCCCGCGGAGTCGCCGCTGTGGGGCTTCGACGAGGTGCTCGTCACGCCACACGCGAGCGCCGCGACGGGGAGGTACCACGAGGACATCGCGGCGCTCGTGGGAGAGAACGTCGAGAAGATAGCCGCCGGCGAACCGCTCACGAACCGCGTGGCGTGAGGGCGAGACGGTCCGAACAGGGGGCGGCGCGTCGGCGCGTCGACGCCTCGCTCAGAGGAACTTGAACAGGTCGTCGCGGCCCTGCTCGTGGAGGTGCGACCGCAGGGCGTCTTCGAGGTGAGAGATGTCGCCGCGCTTGGCCGTGATGGGCGCGATGACGTTCCGCCACTGCTTCCACGGCGGGAACAGCCCGAGGCGGTCACAGAGGTCGTTCAGGCGCTCATCGCGGTCGTCGACCTTGTCCATCTTGTTGACCGCGACCACGGTCGGGATGTCGAGTTCGTCGAGGAAGAAGAACATCTCCACGTCGTGGGGAATGGAGTCGTCGGTGGTGTGGCGGTCGATGATGTCGATGACGCTTTTCCCGTCGACGACGAGGACCGCCGCGAGGATGTCGTCGGCGTGCTCCTCGATGTACTGGACGACGTCGGTCTTGATGGCCTCGCGGGTGTCTCGGTCGACGCCGGACATGAAGCCGAACCCGGGGAGGTCGGTGAACATGAAGTGCTCCGCGTTCCAGTCGAAGTGGTTGGGTTTGCGGGTGACGCCGGGCTTCTTCCCCGTCGTGAACTTGCTGTGACCCGTCAGCTCTCGCATCAGCGTCGACTTCCCCACGTTCGACCGCCCGACGAGGACGATTTCGTCGCGGTCCGGTCGGTCTTCGAACATACCGGTGATTCGCCACCGCGACGGATAAGGTGGGCGGAACGAACCCGCCGCTGGCGGCGTCGACGTGGAAAAAAGCACGTCTCCGGACGAGTCGCCCCCACGACGACCCGCCGACGACGCGTGAATGAAGCGGCCGCGTCAGTCACAGCCGCCGGCCGACAACTCGCTCGCGTCCTCGTCGAGAAATCGCAACAGCGGCTCGATTTCGTCGAATCGAGGGCCGCGCGTGACGGAACCGCGACGACGGTTCCACTCGACGAAGCCCGCGTCGGCGAGTTTCGGCAGATGGACGTGGAACAGTTCCACCGTCAGTCGGTCGCGGTCGCGGCCGCCACCAACGGCGGCGTCCCGCGTTGCCGCGTCGAGGCGCGCGCGTCGCCGTCGGCGCAGGCTCATCAGCAACTGTCGCCGATGGACGTTCCCGAGCGCGTCGAACGCCTCGTCGAGGCGGGGAGACCCCGCGGCTACCATCCGCGCAACCCCCGTCGGCCCCCAACGGGCGTCGCGCGACGGGCGCGAGACGCCGAGGCAAGGCGTCTCCCGCGAGTCGCCGAACGGTCCCGCTCCGGGCACCCGGTGAGCACCACCCGATACCGGTACCGTCGAGAGCGCGACCAGTCAATCACACGTCCGTACGCCTCTGTGCCGTCGCGGCGCGTCTGAACGGCGTACGGCTGTCGATGTCTGTGTGTGTTCACAACTACGTCCCCCGAGAGTGCATAGCTAGCAAGTCGACATTCTCTTTCTGCTTTCACAGTCCGGTCATTGAAATAGCGCGTCCGGAAACCGACGTTACATATCGTGAACCGAACTGGTCACGAGCGGGTTCTCTCGGTCGGAATGCGAGCGAGGGAAAGTGATTTCCGGCGTCTGAGCGCCGCTTTCGGTGGCTCATGGGAATCGACTGACACGGGAGTTCAATACGGCGGCCGCTGAAGGACAGCCAGTAATGGCCGTAATCGTCGAGTTGACAATCGACTCGGAGAGCTTCGACCTCGGGAGGGTCACCGCCGTGTCGAGCGGCGTCCACATCGAACTAGAGCGCGTCGTCCCGACCGGCGGCGAGGTCATGCCGTTCTTCTGGGCGCACGGCACCGACTTCGAAGCGTTCGAGCGCGCCGTCCGACACAACCGTCTCGTCGACGACCTGACGGCGGTCGCCCGCATCGAAGACCGGGTGCTGTACAAAGTCAACTGGGGCGGGGCCACGTCGAGTCTGACTCGGATACTCACCGACAGCGAGGCGGCGATTCTCGAAGCCCACGGCAACGACCCGTGGCTGTTCCGCCTCCGGTTCAGCGACCACACCGGGTTGACCGAGTTCCACAACCGCTGTCAGGACGAGGACATCGAGTTCCACGTCGAACGCATCTACACTCTCGCGGAAGGCGAGCCGGGCGTCTACAACTTCGACATCACCGACGAACAACAGGAGGCGCTCGTCACCGCCGTCTCCGAGGGCTACTTCGAGGTCCCCCGTCAGACCACGCTCAACGAGGTGGCCGACCGACTCGGAATCAGCCCGCAGGCCGCCTCCGAGCGCGTCCGCCGCGGGGCCGACACCGTCCTGCGGAGGGTGCTGTTGTCGCAGTCGGCGGCCGACTTCTCGTAGCGGGTGACTGCCCGCGCGACGGCGGCCGTCGCTCGCGGCCCGAACGGGGGAGCTATTGGGCCGGCGGGAGTACGCGACGGCGACGCGATGGACAAAGCGACGCTCCGAACGACGGTGTGGGACGACCTCGAATCGTCGGGCGCGGCCCGGTTCCCCTTCCTGCCGCACGGCCGCATCCCGAACTTCGCCGACGCGACGGCGGCCGCCGAACGGCTCGCGGCGACGCCCGAGTGGGCCGCCGCCGACGCGGTGAAGGCCAACCCGGACGCGCCGCAACTCCCCGTCAGGCGGCGGGCGCTCCGCGAGGGGAAGGTCGTCTACATGGCCGTCCCGCGGCTCCGCGACGAGGAGTGTTTCTACGAACTCGACCCCGCGCGCATCGACGACGACCACCTCGACAGCGCGCCGACCGTCTCGCACGTCGAGACCTACGCCGACAAGGTCGGTCCCGACGCCCTACCGCCAATCGACCTCGTCGTCTCGGGGTCGGTCGCCGTCTCGGAGACGGGCGCTCGCGTCGGAAAGGGCGAGGGGTTCAGCGACCTCGAATACGCGGTGTTGCGGGGGCTGGGAGCCGTCTCCGCGGAGACGACCGTGGCGACGACGGTCCACGAGCGACAGGTCCGCGACGACCTGCCCGAGCCGGACGCCCACGACGTGCCGATGGACCTCGTCGTCACCCCCGAACGGCTGGTCCGAACCGAGACCCCGTATCCGCGACCCACGGGCATCGACTGGGGCGCGCTCCCCGACGAGCGGCTCGACGAGATGCCCGTCCTCCGGCAGTTACGCGACGAGTCGGGCGAGTAGCCGAGCCCCTGCTTATTTCACCGCCCGGGTCGACGTGAAGGCGTGCGACTCGTACAGGTGTTGGTGCCGACCGGCAAGCGCGAGGCCGTCCTGCGGACGCTCGACGAGGAGGGCGTCGACTACGCCGTCTCCGAGGAGACCTCGGGGCGCGACTTCGTCGCCGTCGTCACCTTCCCGGTCCCAAAGGAGGCCGTCGAACCGGTGTTGGCGCGGCTCCGCGAGGCGGGCGTCGAGCGCGACGCCTACACCGTCGTCGTCGCCGCCGAGACGGTCGCTTCGAAGCGGTTCGACCAGCTCCGCGAGCAGTACGAAGAAGACGAGGAGAACGGCGACCGCATCGCCCGCGAGGAACTGGCCTCGAAGGCCGCCGAACTCGCGCCGTCGGTTTCGACCTACGTGCTCATGACGGTCATCTCGGCGCTCGTCGCCACCGCGGGCCTGCTTCTCGACTCGCCGGCCGTGGTCGTCGGCTCGATGGTCATCGCCCCGCTCGTCGGCCCCGCGATGTCCGCGAGCGTCGGCACCGTCGTCGACGACGACGAGATGTTCGCCCGCGGGGTTCGCCTGCAGGCGCTCGGCGGCCTCCTCGCGGTCGGCGCGGCCGCCGTCTTCGCGTTCCTGCTCAGGGGGACCGGGGCGGTCCCGCTTTCGGCCGCGGAGGTGCTGTCGATTCCCGAGGTCGACGAGCGCCTCGCGCCCGACGTGCTGTCGCTCGTCATCGCGCTCGGCGCGGGGGCGGCCGGCGCGATTTCGCTCTCCTCGGGGGTCTCGACCGCGCTCGTCGGCGTCATGATAGCCGCCGCGTTGGTCCCGCCGACCGCTGTCGTCGGCATCGGCATCGCGTGGGGCGCGCCCGAGGCCGTCGTCGGCTCGGCCATCCTCGTCCTCGTCAACATCCTCTCTGTCAACTTCGTCGCCATCGGCGTCCTCTGGCAACAGGGCTACCGACCCGAGCGCTGGATTCGTCGCGACGAGGCCCGCCGGGCCACCTTCTTCCGCATCGCCGTCATCGGGGTCGGACTGCTCGTGCTCTCGTCGTTCCTCGGCGCGGTCACCTACACGACCTACCGGAACGCCGACTTCCAAGGCGACGCGCGCGACGCCGTCGAAGACGTGCTCTCGGACACCGACGCCCGACTGCTGTCGATGGAACTGCAGTACGACAGCGGCCCGCTCCGAGAGCCGGACCGCGTCGTCGTGACCGTCGGCTACGACCCGGCATCGGACCCGCCGGTGGTCGAACGCGAACTCACGAGGCGGGTGAACGCCGTCGCCCCCGAACCGCTGTCGCCGTGGGCCGCCGGCGAAATCAACGTCGAAGTGCGCTACGTCGCCGTCGTGGAGTAGGTAACCGGCATTCCGCCCCCGCTTCGAAGGCTACAGTCGCTCTTTGTCTCTAGCGCGGCTTGAATAGCTGAGCCGACGTTCTCGTGGTATGCAACGACGCACGATTGCTCCGATACTCCTCGTCGGCCTCGTCCTCCTCGCGGGCTGTCTCTCGGCACCCCTGCAGGCGACGACCGACGGGGGCACAGACGAGACGAGCGCGACGAACGCGACGACCATCTCCGCGACCGGCACCGGCGAAGTGACCGCCGACGCAGACCTCGCCGTCGTCTCTATCGCCGTGACGACCACCGCTGACTCGGCGGACGACGCCCGCGGCACCGTCGCCGACGACGTGGCCGCCGTCCGCGCGGCCCTCACCGACGCCGGCGTCGCCGATGACGCCATCCAGACGACCGGCTTCAACATCTACCCCGAGTACGACTACAGCGGTCAGGAGCGCGACCTCCTCGGCTACCGCGCCACCCACACCCTCCGCGTCGAGGTCGCCCCCGACCGCGCCGGCGAGGTCATCGACCTCGCGGTCGGTGCCGGTGCCAGCGAAATCCGCGGCGTCGCCTTCACGCTCTCCGACGAGCGGCGGGCCGAACTCCGCGAAGAGGCCCTGACCCGCGCCGTCGACTCGGCGAGGGCCGACGCCGACGCGGTCGCCAGCGCCTCGGGCCTGACCGTCGCGGGCGTCCACACCGCCACCGTCGGCGGGAGCGCCTCGCCCGGCCCGTACCCGGTCGCCTACGCCGAGGACGCCGCTCGTGCCTCCGGGTCGACCGAGCTCTCGCCCGGCCCCGTGACCGTCTCCGCGACCGTCCAGATGGTGTACGAAGCCGAGTAAGCACCCGCGCCCCGCTGACCGAACTCGCGGTTCGACCCACCCCGAGTCCGCCTTCTCCGACACTCACCGCGTAGCCTCGGCTCTCTGGGCTTGCGGCGCGGCGAAAACGACGGACCCCGAAAATCCGCGTCGATTCGATTACTCGTTGCGGGACGGCGGGATGTCGGGTTCGAACCCGATGGCCTCGACCGCGGCATCGAGGACGGCCTCGACGTTCTCGCCCGTCTCGACGCTCATGTAGAGGTCGGCCTCCATGTCGGTCGAGCGGTCGCTCTTGTTACAGACGGTGAGCACCGGGATGTCGCGCTCTTCGAAGCGCGCTTTCACGGCGTCGCGGAGTTCGAGCTGTGACTCGATGGGGTAGCCGCACGCCCCGCTGGCGTCGGCGACGAAGATGACGGCGTCCGCGAGGTGTTCGAGCGCGCTCACGGCCTGCTGTTCGATGTCGTTGCGCTCGTCTTCCGGGCGGTCGAGCAGTCCCGGCGTGTCGATAATCTGATAGCGGATGCGGTCGCGGTCGAAGTGCCCGATTTGGACGCCCTTCGTCGTGAAGGGGTAGCGGGCGATCTCGTTCGACGCGCGGGTCACGTCGTTGACGAACGAGGACTTGCCGACGTTCGGGTAGCCGGCGACGACGATTGCCGGCTCGTCCGGGCGGATGTCGGGGAGGTCCTTCAGGTCGTCGCGCGCCTCGCCGATGCGGAGCAGGTCGTCTTCGACCTCCTCGACGACGCTCGCCATGCGGGCGAACGCCTGCTTTCGGTGCTTGCGCGCGAGGTCGGCGTCCGTCTTGCGGAGCTTCGGCTGGTACTCGCGGGCGATGTTGTCGACCTGCCGGGAGGCCCACATCACTTCCGAGAGGCTCTTTCGAACCTCGTCGACGTCGACGATGGCGTCTGCAAGCTCGTAGTAGAAGGGGTCGACCGTTTCGAAGTCGGGCCACTCGACGACGACGTTTTCGAGGTTGTCCGAGAGGATGTTCGACGCCGTCTGAAGCATCGACTGCTGAGCCTCCAACTTGTTCTGCTTCGCTCGCCCCGTGCGCGCGGCCCGCGAGAAGGCCTTGTCGATGAGTTCGTCCGACCGGGGCGTGGTCGGGAGAGACTCGAAAATCATTGCAGTCCGCTACATGGCCGAGCCGTAAAAGCGCGTCCGTTTGGGGCTCGGCGCTTCGAGCGAGGGATTCGCCGTGCAGGTCTCCCGCACGGTTCGACCGGAAGCGAAGGGGTCGCGGGCGGCCGACGCGGCGGCGGGAGGGACGACACCGCGGCGGCCGGAGAGACGACACCGCGGCGGCGTGAGGGGCGGCCGACGGCGGACGGCCAACGCCCCGCGACCGCCACGAAGTTCTTACCCGCCCGCGGCCTCCCTCGACCCATGACTGACTGGAAGGCGGTCGCCATCGGCTTCGTCGTCATCGTCGTCGTCGGCACGGGCGGACTCGCGCTCCCCGTCGTCGGCCAAATCGGGGCGGGCCTACTCGGCGGCTTCGCGGCGGGCTACCTCGCGGGCGGCACGCTCGGCAACGGCGCGTGGAACGGCCTCGTCGCGGGCTCTATCTCGGGCATCGTCGTGACGCTCCTCGCGGCGCTCCTCGGGAGCCTCGTGGGACTGGCCGGCGGACCGCTGGGCGGACTCCTCGGCGGCGTCGGCGTCCTCGTCGCGGGCGTCGTGCTGACGCTCGTCTTCGCTATCGACAGCGCCGTCGCCGGAGCGGTCGGCGCGTGGGTAAAAGGCTAAGGCTGAGACTGAGACTGAGGGGCGTCGGAACGGGCTACTCGCCGCGTTCGAGGTACTCCCGCTGAATCTCGACGACCTCGGTCGAGTCCGCGCACTCCGCGTACCGGCGGAGCGGCTCCTCGTTGAGTTCGAGGAACGTGTGCCCCCAGTTGAACTTCGAGAGCACGTCTTCGGCCCGCGGTTTCTCGCCGAAGATGACGAGCGCGGCGGCTATCGCCTCGACGGTCGTCAGTTGCATCGGGCGGCCGAAGTTCACGGGGTTGGCGGCGACGAGATACGGGAGCGCGCGGTGCTCGCCGGGGAGCGAGAACATGGCCTCGCCGGCCGACTCCCACGAGCAGTCGAGCGCGACGAGCGCGCCGGTGTCCGCGTCGGCGGGCGACAGCGCCCTGTCGGCGTGAGGGTTGAGCACGACGCCGTAGGGGGTCTCGCGGTCGGAGCCGTGGAGGACGGCCATGTCGAAGCGTTCGAGCTTCTTCGCCGTGCACTTCTTCGGGTCGTCGTCGCCCTCGTATCGAACGTGCAGGTCCACATCCGGGGTACGCGACTGGCCGAGAAAAGCGTCCCGAACGCGGTGTCGGCGCGCGCGGCGCGTTCGACAGACGAGCCGAACCGGCGTCGGATTCTTCCCGTCGGCCGACGAAGAAAGCGCGTGCATCCCGACGCGACGTATCTGGCCCGGCAGTACTACACGGCGCTCGACCACCACGGATACGACATGCTTCGGAACCTCCTCGAACCGGGATTCGTCCAACACCGCGGCGACATGACGCTCTCGGGGCGCGAGGAGTTCGTCACGTTCATGCGGGACGACCGGCCGCGGAAGGACACGCGACACGTCATCGAGCGCTACATCCAGTCGAAGTCCGACGACGAAATCGTCGTCCGCGGCCACCTCGAAGACCGCGACGGCGACGAGCTGTTCGTCTTCCTCGACCGGTTTCGGGCGCGCGACGGGAAGCTCTCGGAGCTGAAGACGTTCGTCAAGTCGTCGACGGCGAACTGACGGGAGGAGACGCGGGAGACAGGGAGCGTGAGACGCGACAAGCGCGGTGGCGGCGGCGTCGGTCGCTCAGTCCTTCTTGCCGGCACCGACCGCGGCCTCGCCGACGGGCTCGTGGCCCTCGATGACCTCGCGGCCGCCCATGTAGGGCTGGAGCGGTTCGGGCACGTCGACCGTGCCGTCCTCGTTTTGGTAGTATTCGAGGAGCGCGACCATGACGCGGCCGACGGCCGTGCCCGACGCGTTGAGCGTGTGGAGGTACTCCGCCGACTCGTGGCGCTCGGGGCGGTAGCGGAGGCCGGCGCGGCGCGCCTGGAAGTCTTCGAAGTTCGAGGCCGACGACACTTCCAGCCAGCGGCCGCCGAGGTCGTCGGGGCTGTCCTCGGACTCCGTGCCGGGGGCCCACACTTCGAGGTCGTAAGTCTTCGCCGACGCGAAGGTGAGGTCGCCGGTGCAAAGCGAGAGGACGCGGTACGGCAGGCCGAGGCGGTCGAGCACTTCGGCGGCCTCGTCGACGAGCGCGTCGAGCCGGTCGTACGACTCGTCGGGCTCGACGAAGTTGACGAGTTCCACCTTGTTGAACTGGTGGACGCGGACGATGCCGCGGGTCTCGGTGCCGTGTTCGCCCGCCTCGCGCCGGAAGTTCGGCGTGTACGCCTGATGCTTCAGCGGGAGGTCGTCCTTCAGGAGAATCTCGTCGCGGTACATGTTCGTGACCGGGACCTCCGCGGTGGGACAGAGCCACAGGTCGTCGTCCTCGTAGTCCTCGGTCTCCGAGCCGCCGATTCGGTAGGCGTCCTCGGCGAACTTCGGGAGCTGGCCGGTGCCCTCCATCGAGGTGGTCTTGACCGGAATCGGCGGGAACAGGTCGACGTACTCCTGTTCGCGGTGGACGTCGAGCATGAACTGCACGAGCGCGTGTTCGAGCATCGCGCCCTCGCCTTTCAGGAAGTAGAAGCCCGAGCCGGTGGTCTTGGCCGCGCGGCCCTCGTCGATGATGTCGAGTTCCTCGCCGAGGTCGTAGTGCGGCGTCACCTCGTCGGGAAGCTCGCGGCGGTCGTCGAAGCCGACGCGGCGGACCTCCTCGTTGTCGGCCTCGTCGGCCCCGACGGGGACCGACTCGTGGGGGAGGTTCGGAAGCTCCATGAGCGCCTCGTCGAGTTCCGCTTCGAGCTCGTCGGCGCGGGCTTCGAGCTCCCGTAACTCCGTCTTGAGTTCGCCCGAGCGGTCGATGGCCGCCTGTGCCTCCTCGTCTTTGCCCTCCTGTTTCAGCTGGCCGATCTGCTGGCTGACCTCGTTGCGCTCGTGGCGGAGGGTGTCGCCCTCGGCCTTCAGCGAGCGCCACTCGTCGTACACGTCGAGGACGCGGTCGATGTCCACGCCCTCCATGTTACGGGCGGCGAGCGCGTCGCGAACTCGCTCCGGCTCGTCGCGGAGCAGTTGCCTGTCAATCATTGGGCTGTGGTTTCCGGGCGGGCGGGAAAATCGTATCGCATCGCCGAGGGTCGGGGGCGGGAACGCGGTGGGAACGCGGCGAAAAAGCGACGGGCGAATGCGACGAATCAGCGGCGAGCGAACGCGGCGAAACGGCGTCGAAAGGACGCGACCGAACCGCGGTGAGAGCGGCCGCCGCGGTCGGGAGCCGACGGACTGACTACCAGAGGAACGCCGGCCAGACGAACTGGAAGAGGAACCAGATGAGGACCGTCAGCACGCCGGTCATCACGACGTTGAGGACGGTCCCGGCCCGCATCATGTGCGACTGCTTGATGTGGCCGCTCCCGAAGACGATGGCGTTCGGGGGCGTCGCAACCGGCAGGGCGAACGCGAACGAGGCCGCGATGGCCCCGCTGACCGCGAGGAACACCGCCGCGGAGACCTCGGTGAGGCCGAGCGTCGTCGCGAAGATGCTCCCGATGCCGATGAGCACGGGGACGATGATGGTCGCCGTCGCGGTGTTCGAGGTCATCTCCGTGAGGAAGATGACGAGAAGCACGATAGCGCCGACGACGAGGATGATGGGCGCGCCGGTCAAAGAGCCGAAGACGGCCTCGGCGAGCCACCGCGTCGCGCCCGTGGAGGCGAACGCGTCGGCCAGCGAGATGCCGCCGCCGAAGAGGAGAATCGTCCCCCAGTCGATGTCGACCAGTTCGTCCCACTCCATCGTGTCCGCGAGGACGAGCGCCGGGATGGAGACCATCCCGACCATCACGTAGTACAGGAGGCCCTGATGGCCCTCGACGCCGAGGAGCGTCATGCCCTCGCCGGTGCCGAACAGGGTGTTGAACACCGGGTCCGAGAGGACGCCCTCGAACGCGAGGTCGAGGCCGCCGACGACCCACAGCCCGGCGGTGGCGGCGAAGATGTACGCGACCCGGCGGCCGCGGGTCGAGAGCGCGCCCTCCTCGGCGAGGTACTCGCGCGCCTGTTCGCGGGCACCCTCCACGTCGTCGACCTCGGGCGGGTAGAAGCGGAACGTGAGGAGGTACCAGACGATGGGGAGCGTGATGGCGACGATTGGGAGGCCGACGAGGAGCCACTCGGCGAAGCCGATGTCGTAGCCGAGCAACGCGTTGAGCTGGGTGGCGACGACCGCGTTCGGCGGCGTGCCGATGAGGGTGCCGACCCCGCCGACGCTCGCGGCGTAGGCGGTGCCGAGGAGCGTCGCTATCTGCATGTTCGAGAAGGAGCCCTCGGCGGCGTCGGCCTCGTAGACCTCCTCGCGGCCGAGCACCTGCGCGAGGACGCCGAGCGCAATGGGCGTCATCATCGCCGTCGTCGCGGTGTTCGAGACCCACATCGACAGGAACGCCGTGGCGAGCATGATGGCGAGGATGAGTCGCCGCGGCGACGACCCCATGACGGCCATGAGCCACAGCGCGATGCGGCGGTCGATGTTGTACTTCTGGAGCGCGTTCGCCAGCATGAAGCCGGCGATGAAGAGGAAGATGAGATGGTCGGCGAAGCCGGCGAGCGCCGGGTCGATGTCGCCGTAGACGCCGTAGGCCGTGAGCAACACCGGTATCGACAGCGCCGTCACCGCGAGGGGGAGCGCGCCGGACACCCAGAGGATGCCGGCGAACACCATCGTCGCTAATGCGTACTGACCCCGCGTCGAAAGCCCCTCCAGCGACGGCCCGAAGGCCAGCGCGAGGGACGCGACGAGCGCGAGCGTGAAGACGGCGAATCGTCCGCGAGCAGTCTTTGTAACACCGCGTATCATTGATACACGCTATCTCTAACGATAGTCTTACTTAATTATTTTCAATACGGTAGCGAATGGCGGTATATCGGTGTCGACAGCCGCGTTCCCGTCGGAATCAGCAGACAGAAGCGAGGTTTCGCGCGCGTCTCGACGCGAATTAAAACTGTTCGACGAGCGTTCGGACCTGTCGGTCGTCGAGTTCCGCGGCGTACAGCGAGAGCAGGGCGCGGCGGCGCGACCGCGAGAGGCCGCGGCTCCCGGATTCGAGCATGGAGACGTGCGCCTGCATGAGGTCGTCGACGGCGCGCTCGACGGCCCGCTGGTTGTAGCCGGCGGCGACTCTGAGCAGTCGCCACGCCATCGGCGAGACGTCCGCGATGTCGACGTCCGGGAGCGGGTCGCCGCCCTGTTCGGACATGGAGACGGCTTTGCGGTCGCCCGTAATCAACGTGGGGGGTCGGGCGACCGAACGCTTTTCTTCCCCGGAGACGGGCGTCAACTATGGCTATTGGCGACGTCGAACCCGTCCCGGACAGCACGGACCTCTACTACGTCGACAGCGGCATGTACGAGGTGGAGAAGTACGGCTCGGTCTACCTCGTCGACGCCGAGAACCCGGCGCTCATCGACACCGGCATCGCCGCCGACAGGGAGGCGGTCTTCGGGATGCTCGACGAGGTCGGCGTCGACGACCTCGCGTACATCCTGCCGACGCACGTCCATCTCGACCACGCGGGCGGCGCGGGCTACCTCGCCGAGCGCTACCCCGACGCGACCGTCATGACCCACGAACTCGGCGCGCCGCACCTCGTGGACCCCTCGCGGCTCATCGAGGGCACGAAGGCGGCGGTCGAAGACCAGTGGCGGTTCTACGACGAACCGCTCCCAATCGAGGAGGACCGCGTCGCGGGCCTCACCGACGGTGACGAAATCGACCTCGGCGACCGGACGCTCACGGTCCACCACGCGCCCGGCCACGCGCCGCATCAGGTGATGTTCCACGACGACGGCGACGACGTGCTGTTCGTCGGCGACGCGCTGGGCATCTGGGAGCCGAGGTCGCGGACGCTCCGCCAGACCTCGCCGCCCTCGCAGTTCCACCTCCAGAAGGCGCTCGACGACGTGCGGACCATCGAGGATATCGACCCCGAGACGGTCTGTTTCGGCCACTTCGGTCCGAGGCCCTACGACGCCGACCTCGCCGAGGCGTACAAGCGCGTCCTCGTGGAGTGGGTCGAGGCCATCCGACAGAAGCGGGCTGAACTCGGCGACGACGAGGCCGTCATCGACCACTTCGTCGAGCACACCCAGATGGACGAGGTGTGGGGCGCGCGGAAGGCCCGCGACGAAGAGCGCCTGAACACCCGCGGCGTGCTCGGCTACCTCGACTACGTCGGCGACGACGACTGACGCGACCGGAGCCACAATCAACGTGTCCCCGCGGTACTGCGGGTTTTCAACAGACATCACGTACATAGTTTTTAGATGTTGAATTATTACTAACAGAACATGGACTGGCGGGACGCGGAGGCGGCGTTCGACGACCCGGTCATCGAGCGGTCGACCCTCCCACGGATGTTCGAGGCGAGCGCGTCGCGGAACGCCTCGCGAGTCGCACAGCGATACAAAGGCGGCGTCTACCGGCGGTCGCTGGTCGCCGAAGGCGTCGTCCCGGCGGCCCCCGACGGCGACTACGCCGACCTGACTTACGAGGAGATGCGAGGCGTCGTCCACCGTCTCGCGGCCGGGTTCCGCGACCTCGGCATCGAGTGCGGCGACCGGGTCGGTATCCTCTCGCACACGCGCATGGAGTGGGCGCAGACGGACTTCGCGGTCCTCGGCGCGGGCGGCGTCGTCACCACGGTGTACACCTCGTCGTCGGAGCGACAGACGCAGTACCTGCTTTCCGACCCCGGTGCGGACGCCGTCGTGGTCGAAAACGGGGAGCTACTGGAGCGCGTGCTCGCCGTCGAAGACGAGCTGGAACTCCGCTTTATCGTCGTCGTGGACGAGTACGACGGCCACGACGACCGCGAGGACGTGCTGACGCTCGGCGAGCTCTCCCGCCGCGGGGAGGAAGTGTACGACGAGGCGGCCTCCGAGTCGTGGCTGGACGAACGCGAGCCCGACGACCTCGCCAGCCTCATCTACACCTCGGGGACGACGGGCCAGCCGAAAGGCGTCCAACTCACCCACTGGAACTTCCGGTCGAACGTCAACGAGAGCTATCGGCGGTTCGGTCCCCGCCCGGACAAAGGCGACACGCCGGTCATCGGTCCCGACTCGGTGACGCTTTCGTTCCTGCCGCTGGCGCACGTCTTCGAGCGCATGGCCGGGCATTTCATGATGTTCGCGGCGGGCGCGACCGTCGCCTACGCCGAGAGTCCCGACACGCTCCGCGAGGACTTCCAGCTGGTCCGGCCGACGACCGGGACGAGCGTCCCCCGGGTGTACGAGAAGCTGTACGACGCGATTCGGGCGGAGGCCGGCGAGTCACCCGTCAAAAAGCGCGTCTTCGAGTGGGCCGTCGGCGTCGGGCAGGCGTACCACACGACCGACGCGCCGGGCTACCTGCTCACCGCGAAACACCGCCTCGCCGACCGCCTCGTGTTCGGGCAGGTGCGCGAGGCCCTCGGCGGCAACCTCGACTTTTTCATCAGCGGCGGCGGGAGCCTCTCGGCCGAGCTGTGCGCGCTCTACCACGCGATGGGCCTCCCGATTTACGAGGGCTACGGCCTCACTGAGACCTCGCCGGTCATCTCGGTCAATCCCCCCGAGGAGCCGAAAATCGGCACCATCGGCTACCCGCTTCGGACCGTCGAGACGAGACTCGACACGACCGTCGTCGGCGACCGGCTCGGCGACGCGGGCGGCGAGGTGGGCGAACTGCTCGTCCGCGGGCCGAGCGTCACCGAGGGCTACTGGAACGACCCCGAGGAGACCGAGGCGGCGTTCGTCGCGGGCGACGAGGGCGACGAGGGCGGACGGTGGTTCCGCACCGGCGACGTGGTCGAACGCCGGCCCGACGGCTACATCGCCTTCCGCGAGCGCGCCAAGCAGATTCTCGTCCTCTCGACGGGCAAGAACGTCGCCCCCGGTCCCATCGAGGACGCCTTCGCCTCCTCGCCGGTGGTCGAGCAGTGCATGGTCCTCGGCGACGGCCGCAAGTTCGTCTCGGCGCTCATCGTCCCCAGCTTCGACGGCCTGCGGGAGTGGGCCGACGAGGAGGGCATCGACCTCCCGGACGACCCGAACGCCGTCTGCCGCGACGACCGGGTGTCCGAGCGCATCGAGGCCGAGGTGGCGGCGGCCAACGAGAGCTTCGAGTCCTACGAGCGAATCAAGCAGTTCCGCGTCGTCCCCGAGGAGTTCTCCGAGGGCAACGACCTGATGACGCCGACGATGAAGAAAAAGCGCCGGAACATCCTCGACCGCTACGCCGACGAGGTATCGCTCATCTACGACGAGGACCGCCGGGCCGAAGAGCGGCGGAGCCGCGGCCGGGACGCGACCCGGTGAAAATCTGACACCCTACACTTTTTCGTGGTTTTTGCGGGCATACGTATTCACAAGGCCGCGGAAATACCGCCCGAGATGTATGGTTTTATCTTCCGTCGCCACATGAACCGAATCCATGGAGGCGATATAAGTGGCCGCAGCAGGAGGGGCGAACCTCATCCCGCTCGTCGCCGCGATAATCGGCATCGGCGTGGTCTCGCAGGTGCTTTCGGACCGGTTTCAGGTCCCCAGCGTCGTGTTCCTCATCGCGTCGGGCATCCTGCTCGGCCCGGAGGTTCTCGGCGTCATCTCTCCCGACTCGTTCGGGAACGCACTACAGGCCATCGTCGGTCTCTCGGTCGCTATCATCGTGTTCGAGGGTGCGTTCCACCTTCGAATCGACAAGCTACGGGAAGCGCCGGCCGCGACGTTCCGACTCGTCACCGTCGGGGCGATAATCTCGTTCATCGCGACCGGCGTCGTCGTCCACTACGCGCTCGGCGCGCCGTGGCCGGTGTCGTTCCTCGTGGGCGCGCTCCTCGTCGCGACCGGGCCGACCGTCATCGCGCCGATTCTCGAAGTCGTCCCGGTCCGCGACCGGGTCGGCGCGGCGCTCGACACGGAGGGTATCGTCAACGACGTGACGGCGGCCATCGTCGCCGTCGTCATCTTCGAGGCCATCCTCGAAGGCGTCAGCAGTCCCGACGCTCTCGTGACGCTGTTCGCCGAGCGCCTCGGCGTCGGCGTCATCGTCGGCGCAGTCGTCGCCGGGACGCTGTACTACGTCCTCCGGTACGTCGACCTCTCGCCGGGCAACGCGCCGCAGAACGCGCGCCTGCTCGCCCTCGCCGGCGCGCTCGTGTCCTACGCGGCCGCCGACTACGTCGCCACGGAGGCCGGCATCGCCGCGGTGGCGACCGCCGGCATCCTCCTCGGCAACGCGGACGTGCCGTACGAAGAGGAGATTTCGGCGTTCAAAGGCGACATCACGCTACTCGTGCTGTCGTTCGTCTTCATCGCCCTCGCGGCGCTGTTGGACTTCCAGAACCTCCTGAACCTCGGCGTCGGCGGCCTCGCGGTCGTCGCCGCCGTCGCGCTCGTGATTCGGCCGCTCTTGGTCTTCGTTTCGGCCCGCGGCGACCGCTTCACGAGAGAAGAGAAGCTCTTCATGAGCTTCGTCGGCCCGCGCGGCATCATCCCCGCGTCCGTGGCCTCGCTGTTCGCTATCGCCCTGCAGGAGGAGGCGACGCGACTGGCGGCCGAGGGAATGGCCCAGCAGGCCGCCGCGCTGAACCAGAGCGCCTCGATTCTCGTCGGCACGGTCTTCCTCGTCATCCTGACGACCGTCGTCTTCGAGGCCGGCCTCGCTCGCCGGATTGCAGAATACCTCGACGTCATCCCAATGCGTGTACTCATCATCGGAGGCGGGAAAGTGGGCCGTGCGCTCGCCGAACGCCTCGCAGACCGCGGAGAGAACGTGGTCCTCATCGAGCAGGACCAAGAAGTAGTCCAGGCCGCCCGGAACATGGGCTTTACCGTCCATCACGGCGACGGCGCCGACACGAGCGTCTTACGCTCCGCGGGGGCCGCGAACGCCAAGTTCGTGGTCGCCGCGACCGGCGACGACGACGTGAACCTGCTCGTCGCGCAGTTGGCGAACTCGAAGTTCGACCCCGAGAGCGTCCTCGCGCGGGCGAACAACCCCGACAACGTCGAGGCGTTCGAAGAACTCGGCGTGCGGACCATCTCGTCGACCATCGCCACGGCGCAGGCGCTCGACAACTACATCGAGCGCCCGTCGATGTCGAACTGGATGGGCGAAATCGGCCGCTCCGGCGACGTCCAAGAGGTCGAGGTCACCGCCGAGCGACTCGTCGGACGGACCATCCGCGAAATCGGTCCCGAACTGCCCGACGGCTGTCTCGTCACGCTCGTCTCGCGGAACGGCGACACGACGGTCCCCAACGCGGAGTACACGCTCCAAGAGGGCGACCGCATCACCATCATCGGCGAGCGCGAGGCCGTCCGGAGCGCCGAAGAACTCGTCAATCCCGAATAGCGGCTCTCGCCGCCCGCTCGACTTCGGTTTTTCGCGTCGTCCCCGACCGGTCAGCGCCGCACCCACCGGACGAACATCGCCCAGTAGCGCCCAGTAGCCGCCGATGAGCGCGACGAGGACGTCCCAGACGGGCGCGCCGAAGTCGGGGCGCGGAACGAACTCGCCGGCGCCCGGAGTACGAACGTGACGAAAGGCGCACGTCTGTTCGTGAGCGTTAGCGGGGGAGGGACCGAACGAAAGCGAACGACGCGACGTGCGCCGGGTTCCCTCGCTCCGCTCGGCAACAATCTGGACCAAAAAACAGCCGAATCCCAACCCTATCTGCTGAACTCGATTGCCGCGCCACTGCCACCTTTTTCCCTCGCTCCGCTCGGCAAAAATCTGGACCAAAAAACAGCCGAATCCCAACCCTATCTGTTGAACTCGATTGCCGCGCCTTGACCGAAGCCGACGCAGAGCGACGCGAGGCCGCGGTCCACGTCGCGCTTTCGCATCTCGTGGATGAGCGTCACCGGGAGGCGCGCGCCGGACGCCCCGAGCGGGTGGCCGAGGGCGATTGCGCCGCCGTTGACGTTGAGTTCGTCCGCGTCGATGCCGAGTTCGCGCCGGGAGTACTCACACTGGCTGGCGAACGCCTCGTTGATTTCGACGAGGCCGTAGTCGTCGATGTCGGTGCCGGCGCGGTCGAGGAGGCCGCGGGTGGCCGGGACCGGGCCGATGCCCATGACCGTCGGGTCGACGCCGGCGACGTTGTTCGTGCCGACCGACGCGAGCACGTCGAGGCCGCGCTCGTCGGCGAACTCGCGGCTGGTGACGAGGACGGCGGCCGCGCCGTCGGTTATCTGCGAGGAGTTACCGGCGGTGACCGAGCCGTCGCCCGAGAAGGCGGGGTCGAGACCGCCGAGAATCTCCATCGAGGTGTCGCGGCGGATGCCCTCGTCTTCGGTGACGACGCCGTCGGCCGTCTCGACGGGCACGATTTCGTCGTCGAAGCGACCCGAGTCGGTCGCCTCGGCGGCGCGTCGGTGGCTCCGAAGCGCGAATTCGTCTTGGGCCTCGCGGGAGACCTCGTACTCCTCGGCGACCTTCTCGGCGGTCATCCCCATCTGCAACTGGAAGACGTTGTACCGCTCGCTCAGTTCGGGGTGGAGGTGCTCGTAGGAGTCGCCGTCCATCGGCACGCGGGACATGCTCTCGACCCCGCCGGCGACGATGCACTCGCGGTTGCCGGCGGCGACGGCGTCGGACGCGGAGATGATGGCCTGCATCGAGGAGGCGCACCACCGGTTGATGCTCGTCGCGGGCGTCCCCTCGCCGAGGGCGGACAGGAGCGCGATGACGCGGGCGACGTTGTTGTCCTGTTCGGTGCGCTGTTGGGCGACGCCCCACATCAGGTCCTCCACGTCGTCGGGGTCGACGTCGTGTTCGTCGAGGATGTGGTCGATGAGGGTGACCGAGAGGTCCTCGCTTCGAACGTCCTCGAACACGCCGCCCGCCTTGCCGAACGGCGTGCGGTACGCGGCCGCGATGACTGGCTCTGGCATGACACAGCATCGGGGTTCGAACACCATAAATAGTTTAGAACTCGCTATTCGTCGCGACGAGTTGTTGTCCGGGTCGAAAAACGCCGAGAAAACGGTGAGCGTGGAGACGACGGCACCGACTCTCGGAACGTCAGGAACGAGTGGCGGGGTCGCTGTCCGGCCGACCGGGGATTCCGCCGGTACCCGCGTCGGCGACCGTTGGGTCCGCGGGGAAGAGTTCCGGCGCGACGTCCGCCGAGGCGTGCTCGAAAGGCGCGTCGGCGACGCGGGTGTCGGCGTCGTCAGCCGGGTCGTCGGACGCGATGCGTTCGGTCATGTTCAGTCGCTCGTGACCGGCTGTTCGGCCTGCGCTTCGTCCTCGGCGAACGGGTACCACGACTGCTTCGCGTCGTGCATGTACGGCGCTTCGAACGCCGTCTCCTCGGGGACGCAGTACTCCGTGACGGCCTCGGTCCCCTCGGCTTCGACCCACTCGCGGAACGTCTGACCGGGGTCGCGGCGCTCCGCGAACGCCTCAACGAGCGACGCGATAGCGCCCGGTACCTCGTCGGCCGGGACGCGCTGTCGAACCCACTCGACGAACGACGGCTCCTCGCCGATGCCGCCGCCGACGCCGATGTCCATCGCTTCGACCATCTCGCCGTCCTTCTGGGCGCGCATGCCGAACAGGCCGATGTCGGCCGTGTTCGCCTGCCCGCAGTCGGCGGTACAGCCGGAGTAGTGAATCTTCAGTTGGCTCACGTCATCGGGCACGTCCACGTTGTCGCGGAGCCACCGGAGCATCCGGGCGGTCCGCGCTTTCGTCTCCGTGAGCGCGAGCGAGCAGAACTCCGTGCCAGTGCAGGCGACGGTACCGCGCTGGAACGGGTTCGGGACGGGCGTGTGCTTGCCGAGGAGCGGTTCAGAGAGCAGGTCGTCGAGCTTCTCCTCCGGCACGTCCATCAGAAGCGGGTTCTGCCGGCGGGTGAGTCGGACCTCGCCGGAGCCGTACTCGTCGGCGATGTCGGCCAGTTCGATGGCATCCGACGCCGTGAGCCGGCCGACGGCGACGCTGAGGCCGACGTAGTAGTCGCCGTCGGCCTGCTCGTGGACGCCGACGTGGTCGTGTTTGCCGGCGGACTCCGGGCGGCCCGCGTTGTAGGTGTATCCGTCGCGGATGTTCTCGCCCGCAGACCGGAGTTCGAAGTCGACGTACTCCGCTTGGAGGAGGTCGCGAATCTTCTCCGTGCCCCATTCGTCGACGAAGAAGCGACTGCGGGCGCGGGCCCGAACGTCGCGGTTGCCGTGTTCGTGGTAGAGTTCGACGAAGCCGCGGACGACCTCGTAGGCGCGGTCTTCGTCGGCGACGAAGATGTCGAGGTCGCGGGCGACGCGCGGCTTTCGGGAGCCGAGGCCGCCGCCGACGCGGACGTTGAAGCCGGTGACCGTCTCGCCGTCTATCTCCTTTCTCGCGGGTTCGAGCCCCACGTCGTTTATCGAGTCCTGCGCACAGCCCTCGCGACAGCCGGTGACGCTGATGTTGAACTTCCGCGGCATGTTCGACAGCGCGTCGTTCCCGCGGAGGTCGGTCTGGAAGCGGTCGAGGAGCGGCTGGGACTCGACGAGTTCGTGCTTGTCGCGGCCGGCGACCGGACAGCCGGTGATGTTCCGCATGGTGTCGCCGCCCGCGGACCGCGAGGAGACGCCCGCGGCTTCGAGCTTCTCCCAGACCTCGGGGATGTCTTCGAGTTCGAGCCAGTGGAGCTGAATCGACTGGCGCGTCGTCAGGTCGACCCACGCGTCGCCGAACTCGGGGTTCTCGACGGGGCCGGAGGCGTAGTCGCGAGCGACCTCCCCGATGGCCCGGAGTTGCCCCGGTTCGAGGACGCCGTTGGCGTTCGTCAGCCGCATCATGAAATAGGAGTCCTGGCCCGTCCGTTGCTGGAAGACGCCCCAGAACTTGAAGCGGGTGAACCACTCGTCGCGTTCCGCCTCGGGGATGGCGTCGACCCCCTTCTCGGCGAACTCCTCGATCTTCTCGCGGACCGCGTCGCCGTAGAGCTCCGACTTCCACGCTTCCTTCTTACTCGCCATTTCCGACCACCAGTGGGCAATCGTCCACTATCTGTGTGCGTTTGTGTGCGAACTCGGTCATGTTTCGTGATAACACGACTTGATAGAAGCTGATAAGAGTATTCGTTGAAAATGTGTAGAAATACCCCATATATACCGTATTCGTCCAATCTATAACCAGATATCCCGAATATAAGGTCGTATTTTGGGCAGATTCCCGTTCGTTTATTCGACAATCAGAACCTAACATAATGTTCGATAGTGTGGTATAGGTCTCGAACGGGATTCACCGACGATGGGTGAGCGCGCGCAAGTCGTCGAAGGAGTTCACGTTGTGAAACACGTGCGTGCCGGCGTGAGCCTCCACTTCGCGGTCGCCGAGGACGGTGACGTCGAGGGCGGACATCACGGTCCGTAGGCGGTCGTCGCCGGCGCGGATGGTGTCCGTGCAGGCGACTTCGGCGGCGCGGCAGTGAACGACCGCGGGAAGCGGTTGCGGCGTCTCCGAGACCCGCGGGACGACGCCCGCACCGCCCTGCAGGCGGCCGAAGAGGTGCGAGATGAACCCGCTCGGAACCAGCGGCATATCGGTCGGGAGGACCGCCGCAAACTCGGCGCTCGTCTCCCGCAACGCGGTCCGCAGACCGAAAACGGGCCCCCGGTCGGGATGGGCGTCCTCCGCGAACCGGACGTCGAAGTCCAACAGCGCACCGGCGAGTGAGTCCCGCTGTTCGGCGCGACAGTTGACGACGAGTTCGTCGACGACGGGGTCGAGCGAGGCGGCGACCCGGTGAATCATGGGCTGGCCGCCGACGGTGGCCGTCGCCTTGTCGATGCCGCCGAATCTGGTCGAGCGGCCGCCGGCGAGGATGATGCCGGCGCGGCCGGTGTCGAGGTGAGGGTGCGACACGTCGGCCATTCTCAGGCGGCGGTGCGTTCGAGTTCGCGGGACCGTCCGACCGCGGCGACGACTGCCATCAGTCGCTCACCTCGGCGGGGAGGCGGTCGGACGCGGCGGTCGTCTCGGGGCGTTCGAGGCGGACGGCGCACTGCTTGAAGTTCGGTTCGTTCGACTGCGGGTCGACCGCGGGGGTGGTGAGTCGGTTGGTCATGGGATGGTGAATAGAGAGCCAGACGACGCCCGGCGGGACGGCGTCGTCGGGGTCGAGCGTCGCCGGGACCGACGCCCGGCGGGAGACGACGGTGGTGCGACGGTCGCCCTCGGAGTCGGCGACCGCGTCGCGGTGCGCGTCGATGGTGTCGGGATGCGCGCGGGCGACCGGGTGGTCCGGCGTGTCGCTCCGGGTGCGGACCCCGGTGTTGTACCCGTCGGCCTCGCGGCCGGTCGTGAGGGTCAACGGGTACGACTCGTCGGTGGGGTCGGGGAGCGACGACCCCGAGAGCGCGCTGAACTGCGCTTTCCCCGACGGCGTCGGGAACGACCACGTCGGGTCGCCCGACTCAGCCGAGTCCTCGTAGTAGCGGTAGCCGCCCTCGCTCGTCGGGTCCGGCGCGGGCCAACGGACGGCTCGCTCGCCGTCGAGTCGCGTGTACGACAGCCCCGAGCAGTCGGCGTCGGTGCCCGCGGTGAGCGCGGCGAACTCGTCGAACAGCTCGCTCGGCGAGACCGACGGCCTCGGGAGCAGTCCCGGCGCGACGCGGGCGGCCACGTCGGCGATGATGTCGAGGTCCTGTCTGACCCCCGGCGGCGTCTCCGTGGCCGGGCGGACCCGCGAGACCGTCCGCTCCATGTTCATCGTGGTCCCCTCGGACTCGCCCCACGTCGCCGCGGGGAGCACCACGTCGGCGAGTTCGACCGTCTCGGACCGGAAGGCGTCCTGCACGACGAGGAAGGCGTCGTCGAGGACCTCGCGGGCGGCCGTCGCGTCGGGGAACCCCGCGAGCGGGTTGGTGGCGACGGTCCAGACGACCGACGGCGACGACTCGAACATGCCGACCGGCCCCGGCCCGTTGTCGTCGGGGAGCCGAGAGACGGGCACGTCCCACGCCTCGGCGACGGTCCGGCGGTGGTCCGGGTGCTCGAACGGTCGATGGCCGGGCCACGTCCCCTTCGAGGAGACCACCCGGGTGCCCATCGAGTTCGCCTGGCCGGTGAGCGAAAAGGGGCCGGAGCCGGGGCCGAGGTTCCCCGAGGCGAGACAGAGGTTCACGAGCGCGCCGGCGGTCGCGGTGCCGCGGACGCTCTGGTTGACGCCCATGCCCCAGTAGACGAGCGTGGGCGCGTCGAGGAGCGACGCCAGTTTCTCCACCGCATCGAGGGTGACGCCGGCCGCCGACGCCCCCTCCTCGACCGGGGGGAGTTCGTCGACGACGCGGTCGAATCCCTCGGTGTGCGCCTCGACGAACGCCTCGTCCACGCGGTCGGTCTCGACGAGGTGTCCGAGAACCGCCTGCGCCAGCGCGAGGTCGCCGCCGGGGTCGATGGCGACGTGGTCGTCGGCGACGCCCGCGGTCTCCGTCTCGACGGGGTCGACGACGACGAGGTCGCCGTCGTCGGCCGACTGGCGAATCCACCGGAACATCACCGGGTGGGCGACCGCCGGGTTCGCCCCCCAGACGAGGTGCGTCTCGGCCTCGGGGACGTCGTCGTAGGTCGGCGGCGGCGCGTCGCTCCCGAAGGCGCGGTAGTAGGCTTTGACCGCGCTCGCCATGCAGAGGGTCGTGTTCGCGTCGTAGTGTCTGGTGCCGATGCCGCCGCGGGCGAGCTTTCCCAGGGCGTAGGCGGCCTCGTTCGTCTGTTGGCCGCTCCCGAGGACAGCGACCTCGTCGGGGTCGTCGGCCATCGCGTCGGCGATGGCGTCGCTCGCGCGAGAGAGCGCGGTGGACCACGAGGTCTGACGGAGTTCGCCGTTCTCCCTGACGAGCGGGCGCGTGAGCCACGACCCGTCGGGATCGGCCGACTCGCGAATACCGCGACCGCAGGCCAGTCCGTTGTTCACGGGATGCGAGGGGTCGCCCCGGACCGCGTCGAGACCGTACGCCGTGTCGGAGCCGAGGTGGACGTGGCCACAACCGACCGCACAGCGCATACAGGTCGTCGGAACTTGTTTCGCCACGCGAGTCACCACCCACCGTCCGCGTCGGATGTACCGTATTCGGGCATATATCCCGTGCCGTTCGTGAATATCATTTCACTTTCTTGGCTCACAGTGGCGGAATATAAGCATAAAGGCCTAATCATTTAAGAACCAATATTTTTGTCCCGTATTCTGGATGAAGAAACAGTATACAAACGCATGGAAGGAATATAACCGCGTAATTCCGCCGTTTTCAAATATGTTTTTGTATTATTTTTCTGAAATTAATATTGGCGGGCGGTCCCGCGCCGCGTTCCTTGCCATGGCGGTCGTTCGGTCGCGCGCGGCTCCCGGCGGCGCTCCGACGCTCTTATGCGTCTCCCCGGGCAATTTCTGGGGGATGAGTGAACGGGCGCTCGAGGTTGTCGAGTTTCTGCTGACGGCCCACCTCTACACTGACGACCGAACGCTTGACGAAAACGACCTTCCCCCGCGGTATCGACGCGTCTTCTGGGCGGACGCCGAGGACGACGGCGACGAGGACGACTCGTCGATGGCCGGCATCGAGCGACCCCTCGTCGTGACCGAGTCCGTCGCGCGGAAGGCGACCGGCGTCGAACACCCCTGGGACGCGATTTCGGACCTCATGTTCACCCAGCGTGAGGAGTTCTCCGGGCGTCTCTCGCTGACCCAACCCGAGATGGCGCTGGAGTGGTTCGTCAAGCGGGCCGACCACGACCGGCTCGTGACGAACCCGACGGTCGCGAAGTCGGTCGAGGACCGCGACGACGTGGACGTGACCCACGCGGACGCGAGAGAACAGACCCGGCCGATTCACGCCGACCGCGTGTGGATAGACAGCCTGCTCGACGAGTACTTCGACGACGAGGACGACGCCGAGATGCTCGACCTCGTGCAGGTCCGCGCGCCCGAGGAGATCGAGATGACCCTCGACGACCTCGTGCTCACGACGGACCAGGAAGGCGAGATTCACAAGCTGATGAAGGCCATCGAGCACCGCGAGTACCTCGCGGACATCGGCCTCCGCGAAATCGGGAAAATCCTGTTCGTCGGGCCGCCGGGGACCGGCAAAACCACCGTCTCGCGGGCGCTCGCCCACGAGCTCGGCCTCCCGTTCGTCGAGGTGAAGCTCTCGATGATAACGAGCCAGTACCTCGGCGAGACGGCCAAGAACGTCGAGAAGACCTTCGAGGTCGCAAAGCGGCTGTCGCCGTGTATCCTCTTTATCGACGAGTTCGACTCGGTGGCGAAGACCCGCCGGTCGGACGAGCACGCGGCGCTCAAGCGCGCGGTCAACACGCTACTCAAGAGCATCGACGACATCTCGCTGATTCGCGACGAGGTCATCCTCATCGGCGCGACCAACCACCCCGACCAGCTCGACTCGGCGGCGTGGCGGCGCTTCGACGAAATCGTCAACTTCCCCAAACCGGACCGCGGGATGCGCGCCGACATCCTCCGCGTCATCACGAACCGAATGGACATCAACGAGTTCGACCCCTCGGCCATCGCCGACGTGACGGAGGGCCTCACCGGCTCCGACCTCCGACTCGTCCTCCGCGAGGCCGTCCTCGAAGCGCTCACCGAAGAGCGGATGGAGCTCACGCAGGACGACCTGCTTGAGGCCGTCGCCGACTTCGAAGAGCGCGACAACCTGAAGAACCTCGACATGATGTCCGACTCGTCGGAACTCGTCGCGGGGGCGGGGTCGGAAGACGGCCACGACCACGACCACGCGGACGAACACGAAGGCGAGACGCAGAAACCAGAGCAATAAACCGCGCTTCTCCGTATTTTAAAATCCAGCCCCGAGTGGCTAGAGCTCGTATTCTGCCAGAGATATCATTTTTATATGATATTGGGAATGAATAAGTATTTGCAGAGGAGCGTTAGCGATTATGCAGAGAAGAGAGTATATTGGAGCGACAATCTCCGCACTCGGCACAGGATTTCTAGCAGGCTGTACGGGCGATACATCTACTCACGAGGGAACCACCACCCCGACTGCACAACCAGATAAGGCAGCAGAACACCTCGAAGAAGCGGGGAGTGCTCTCCAAAGTGCTGGAGAGCAACTATCCAGTGAGAGTGAGAGTTTATCTGAATCAGAATTTGAGGATGGCAGCGTCGACTTCAATCCCTCAAAGGTCTACACCTACCTCGATGAAGCAGCGAACGAATTAGACGCAGCCGAGGAGTATTCGACTGACGAACAACGAAGCAAAATCAACTCTGGACGCGAGTACATTGAGTTCGGACGAAAGATCACCGATTTCCTCGATATAGTAGTGGAGGGATACAGTCTGGTGTACTCCGGTCTCACGTACTTCCAGTCTGAGAGATACACGGACGCGGCAGCAGAGCTCGAAGCTGCTGAACAGAAGCTTGGCGACGCTGACGACCTCTTGAGTGTCGTTCGTGATCGGACGTCACAGCTTGAGACGGAAGAGTTAGATGACTTCGATAAAGTTGATGCTGAAACACTTCAGATCGACCTGACCACACTCGACGAGCTGATTCCAGTTCTCGAAACGATGGCAACAGGAATCAGAGAGATGTCGCTCGGGATGGAGGACCTGAACGAGGCCGAGAGTTACCTCGACGAAGAAGCGCTCACCCAAGCACAGAAAGCCTTAGATAGGGCAGCAGAGCACTTCGGAACCTCTGAGAGCCTCTTCAAACGACAGGAAGGTGAATCCCCGTCCTCGATAAAATCGACGTTTATCGAACTTACATGCTATGCAGGGTCTCTAAAAGACGGAACTGAACACTTCTCACGAGCAGTGGAGGCGATTGGAGAAGGAGACAACGAACGGGCGAAAGAAGAACGTGACAAGGCATCAGAGTCATACAATAAGTGTAACTTCGACTCGTAGACCCAGATACGTGTGGTCTTGGCTCGCAACTATGACCACACCATGGTCTGCACCATGTTTTGGCAGATATACTGGTTCTGACTCGCCCCCGTCGGCCACGTTTATACCTCGCCGTCCCCGTGATTGAGTCAATGCGCGTGACCCTCCTCGGGACCGGCGACACGACCGGAACGCCCACCGTCGGGTGCGACTGCGAGACCTGCCTCGCGGCCCGCGAGCGAGGCATCGAGCGGACGCGCTTTTCGGTCCACGTCGAAAACGAGCGGACCGGCGAGTCGCTCCTCGTGGACTTCAGCCCCGACTTCCGCCACCAGTTTCTCACGCGGGACGTGCCGCTTCCCGACGAGGCGCTCGTCACCCACATCCACTTCGACCACCTCGACGGCCTCGGGAACGTCTACCGCCTGCTCGACGACCTCGCGGTCCACGCCGCCGACGAGGTCGACCCGGTCACGGGCGAGAGCGTCGCCGACGCGATTCGCTCGAAGTTCGCCTACCTCGACCGCATCTCGGTCGAAGACCAGACGCCGTTCGAGTCGTTCCGCGCCTGCGGCCTCGACGTGACGTTCGTGCCGGTCGTCCACCCGCCGCTGGTCTGTTACGGCGTCGCCATCGAGGACCCCGAGACGGGCGCGAAACTCTCGCTTTCGGGTGATTCCACCTACGCAATCCCCGAGGAGTCCCGCGACGTGCTCCGGGACCCCGACCTGCTTCTCGCCGAGGCAATCGTCCCGGCGTCGGTCTGCGAGTACCACCCCATCGGCGGCGACGACCACGACGAAAACGGGGTCGCGCGGACCTTCGGCACGAAGCACATGACCCGCGAGGGGGCCATCGCGCTCGGCGAGGAACTGAACGCCGGCGAGACCCGCCTCGTCCACGTGGCGCACTTCTACCCCGCCGACGAGGCGTTCGAAGAGCCGCTGGCGGTCGACGGCGAGGTGTACGAGCTGTGAACCTCCGAGCCCTCGCCGAGGACAGGGCGTTCAGGTATCTCATGGTCGCCGGCGTCGTCGCGGCCGCGGGAAACGTCGTCCTGACGTACGTCGACACGGGCCGGCTCGACCTCGTCGGGGCCGCCGTGCAGGTCGTCCTCGTCGCCGTCATCGGCGTCGCGCTCGTCGCCTACTGGAGCTACATGGAGCGGCGGGCCGACGCGGAGTGAGGCGTCAGCGGTACCGGTCGAGTCCCGACTGTCTGCGGACCACACCGGGCGGGTCGGCGACCCAGCCCGTCCGTGACTCGCGGAGCCCGTCGCGGTCCAGTTCGGGCGGGTCGGCCGCCTCGAACGCCGGGCAGTCCGTACCGCACTCCGAACCGGGGTCGACCACGCGCTCGAAGTGGTCGCAGACCGGGCGGCCGTCGGCGTCGACGCGGGCGCGGGCACAGCCCGGGAGATCGTAGGCGCGCCATCCCTTGCCGTAGGCGCGCTCGGCGAGTCGGAGGCGCGCGGTTCGCTTTTCCGCGGGCGAGACGAGCGCCACGTCGGTGTGGAGCGAGTGGTACTCGACGGGTTCGACGCCGGTCGAGCCGGGCGAAAGCGGGCGGGGTTCGCGGACCACCTCGCGGTCGCCGGTGTCTGGGTCGAAGCGCCAGACGCCGACCGCCTCGGGGATGCGGTTGAGGTGCGCGCCGGTGACGTAGCTCTCGGTCGTGAGAATCACCTCGTCGAAGACCGCGAGGCTCGCGTCGAGGCGAAGCTGTCGGAGCAGGTCGCCGGGACTGCCGAGGTCGGGTTTGTTCTCGATGCCGACGAGCCGGGAGAACCAGTCGTCTGGATAGCGGGCGGCGCGGCGGACGTACTCCCGGCTCCGGCGGCGTTCGGACTCGAAGAAGCCGACTTCGACGGCGCGGTCGGTGGCGCGCCGGGCGCGACCGGGACGGCAGTCGAAGCCGTCGCGCCAGAAGACGGCGCTCCCGGTTCCCACGTCGCTTTCGATGGCCGCCGCGGGAACCGCGCGGTCGGTGATGCGGGCGCGGTCGTCGAACCCCGGTCCCGGGACGACGGCGCACACGTCGATGATGCGGCTCCCCGGCGAGGCGACCGACGCGCCGAGTTGGCGCGCCGGGAGCCAGTCTGTCGTCTGTTCGAGGTGGGCACAGAGCGCCAGTTCGAAGGCGAACTCCGAGGGCGACGACACCGGTTCGGGCACGTGAAACGCTCGGGGACGGAGCGGCAAAAAGGTCGCTTTCGGGCCACTAATCGGCGGTTCAGCCGTTCTCGAATTTGATTCTCTGAGGAATACCTATTTGGCCCAGAGCCCGGCAGTACCGACTGATGACGGGGGAAGAAAACGAAGTCAACGGTATCAGGCGGAGAACGTACCTCGGTATCGCGGCCAGCGCGGGGCTCGCGAGTCTCGCGGGCTGTAGCTCCGGAATGACCGCGAGCGCCGCGCGGGCACCGCCGCAGGTTCCCGAGGCGGCGCTCGAAGCCGGCGGCTGGGAGTACATCGGGGGGCACTCTCTGGACCCCGCCTTCGAGCAGTCGATCGGTCCGGCGAGCGTCTCCGCGGCGTTCGAGACGCTCGTCTACGAGGACATGGACCTCTCGGAGACGCTGAAGGAGAAGACGCTCGGGCAGGCCGAGGGGCAGTTCTCGCTGTTCTTCGCGACGCGCGTGACGCTCGACCCGAGCCTGTCGAACCTCCCCGAAGCGGTCCGCGGGACGGTCGTCGACGTGGTCGAAGAACACGCGCGAGCGAACTACGAGGGGCAGTTGGAAGACGTGGACGTCACGGACATCGAACAGACGGACACGCGGTCGACGACGGTCGACACCGGGGAGTCGGCGCGCGTGACCGACTACGAGGCCACCATCGCCTTCGACGAGATTACCTTCCCGTTCACGGACGAAAAGGAGTTCACCATCGAGGGACGGGAGTTCGACGTCAGCGGGATGCTGGCCGTCTGGGAGCACGACGGGACGATTCTCGTCGCGGGCGGAGCGCACCCGGGCGAGAACATCGAACTCAGCGTGACCAAGGAGCCGACCGAGGCCATCGAGGTCTCGGTCGACATCGACCTCGGGCTCACGCCCGACGCCTACCGCGAGGAGCTTCAGTCGCTCGTCGCGGGCGTCGAATAACCGGCGAAGCCCGGAGTGACAGCGGTTCGAGGGGGTACTCGAATCGGTCCGCGAACCGTCGTGCTGGGGGGCACGACGAACCATTTTTCGAGGCGACGCCGGGACCGAGAGACGTGGCTGAATCGCCGCGCGGGGTGTGTGACCGCCCGACGCGGCCACAGCGTCACCGCTCCGAGAACAGCACCTTTATCAGTCGTTCGGAGCCAAGTTCACGCAAGATTACTCTCAGGAGGTCAATGGTGACGAAAAACCCACAACAACCGGAGGTGAACATCGGACTCGTCGGTCACGTCGACCACGGAAAGACGACGCTCGTCCAAGCGTTGTCCGGCTCGTGGACGGACCAGCACTCGGAGGAGATGAAGCGCGGTATCTCTATCCGACTCGGGTACGCCGACGCGACGTTCCGTCAGATTCCCGGCGTTGACGCGCCGGAGTGTTACACGGTCGAAGAGGAAACCGAAGACGGCGAGGAGACCGAGGTGCGCCGCACCGTCTCGTTCGTCGACGCGCCCGGCCACGAGACGCTCATGGCGACCATGCTCTCTGGTGCCGCCATCATGGACGGTGCCATCCTGCTCGTGAGCGCGACCGAGGACGTGCCGCAGGCCCAGACGGCCGAGCACCTGATGGCGCTCGATATCATCGGCATCGAGAACATCGTCATCGCGCAGAACAAGGTCGACCTCGTCGACCGCGAGCGCGCCGTCGACAACTACGAACAGATAACGGAGTTCGTGGAGGGAACGGTGGCCGAAGACGCGCCCATCATCCCCATCAGCGCCCAACAGGAGGTCAACCTCGACCTCCTCATCGAGGCCATCGAGGAGGAGATTCCGACGCCCGACCGCGACGAGACCGAAGACAGCCGGATGTTCGTCGCGCGCAGTTTCGACATCAACCGTCCGGGAACGACCTGGGACGGCCTCATGGGCGGCGTCATCGGCGGTAGTGTCGTCGCCGGCAAGCTCGAGGAGGGCGACGAACTCGAACTCCGCCCCGGCCGCGAAGTCGACGAGGAGGGCCAGACCGAGTGGCGCTCCATCACGACCGAGGTCCGCTCGCTACAGGCGGGCGGCAACATGGTCGATGAGGTCCGCCCCGGCGGTCTCTGCGGCGTCGGGACCGGTCTCGACCCGAGCTTCACGAAGGGCGACGCGCTCGCGGGACAGGTCGCCGGCGAGCCCGGCACGCTCCCGCCGACGCGCGAGCAGTTCACCATGGACGTGGAGCTTCTCGACCGCGTCGTCGGCGGCGAGGAAGACGAGGGTATCGACGAGATATCCACCGGCGAGCCCCTGATGCTCACCGTCGGCACCGCGACCACGGTCGGCGCGGTGACGAGCGCGCGAAGCGGCGAGGCGGAAGTCTCGCTCAAGCGCCCCGTCTGCGCCGCCGAGGGAGCGAAGATAGCCATCAACCGCCGCGTGGGCGCTCGCTGGCGACTCATCGGTATCGGGACGCTCAAGTGACGTGACCGCCACCGTAGTCGTCATGGACACGAACGCGCTCATGATGCCGGTCGAACTCGACGTCCGCGTGTTCGACGAACTCGACCGGTTGCTCGCGGCCGACGCGGACCTCGTGGTCCCCACGGCCGTCCTCGACGAGTTGGAGAAGCTCTCGTCGGGCGGCGGGACCGAAGGCGTCGCGGCGAGCGTGGGCGCGGACCTGGCGACCCGGTGCCGGGCGGTCGAAACCGAGGAACCGTACGCCGACGACGCGGTCGTCGAACTCGCCGAATCGGGCGAGGTCGACTACGTCGTCACGAACGACAAGCCCCTCCGTGACCGGGTGCTCGACTGCGGGACTCCCGTCGTCGGCATCCGGGGGCACGCCACGCTGGCAATCACGGAACCTTAACGAAACTATGTACAAACGGGTACGACTCAAAGATACAGTCGAAGTCCCACCCCGACACCTGGGCGACGTGACGCCCAAGCGGGTCAAGCGACTGTTGCAGGACAAGTTGGAAGGACGGATGGACGAGGACGTGGGGAGCGTCGTGAGCGTCGTGAACGTCAACGACATCGGTGAGGGCACCGTGCTGCCCAGCCGCCCCGGCGTCTACTACGAGGCCGACTTCGACGCCATCACCTACGACCCAGACATGCAGGAGGTCGTCGACGGCATCGTGGTCGAAGTCGTCGAGTTCGGTGCCTTCGTCGGCATCGGCCCGGTCGACGGACTGCTCCACGTCTCGCAAATATCCGACGAATACCTCGCCTACGACGGCGAGAACCAACAGCTCGCGTCGACCGAGTCCAACCAGACGCTCGCCGTCGACGACGAAGTGCGCGCTCGCATCGTCACCAAGAGCATCGACGAGCGCAACCCGCGCGACTCGAAGATCGGCCTCACGGCCAAACAGCCGGGGCTCGGCAAGCACGGCTGGCTCGAGTCGAAGCGCCAGCAGAGCGAGGCCTCGGCGGAGGGTAACTGATGGCGAAGCCCCGTCTCGCCTGCCGCGAGTGCCACTTCGTCAACGACCCGGACAGACAGACGTGCGAGAACTGCGGGTCGAGCAGTCTCACCGAGGACTGGGCGGGCTACGTCGTCATCACCCACCCCGAAGACAGCGAAATCGCCACCGAGATGAACGTCACCGAACCCGGCGGCTACGCGCTGAAGGTCCGCTGAGCATGCTCACCCTGCCGACGGCGCTTCGGGCGGCGTTCAAAGAGCCGTTCGGCCCGGTGTACACCGAGGCCGACGACCTCCTCGCAGACGCATCCAGCGAGGACGCGGGCGCGCCGCTCGTCGCCGTCGGCGACGTCGTCACCTTCCACCTCCGCCGCGCCGGTCGCCCGCCGGACGTGGCCGTCGTCGACGGCAAGACGAAACGCGAGGCCGTCGGCGAAGAGATTCGGCAGGCGGTCGAGACCGGCCGCCTCGTCGAGGTCGAAAACGAACCGGGAACCGTCTCCGTCGCCCTCGTCGAGGCGCTCGTGGCCGCGCTCGACGACCCCGAGCCGACGACGCTCCTCGTCACGGGCGAAGAGGACCTCGCCACGCTCCCGGCGGTGCTCGCCGCGCCCGTCGCCTCGACGGTCGTCTACGGCCAACCCGACGAGGGAATGGTCCGCGTGACCGTCACCGACGCGACGAAAAGCGAGATGCGGGACCTCCTCGCGCGGTTCGACGGCGACTTCGACGCCGTCGTCGCGCCCATCGACGCCTGAGACGCGGGCGCGCTCGTCCCTTCGAAATCCTTTTACTTGCTTCGGGGGGAATTACTGGTAACTGAACCATGGATATCGAAATCATCTCCGAGGAGGAGAACCCCATGTTGCACCGGACGGACGTTCGATTCGAGATCGTCCACGAGGAAGCGACGCCCTCTCGTCTGTCGGTCCGCGACTCGCTCGCGGCCAAGCTGAACAAGGACTCCGACGAGGTCGTCGTCCACGAACTCGACACGAAGTTCGGCATGCGCAAGACCGCGGGCTACGCGAAGGTCTACGAGAGCCCCGAGTTCGCGCGCGACGTCGAACAGGACCACATGCTCGACCGCAACAAGATCACCGACGCCGACGCCGACGTCGAAGCCGAAGAGGCGTAAGCCCGGCTTCGAACCGTCGTTTCTTCACACTCGATGCGCATTCTCGGAATCGAAGGTACAGCGTGGGCCGCGAGCGCCGCGGTTTTCGAGACCGACGACCCCGACGCGCTCCGCTCTGAGACCGGGCGGACGCCCGACCCGGCGGCCGACCACGTCTTCATCGAATCTGATCCCTACCAGCCGGACAGCGGCGGCATCCACCCGCGCGAGGCCGCAGAACACATGGGGAGCGCCGTCCCCGAGGTCGTCGAGACCGCGCTCTCGCACGCGGCGGCGCGGCACGACGGCGACGGCCCCGTCGTCGACGGCGTCGCCTTCTCCCGCGGCCCCGGTCTGGGGCCGTGTCTCCGCATCGTCGGCACCGCGGCCCGCTCGGTCGCCCAGACGCTCGACGTGCCGTTGCTGGGCGTCAACCACATGGTCGCGCACCTCGAAATCGGCCGCTACCAGTCCGGCTTCGACTCGCCGGTCTGTCTGAACGCCTCGGGCGCGAACGCCCATCTGCTGGGCTACCACAACGGCCGCTACCGCGTCCTCGGCGAGACGATGGACACCGGCGTCGGCAACGCCCTCGACAAGTTCACCCGCCACGTCGGCTGGACCCACCCCGGCGGCCCGAAAGTCGAGGCGGCCGCGGCGGACGGCGACTACGTCGAACTGCCGTACGTCGTCAAGGGAATGGACTTCTCGTTTTCCGGCATCATGAGCGCCGCGAAGGACGAGGCGGACGCGGGCACGCCCGTCCCCGACATCTGTGCCGGCCTGCAGGAGACGGTCTTCGCCATGCTCACCGAGGTGGCCGAGCGCGCCCTGTCGCTGACGGGGACGGACGAACTCGTCCTCGGCGGCGGCGTGGGCCAGAACGCCCGCCTCCGCGAGATGCTCGCGGAGATGTGCGACCAGCGCGGGGCGGAGTTCTACGCGCCCGAGCCGCGGTTCCTCCGCGACAACGCCGGCATGATTGCCGCCCTCGGCGCGCGGATGCTCGCCGCGGGCGACACGCTCGCCGTCGAGGAGTCCACCGTCGACCCGAACTTCCGACCCGACCAAGTGGCCGTGACGTGGCGCGGCGCGGACGAGTCGGTCGCGCGCGCTCACACGGACGACGGCGCGATTCGCGGGGCCGAGGCGACCGTCGACATCGGCACCGACGAGGTCGTCAAGCGGCGCGTCCCGAAGACGTACCGCCACCCGGAACTGGACGACAGACTCCGACGCGAGCGAACCAAAGCCGAAGCGCGGCTGACGAGCGACGCCCGACGCGCCGGCGTTCGGACGCCCGTCGTCCGCGACGTGGACCCCGTCGACGGCGTCATCGCGTTCCAGCGGGTCGGCGACGCGGACCTCGCGGAGCGACTCGACCCCGAGGCCGTCCGCCTCGTCGGCGAGTACCTCGCGCGTCTCCACGGGGCCGGCATCGTCCACGGTGACCCGACGACGCGGAACGTCCGGGTCGGAACGGGGCCGGACGGCGACCCGCGCGTGTACCTCATCGACTTCGGCCTCGGCTTCCACACGGGACACGTCGAGGACCACGCGATGGACCTCCACGTCTTCGCTCAGAGCGTCGAGGGCACCGCCGCCGACGCCGGCCCCCTCGTCGATGCGCTCGAAGCGGGCTACGAGGCCGTCGGCTCCGAGGAGGTCATCGCCCGGTTGCGCGAGGTCGAATCCCGCGGCCGGTACCGATAGGCCGCCACCGGACTCGTCGGAAGGCCAAAACGATTTATCCCGAGCCGGCGTATTCGTCTCACATGGCAGACAAACCGCAGCGCGGAACGCTTTTCGGCATCCCGTACAACTTCGAGCGACCGAGCGCCGGTCGACTGCTCTCGTCGTACTGGCAACCCGGCAAGGGCATGCTGGTGAAAAAGCCGTTCGGCATCGGCTACACGCTGAACCTCGCGAGCTGGCGGTCGTGGGTCGTCCTCCTCGTCGCCGGCGGCCTCCTCTGGAACGAGCGCCAGAAGGTCGAGGAGACGGAAGACGAGTCCGAGGCCGAGGCCGACGACGGCCCCGTCGAAGTCATCGTCGACTGAGGCGAAGCGACCGACACCGACGACTTTTCTACGTCCGCCCGCGGAGGGGCGGGCATGCTCCGATACGTCACCACGAACGCGGGGAAGGTCCGCGAGGCGCTTTCGTACCTCGACGACGACGACGTGAGCCAACTCGACTTCGACTACACCGAGGTGCAGGCGTCCGACCTCGGCCCCATCGCGGCCCACGGCGCGCGCGAGGCCTACCGCTACGCCGACGAGCCGGTGCTCGTGGACGACGCCGGCCTCTTTATCGACGGGTTCGAGGGCTTTCCCGGGCCGTACTCATCGTACGTCGAAGACACCCTCGGCGTCGAGGCGGTCCACCGGCTGGCCGCGGCCGAACTCGACGAACCGCGGCGGGGGTCGTTCCGCTGTGTCCTCGCGTACTGCGACGGCGAACCCTTCGAGGCGAGTCCGGACCCGATAGACCGCGACGACCGGACCGTCGCGGCCGCCCGCGGCGCGGAACAGGGCGCGGAGGAGACGGAGGCGCTCCCGGTGAAGCTCTTTACCGGAAGCGTCAACGGCCGCATCGTCCCGCCGCGCGGCGAGGGCGGCTTCGGCTACGACCCCATCTTCGAACACGACGGTGCGACGTTCGCGGAGCTGAGCGCCGCGGAGAAAAACGGTATCTCCCACCGCGGGCGGGCGTTGGCGAAGTTCGCGACGTGGTTTGCTGAGCGAACGGAGTGAGCGAAGCGAACGTCGTCGGGCGCGGAGCGTCCGACGGAAGTACGCCGAGCGATAGCGAGGCGAATCTCGTCGGGCGAACAGCCTGAACGGGAGCCGCCGACCGTCGCCACCGGCCGCTACGTTTACCCCGGCTGAGCGACCTCGGGACGCATGGACCCGAGCGACTTCTTCGAGGGCGGGACGGTCACCGTCTCGGCGGCGACTTACGCGGTCGTCACGGCCGAGCGGGGCGACCCGGACGCCTTCGCGACGATTCGAGACGAGAACGAGACGACGGTCGTCATCGAAGAGGGGCAGGTCGACGAGACGGCCGCCATCGACGTCGAGTGGGGCTGGAAGCGACTCACCTTCGAGATGGTTCTGCCGTTCGAACTCGTCGGCTTTCTGGCACGGGTCGCGGGCGCGCTCGCCGACGAAGGTGTCCCAGTATTCGCGCTGTCGGCGTACTCGACCGACCACGTGCTCGTCAGAGAGGGTGACGTGGGGGTGGCCGCGACGAAACTCGAATCGCTCGGCTGTTCCGTCGACCGCGCCGAGGGGTTCGGAGACGGAAACTGACGTCGAAACCGGCGGGCGGGCGAACAGCTTGATACGTTCGGCGGAGAAATAGTAGCCACGATGTCCCCCGACTGCGACGAGTTCCCTCTTCTCGTCACCGACCCCTCCAGCGGTATCGACCGCACACGCTCCACGACAGCCGGCCCCGTCACGCCCCACAATCGACAGGGTCCGCACTCAGGGACGACGGGCGCGTACGGAGACGCATGAACCGAGCGAACGTCGTCGCCGCCGGCGCGGCCAGCGGCTACGGCATCGCCGTCTTCGCCGCCATCGCGGTGTTCTTCGGCGAGGCCTCCCGGGGCGTCAGTGTCGCCGTCGCGTTCGGTCTCGTGACCGTCCTCGCCATCTTCGCGGTGACCCGCGTCCTCAGCGACTGAGCCGGCCGACCGCCACCCCTCTCGCTACGCCCGCGGGTCGCGGTCCGGGCCGGGGTACGGCCCGTCTTCGACCTCGGCGTAGAGGCTCTCCGGCGCGAACAGCGACGCGAACGCCTTCGGGTGGCGGACGCTGACCGGGAAACGGCCGCCGAGCGCCGCGCCCGCCCGCGCCGAGTTGAGTCGGTCGTCGAACGTGAGGAGGTGCATCGCGCCGCCGCGGTAGGCCGACGCCAGCGCGGGGTTGTCGCCGTCGGGGTGGGAGACGAGTTCGGCCCACGAGTCGACCTTCTCGCGCCAGTCGGCCGCGAGGTCGGGGTCCGCGAGCGAGGCGACGACCGCCTCGGCGTCGTCGAGAAGCGGGTCGCTGGCGACGAGCGTCGTCCACGAGTGCCGCCGGAGGTGGTCGAGCGCCGCTCTCGCGGGGCCGTCGGCGAGGAGGTCGGCCGCGAGCACGTCGGCGTCGGCGACGACCCGCGCGGGCGAGGACTCCGTCTCAGGCATCGTCGCCTCGGCGGGCGCGGAGCGCCCCAGTGATGTCGGCTTCGGTCGTCTCGTAGGCGGCGGCGCGGGCGAAAAGCGAGTCCCAGCTCATGGGCGCTAGCACGGAGAGGGTCGAAAAGAATCCGACGCAACCGATTTCAGGCGCGAGTCGTTTCGAATCCCCGCGATTGAAATGAATTGTGATTACGTCACATGGGAAACAGTTATTCCCCGTTCGGCGAACCACAATGCATGGCGATAGAGCGACGGCGCTTCTTACAGGCGGCCGGTGTCGGTGCGGTTCTCGGACTGAGCGGATGCACGGGGAACACGAGTCCCCCGGAGGCGAACAACGAAACCACGGAGGGGTCCGGGGGGAGTCAAAGCCAAGGCGAAAGCGGCGCGACCCGGGAGCTCACGCTGGCGACGACGACGAGCACGTACGACACGGGACTGCTGGACGCCCTGAATCCGGTGTTCGAAGAACAGTACAACGCCCGGGTGAAGACCATCTCGCAGGGGACCGGCGCGGCCATCGAAACGGCGCGAAACGGCGACGCCGACGTGATTCTCGTACACGCGCGCGGCGCGGAAGACGAGTTCCTCCGGGACGGCTACGGCGTCAACCGCCGCGACGTGATGTTCAACGACTTCGTCATCGTCGGACCGGCCGACGACCCCGCGGGCATCTCGGGGATGGAGAGCGCGACCGACGCCTTTGCGACCATCGCCGAGGCCGAAGCGACGTTCGTCTCTCGCGGCGACGACTCGGGGACGAACAAGAAGGAACTGCTCATCTGGGAGGCCGCCGGCGTTTCGCCGTCGGGGTCGTGGTACCGTGAGATCGGGCAGGGCATGGGCGACACGCTCGTGCAGGCCGACCAGTCGGGCGCGTACACGCTCTCCGACCGCGGGACGTTCCTCGCGACGCAGGACAACATCGACCTCGAAATCCAGGTGCAGGGGCCGCTCAAGGACGGCCCGACCATCCTGAAGAACCCCTACGGCGTCATCCCGGTGAACCCCGCGAAGTACCCCGAGGTGAACTACTCGCTGGCGATGGCGTACGCCGGCTTCCTCACCGGGCCCGAGGGACAGGGAATAATCAGCGACTACACCGCAAACGGGTCGCAGTTGTTCTTCCCCAACGCGCTCTCGGAGGAGCCGCAGTTCGGCCAGTACGTCCCCGAGGACTACGGCGGGGAGAACGCCTCCGAGTCGTCGGCGTCGGTCTCCGACGCGCAGTTCGAGTCGTGGGTGGCACAGCACGTCCCCGAGGACTTTTAGTCCAGTCGGACCCGACCACCGACCGTGTTCGGCCTCGGCGACCTGAACCTCACGTACCTCGTCAGCATCACGGCCGTCTCGCTGTACGTGAGCACCGCGGCGGTCGCGCTCAGCGCCGCAATCGGCCTGCCCCTCTCGCTCGTGGTCGGCTTTCGCGACTTCACCGGGAAGTCCGCCGTGACCTCGCTCATCTCGACCGGCATGGGCTTTCCGAGCGTCGTCGTGGGGCTCGTCGTGCTCTTGGCGCTCTCTCGGTCGGGGCCGCTCGGGGCGTTCGGACTGCTGTTTACGCCCGAGGCGATGATTCTCTCGCAGACCATCCTCGCGCTCCCCGTCCTCGTGAGCGTCTCGCTATCGGCGGTCCAGTCGGTGCCACAGGACCTCAGAGACGCCGCGTTCGCCGCCGGCGGCACCTCGACGGACGTGGCCCTACTGGTCGTCCGTGAGTCGCGGTACGGCATCGTCACGGCGCTTCTGGCCGCCTACGGCCGCGCCATCAGCGAAGTCGGCTCCGTGCTCATCGTCGGCGGCAACATCGTCTTCTCGGACAGCACGTCGTTCACGCGGACGCTCACGACGGCCATCACCGTCGAGGCGCGGAAGGGGAACATCGAGACGGGCATCGCCCTCGGAGCCATCCTCCTCGCGCTCGTCCTCGGCGTGAACGCCCTCGGCGCGCGCTTCCGCGACCGGACTCCCGGACGGAACGGGAGGAGACGATGACAGCCGGAATCCCCGGGGGCGACGCGTCCGGCGCGTCCGGCGAGTCCGATGGCTCCGACTCCGCATCGACCGGCGCGCGACACAGTCGGACCCGACTCGCGGCGCGCGACCTCAGCCACGGCTTCGGCGACGGCGCGGTGCTGGACGGCGTCTCGCTCACCGTCGAACCGGGTGAGATTCTCGCCGTCGTCGGCCCCTCGGGAACCGGGAAGACGACGCTGTTTCGACTGCTCGCCATGTTCGAGCGACCCGACGAGGGGGCGGTCGAGGTCGGCGGCGACGACGTGTGGGACCTCCCGGAGGCTCGCCGGCTGGCGGTCAGACGCAGGGTCGGGATGGCCTTCCAGACCCGGAGTCTGTTTTCGACGACGGTCGAGGAGAACGTCTCCTACGGGCTCCGCGTCCGCCGACCGTGGTCGGTTCGCGTCCGCGACGCCGTAGGTGGGCTGTTCGGCCGCGACGAGCCCGCAGACACCGTCAGCGACGCCCTTCGGACCGTCGGCATGTTCGACAAGGTCGACCGCGACGCCGGCTCGCTGTCGGCCGGGGAGGCCCAGCGCGTCGCCATCGCTCGCGCGCTCGCTCCCGACCCCGACGTGTTACTGCTGGACGAGCCGACCTCGAACCTCGACCCGCGGAACACCGCCGCCATCGAGTCGGCGATGCGGGCCGCCCGAGACCGGGGCATCGCCGTCGCGCTCGCCACCCACGACATGCAACAGGCCCGGCGGGTGTCGGACCGGACGGCCGTCATCCTCGGCGGGACGTGCATCGAATCGGGGCCCACCGACGCGGTGTTCGAGTCGCCGGACGACGACCGAGTCCGCCAGTTCGTCGAGGGGAAACTCGTCTACTGAGCGCGGGGTGGCCGCGGCAACGTCGTCGTCGGTATAACAGCAGATATTGCGTGTAGATGGCGTGTGACTCCCGTCTGACGCATATTTAAGTTTCCCCGTACGTACCCGAGGATAGGGCGCGAATTCGGCCTCAGTTCCCATCCTCCCACCGACGCGCCCGGCACGAAAACCACCACCATCGTCGTTCTGGTTCCCCCGGTACGACACTTGGCGCCGCCACCACGGCGCTGTTTTCCGAGACCGACTGCCCGTCCAGCGATATCTCGACCGCGGCGGTCGGCGTCCGCGTCGGGTCAGCCGAGCAGTTCCGACCGGACTCGCTCCAGCGCGGTTCGCTCCGTGAGGAGCGCGAGCTGGTCGCCGGGCTCGACGACAGTCCCGGGAAGCGGAATCGTCATCGGCTCGCGCTCCCGGCCGTGGGCGTAGACGCGACCGTCGGCACCGAGGTCGATGTTGGCGACGTGCTGGCCGACGACGGGCGCACCGTCGGGGACGGTCACCGTCGTCAGTCGGAGCTGGTCGGTCAGGTCGCCGATGGCGTTGAAATCGCCGCCGAGAAGCGCCGTCTTCGCGCCGGCCGCGCCGAGGCGTTCTGGGTAGATAATCTCGTCTACGTCGTCCGCGTAGCGCTCGTAAATCTCCTGACGGTAGTCTTCGCTGATGCGCATGACCGTCCGGCAGTCGTACTCCTTGCCGAGCATGCAGGCCGCGAAGTTGACGTTCGGGTCGCCGGTCAGTCCGCCGACGGCGTCCGCGCCCTCGACGCCCGCTTCCGACAGCACGCTCTCGGTCCCGCCGTCGCCGAGAACGGCCTCGAACCCCTCGTCGCGGGCGCGGTCGACCTTCTTTTCGTCGTTGTCGACGACCGTCACGTCGTGGCCCTCCTCGCGGAGCACGCGAGCGGTCCGCGAGCCCACGCGGCCGTACCCAACGATAACGAGTTTCATGATAGTAGTATGCACAGCGGATGGCTAAAAGATAGCCCCCGTCAGGGCCCGGTCCGTTCGAGTCGCTCCCTAATCGAATCGATGGTGTCGGCGAGCGGCGGCGCTCCGAAGAGGGCGACGAGCACCGCGCCGACCGTGTCGAAGACGAGGTCGACGATGGTGTCGGCGAGTCCGTACTGGACGAGGAGGGCCTCAGAGCCGATGGCCTCGGCGGCGAGGCGCGCGCCGAACTCCAGTACCTCCCAGAACACGCCGGCCGCGAGCGTGAAAAGCAGGATGTAGACGAACATGAAGCGGTCGGGGAGGTAGACGGCCTCGGTATACTCGTCGACGGCCCGCGCGGTGACGTAACCGACGGCCGCGACCACAGTCGCCGAGAGCGTGTGGGTGACGTGGCCCCACCAGTCGATGTAGTTGTACGGGCCGAGCATACCAACGGCGTGGAGCAACACCGCCAGCGTCAACCAGAGGCCGAGAAGCGGGTGGAGCCGAATCTGCCAGTCGCGGCGGAGCACCGCGGGAAGGAACGTCGCGCCCAGCGCGAGCACCGCGTTGACGACGACGCTCAGGTTCCGCGTGTAGACGCCGACGACGAAGATACACAGGATGACGACCTGAATCGCCCGCCCCGCGAGTCGCTCGATTCGACGGGGGACCATTACGGTGCGCTACGACCTGAGCGCCCTAAATTCGACCGTGTGACTAGATGGCACGACCACCGACATCGTTTTTCCTCCAGCTTGCATATGCCCCATCGATGATGGCCACCACTCACGCCCTCGCGGGTGTCGTTCTCGGCACCGCCGTGTGGGCGCTGGTCCCCGAGGCCGGGATGCTCCCGGTGCTCGCGGCCGCACTCGGCGGCCTGTTCCCCGACTTCGACCTGTACGCGGGCCACCGGAAGACCCTCCACTTCCCCGTGTACTTCAGCGCGCTCGCCGTGCCCGCAGTCGCGGTCGCCGCGCTGAACCCAACCACGACCACCCTCGCGGTCGCGCTGTTCCTCGCGGCGGCCGCGCTCCACTCCGCGTCGGACGTTCTCGGCGGCGGTCTCGAACTCAAGCCGTGGCTCGGCACCTCCGAGCGCGCCGTCTACGACCACTGGAACGGCCGATGGCTCGCGCCGAAGCGGCTGATTCGCTACGACGGCGCGCCCGAGGACCTCGCGCTGACGCTCGCCTTTGCCGTCCCGCCGGTCCTCGTCTTCGACGGCCTCGCGGAGACGCTCGTCATCGCCGCGGTCGCCGTCTCCGGCGTCTACGTCCTGCTCCGCAAGCCGATGGTCGCTATCGCCGAGACCGCGGTCGACGCGATGCCCGACCACGTCGTCGACTACATGCCCGAGCGGTTCGTCCGCGACTTCCGCTGAGCCACACCCGTTTTTCGAACGCGGTTCGACCCTCGTTACTCCGTGTTTCGGCCGTCGCCGCCAGCTCGAACCCGATGGCCCGCGTGAGGTCTGTCACGGGATAAGACCGTAGTCCGGCGGGTCGCGCCACGGCGAGGAGACGATTTCATCGAGCTTGTCGAGTATTCGGTCTTACTCGGCGGGAGACAGACCATCGAGGTCGTCTTCGGCCGTCGAGGAGAGTTCCCACTCGTAGTCCGTTCCCCGGACATGGTTGCTGAAGCGGAAGTACCGCTTAATGTCCTTGGCGTGGTGTAGGACGGTCGAGTCAATCATCCCCTTCGATTGGTTCAGCACGCGAATGAACTTGTCCGCGTGGTCGGGGGTGAACTTCGTGGTGTACTGGTCTTCGTACTGCCACAGCCAGCGGAACGCGGTTTCGAGTTTGTAGTGCGTGGATTCGAGCGTCGAGTCGGCCAGCCCTTCGTGCTTCTCGGGGTGCTTCCCGTAGTGGGCGAGCCACGACAGGAGTTCGTGCTTGAAGTCGCGGTAGTCGTCCACCATATTCATCCCGAACCCGCCGAGGTCTTCCTCGGAGCGTCGGCTCACGAGTGGGTAGGTGAACTCGTAGTCCTCGGGTGCGGGTGGAATCTCCCCGCTCATCGTGTCCCCACCGCCGAGGTTGTCGAGTGGGTCAGTCGGGTTCATTGACCGACCTCCAAACGCGAATCGCTGTACGGCAGGGTGGCGGACGTTATGGTGTCCTGACAACTATACGAATCGCAAGACGGCGTCGGGGTGCCCGTGTAGTAAAAGGGCGCGTTCTTGAGTACCATTGGTTTCTCTCATAAGAACAGCGTAAAATGGGGAGAGAAACCGTGAAACCCCACTAAGCCTAGGCCGGGATTTGAACCCGGGGTCTCGTCCTTACCAAGGACGCGCTTTACCGCTAAGCTACCCAGGCAGGCATTCCTTGGTTGTCCGGGTTCCTCTTTAGGGGTTTCGATTCGAATCGCCCCGGAACCGTGGTAGCGTATGTCGATTAGCGGTCCGCGGCGGAGGTGACTGCGTCGTCGCCACCGCCGCCTCGGTAGAGGGCCGCGATGCGCTCGACGGTCCCCTCGGAGACGGTCTCGTCGGCCGGGGGGAAGTCGCCGTCGTGGGAGTCTGCCAGCCCGGCGGCGTACTCCACGAGGGCGGTCGGCGGGGCCGAGCCGACGGCCGTGGTGCCGGCGACGACGGCGAGGGTGCAGATGTTCACTTCGAGTTCGCCGTCGAGACCCGGGCGCTCGGACTCGGCGGCCGAGCGGCGGCGGGTCTGGTCGCGGCCGAAGGTGCGGACCGTCTCGACGGCGTGGTCGGCGGCCTCGGTTCGGGCGAGGAGGTAGAAGCCGCGCGAGACGAGCACGTCCGCCGCGAGGATGTCGAGGTCGGCGTCGGTGTCCTCGTCGGGGGTGTCGAGATGCGACCACGGCTCGTCGTGGGCGAGCGACCGGGTGAGCCGGAGGCCCTCGTAGATGAGTTGCACTCCGGCCGCGCGGGAGGCCATCCCGTTCAGGTCGACCTTCGGTTCGACGGCCCGCGCGCTCACGAACGTGAGCACTGCCGGCGTCAAGGAGGCGGCGTCGAGGCGTTCGTCCAGCGCCGCGCGGAGGGCCTCGGGCTCGATGTCGGAGAGGGCCTCGCGCGCGGCCTCGCGGGCTCGCACGGCGTCGTCCATCGGCCGAGACTTACGGTTGGGAGGGCAAAGACCTTTGGAAAACCACGGCACAACGGGCGTATGATACGGACGACAGACGACGGTGACCTCCGGGTCGTGACCATCGACCGCCCGGCGCGGCGGAACGCCCTCAGACCACCCGACCTTGACGCCCTCGAAGCCGCGGTCGCCGACGCCGACGCGCCGGTCGTCCTCCTCCGGGGGAGCGGCCCGGCGTTCTGCGCCGGCGCGGACCTCGACAGCGTCGCCGACCTCGACGACCCCGAGGCGTTCGCAAGGCGGGGCCAGCGCGTCGCCGACACCATCGAAACCGCCGACTCGGTCGTCGTCGCCGGTATCGACGGCGCGGCCCGCGGCGGCGGGGTCGAACTCGCGCTCGCCTGCGACGTGCGGGTGGCCACCCCGCGTGCGACCCTCGGCGAACCGGGCGTCCGACTCGGGCTGTTCGGCGCGTGGGGCGGGACCGTTCGCCTCCCGCGGGTCGTCGGCGAGGGACGCGCCCTCGAATTCTCGCTTTCGGGCCGCGTCGTCGACGCCGACGAAGCCCTCCGAATGGGGCTCGTCTCCCGAATCGTCGACGACCCGCGCGCGGTCGCGGCCTCCATGGCCGACAACGACCACCGGTCGCTCCGAATCGTCAAGGAGCGACTGCGCGACCGCGGCGACCGGGACGTCCGACTCGAACGGGAAGCCGCCGACTTCGCGGAGCTACATCGGGCGAACGCCGACGACATCGCGGCGGCGCGCGAAAAGTGAGTTTGAGTTCTGCGGACGGGGTCGGAAGGGCGGTTCAGCGGCCGGTCACACGTCCAGCGCCGACGGCGCGGGCGGCATCGACCGCTTGTGGGCACTCTCCTCGACGAGGCCGACCACGCGGTCGACCTGTTCTTCGGTCACGTCGAGGTGGCGAACCGTCGCGGACTTCGAGAGCGGGCCGTCCACGTGGAGCGCGAGAATCGCGTCGAGCGCGTCGTAGGTGAGACCGAGTTCGCCCTCGTCGGTCTGGCCGGACCACATCTCGGCCGAGGGGGTCTGCAACACGAGCTCTTCCGGCACGCCGACGTGGGCGGCCAGCTGTCGGACCTGCTGTTTGTAGAGGTTCCCGATGGGATTGCAGTCGACCGCCTGGTCGCCGTACTTCGTGAAGTAGCCGGTCATCGCCTCGGCGCGGTTGCCCGTCCCGAGCACGATGCGATTCTCGTGGTTGGCGACGAAGTAGTTGAGCACCGCCCGCGTGCGGACGTAGACGTTTCCGGCGGCCATGCGGTCGTCGGCCGCCTCGGGGAACGTGTCGAAGAACGTCTCCGCGATGGGCTGAATCTCGACCACGTCGTACTCGATGCCCAGCATCTCGGCGACGCCCTCGGCGTCGCTCATCATGTCCTCGTCGTTCGCCACACTCGGCATGACGAGTCCGTGGAGGTTCTCTTCGCCGAGCGCCTCGACGGCGAGGAAGGCGGTGAGCGTCGAGTCGATACCCCCGGACAGCCCGATGACGGCCCCATCGGCACCGGCGGCCTCGACGGTGTCTTCGATGAAGGTCGTGATGTGCTCGCGGTGTGCTTCGAGTTCCTCGTCGGAAAGCAGGAGGTCGAACGGGGCGTCCTCCGAGAGAACGTCGACGGATGTCATGAAACCCGGTTGGAACCGGGGGCCCAAATAGTCACGTGTCACGCGAAAACAATGGACGCCCGTCCAGTTTGCTCGGGGGGACGATGGGGTGAAGCGCTACGTTCAAGTGCCCCCGCAGTCTACGAATTTTTGCTCCGGAACGCGGGGCGAACGAATGTGAGCGCCGATGGGTGACTGAACGAAGTGAAGTCAGCCACGGGGCGCAAGCGAAGCGAAGCGCGCCGATGGTCCAGTGGTAGGACACGAGCTTCCCAAGCTCGGAGCCCGGGTTCAATTCCCGGTCGGCGCATTTCTGTCGAACGTAGTGAGACGAAATGCGCAGGGAATCTGAACCCTGCCAGTCGCGTCCGACGAGCAACGCGAGGAGGAACGTCTGGCTCAGGTTCAATTCCCGGTCGGCGCACTCCCTACGGTCGTTTGCCGACCGACCTTCGCAAACCTTCGGTTTGCTCAGTCCCGATCGGCGCACTTCCGGTGAGACGCTGTCTCACCGACGTACCGTTCGTTTCACTCACGGTACTCCCTACGGTCGTTTGCCGACCGACCTTCGGTTTGCTCAGTTCTGGCGAGACAGCGTCTCGCCAACGTCCCGCTCACTGCGCTCGCGGTACTCCCGGTGGGCGCACAAGGTCCCATCTTCGAAGGATAATCCACCTCGCCGACTCAGAAAAACAGGTTCTGCACGTCGTCGAACTGCGGGGACTCGGAGCGAAACACCGGCTCGTGGGCGGTCTGGCGAATCATTGCGTGGCGTTCGAGGGCCGAATCGAATTCGAGAATCGCCCGCTCGATGTCGCGGGCGAGCGCGTCGATTTCGCCGTGGAGTTCGTCGTCGTCGGCCATGATACGCGTAGTTAGTCGAGGGCTGGTAAAACGGACTCGGCTACGGGTCGTCACCGGAGCCGTCGGGTGCAGTTCCAGCAGAGGTCGAACGTGGTGTCGGCCTCGTTTTCGGCCCCGCAGTTCGGGCAGATGCGCTCGCCCGTCGGCGTCGTCTGCACGCCGGCCTGCGAGCCGTCGTCGAACGACGCCGCGATTTCGGGGTGGACGTAGCGGTCCGTCCGGGCGGAGTCTCGGCCGGTTCCCTCGCCCACCGTCGGCTCACCGCCGTTGACGAGGTATCGATAGACCAGAAGCTGGAGCAGGGTCAACCCGAGGGCGTAGACGACGATCCAACCCCAGACGTCCATCACACATTGACTTACGTTAGCATGCTATATCGGTTCTTCGGTCGAACGGGTCTGCCGAGGCTCTCGGCGGTGGTCCCGGGCGATGCCGGCGGGGCGGTTTCGCGTCGAAAACGGGGTTACTCGCGCTGGTGGGAGTCCACCGGTCCGTCGAGGTCGCGGTCGAACTCGTCGAAGGCCTCGATGTCGTCGGGGAGCTCGTAGGGTATCTCGCGCTCGTCGGCGCGGCGCTCGCCCCCGGCGTCGAGCGGCTCGGCTACGTCTTCGAAGCCGGGCTTTACTTTCACGCTCTTGGCGGGCGAGCCGACCGCGATGTGGTGGGCGGGCACGTCGCCCTGCACGACCGACCGGGCCCCGACGATGGCGTTCTCGCCGACCGAGACACCGGCGTTCACCATCGCGTCGTAGGTGATGCGCGCGTCGTCGCCGATGGTCGTGTGGTAGTTTCTGACCTCGGTCTGGTCGACGGTGTCGTGGGAGTGGCTGTAGATGTGGGCGCTGTCGGAGATGGAGGCGCGGTCGCCGATAGTGAGTTTGCCGCGGTCGTCGAGGTGCACGTCGTCGTGGATGACCGTGTTGTCGCCGACGGAGATGTTGTGGCCGTAGGAGAAGGTGATGCCCTTGAATATGCGGAGGTTGTCGCCGGCCTCCGCGAACAGGTGGTCCGCGAGCATCTGTCGGAACCGGAGGGCGAACGCGACGTTATCGGCCATCGGCGTCGCGTCGAACTGCCGCCAGAGCCACTGGAGGTGCTTCGAGCGCTTGAACTGCTCGTCGTCCTTCTCGGCGTAGTACTCGGCTTCGAGCGTCGCGTTACAGGGGTCGTACCCTTGCAACCGAACCCGCGTCGCGGGCGAGACGGGCTTGCCGTCCTGCCAGCGCTCCCACGCCTCGCGGTCGCCGAACAGGTCGATGAGGGTGTCTCGAACGACCGTGCAGGTGTCTTCGTCCGAGGCGAGTCGACCGTCGACCTCGTCGATGAACGCCCGTAAGCCTTCTTCGGCGTCCGCCGGAAGCGAAACGTGGACCTTCGTCATTGCACCGTCGTAAGCCGTCGAGATTCAAATGGATTCGGTTGTGCGAACCCCGCGTCAGGCCTTCTCCGGGCAATACTGGCTGGTTTCGGGAGATTGTGGTAGGGTGAGATGCGCCCGCGCGGGAGACGGGCGACAATCCAGACACGGGCGGTGTCGGTTCGGGCGCGAGCGCCGGCAGGCGAAACCGAGCGCCCAGCCTGTCCGGGGATTCCCAGCGTACGGGAACAAAACACACGGAATAAGTCGCCCCAATTCGTAGGGTGGGACATGCACTACCGCGAACTCGGCACCTCCGGAATCGAAGTCAGCGAGGTCGGCTTCGGTGCGTGGGTCGTCGGGACCGACTGGTGGGGCGACCGCTCGGACGAAGACTCCATCGAGATGCTCCACCACGCCATCGACCGGGGCATCGACTTCTTCGACACGGGCGACGTGTACGGCCACGGCCACTCCGAGGAAGTCGTCGGCGAGGCGCTTGCCGACTACCGCGACGAGGTCACCGTCGCCACCAAAATCGGCTACGACTTCTACAACAACCCGCAGGCCGGCCACGGCGAACTCCCCAAGGAGATCACCGGCGAGTGGGTCCGCGAGGCGACCGAACAGAGCCTCGAACGCCTCGACATGGAGTACATCGACCTCCTGCAACTCCACAACGCGAACGTCGACGAGGTCACGCCCGACGTGCTCGAAGCTCTCGACGAGCTGAAAGAGGAAGGCCTCATCAAGGCGACCGGCTGGGCGCTCGGCCCCTCCATCGGCTGGCTGGCCGAAGGCGACATGGCCATCGAAGAGGAGTTCGACGCGCTCCAAATCGTCTGGAACGCCTTCGAGCAGGACGTTGGCAACCACTTCCTCGACACCATCCGCGAGACCGGCTCCTCGACGAGCCTCATCGCTCGCGTGCCGCACTCCTCGGGTCTCCTGAACGAGCAGGTTCGCCCCGAGACCGAACTCGGCTCCGGCGACCACCGCGGCTTCCGCCCCGACGAGTGGTACGAGACGGGCTGGGAGAAACTCGAAGCGCTCCGCTTCCTCGAACGCGACGGCGAGCGGACGATGGCGCAGGCGTCTATCGCCTACCTCCTCGGCTACGACGAGACCACGGCCGTCACGCCGACGTTCCGCACGAAGGACGACATCGACGAGTGGGCGAAGGCCTCCGACGTGCCAAAGCTCACCGACGAGGAGATAACCCGCGTCGAGGAGCTGTACGCGGACAACTTCGGCATCGACCGCTTCGACGGCATGGACGCGCTCCGCTCGTCGGTCGACGGCGACGACATCCGCGCGGCCGGCCTCGACAAGCGCGTCGCGAAAGGCGCGCGCAACGAAGCCTGATGGGTCGCCTGAAGACCCTCCTCGGCGTCACCGCGGTCGCCCACGTCGCGCTCGCGTGGCTGGTCAGCCTCGACGCCAAGAAGCGCGGCGACGACGCCGGCCGCTGGATAGCGCTGACGCTCCTCACCGGCGTCGTCGGTGCCGCGAAGTACGTCCGCGACGGCCGCTGACGACGGCGGCCCCGACAATCCGGGACGTGGAAACGGACCCCGGAATCGGAACCGCGGCGGCGACTAACCCGCCTCGCTCGGACGCGGTTTTTTGTGTTTCGAGAGACACGTTCGACCGATGGTCCTCGAACGATTCGGTTCGGTTCTCTCCCGCGAGGCCCGCGCCGTCGCCCGAAGCCCGCCGCTCTTGGGAGTGGTCACCGGGACGTGGTTGATGCTCATCGCGCTGATGATGGGGCTCGAAGCGCACCTCGCAGTCGTCTGGTTTCTCGTCGTCGCACCGTCGGTGATGGCGCTGGCGTACGGCGGGCGGCGCGTCCTGCGTCGCGTCCGCGGCGACCCCGACGACGACGGCGAGTGGGCGCGGGCGTCGGACGGTTCCGGATACGAGCCGGTCGACGACGAGTCGGCCATCGAGCGACTGCGGGAGCGCTACGCCGCCGGCGACCTCTCCGACGAGGAGTTCGAGCGTCGCCTCGCCAGACTGGTCGAGACCGAGGACCTCCTCGACGGGTCGCAGTCGCGGGCGACCGACGAGTCGGAAGCGACTTTCGAGCGGAACTGAAGCCGATTCGAGACCGAAAAAGCCACAACGCTCGACCGAGTTCGAGACGACTATGCGTAGTTCACTCGTCGACATGCTCCCGGACCTCTTCGAACTCCTCGTCTTCGGCCTCGGCAGTGCGGGGCTTTCCCTCGCCGGCGCGTACATCGAGCGGTTCGCGTTCGTCACCTTCGAGCAGGGCAACGTCGAAATCGCCGCGTGGGCGGTCGTGATGGGCGCGGTCGCGCTGTACTTCGCGTACAACGTCGGGACCGACAAGGTCCGCCCGAAGCTCCGAGACGTTCGCACCGCGCTCGCGTAGAAAAACCCGCGGTCTGATTTTCGACCGGCTCAGGCGAGGAACACGTGTCGCGGCCGGTCCGCCAGCACGTCGCGGCCCCACTGAACCGTATCGCGGAACGCGTCCGAGCGGAAGAACTCCATCGCGTCGTCCTGCGAGCGCCACTGGCTGGCGATGAACATGTCGTCTTCGTCCTCGACGTTGACCATCAGGTCCGTGTCGAAGTGGCCGTCCATCTCTTCGAGGAGGCCGCCGACGGTGCCGAACTTCTCGACGAAGTCGCCGCGGTGTTCGGACTTGACGGTGTAGAACATCCCCATCGTGCCGAAGCCGGACTCCTCGCCGGCGCGCTCGACGATACCGGGAAGCTCCGAGAGGAATCCCGCGGCGGTCTCGGCGGCCGACGCCGTCTCCCAGATGGAGACGACGGCGACCCGACCGCGCTCGTTGGCCTCGTAGACGGCCGTCTTGACGTGCGTCGGGTAGTGGTCGAAGTTGCCGCGGAGGCCCTCGACTTCCTCGAACAGCTCGTCGGCGTCGGCTTCGGAGTAGAGAACCGTCGCGTACACGTCCTCGCCGTGGGGCTTGCCGGCGTAGATGTTCAGGTCTTCGAGCTGACCCCGGATGTCCTCGTCGGTGCTCTCGTCGCCGCCGTCGCCACCGTGGTTGTGGCCGTCGTCGCCATCCTCGCCGTGATGGCCGCTTTCGCCGCCGTGATGGTGGCCGTCGTCGCCACCCTCGGCGTCGTGGTGGCCGCCCTCGCCGTGCGCGTGCGCGCCGTGGTGAGACTCGTCGCCGAACTCGCTCGTCGGGACGGCGTCGCCCGCGAGGAACGCGCCGAGGTCCGACGGCGGGAAGCGCCGGCCGACGTAGAACCGGCCGAACTCGCCGTACTTCGAGGAGACCTCGTCGAAGCGCATCTCGTAGACGATGTCCTTGATGTCGGTCGGGTCGTCGCCGAACAGCGTGACGCCCCACTCGTAGTCGTCGAAGCCGACGGAGGAGGCGATGACCTGCTTGATTTTCCCGGCGTACTCCCGGCCGGTGTCGCCGTGAGTCGACATCAGGTCGCGGCGCTCGTCGAACGAGAGGTCGTACCAGTTGTGCTCTTCCCCGCGGCGCTTCGACATCGGGTAGAAGGACATGTAGGTGTCCTCCGGGATGTCGGGCTTGAGTTTGCCCTCGATGTAGCGGAGCAGGCCGGTGTCGATGTCCTCCTCGTTGCCCTCGAAGTAGTCGTCCGAGACGTAGCCGGACACCTCGGTGACGGAGACGTAAGAGGTCGGCTGTTCGGTGAAGGCCGCGAGCGCGGTCTGCTCGAACTGCCGTTCGGCGCGGGAGACGTCGTCCAGCGTCGGCCGGAAGTGGACGACCACGAAGTCCGCCTTGTGGCCGAGGACGGAGAAGACGGCGGACGCGCCCGCCTCGGCGTCCTCGACGGTCTCGTGGGCGTCGAGGTACGCGACGCCCTCCTCGATTGCGCGGCGGCGCTCGTGTTCGGGCGCGTCACGCCACGCGTCCCAGTCGACGGTTCGGAAGTCGTGCAGCGCGAACCAGCCCTCGTCGGTCTGTGGGGCCTCTACCATACCGTGGCCTAGGGAGTCATCCGGTATTGAAGTTGCGAGTCGTTTTCGCGGTTCGAGAACCGTCGAAGGAACGCGGGAGGGCCCCGGTCGGAGCGGTCAGGAGGGCCGTCGCCCCCGACCGAGGCGCTCAGCCGAGGAGCGTCGGCCCGAATATCATGAGCACGAGCGACGCGAGCATCGTGAGCCCGATTGAGGTCGTGATGGTGCGGACGACAGTGTGGGGGTCGTCGACGGGGAGCCGCGAGACGACGGCCTCCGCCGAGGTCCGCAGGATGCGACCGCCGTCCAGCGGGTAGCCGGGGATGCAGTTGAAAAGCCCCAGTTGGAGGTTAATCCACGCCGTCCAGAACAGGACGTTGGCGAAGATGAAGACGCCGCCGCCGAGGAAGCCGAGCGGGCCGCCGACCTGATAGAAGTTGACGACCTGCCCGGTGAAGCCGGGGAAGTTCGGAATCCCGAGGACGACCGACGCGAGGGGCAAGAGCAGTGACACGTAGACGAGTTGGAGGGGTGACCCGGCGAAGGCACTACCGAGGCCGCCGCCGTCGCCACCGTCGCCGCCGAGAAGCGAGAGGTACGTCCCCGCGGGGTACTCCTGCGTGCCGAAGTCCGTCAGGAGCAGGCCGCTCGTCCCCTGGAAGATGTTGACGCCGAGGAAGCCGTTGCCGTCTTGGTCGTTCTCGCCGAGCGTCACCTGCACCGTCTCGAAGCCGCCGTCGCGGTAGACTTCGACGGCGACGGTCTGGTCGGGGGCAGTCCGGTCGAGTGCCTCTTGAAGCCCCGTCGAGGAGGTGATGCGCTCGCCGTTGAACGACGAGACGATGAGGGGTTGGGTCGTCCCCGTGGCGTTGTACAGCGGGCCGTCTTCTGCGACGTTCGTGATGTAGGCACCGACCGGGATGGTGCGCTCGCCGGCGGAGGTGTCGAGGCGGGCGAACCGCGAGTCGCCGACGGCCGACTCGAAGTCGGCGCGCGTCGAGACGGCGGTCCCGTTGACCGCGGTCACGCGAATCGGGTCGCTCCCGGATTCGACGGTCAGGTTCGCGGGGTTGCCGGCGACGGAGCCGGCGACGACGAGTTCGCGCGTGACCGAGACGGTCCGCTCGCCGTCGAGTTCGACCGACACCGTCCCCGCGTCGGTCGCGAGGAGCGCGGCGTCGAGCTCCTGCGTCGTGTTGACCGGCGTGCCCTCGACGGCGGTCACGCGGTCGCCGCCCGAGATACCCGCCATGTCGGCCGGCGAGCCGGCGTACGCACCGGAGACGGCGACACCCGGCGCGACCGAGATAGAGCCGATGACCGGGCCGAAAAGCAGGGCGAACGCCACGAGCGTGACGGCGAAGTTGTTCGTCACGCCGGCGGCGAACATCCGCGACTTACCGCCGCGGTCGGCGCGGCGCTGGCTCTCCTCAGAGGGTTCGACGAACGCCCCCACGGGGAGTATCGTCAGGAGGACGACGCCCATCGACTCCACGTCGATGCCCTCGACGCGGCTGAGGACGCCGTGGCCGCCCTCGTGGACGACGAGGCCGACGAGGAGGCCGAAGAGGATTTCCGGCGCGACCGAAAGCGGGAGGAAGTCGTTGACGCCGGGGATGACGAGGAAGTTCTGCGGCTGGTTCACCTGCGTCGGGGCGGGCGGGTTCTGGAGGATGACGACCGCCTGATAGACGAGGAGGACGAACGTCCCGACCATGATGACGAGGGCGATACCGAGGCCGACGTTGCTCCACGCCCGCCAGAACCGCTTGGGGGCGGCGATTCTGTCGAGGAGTTCGCGGCCGCGACGGGTGTGGACCGTCGTGAGGGGACCCTGGACGCGGACGTACTCGGGGAGAACGCCGCGAGCACGCAACAGCGCCGCGAGGAGAGAGTAGGCGATGAAGCCGGCGAGAACCCAAAGCAGCGTGTTCATCGCCCGAAGGGAAGCGGCGCGCGCCAAAAGGCGTTCGGGTTACGGTACCACCGTTCGGGTCACGGTACCGCGTTCGACGAGCGCGCGGTCGGCGGTCGCGAGCGCCGGCCCGGCCCGCGACCGAGAGTCGGGTTACTCGTCGTCGCCGTCGTCGCCGGGCGACTCGATTTCGACTTCGACCGCGCCGTCGTCGTTCGCGTCGGTCTCCTCGTCGCTCGCCGAGACGGCCTCGTCGTCCGCGTCGGCAGTCTCGTCCGTCTCGTCGTCTGCCGTTTCCTCCTCGGGGTCGTGTTCGACGGTGACCGTGGCGTCCTCATCGTCCGCCTCGTCGGCCGCCGTCGCGCTCTCCGCCGGGTCGTCGGCGAGCGCGATGTCGGTGAAGGAGTCGCCGGACGACGAGCGGAGCCGAGAGACGGCGTAGGCGACGCCCACGAGGAGCAACGCGACGAGGAGCAGACGGCCCCACGAGCGGCCGCCCGAGGAGTCGTCGTCGACGGCCGCCTGTTCGGAGTCGGCGTCGAACTCCTCCAGTTCCACGTCGAATTCGTCTTGCGATTCCTCCACGGACCGGATGAAGTCGATGAGAGACATGTGAAGTGTACTGCGGCGAGGCCGCGGTCGGCGTCGTTCGCGGGGAACGAGCCTGTCCGCACGTACGCTTTTCGGGGACATAAGTCGTGCCCCAGAAGGGTTTTAGCCACCCCGGCGACCAACGGGAACCGTGTTCGACAGTTCCCGCTACGAGGTCCGACAGAAGGTGTCCATCAGCAACAAGTACGTCGTCTACGAAGGCGACGACCCCATCCTCTCGGCGAAGCAAAAGAAGTTCAAACTGAAAGAGGACTTCCGGCTGAACGACCACGACACCGGCGAAGAGCGGTTCCGCGTCAAGGCCGACAGCGTCCTCGACGTGTCGGCCGCCTACGACGTCGTCGACAGTCGGACCGGCGAGCGCGTCGGCGCGGTCAAACGCGGCGCGTTCTCGTTCGCCAGACACACCTACCAACTGCTCGGCCCCGACGGCTCCGTCGTGGGCCGAATCGTCGAGGACAACGTCCCGATGGCGGTCGCCAGACGGCTCGTCACGACGCTCATCCCGTTTTCTTACCGCATCGAAGACGCGACGGGGGAGCCGGTCGGCGCGGTAGACGGGCAGTTCGCGCTCCGGGACAAGTACACCGTCGACGTGGACCGCGACCGAATCGACCCGCGACTCGCCGTCGTCGGCGCGGTCGTCATAGACGCCATCGAAGAGAACTGACGGTCCGGTGAGGGCGACGGCGAGAGGGGCGAGGAGTCAGTCCTCGCGGCGGAGTCGCGCGACGACGAAGTCGCGCTCTAGCTCGCCGAGGAACTCGCCGAGTCGCGGTCCCTGTTCGGCGTCGAAAAACAGCCGGTAGCCGGCGGCGAAGAAGTCGCCCATCTCGATGTCGTGGCGGCGCGCCGTCTCGTAGATTTCGCCCTGAATCGCCTCGCCGTCGCGGCCCTCGGCGACGAACTCCGCGAGGTCGTCGAGGGCGGCCTCGACCGCGGGGTCGAAGTCGAACTCGGGGAGGTCGACCTGCAGGCGGTAGTTGTACTGGTTGTCCATCTTCTCGGCCCAGCGGCGGGCGCGTTCGACCCGGTCCAGCGCCTCCTCGACCACCTCGTCGGGGGTGTCCTCGTCGAAGAAGCCCTCGTTGCGGGCCATCTTGACGCGCAGGTCCTCGTCGTCGGTCATGCCGAGGACGGCCGCGAACGTGTACGGGAGTCGAACCCGGTCCTCGCGGACCTCGTCGACGACGAACGGGTAGGCGCGCTCGGCGAAGCGGGTCAGGCTCTCGTCGTCGACCTCGCCGAAGTAGGCGCGCTCGAAGCGGTCGAAGTCGTCCACGAGCTGGTCGAGTCGCGTGAGGTCGAGGTCGCGGGCCTTCCGCGGGTTGAGCGCGAAGAAGTACCGAAGCACCTCGGGTTCGAGCAGGTCGAGCATCTCCGAGACGGTGACGATGTTGCCGGCCGACGACGACAGCGCCTCGCCGTTGAGCGTGAACCACTCGTACACCATCGGTACCGGCGGCTCGATGCCGAGGACGTTCTCGGCGATATCCTTGCCGGAGGGCCACGAGCCCTCGGCGTGGTCCTTGCCGAACGGCTCGAAGTCGACGCCGAGGACCTGCCACTGGCCGGGCCACTCGAAGCGCCACGGGAGCTTACCCTCGCGGAACGTCGCGGTCCCCTCGTGGCCACAGCCGTCGATGGTGTTGTCGCCGACGGTCATGTCGGTACAGACGTAGTCGACGGTGCCGGCGTCGAGGTCGATGTCCGTGACCGTCTCCGTGATTTTGCCGCACTCGGCGCAGACGGGATTGAAGGCGACGTAGTCCTCGTCGACCTTCGACTGGTACTCGCCCAGCACCTCGCGGGCGGTGTCGGCGTGTTCGAGGACGTGTTCGACCACGGGGTCGAAGTCGCCGTTCTCGTACAGTTCGGTGTTGGAAATCATCTCCACCGGGACGCCGAGGCGGTCGGCGTCGGCCTTCAGGAGCGCCGCGAAGTGCGCCGCGTACGACTCGGCCCCGCCGAACGGGTCCGGAATCGACGTGTACGGCTTGCCGAGATTGCGGCCGAGCGCGCCGGCGTCGACCTCGCCGAGACCGACGATGTTGCCGTCGGCGTCCGCGAGCTTTCGCGGGAGCTTCCGGAGTGGGTCCTTGTCGTCGCTGGTGAACACCTGCCGGACCTCGTGGCCGCGCTCGCGGAGCACCTCGGCGACGAAGTAGCCGCGCATAATCTCGTTGAAGTTGCCGAGGTGGGCCACGCCCGAGGGGGAGACGCCGCCCTTGACGACGACCGGCTCGTCGGGGTCGCGGGCCTCGATTTCGTCGGCGACCTCGTCGGCCCAGAAGCCGTGGTGGGTGGCGTCCGCGTCGTCGGTGGCGTCCGCGTCGCCGTCAGTGTCGGTCGCGTCCGCGGCGGGGGCGTCGCCGCGGGAGGGGTCGTCGGTCGTCATCTCAGGGGGCCCAGTAGGTCGGTTCGTCGCCGCCCTCGGGGATGATGTCGGTGCCCGTGTGCTCGCCGCGGAGGACGGCGGGCGTGATGCGGTCGGGGTCCGTGCCGTCGAGGACGATAGTGCGCATCTTCGCGCGCTCGATGAGCTTCGCGGCGAGGAGGTCGACCGGGGCGGACGAACCGGCGTTCATCTCGATGTCGCCGATGACGTCGACGAGCTCCGCGGCGGTCATCTCCTCGAACTTCGTCGCGTCGGGGTCCGATTTCGGGTCGGTGCTGAACACGCCGTCGACGCTGGTCGCGTAGACGAGCAGGTCGGCGTCGACGTACTCGGCGAGCGCGGCCGCGACGGCGTCGGTGGTCTGGCCGGGCATGATGCCGCCCATCACCGAGATGTCGCCGCGTCGGATGGCGTCGCCGGCGTCCTCGTAGTCGTGGGCGACCTTGGGGTCGACCTGCGCGCCGAGCGCCGCGATGAGCAGGCGGGCGTTGATTCTGGTCACGTCGATACCGATCTGGTCGAGTTGGACCTCGTTCGCGCCGAGGTCGCGGGCCGCGCCGATGTAGTCGCGGGCGACGCCGCCGCCGCCGACGACCGCACCGATTTCGCACCCGTCCCGCGCGAGCGTTTCGACGACGGAGGCGTGACCCTCCACGCGTCGAGCGTCGAGGTCCGGCGCGAGCACGCTTCCGCCGATGGAGATGACGACTCTCATTGCACACCGGTATCCGCGACCGCATCTTAAGGGTTATCAACTGCGAGACGCCCGTGTCGAGGGCTTTAAACCACTCTCGCGGCGACTACGGCTATGCGACTCGTCACCGTGGAGACGGTCACGCTCGTCGTCGTCGGCTGGGTGCTCGCCCTCGGGGCGATTCTCGCCCGCCACCGACGCGGCGAGTTCGACCGCCGGACCGTCTTCAACTGGGTGCTCGTGGCCTGTTTCTCGGTCGGCTGGGCGCTCTGGCAGTTCGACACGTTGCCCGCGACGGCCGACACACCCGTCGGTGCGGCGGCCCCGTGGCTGGCGACGCTCCTCGGCCTCGTCGGCGCGGCCGTCGCCGTCCACCTCTACCGGACCCGCCCGCGCCCCGAGGCGCGGGACTCGGAGGCGACACCCGAGTCCGACGAGGCCGGCACGGAGCAGTCTTAAATCGGCGCGGGCCGTCCTTCGGGTATGCACGTCCTCGGAATCGTCGGCGCGGGCTCGACGACGCTCTGTGACCGACTCGCCGCGCAGTTGGACGGCCGCGTCGCCACCGTGGAATCGCTCCCCGAGAGCGCGACCGAACCGGAGTCGACAGACGGCGTCGCCGCCGCCTACGGCCTCTCGCCGGACGGTAACTGGGTCGGTACCGGCGACGACCGCGACCTCGATGGTCTCCTCGACGACCTCTCGGCTGAGTACGACTACGCGCTCCTCTCGGGGTTCCCCGACGCGCGCGTCCCGACGGTCGCGCTCGCCGGTGCCGACGCGGCGAACGTCGTCGCGGAGGCCGAAACGGCCGACTCCGCGGACGTGGCGTCCCTCGCCGCCGAGGTCGACGCGCACGAACCGCACGTCACGCTCGAAACGCTGGTCGAACGCGCGAAGGCCGACCCGCTCGAAGTGTACGCCGGCGCGATTGCGACGTTCACCGGGCGGGTGCGCGCGAAGGAGTCCGAGAGCGACGACCCGACGCTCAGCCTCGAATTCGAGAAGTACGACGGCGTCGCGGAGTCCAAGATGGCCGCGATAGCGGAGGAACTGGAGGCGCGCGACGGCGTCCTCCGCGTCCTCATGCACCACCGGGTCGGCGTCGTCGAAGACGGCGAGGACATCGTGTTCGTCGTCGTCCTCGCGGGCCACCGACGAGAGGCGTTCAGGACGGTCGAAGACGGAATCGACCGCCTGAAAGACGAGGTCCCGATATTCAAGAAGGAGATGACCACCGACGAGGAGTTCTGGGTCCACGACCGCTGAGGCGGTGCGTTATTCAGAACACGCGGATAGTCGCGACAGCGCGGAAATCGACCGATATTGCGGCACCGATTTCCGCAAAATGTGGCGTCAGACGGGGTAAAACGGGGCGTTTTTGCCCCAATAATTTCTAATTGATATTTTCAGAAACAATCCCTCAAAATCGGTTCTAAAAAATCTACGCCGATTTCAAAGATTCCTAAAACGAACCGTTTTGGTCGATTCAAGCTGAAAGCGGCCGAACTAATTCTAACGGACCTTCCTTTATAACAGGTAATGGGTCGTTAGGTGGAAGTGAGGTGTACCAGATGAGCGCAACAATACCCCCCTCCACCGACAGTAGCTCCAAGGAAGACCGCCTCAAGCAGTACCTGCTTGACCGTGCGAAAGACGGCGAGATGTACTTCAAGAGCAAATTCATCGCCGACGACGTCGGCCTGTCTCCCAAGGAAATCGGCGCCCTGATGGTCAAGCTCCGAAACTCCGCGACGGAGTTGACCATCGAGAAGTGGTCGTACACGAGCGCGACCACGTGGCGCGTCGAGACCGCCTGAACGCACGCACCGCCCGCTCCGACCGACGCCAGCGTCAGGACGACGCGTACCGCCCGGTCCCCGAACGAACTGAACGAACGAACTGAACGCGACTCCGCGACAGCCCGCGGGAGCCCCGCCGAGCGCACCCGGACCCCACGCCGGGACGCGACTCGACCGCCCGATAACCCCGCTCGGTTCGTGACGCCGACGAACCGACCCCCCGCGGCGCGGAGGACCGAACTCCCCGCACGCCCCGCCGGAACGGCCTCCACCACACATCCCCGGTGACGGCCCACCCGTTCCGCGGCGACGCCCTCACGGTTTCGTGGCGCTTCGCTTTTTGACTTCGGTACAGACGCCCGAGCGACCGCCTCCCGCGCCACCGTCGCCGGCCGGTTCGGGTCCCGACCTAGGCTTGCGTGCCGCGCAAAGTGTAATTCGGACACGGCTCGACCTAGTCATATTTGTCCCCGATTTTCCAGAAGTTGTCCACCCCGTCTAACCGAGGTCTTTGCCGCTATCGAGCGGTCGTTAAGGACACCCGTTGCGGTAACCTCCCCTCACCGTCTGTCGATTTCAATTAATAACGCCTCGAGCGCTAGAACTGCGTGTCAGAACGGATTTGCCGCTTTCAGATATCCGAATCAGTTAGAAGTCCGTGGCGCTTGCCTGATATGCGTCCACTTCTACGTCGTCAGGGAGTTCTCTCATATACGGCTCCATCAGTTGCGCGACAGATGCGGGAACTGCATATTTGCTCCGGTGATTGACCAGCATCCCACCATCTGTGTCCTTTGTCCCGTCGGTCATCGAGTTGAGAATCTTTGTCGGTGCCCGCATATCGAGTACGTCTCCGATGTCAGAAGAAGTCGGGGCTGAGTCCCAGTTGACCTCGTCATCACCGCTTGCGGGTACGTTATCATCGCTATCCGAATACTCAGTCAGATTGCGGACGCACCTGTATATTCGCCGCTTCTTTTTCGTGTCCGACTCGATCTTGAAGAGGTATTTTTCAAACGTCTCCCGAACTCGTGCAAGTTCTTTCTCTTCCTCATCTTCAGCCTCCTCGGTACCCGGGAAACGACGTAGGAATATTGGCCGGGAGATTGCGTCGTACACCAAGACTTCGATGGCTACATCCTGTAGATAGTCGAGTGGGTCGCCTCCATACACTCCTTCAACATAGCTGTTGTCTCGACTCTCGTTGTACCGCTCCGCGAGGTCGCGTGCAAAAGACAGCAACTCCTCATCTGCCTTTTTTCGTTCCCCTGCCAGTAGCATCGAACGGAACTCGGCAAGCCGCTTAGTCGATTTGTCACTCCGAAGAATCATATCCGCGATTGCCATCGCGTTGTTGCGGCCATCGTCTGACATCTCGAATACCTTGTTCTCGCGTTCTGCGATGGAGAATCCCAACCAAAGGTCGTCGGCCTCGTTGTCGCTGATTATATCTCGGAGTGACTGTGGCGAGTCAAATGCGTCGAGTGACCCGTTTTGTCCAACCCCATCCAGCGAACCGCTGTATATCGTATTCAGATATACGTCGCCGTAAAGGAACGAGAGATGGAACGAAATCGACGCATCACTATCCGGTGAGACAGGAACCTCAAATTCCAGTTTGAGATTGTCGGCGTCGAGACTGATATTCCGTAGATCTTCGGTGAACTCTGTTGGAAGTTCTTCTTCAAACTGTTCTATCAGTCTGCGACTCGTTCCCTGCTGTGGGTCTTCTTCCCATCGAGCCGGTGTTCGTTTCTCATTGAAAAGGATGCCAATATGGAAGTGAATATCATCAACACCGACTTGATTCAGTAGTTCGGTTAGAGTATACGAGTCCGCTGGGATTCCGTACTCTCGTTCAACTTCGCCGGAAACCGTGGAAACCTCCTTGGACTTTGTCAGCTCACGAACTAACGCCTTTGGTTTCCTCATCAGCGAGGGCCTCGCGGTCGTCCCACCGCTGACCACGCTTGTTCGATGTTCCCCGAATACGAGTATACCTTCGTCCTCAAAAAATAACGTCGCGTCTGAGTTCGCCTGTTTGTTGTTCTTACCGAGGTTCAGCGTAACAGAGTCTAAATTAGATAACCTGTCTACTTCATCATCAGTAAGCGTTTCGCGGGTGTAATCGAGCGATTTCCAGCAGAGTTCCGGCTCGAGGAGATACTGGGTTAGGTTCCCGAGGTTTCGATCTACGTCAAGACGGTGAGATCCTTCCTCAGCGGCAATTACCTTCTCGAAGAACTTCCCTTTAATCGCATCAAACGACCGAGTGAAGTACTCTGCAACTGTGAACAGACCTCCATAGACGGCAGGAAGTGTGTCTCCGGGGTTTTCCTCTGCAAGTTGGCGTGCCCGTTGAACACCACCGACGCTCTGGTTCGTTAATTTATCTCCCCCATCTTCGTCGTCGGATTGTTTCTCGTGTTCTTGAAACGTAGCCAGCGGAAGCTTTCGGACAGTAGTGTTCACTGTTTGCTTGAGAATCACCTCCGCTTCATTCAACTCACTATCATTATGGATAGAAATTATTTTACGGTTAAAATGGTTCATGATTGGGAACAACGACACAGACAGTATAAATGTGGTTGGCTCAATCTCCGCCTCGCGTCTGTTCCAACCGAGAGATAAGTTCGTCTAAATCGTCCTCCTCGATTTCTTTGGCGACCTCCGTCGTGTGAGGACTTTCGAGAAGAGTTGCAAAGGCAACTCTGGTCTTGTCTCTAATTCGTGCAACAGCGTTGTTAACCGTACCACGAGCCACACCCCGTTCCTCGGCGATCTCCTTGTGGCTCATTTCCGGATGTTCGATTAAATACCGAACAACTTCGAGTTCTGTTTCGCTAAAAGACGGTTCTACATCCGCTTTCTTTGGCACAGATGAACGATGGTAGATACAGCCGATAATTATGTGTGTTGCATATTATGCAACACATTTAACCGAGTCTGAACTGTACGAATTACCGAGATCCGAAGATGACCGATGAAATCGAGTCCTACGGAGAGTTTCAAATAGAACTCTCGGAGTTACTGCAGAGGGCAAAAAAAACCGGGCTTGACAACGCCATGCTTGCCGGTATTCTATTGGATTACCGTGACTATCTCAAGATGAAAGGGAACACTCCCGAAGTTCCAGCAGGTATTAAACGATGACACAGGAAGGTATTAGCAATGACTGAGGAGGCCCCAGGTATGGGAATTGGTTCTCTATACACTCAATACGGGGACGTTGAGATGAGGAAAGAGGGCAACCGAGTGTTCCCAGATTTTTGCTTCGAGGATAATCCGGGTATGGGCGAGTCGCCGGGTGAAATCGGATACCTTCTTGGAGAAGTCCCCAAAGGCGAAGGTGTCGAGTACGCATTTGAGGGAGAGCCGGAAGAGTACCCTGAAATGGATTTTCGAGACCTCGCCAACAGCCTAGGCGATGGAAGAAACATCCCCAACACGACTTATCTCACACACGCTATCCACAAGCACCCCGCCATCTTTATTCCCCATATCCCAAGCTATATTATTCGCCGATTTACAACGGAAAAGAACGAGGATGGAGAAAGGCCACTTGTCCTCGACCCGTTCTCTGGGAGTGGTACTACCGGACTCGAAGCGAAAATCAACGGAAGAGACTACTTAGGAATCGAAATTAATCCGCTCTCCCGATTGGTCTCCGAGGTTTCTACCTCACCCATTCCGCCCAGTTGTTTGGAAGCCGCAGAAGAAGAATACCTTAGACTTCTCGACCAGACCGAAGAACGGGTCTACGAGGAGTACGATGCGGAGTTCCTTGACAGAACAAACAAGGAACATTGGTTCGAGCCCGTCGCAATCCGCGACCTCTCTCGAATCAGGAAAGCCCTCGCCGACTTCATAGGGGGAGCTTTCGAGCCACTCTCCAACATTGGCGAGGATGAACAGGCGGCACTTGCTGACCTTGAGATGGGTACCGACGAGGTCAAAACCCGTCTCAATCGCTGGCTGACGCTGATGATTGCGAATACGGTCTTCGAGGTGTCTAATGCTGACCCCGGTATCTCCAAAGCCTATAGGTCGAAGAAGATGCGGCGGAAAATCGAGGAAGGTGACCATCCACCGGATGTTCTTGACACGCACGCACAACAACTGAAAGAGGCACGGGGTAAACTCGTTGAGTTGTGGAACGATATATACGACACCAACTACAGCGGCGGAACCGTCCAGCAGACCATTCAAACGTTTGGAAACGAAGGGGAAGCAGAGAACGTAGCGAACAATGCCGCTCACAAGGCCAACGTTGATATCAGGTTGAGTGACGCTCGAACCTTCGATATCCCTGAGTATCGGGAGAAGGTAGACCTCGCAATCACATCGCCTCCGTACATCAACGCGATGAATTATTACAGGGGGTCGAAACTCCGGCTCTTCTGGATATATGATTTCCTCGAAGAAGACGAAAAATTCGACGCGAAAGAACTCCGTCAGTCCATCATCGGGACTAACTCTGTGTCGATGAGCAAGGTGGACAGAGAACTCCCCGCCGCGATTCGTGACATCTGGTGCGGAACAGACGAGGAATACGAACACACTCGATTGCCCCATCTGGACGCTGATATCGAGGCGATTCACCACCTTGACCACAACGAGGCCGAGCGCAAGGCGTATGTGACGTGGAAGTTCTTCGGTGACGGGATGCTCAAGAACTTAGCCCGTGTCTATGAACACCTGAAACCGGGTGGCTACTACTTCTTCGTCATCGGCGAGAACACGATTGGCGAACGACTCATTCACAGCCACAAGTACGTTGCCGACATCGCACAGAACCTCGGTAAGTTCGAGGGACACGGCGGAGACTTTGAAGCGGACGAGGGATTCCGGCTCATCGGTTCTGCGTGGGACAGTATCACCAACCGTGACCTGTTCAAAGGCAGAAAACATAACGGGGGCGTTATCGAGTGCGAGTGGGCCACAATCCTCCAAAAGCCGAGAGAATAAAACACCTGCACTAGATTATTTTCAGAATCGGTTCATCGATTCGTGTGATGGCGGCGTTTGAGTCCCATCTGTAACTCTCCGGGCACGCTTGTGAACTACCCTACCCTACTCACTCGCCGCTGACGCGGCTCGTTCCTTGAGGGTAGGGCTTCCTGCTTCCACGACGCGCTTTGCAGGAACTGTGGTGGTTCCCGTAGGGAGCGCAGTCTCCACAGG